>JAFUSN010000002.1:0-72755 GCA_017467625.1 Clostridia bacterium | reverse complement strand
CCCACCAACTAGCTAATCAGACGCGAGCCCATCTCTTTCCAGTAAACCCTTTCACCCCTGCACCATGCGATGCTGTGGTCATATACGGTATTAACAATCGTTTCCAATTGGTATCCCGTTGAAAGAGGCAGGTTGCTCACGCGTTACTCACCCGTCCGCCACTCGCTTTTGAATGTGCAAGCACACTCAATCGCTCGTTCGACTTGCATGTCTTAAGCATACCGCCAGCGTTCGTCCTGAGCCAGAATCAAACTCTTATGTTTTAATTCTAACTTCTTAGACATTAATACTGACTAATAAAGTTTGTATTTAGTATGTAATCTTTCTCAAGAAATTAACAAGTATCATTTAAATAATTCTTTAAAAAACCTTGTACATTTCAATATATTCAATTGTCAATTTACGACTGTTCCGTGCGGAACAAAACAATAATACCAAATTTAAAAATTTTTGTCAACACCTTTTTTAAAAAATTTTAAAAATTTTATTAACTTATTTTGTTTGATATTATGAACGCACTTTTGGGCGCGTCCACTAGAGAATACTACAAACAAATTTTTATGTCAACACCTTTTTACAATTTTTTTAACTTTAAAAATAAAAAGTGGGGATTTCCCCACTTTTCTTCGCGCGCGCACGCGTATCTATATTTATATATTATATAACACCAACAGCTTTTCTAACTCTTTCAAGTGTCTCAGCTGCAATAACCCTAACTTTTCTTTCGGAATCCTCAAGTATTTTCTCAACCTCTTCATAATGAGTCATATAATAATTATATTTTTCACGCATCGGTTTTAAAAATTCGTTAGCCATATTAAAAAGTTCCGATTTGGCTTCTGCCCAAGAAATCCCATTTGCAAATCTTTCTTCCATTTCATGAATTTTCTCTTCCGTCCCAAAAACCTTCATATATTCAAAAAGCGTGCAATCTGTACTCTTTGGATCACCAGGAAGCGAACTGTCTGTTTTTATACTTGAGATCAGCTTTTTTAAAACCGTCTCGTCACAAAACAGTGGAATTTGGTTGCCATAACTCTTACTCATCTTTCTACCATCAAGCCCTTTTAAGGTTGCGACATTCTCTTTAATAATCTCTTGTGGAACAACTAGAGTGTAACCATATTTTTTGTTGAATGCCTTTGCAATATCTCTCGCCATTTCAACATGCTGTTTTTGATCTGCACCAACAGGAACAAATTTTGTGTTAAAAAGTAAAATATCGGCAGCCATTAAAATTGGATAATTATAAAGCCCCATGTTGACACCATCGTCAGTATCCTTTCCATTTGCAATATTTGCCTCAACGCAGGCTTTATAGGCATGCGCTCTATTCATAAGTCCTTTTGGAGTTACATTCATCAAAATCCAACAAAGCTCAGCAGTTTCATGAATTTGACTTTGCCTATAAAAATAATTTTTTTCTGGATTAAGTCCACAAGCAAGCCATGTGCACGCAAGTTCCCTGGTAAACTTTTTCATGTCTTCACTGGTTTGAAGACTATTTAAAGCATGGTAGTCCGCAATGAAATAAAAACCATCAAATTCATCACTATTGATAAGTTCAATAGCTGGCTTTATTGCACCAAAATAATTACCAATATGCGGAGTTCCCGTTGGCTTAATGCCTGTCAGAACTACTTTTTTCATAAAATCCTCCATTAAACATCTAATACTTTTCCGTTTTTTATAACAGCATCAATTTGCCCGCCACCTAAGCAGTTGTCATACTTTTGATTTTCTTCAGCCTTATATAAAACAACATACTGACCAGGCGTTATTGCCCTTTGCTTTTTAGCAAATTCAACATACACAGATCCGTCATTACGAATTTTAACTTTAACCTTTTGATCTGGTTGACGATATCTAAATTTAGCCGTGCATTCAAATTCTTTTTCTGCTGGCACTTTTGGAATCCAATTAAATTTATTAGAAATTAAAGCATCTGAATAAAGCGCATCATCACTTCCTTGAGCAACAAAAAGCGTGTTGGTTTTTAAATCTTTTTTTACAACAAACCAAGCCTCTCCACTTTCGCCATGCCCGCCTCCAATTCCAAGCCCCTTTCTTTGACCAAGTGTGTAATACATAAGTCCATCATGATTTCCCACAACTTCACCATTATTTATATTCACAATTTTGCCTGGTTTTGCTGGTAAAAACTCTTTTAAAAAGTTTTTAAAATTACGCTCACCAATAAAACAAATTCCTGTGCTGTCCTTTTTATTTGCAGTTGAAAAATTATTTTCCTCTGCAATTTTTCTAATTTCAGCCTTGGTCATTTTTCCAATTGGAAAAATAACTTTTGAAAGCTGTTCTTGTGAAAGTTGATTTAAAAAGTAAGTTTGATCTTTTCCTTGGTCTTCAGCTTTTTGCAAGTAATAATTTCCATTATCATCACAAGCAATATTGCAATAATGACCAGTGGCAATTTTATCTGCACCAAGCGCTTCTGCAAACCTTAAAAATGGCCCAAATTTAATTTCACGATTACACAAAACATCTGGATTTGGAGTGCGTCCATTTGAATACTCTTCCAGAAAGTCTTTGAAAACATTATCCATATACTCTTTTGAAAAATCAATGGAATAATATGGAATTCCAATTTGATTTGCCACGCGCTTCACATCATTAAAATCATCAACTGCTGTGCAAACACCATTTGGATCATTTTCTTCCCAATTGTTCATGAACAAACCAACGACATTATATCCTTGCTGTTTTAAAAGCAAAGCAACAACAGAGGAGTCAACTCCTCCACTCATTCCAACAACCACCGTTATTTTGCTTTTATCAACTGTTTCATCTAAAATTTCGTCACGCATTATTTTTTCTTCTTTGATTTAAATGTCTTTTTTACCTTGTTTTTTTGGCTCCCGCCGCTTACTTTCTTTTCTTCATTTGAAGAATTTCCAAATGTATCAATTTCTTTAATTAGTTTTTTATCAACAGCCTGTGCTGCTTCAAACTTTTCTTTTTGTTTAAGCTCATCTTGAAATTCCTCAGCCTTAGCTTCATCAGCAAGTTGCTTTTTTAATTCTTTTTCTTTTTCAAGTTTAGCTTTTTCAATTTCAATAGCTCTTAATTTTCTCGCCTTTTTTCTCTCTTGTGAAGCTTCTTTTTGTTCACTGCACCAAACTTTAAATTTAAACCACCAAGGTTTTCTGTAATACTCCTCGCTAATATATTTTTTCCCAAGTTTTGCACGTGTTTGAACATTGAGTTTAAAAATAAAGTTCTCTTTTTGAATTCTAAATTTATACTTATTAAAAATTATACTGAATATATCACTAATCCACATAAAAAGATTTATAAATCCAGGAAATCCAATAAGCCACAACTGAGCAGACTGAATCCAAACCCAAGTTGATGAAAGCGCATAAAGCCCAAATGAAAGGATGGCTGTTATAAGCGAAACAAAACCCCGTTTGTGGTTTCGGGCATAAAAATCATGTGCACCAACCCAACCAAGGAAAATACACAAAATTAAAAGTTTTGCCTTTTTTACAAAAGGTGGCTTTTGAACCGCTGCTTTGTTAACTTCTTTTTTAATTTTGCGCCTTGCCATTGCACGATCGGCAAGTTTATACAAATCCCACCATGCAATTTTAGGTTCTTTATAATCGCCACGAGCCTTTCTTATACTATATTCTCTCTGTTTTTGCTCTTCAATAAGTTTTGCATTTTCTTCACCAACAATTTCAACATCACTTGTATCAATGTCAAATTCGCCATTTTCGTCAAGATTGAATTGTGGGTTTTGATTTTTTTCTTTTGCGAATTTTCTGCGTTGCTTAAAAGAGCCATCATAGTTTTTTCTGGCTTCAATATTTTCTTCAGTATTTCTAGCAAATTTTGAAAAATCCGTCTGTTCATTAAAAAGTTCTTCTTTCGCCTTTTGCTTTTCTGCTTTTTTGGCCTTTTTTTCAGCAAGTTTCTGTTCCCTTTTAAGTTGCCTTTCAGATTTTGGTTTTTCTGCTTTTGGTTTTGTCTCATCTTGGTTCAAATTAACTGAAACTTCAGTCGATTTTTCCAATTTTGTTTCTTCATTCAAATCAGCACCCTGCGAAGCCAAAAACTTTTTCATTTGACGAACTTCAAGCCCGCATCTTGGACATTTTTTGTCATTTGATGAATATTCAGATGCACATCTTGGACATTTACTCATAATAGCTCCATATTAACATTTTACAAAGTAAGTTTATCACAATTTCGCCCTGTTGTAAATTTATTTTTATTTAAGCAATAAAAAAAGACGGCTCAGCCGCCTTTTTTGAGTTTTTTTATTTCAATTCTGCAAAATATTTAATTGTTCTAACCATTTGTGATGTGTATGAATTTTCATTATCATACCAAGCAACAACTTGAACTTGATAAAGCCCATTTCCAACTGGTGTAACCATTGTTTGAGTTGCATCAAAAATTGAACCATATGTGCTTCCAACAATATCACCTGAAACAATTTCATCAGTGTTGTATCCAAATGAATCAGAAGATTGTTTTTTCATTGCTGCATTAATATCTTCAACTGTAACTTCCTTGCCTTTTCCATCAACAACAGCAACTAAAATTGTTGAAGAACCTGTTGCAACAGGAACACGTTGAGCTGATCCAATAAGTTTTCCTGCAAGTTCTGGAATAACTAAGCCAATTGCTTTTGCAGCACCTGTTGAGTTTGGAACAATGTTACAAGCAGCTGCTCTTGCTCTTCTCAAATCACCTTTTCTGTGTGGCCCATCAAGAAGCATCTGATCACCAGTGTAAGCATGAACAGTTGTCATAATTCCTGAAACGATTGGAAATTTATCGTTGAGTGCTTTTGCCATTGGTGCCAAGCAGTTTGTTGTGCAGCTTGCCGCTGAAATGATTGTATCAGTCTTTTTTAATATTTTTTCGTTAACTGAATAAACAACTGTTGGAAGATCTTTTCCTGCTGGAGCAGAAATGATAACCTTTTTAGCTCCTGCAGTGATGTGTGCCATTGATTTTTCCTTTGATGTATAGAAGCCTGTGCATTCCAAAACAACATCAACGCCAAGTGCCTTCCATGGGCAGTTTACGGCGTCTTTTTCAGCATAAATTCTAATTTTCTTTCCAGCAACAGAAATCCAGCCTTCTTCAGCACCGTCCTCAGATGATTTTACTGTGCTTGCAAGTGCATATGGTCCTTGTGCTGAATCATATTTTAAAAGATGAGCAAGCATTTTTGGACTTGTTAAATCGTTGATTGCAACAATTTCATAGCCTTTAGCACCAAACATTTGTCTGAATGCCAAACGACCAATTCTTCCAAATCCGTTAATTGCAACTTTAATATTTGCCATAAATGAATCTCCTTATATTAATTTTTAACAATTTGATTATATGCTAAACAAAAAAATAAAGCAAATATTTGTTTACAATTTTAAATCAAAATTCTATAATGATTTTGTTGAGAATGAACTTTCGCTCAATAACCAGAAAAAAATAAAGGTAGGTATTTTTATGGCATTAGTTAACACAAAAAAGATGCTTTTAGACGCTCTTAAAGGCGGATATGCAATTCCTGCATTTAATGTTTGCAATTTGGAATCAGCGCAAGCAGTTGCAGAAGTTGCCGGAGAACTCAATGCTCCTGTAATTATTTCTGTTTCAGAAGGTGCTGGAAAATATGCTGGATATGACTATATTCACGCAATTGTTGAAACAGCAAGCAAACACTATAAAAACAAAATTGCGCTTCACTTGGACCACGGAAAAAGTTTTGAAGCCTGCAAAGAAGCAATCAACGCAGGATTCACAAGCGTTATGTTTGATGGATCTGCCCTTCCATATGCAGAAAATGTTAAAATTACTCAAAAAGTTGTAAAATATGCACATGAGCGCGGCGTAACTGTTGAGGCAGAACTTGGAAAAATTATTGGAACTGAAGATATGATTCACAGTGACACAGAAACATTCACACAGCCAGATGAAGCACTTGATTTTGCAACAAAAACCGGCGTTGACAGCTTGGCAATTTCAATTGGAACTGCCCACGGAATTAACAAATCAATTGCAACTCCTATAATTCAATATAAAGTTATTGAAAATGTTCACAAAGTTCTTCCAAACCTTCCACTTGTTGCTCATGGAAGTTCAATGGTTCCAGAAAAATGGGTTGAACTTGTTAAAAAGTATGGTGGCGTAATTAAGAAGAGTCAGGGAATTAGTGAAAAAGATATTAAGAAAATGGCAAAAACTGCAATTTGTAAAATTAATATGGACACAGATCTTCGTTTGGCCCACACAGCAGGTGTTCGTCAAGACCTTGCAGAGCATCCTGAACACTTTGATCAAAGGGACTACAATAAAGCAGGAAAAGCAAATGTTAAAGAACAAGTTTTGCATGCGTTAAAACTTGTTGAAGGTTTAAAATAATGAAACAAATAAAAAAACAGGCAACTGCCTGTTTTTTTATTGATCTTCTCCTGGTTGCTTTTGTGTTTTTAGTTCATTAAACTCACTCATCGCACGACTATAAAGGTCAATGTTTTTCCCTAAACACAAATCAATATTTCGTTCATCACAAAGTTCTTCTAAAACTTTTTTATCACCAATTGAAAGAATTTTTAAAACAAAATCTTTTCTGTCATAAGGTCTGTCAGTTGAATCAAAATAATTTAAGTTTTCCAAATAAAATAATAAATCAAGAATTTCCTTTGCACTTGCATTTTCAAAAATAAAAGCAACTGCCTCATTAAGCTCATTTAAATCATGATAATGAGAAATAATTTCTCTTGCTTGTTTTAATTTCATTTCCTATTCCCCCATTTGAATTGTTTTTAATTTTCCATTTTCATCAAAATTAAGTTTATTTTTGCGTAATTCAATCATTTTTTGCGAATTTTCGAACTTAGATTTCAAATATTTATTTAAAAAATTTTTAGTTGGAAGTTTAATTAAACCACCTAAAATCATTTTTTGCTTTTTAGGATAATGCTTAAGCATTTCCTCAAAAAATTCTGGCGCATAGAATGATTTTTCCATAATTGGAGATAAATAATCACAAATTCCTGTTTGTAGCACTGCTTCCCTTTCTTGAATGTTAGTTGACATTCTAACGGCAAGCGTTGATGCATCAACACTTGCATGAATGTGTTCCGTAATTTCTGTTTGATTTCCGCTTTCAAACGCATTTAAAAGCTCAACTATTGAAAGAAACAAATCATCTAAATTTCCGTTTGTTCCACTATAAACTTCAAGCATTTCGTTTTTATAATTTTTTGGAAAATATTTTTCAGTGGCATTGCCCCAAATTTTGTTAATCATAAATTTCTCCTAACATGCTTTAGTTTACCATGAAATAATCATTTCGTCAATACTCAACTTATTTAGATAAAATTTCTAAACCATGTTCGGTCATCACAAGGGTATATTCCCACTGAGCTGACAAACTGTCGTCCCATGTGTAAACTGTCCAACCATCAGAATCATCAATGCAAACACCTGCTCTTCCTTGATTTATCATTGGCTCAATTGTAAACACCATTCCAGGAACAAGCAAAACTCCTTCGCCCATTTTCCCCAGGTGCGAAACAAATGGATCCTCATGCATTGCAAGCCCCACACCGTGACCACCAAGTTCACGAACAACAGAATAACCATTTTCACGTGCATGTTTTGAAACATAATAACCAATATCGCCAAGATGTGAAACCCATGGCTTTAAATTTTTTACTGCAATATCCAAGCACTCTTTCGTAACTTCAACAAGCCTGTGCGCTTCTTTTGAAACTTTTCCAATTTCAAACATTCTTGATGAATCACCAAAAAATCCATTAACTTCAGTTGTGCAATCAACATTAACAATGTCGCCAGATTTTAAAACAACATCTTTGCTTGGAATTCCATGGCAAACAACATTGTTAACAGAGGTGCAAACACTTTTTGGAAACCCTTCATAACCTAAGCATGATGGAATTCCACCAAGTTTTTTAGTTTCATCCATAACAATATCATCAATATCTTGAGTTGTCATACCCTCATGAATTTCGCGGGTAACTCTATCCAAAATTAAAGTGTTAATTCTGCTTGCTTCTTTAATTCCTTTAATTTGGTCGTCATTTTTAATCCATTTGTGTGGCGGAATAATATTTCCCTGTTTTTTTAACTCTTCAAGTTTAATATCAAATTCTTTGTGGCAATCTTTATATAACTTCCCACTTTTACACCAACATTTTTCTGTATCTCTATATTTATGCATAAACTTTCTCCTTAAAAAAATTATACCACTTTTAATTATTGAATACAATTTTTTAAATATAAAAAAGAGCAACTTTTGTTGCTCTTTTTGTGATTGATTTCTTGTTAATTATGTTGTAGGTTAATTAGCCGTCATTTTTCTTGTCTTTCAATTTCCTTGGTTTCAACTTTTTCAAGTGGTTTATGTTTTTTTCTGGCTTGAAAATCGGTGAACAAGTCAATGTATGTTTTAATTAAAAGCGCAATTCCTGCAAGTTGACAAACAAAGAAGTTTTCGAATATGAACCAGAATGGAACTGGAATTGCAATAAACGCAAAACAAATTCCATAAAACCATTTATCAAATTTTGATAAATCATTAAAACAAATTATATACATAATAACTGGATAAATCAACGCACACATTGTGTAATAATATGAAACACCCATCCAAAGCTCATAAGTTAAAATAACCATAAGCGCTGGTTGAAATTTATGTTTTGTATTTTTACTTAAAACAATTGCAACAAGTGTAACAATGATTGCTCCATATCTTAAAAACTTGCTAAGCAACGAATAAAGCGTTTTTGAGCCAAAAAGTGAAAGTCCAATTTTTGAAGCAAATAAGTCAAATCCAATATTTCCCCAAGATTCATTTCTTCCTGATCCAGAGTTAAATGTTGTGAAATTATTCCAAATTTCTCTAATATTTCCAAATCCACCTTTGATGAGTAAGAATGGGAGGAAAATTAAAGCAAGTGCATAACAAATAGTTTTAAGCAAATCCATCCATCTTCTATCTTTAATAAAGAATAAAGCAATCAAAAGTGGATAAATTTTAATTGCAGCAGCGGCAGCCAAACAAACATTGGCAAGTTCCCTCTGCCATCTCTTTTCACTATTATAAAGCCAGAAAAACAAGAGAACCAAAAGTCCAACCAAAATGATGTTATTTCCCCTGCAAAATGCATAAACAAATGGTGAAAAACAAAATACTGAAATCAATAAATAGACAAGTTTTGTTCCCTTAAATTTTGACATTTTTGCAACGACAAGCAAAATTAATGCAGTGACTATTAAATAAAACAAAATAAATGCAATTCTAAAGTTGGTTGTTTGCGAAAGCTCAACCATATATGGATAATAACTTTCTGAAGGTGATAAATTTTTAATGTTTTCCAAATATTGAGCAAGTTCAGGTTTGCAAATTAAAGCGAACAAATAAAATGGTAAAAATGCAATAGGTGGATAAATTGAACGAGCACCATCAACACCGTTGTATGGATTTTGCATCATGCAATATGATAGAGTTTCAGCAAAATCACTGAATGTATGTTCATAAAGTGACACACAAAAAATTGTTGAAAACAATGCACAAAGAAATGACACAATCATAACAACAAACAAAATTGTTTTTACTTTGTCTTTTTTACAATTTTCTTGTAAAATAACATTATTTTTCTCCATATTATCTCCTAATTTTTTAATAAGATAAATATATTTTATTTACAATTTTTTGTCAAATAAAAAGGCAGACAAATTCGTCTGCCTTATCTTCACACTTAATTTTTTGCTAAAATTATTTAAGTTCAGCTGTAGCGCCTGCTTCTTTGAATTTTGCAACCATTTCTTCAGCTGCTTCTTTTGCAACGCCTTCTTTAATTGTGCTTGGAGCACCATCAACCATTGCCTTTGATTCAGCAAGGCCAAGTCCTGTGATTTCACGAACAACTTTAATAACTGCAATTTTGTTTGCGCCAACATCTTTAAGCACAACATTGAATTCAGTTTTTTCTTCTTCAGCTGCTGCAGCACCTGCACCAGCTGCTGGAGCTGCAACTGCCATAGCTGCTGCTGAAACTCCAAATTCTTCTTCAATAGCTTTAACAAGATCATTAAGTTCAACAACTGTCATACCCTTAATGTCTTCAATAAATTTCTTAATATCTGCCATTTTTATTTTCTCCTAATGATATAAATTTTGTTTTATTTATTAAAATCTTGTGACTAAAATATAAAAAATTAAATAATTAAATTAAAATTATGCATTTTTCTTTGCAATTTCACTTACAGCCACAGCAAGTGAGCGCATTGGGTTTGTAAGAAGCCCGAGAAGTTGGCCAACCAAAACTTCTCTTGATGGAATGTTAGCGAGAGTTGTGATTTCGTTTGCATCATAATATTTTCCGCTTACATAACCTGATTTAAGTTTCAAAACATTGAATTTCTTTGAACCATCAAGTGCAATTTTAGCAGGAGCAACTTCGTCAGTTGAATGGAACAAAACGGCTGTTGTACCTTCAAAGTCAGATGCTGGGAATGTAATTCCAAGTTTATCAAAAGCAAGCTTCATAAGTCTGTTTTTGTAAACCTTGTAAGTTCCGCCAGCTTCACGAACTGTGTTACGAAGTTCAGTTACTTGAGCAACTGTAAGTCCGCGGTAGTCAACAAGCACGATTGACTTTGCATTTTTAGCAAGTTCTTCAATTTCGCTTACAACCACTTTTTTGTTTTCAAAATTTGCTGACATGTTTTTCCTCCTATTTTAGTGTGAAGCGTTAAAAAAAACCTTATGCTCGCTGGTGGAACATAAGGCTTTTATCTAACTAAAATAGAAAATTCTTACATTCCTCGGCAAGATATTTAAGGGATACCCCACTTGCTGTCTTCGGCACTTGTATTTTTAACAATGAATATTATACCTATTATAAAAAAAATGTCAATCCTTTTGCCAAAAAACTTCAATAAATTTTTTAAAGGGTATTGAAAAACACAAATTCACATGATATACTTATATTGTTTTAGATAGAAATGGTATTTTACCACAATTTTTAGAGGAATTTTTAATGTCAGTAAACAAAATTAGCATAGAAGAATTAAATGAAGCAAGAAAGCAAATACCAACAATATCGCCAGCAACTGAAAATTCAGCTGCTTTTTCGCCATTGCACGAGTCACCTGAAAAAATTAAGCCATTTAATTTGTCAGTTTTTAATCCTTTTGACATGATTCAATATACTGGTGATTCAACTCATGGTTTTGTGAATTGTGTTTATAACAAAATTTTATTTTATCCATCGCCAAAAAATCCAAACATAATTGAAGTTGAAATTGAAGACAATAGTCAAAATGAAATTGAACTTAACACTAGAATGTTTGTTGAAAATCAATATTCAAAATTTAAATTTTCATCAAATGCAATTCAAGATGTTTTAAATAGAAAATTTAAAAAAGCATTAAAAACAAATCCAAATTTAACACAAGATGAATTTTATGAAAATGAGTCTCAACCAAAATTCAACCCAACTGATTTTTCAACCTTCTGTTCAAGGGGAACAAAAATTTTAGGCGGAGCAGTTCTTTTAACACCAGAAGTTGTGATAAATGATTACATAACAAAAAATGTCTTTGGAAGAATTCCTAGTCAACCATCAAATTTGCCTTACGAAATTATTGAAAAATTTTCAAAATTTGCGGAATCATTACCTGTTCCATATAAGTCAATTTTTGAACCAACCAAACACTCAATTGAATTTATTTCTGGTCATTACAAAGATAGAAAAATTATTAAAAATGCAACAAAAAGATTTGGAGATATGCAAAGTATAATAAATGAAATTAGCGAATAAAAAAAACCTTGGAAATTTCCAAGGTTTTTATTTATTTGTTTCAAAAACATTAGGAGCCAAAACTGAATAAATTATTTCCTTTTCTTCAGGGTTTTGCCATGACCTAACAATGGTTGTTTCACTTTCACCGGCCTGAACTCTTTCTATCACATCATTTTTGAATAATCTCAAAAATTCAGCATGTTTTTCTTTATCAATTTCATGCTTATTTTGCGCATTTTTATCAACTGGCGCTTCCGTTTCAAATGGTAAGTGATTAATAAAATCATTCCAATACATTTTTTCTTGATCGTTTTCAAAGTTTGGAGTATAAAATTTAGTCAAGTAATTCACTCCATCTTTAAAATTAAGTTTACTTAAACACACAATCAGTGATGCAATAACAACTTCAGGGGCATCAGCTAGCCTCAAAATATCCATTTTTTCTCTTTTCAACACTTCAAGCGATTCATCATTCCAGCTTGCAACTTCAAGTCCGGTTGAAATTCCCCTTGCATTTGTTCCAGGATATTGAATAAACTGCATAAAACTTTCAGCAGAAATATTTCTTCCAACATTCATATTTCCAGATAAATTTTGGATTGGAATTCTTCTTTCAACATCACTAAATCCATACCTTGGATTAAAAATATTTGCCGTTGTGTAATAAATTTTATAGGCATCTTTAAGTTCATTTGTGAGAGCATTCAAATCAATCATATGCCCTGTTTTTTCAAATGCTCTTGAAATATCAACAACTGTTCCAAAGTTTGCAATAAATTTGCTGTAATCTTTTGGATTGAAATTGTTTAAATACTCAAGTTGATATGATGGTAAATTTTCCTTATGCATGAGATTCCAAACATTTTCAGCATATTGAATTAAATTTTGGCAATTTTGGGCTCCAGTTCGAACAGCTTCTTTTGAATCAATCAAATCCGCAAATGCCTTATATGAGGCAATATATCTATAAATTAAATAAATATTCTTTCCTATAATTGGATTTTTTGTTTCAATTTCTTCTCTAAAAAGTTTAACAAAGGCAAGTTTAATTTGTTCTTTTAAACTTGACATTTGTTTTTTTGTTGCAATATCCAAATCTAAACTAATTGGAGCATTTAAAATAGAAACTGCCTCACGAAAAAGACTGGCAGATGTGATTACATTGCCATTTCTAACTTGTTCCATGAAATCAATAACTTCTTGATCAAACTTAAAACTATCTTCTACTTTCATAATTAAACCTTATCTATTATATAATAATTTCTTAACCATTTCAATATCAATTACAAAAAAAGACATAAAAAAAGCCTAGACATACCTAGGCTTTTAACTTTAAAACTATTTAACTCTGTAAATAACTTTAACTCCAGGTCCCATTGTGCTTGCAACATTAACAGATTTAATATATTGTCCTTTTGCAGCTTGTGGTTTTGCTTTAACAATTGCATCAACAAATGTGTCATAGTTTTCAAGGAGTTTTTCAACACCAAAACTCTTTTTACCAATTGCGGCATGAACAATACCAAATTTGTCAACTCTGTATTCAACCTTACCAGCTTTAACATCATGAATTGCTTTTTCAACATCCATTGTAACTGTTCCACTTTTTGGGTTTGGCATAAGTCCTCTAGGTCCAAGAACACGAGCACATCTTCCAACGAGTCCCATCATGTCTGGGGTTGTGATACATACATCAAAATCAAGCCAGTTTTCTTTCATGATTTTGTCAATAATTTCTTCTGCACCAACTACATCAGCACCTGCTGCTTTTGCTGCATCAGCTTTATCGCCTTTAGCAATAACAACAACTTTTGCTGTTTTACCAGTTCCGTTTGGAAGAACAACACTTCCACGAACTTGTTGATCTGCTGATCTTGGGTCAACACCTAAACGAATGTGAATTTCAATTGTTTCATCAAACTTTGCTGGAGCGGTTTCAATTGCAAGTCCAAGAGCATCAGCTGGCTCATAAAGTTTGCCTGCTTCAATTTTCTTTGCTGCGTTTTCGTAATTCTTTCCGTGTTTCATAATCTGCCTCCTAGTCTACTACTGTAACGCCCATTGAACGAGCAGTTCCCTTAACCATGCTCTTAGCTGATTCTAAGCTTGTTGTGTTGAGATCTGGTAATTTAATTTTTGCAATTTTCTCAACTTGAGCTGCGGTAAGTTTTCCGACTTTTGTTGCTTTTGGAGAACCTGAACCCTTTTCCATTCCAAGTTCTTTTAAAATAAGAACGGCTACAGGTGGTGTCTTCAAAATAAATTCAAAACTTCTATCTTCATAGATAGTCATGACAACTGGAATAACAAGTCCAGCTTGTCCTGCAGTTTTATCGTTAAAATCCTTAACAAATTGACCAATGTTAATTCCATGAGGTCCAAGACTTGAACCAATTGGAGGACCTGCGGTTGCTTTTCCAGCAGGAATTTGGATTTTTACGACTGCTTTAATTTTCTTTTTTGCTGCCATAAATTTCTCCTTTATCCTAAACTTTAGGATAATGTGGTTTGTTGAGGCATGAAAAATTTACCTCTCCCACTTTATATAAACGGGCGGCAACCCGAATATAACAAATTAATCAAGAATTTCAATTTGTGATAAATCAACATCAACAGCTGTTGGTCTGCCAAACATTTCAACTTCAGCTTTGCATTTTCCATTTTCACTGTCAACTGAGATAACTGTTCCAACAAAACCTTCAAGAGCACCATCAATCATCTTAACTTTTTGACCTGGTTCAACTTTAATGTCAACAACTGTCTTTTCAAGTTTCATCTTTTTAACTTCCTCTTCTGTGAGTGGAAGTGGACGACCTTGAGGACCAACAAAACCAGTAACACCCCTTGTGTTGACAATTGTGTGCCAAAGGCTATCAGTATATCTCATTTTTATCAAGATATAGCAAGGGAAAAGTTTTTTCTCAACAGCCTTTTTCTTTCCATTTTTGCCTTCTTCAATAACTGTTTCCATTGGAATTCTAACTTCCAAAATGTAGTCTTGAAGATTGTTTTTTGCAATACATTTATTAAGACTGTCAACTGCCATTGCTTCATAGCCAGTGAATGTGTGAAGCACATACCACTTTGGCTCATCTAACTTTGATAAATCAATCATGTTCTTATCCTTCTAAATTATATATTAATAATCAGTTTCAAAAGCCAAGCAAGAAGCGTATCAATACCTAAAACGACAAGCGTAAAAATAGCAACAACAACCAAAACTGCACCTGTTTGTTTTGCAGCTTTTCCAAAGGTTGGCCAAGAAACTTTTTTAAGTTCTGAAACAGTTTCCTTTGCTCTGTTTCTCTTAACCTTTTCTCTTTGTTTTTTTGCGTTTTGCTTTTGTGCTTTTTCTTTCTCAGCTTTTTTTGCAGCTTTAATTTCTTCTTTTGAAGGTTTTTGCTTTACAGATAAAACTTCATCAGACTTTTCCATTTCACTGCTTGCTGGTAGCTTGTTTTTATTTTTTGCCATTTCGCTCTCCTACTTACTTTGATTCTTTATGAGCTGTGTGTTTTTTGCATACTGGGCAATATTTTGTGAATGTCAATCTGTCTGGGTCATTCTTTTTGTTTTTGTAGGTATCGTAGTTACGACTCTTACATTCTGTGCATTCAAGTGTAATTCTATTTCTCATAATTTTTCTCCTCAAAAAATTAACACCTTGCCATCGCGGTAGGTGCTATCATATAATATCACAAGCCTCCTTTTCTGTCAATAGAAAATTTGACTTTATTTTGAAATATTTTATAACGCGCGCGCGTTAAGGGCATGACACCTCTATTAAAGTGCAATGTTGCTGGTTGGTGCCAGTTCTTTTGGATCAACAATAGATTTGCCAGCCATGAAATTATAGTAGCCAGCAGCAGCAATCATTGCAGCATTATCAGTGCAAAGTTTTACTGGTGGATAATAAACCTTTGCATTCACCGCAGAAGCCTTTTCATCCATCATACTACGCAGCCTTGAATTTGCCGACACTCCCCCAGCTAAAACAATTTTGTCAAAACCAAACTTTTTAAGCGCAAAAACAGATTTATTTACAACCTGTGAAACAGCCTCTTCCTGAAAACTTGCACAAATGTCAGGAACGTTAACTTCTTCGCCCCTTTGTTTTTTGTTGTGAATATAATTTATAACAGCTGTTTTTAAGCCGCTGTATGAAAAATTAAAATCAGTAATTTTTTCCTTCAACATTCCAGTGAAAGTTATATTCGCCGAGCCTTTTTCAGCCTGTTTTTGAACATTTGGTCCACCTGGATATTCAAGCCCACATTCACGAGCAACTTTATCAAAAGCCTCACCAATGGCATCATCAGTGGTTGTTCCAATAAGTTTACGACTTGTGTATGAATCCATTTTAACAAGCGCTGTGTGCCCGCCAGAAACAATTAAACACGCAAAAGGTGGCTCAAGTTCCGCATGAGCAATATAGTTGGCCGCAATATGACCCTCAATGTGATTAACCGCAATAAGCGGCTTTTTGGTTGCATAGGCAAGTGCTTTTGCAAAGTTGACACCAACAATTAACGCACCCAAAAGGCCAGCACCATAAGTTACTGCAATTGCATCAATGTCATCAATTGTAACACCTGCTGTTTTAAGTGCTTCTTCATAAACCCCATCAATATTCATAACATGGTTTCTTGAAGCAATTTCTGGCACAACCCCGCCATAAAGCTTATGAATGTCAATTTGTGATGAAATTATATTTGAAAGCACCTCTCTTCCATTTTTTACAACTGAAACAGAAGTCTCGTCACAACTTGATTCAATTCCTAAAATAAGCACATCTTTTTTCATTATTTTCCTCTTTAATTCAACTTTTCATTTGATTTATCAAATTTCAATTTTGCATTGATAAATGGCTGAATTTCTCCATCAAGCACCGCATCAGCATCCCCAACCTCAAAATTGGTTCTATGGTCCTTTACCATTGTGTATGGGCAAAGCACATACGATCTAATTTGACTTCCCCACTCAATTTTCATTTGAAGTCCAAGTTTTGCCTGTCTTTCAGCCTCCTTTTCACGCTCTCTTTTTTCAGCAAGCTTTGCATAAAGCATTTTCATTGCAAACTCTTTGTTTTGCGTTTGACTTCTTTCATTTTGACAAGCAACAATAATTCCAGTTGGGATGTGAGTAATGCGGACGGCAGATTCAGTTTTGTTTATATGTTGACCACCAGCACCTCCGCTTCTAAAAGTGTCAACTTTTATGTCTTCAGGTCGAATTTCAATTGAATTTGTTTCTTCAATAATCGGTGAAACTTCAACACTTGCAAACGATGTGTGCCTGCGCTTATTTGCGTCAAATGGTGAAATTCTAACAAGCCTATGAACACCCCTTTCGCACTTTAAATTTCCATAAGCATGTTCGCCTTCAATTAAAAGCGTAACGGACTTATATCCAGCGCCGTCACCATACAAATAGTTTACAACCTTTGCCGAATAACCTTGTTTTTCTGCATACCTTAAATACATTCGGTGAAGCATATCCGTCCAATCTTGTGCCTCTTCACCACCAGCACCTGAGTGAAGCTCAACAAGCGCAGAACACATATCATTTTCACCAGAATAAAGCGTTTCAATGTAAAGTGAATCTATTTCTTTTGATAGTTTTTTTACATCTTTTTCAAACACCTTCCACTCATCTTCGCTCGCATTTTCGCTCTCTAGAAGTTCATACATTTCCTTTAAATCTTGAAGTTCACCGTTAACACCGTTAATTTTTTCAAGAATTAAGGTAACCGATTTTTTTTGAACACCAACCTGTTTCATTTTTTCAAAATCTTTATAAATTTCAGGATTTTGTTCTTCCTTTTCAAGTTCTTTTAATTTTAATTCAAGCCCTTCCTTGTCAAAGACAGTGAATAGTTTGAATTGCACTTTCTTCTAAAAGTTTAAGTTCATTAACATCAAACATAACTTTCTCCTTACTTAATCAATTATAAATTCAAACTGTCAAAAATGCAACTTGAATTTAAGCACAAATAAAAAAGCAAGAATTCTCTTGCTTTATTTTAAAATTTATATGCCACATAACAATTCTCGCCAACCCAATATTTTATGTAATCACCAAAATCTTCAATGCTTTTAATTAAGTTATCTCGCAAATCGTTCTCAGTTTTTAACATATCATATCTTGAACCAGCAATGTTAACCATTTTTCCAACCGCTCTTTTTTCAATATCTTCTGCAATTTTATTGATGAGTTGGAAATCACTGTTTTCAAGCCCCAGCTTAAACTCAAGCATTTTTATGTTCAGCATAACTGAAATTGGAATTTTTTTATTTTGTTCAACAATTTCTTCGCTCACACTTGCATCGCCCTCAATTTTTGTATCATAAAATAAATTGTTGAATTTTTGAAGATTTGCATAACTTAAAAAGTGATTTAAATATTCAAGTTTAACTGACCTAAGCTCATCTGCACTTGAAACATTTTTAACATTAAACTTCTTTGAGTTTTTTATGTGGGAAGTTTTCATAAGCGCATCAAATTTTGAACTAACCAAAAGCGAATCTCCAGACTTTAAATATGCAACACGCTCTTTGGCAATTTCTTTAACATTCACACCAAATGGATTGATCCCTTTACCCTCAAAAGAAAGAGTCCATGAAAAACTCTTTTCTGCAAATTCAATAAATTTTTTTATAAATGTGAATCTAACTGAAGAATCAAAGTATAACCAATCATTATCAACAATTTTCCCATAAATTTCAGCAAGAATTTTATCTGAATCAATATCAGCTTTAACCATATCTAAACTTTTGATAATTTCATTTCTAGTTCCTGCTTGTGAAAGAAATAGGTTTTCAATGTCATTTTTTACATTGAAAGTTAAAAGTTTATATTGTCTTGCCCTCTTTAAAATTTCATCAAATGATGTCTTTTTATAATAAGACGACAATTCAACTGCAAAGTTGTGTGAATATTCATATCTTTCACACTCAATTTTTGAATATTTCACAAGTGATTGTTTAAAAAGTTCAACGGCTTCATCCTTGGCTTTTTTTTGCCTTTGAATTGTGTATAATTTTTCACCTGAATTTTTTTCAATGCTATTACTCAAAAACTTAAGCACAAAAAATAAAACAAAACCAACTAAAACCGAAATTGAAGCGGTTACAATTGCTGGCGTGAGCCCAAATTTGCCAAGAAAGTAGAATGATGTTGCAATCATTCCTCCAAAAATTCCAAAACACATCAAAAAAATTGATAAAATGTTACATATTTTTCCGGAAATAATATAGTGGGCATAAGCATTGTTTGCCTTTTCATATTTAGCTTTGCAATCATCTGCAAGTTGTTTCCGTTTTTCATATTCATCTCTTGCTGGAATTGCAAGCTCTTCACTCGCCTTTAAATATTCACCAAATTCCCGTTGAATTATATCAAGTTCAGGCAAGTTTTCATCAGCCGAATAACTTGCAATGGTGTAATACAAAACCTTTAAATAATTTAGTGTGAGTTTTGTGCTTTCAAAATCAAATTCACTGGCATAGTTCCTAATGAAAAGACAAATTCCATCAAGCAAAAACTCACCGTCGGTGCTAACAACATAATTTGGAAGTTTTTCTTTGTCCGCCGAAACAATAGCTTCATAAGCTTTATAAAACGCAAACATATCCTTATAAAACTTTGCATTTTTAACAAATTTTGCCCCTTTGAGCACATTTCCATCAGCAGCATTTAGAAGTTTTGACATATATACACCTCACAAAGTTATTTTATCACAAAATTTTTATAATCCAAAGCAAATACGCACAAAAAAATTGGAGCAGCCAGAGCCACCCCAACTCACCTTTTATCTTTTGTTTATTTTGTTTAGTTTATTTCGCCCGCTTCTTTTGTTCTTTTTGTTTTTCATTTGTGAAACTCTAGCGAAAAATTTTCTTTTGAACTAAATTCATTTATCTTTTGTTGAATTCATTTTAACACATTTGAATTTAAATTAAAAGTATAATTCTATAAAAAGTTAAAATTAAACCAAATAAGTAAAAAATCGACAAAATTGCAATTGAAACGCCATAAAATAACCCCGGCATAACTACATTTATGTGTTTAAATTTTGTAAATTTATAGCAAATTGCAAGCCCAACAATAACCAAAATTCCAAGTGCTGCAACAAAAATCCACTTTTTTAAATGTGGATAAGTGTAGGTTGCCTTAAGTGTAAACTCGCCTGCTTCAAGTTCAGCTGAAATGAATGATGAATAAATCTCAGCATTTTCAACTTTAGTGCCGTTAAGTTCAATTTCATTTCCAAGCACATCAACATAGAAAACCACAAGGTTTTTATTTTCAGAAACCGTGCCAGAAACAGAAACAAAGTTTTGCGATTTTTTTATTTCCAAACTGTTTTCTTGAAATTTTTCACAAAGAGCTTTTGCAACATTATAATTAAGCACATTAAACTCTAATTTACTGTAGTCGCTATCTTGCAAAACAATGTTTTTATCGTATGTTTCGCCAGCACTTAACATAACTAGGTCACAATCAGTTTCCGTCTCAATTCTCCCTACATTTGGAGAATATTTTTTAAGTTCGATTGGTACATCCTTTTCATTTGGTTTTGTGGCATACAAATTTGAGTATAATATAATGTCTTCACTTGCTGTATAATTTATGTTAATCACTTTATAGTCAGAGTATCCATCAATTTTAAGCTCAGTTATCGTTGGTTCAACTTCACTAAAAAGCACGCCTGAAACGCCAAAACTTTCTTTTAATTTTTCAAAATTTTGGTAAACACCAAGCTTTGAATCAAATTTAAAATCTCTGTTAAACAAAATCGCGCCCGACGAAGCAAGAGTATTTTCATATAAATAATAATTCTCAGTCTTTTTTATCAAATTTAAATATGGTCTATTCATTTCTTCTTCATAAACATAATATTTTAAACCAACAAGAGAATCTGCCAAAATGGTAAAATACTTGCTATAAACAGCTGTTACAGAATTTTGTTTTGAAATTGAAACATATGCATCTCTGGAAACTTTAGGAATTAACGATGAAAAAAGATACATATTTTCCGAGTTGAAATTTAAATCATTTGGATAACCATTTTTAATCCCAACCCGTTCGTTTTGAGTCATTTCCTTTGAAATTTCTTTAATTTCACTTAAATTATATTTACTCGTCATGTTTGATGAGAATGTTAAACAATTTAATATGGTTGAAAAAACAACTAAACAAATACCAAATGTTTTAAACACTTTGAAACTAAGTTGATTTTGTTTGGTCATAAATGAAACAAATGCAAAAAGCAAAAATGCCGCAAGAAATATTAAACCAAAAACTTTAAATATATCAATTTTGGAGTATGCTGGTGATTTTGAATTTGCACCAAGTGCATCATACTGCGTAACTATCCAAAAAAGAACAATTATCACCGCAATAATACTAATTAAAGTTAAAGAGATTAAAACAGGTTTACTACTCTTTACATTAGAGTCTGTGGCAACATTACTTTCCTGTTTGGCATCAATCATTTTAAATGTTGTCAAATGAAGCATTGTTCCAAGCAAAAAGTAAAATCTGCTTGCAAATCCAGCATACACCCCGCCATTTAAAAGATTTAAACTTAAATTAAAAATCAATGGGAATATTAGAATTGCAAAAGTTGTAATTAAAAATTTAAATTCACTTGATTTTCTATCTTTTTTCAACAATGTAAATAAATATACAAAAAACATAATTAACGGAACAAAATCAATAACCACACCATTGAGGGTTGCCGGTGTGAAAATTAATTTGTCAGTAGCAAGTGCCCCAATTGTTGAAATCGTTCTTGAGGTTTGCATCATTGCCATTATTGATGGGAACAAAATAATCACAGAAGCAATCGCCGCAAATAAATATCCAACAAAAACTCTCTTGAAAATTTCACCTCTATTATTTTTGGGAATTAAAAAGCCAACAAAAACGGTTATAATTAAAAACAAAATCAAATTTGTAAAAATTCCAACTGAAAAACTTGTGATAACATACCATGTCATTAAAATTGAAAACCTAGCAATTTTGCCATTTTTAACAAGCTCAATAAATGCATCAATAACGAGAATTAAAATTCCAGGATAAATGAGCCAGGTAACAAAAGCGTAGTTAAGCAAAAAATATGCAGAAAAGGTAAACAAAATTGTAAGTAAAATACGATAAAGTGTTCTAACATTTTTAAAGTGCTTTCTTGTAAACCAAATCATAACGAGTGCATTGAACATAAACATCAAAACAAGCGAAATGTTAAACATTTGATAAATATGATCATATCCACCAAAAAATGTAACCAAGTAAAATGGGTTTAAAAGCATGTATTCAATTGTTGAAAACACTTCAAAATTCCCACCAAGTGAATTAGTAAAAAACAAATTTTCCTTACCTTGAAAAACTCGGAAAACATATTGAGTAAATTCACCAATTTGATAATATGAATCGCTAAATAAAATTGTGCCATTTCCGTATGGAAATGCACCATTTATTAAGAAAAAAATGTTAAATAAAACAAAAATGACGCCAACAACAATCAGGCTGTCAATATGATTTTTACAAAATAGTTTAAACTTGTTATCTCTTGTTTCCATAGTTAGATTATAAACTAT
Source organism: Clostridia bacterium (assembly GCA_017467625.1). Classification (GTDB taxonomy): domain Bacteria; phylum Bacillota; class Clostridia; order Christensenellales; family UBA1242; genus RGIG1681. The sequence goes on along the minus strand of JAFUSN010000002.1, from coordinate 50,338 downwards.
CACTATTTTTTTTCAAAATAAAAACCACGATTAATCGTGATTTTTTAAGTACTCCTTAAGTTTTTGAACTGCTCTAAACCTATGCGAAACGCTGTTTTTTTCATCTGCAGTGGCCTCAGCAAAAGTTTTATTTAAATCATCTGAAATAAATAAGCAGTCATAAGCAAAACCACTGCTTCCCCTCTCAACTTCAGAAATCTTACCAAATGTTCTTCCAGTAAAAAAATGAATTTCATTAAAATCAGCATAGCAAAGAGTACATTCAAAATATGCAGTTCTGTCTTCTTTTCCATTTAAATTAAATAAAAGTTTTTTACGGTTTGCCTCATCACTATGATCAACAGCATATCTTGCAGTGTGAACTCCCGGTTCTCCACCAAGCGCATTAACAAACAAACCTGAATCATCAGCCAAAACTGGAAAAGCCAGCCCCTGTTTTTTTTCAAACTCCAAAACAGCACGGACCTTAATTTCAGCATTTTCATTAGTTGTTGTTCCAGTTTCATCAATATCCTCAAAAAAGTTTATATCTTTAAGTGAAAGCAACTTAACTCCCTGAATCATTTCCTCAAGTTCAATAATTTTGTGTGCATTGCTTGACGCTAAAACAATTGTTTTCATATCAACCTCTAAAGTTCAATAATTTTATCTAAACTAGACATTTTAACTAATTTTTTGTATCCGTTCGCCTTAAGTCTTTCAGCAAAATTGTTAAAGTTTTTTGGAAACTCAAATATTGAAACATCAAATCCCTTGTTTTTAAATTCATTTTTAGCATTTAAAATTTCATCAACATTGCTGTTTTTATCAAACACAAGCGCAAGTTTTTGATTTGTAGACGAAAATTTTCGTTCATTCATAAGCATGCAAACAGGATAAAATCCAATTGAAAATCCAACAGCTGGAACACTCACGCCAATCATTTTTTCAACCATTTTATCATATCTTCCGCCACCGCCAATCGCCCTTCCAAATTCATCGTCATAAACTTCATAAATTGTTCCTGTATAGTAGCCCTGACCACGGATTATTGTTGCATCATACACAACTTTAAATTCAGATGGGATATGTTTTTGAACTTCGGTTGTAATAAGCTTTAAATTTTCAACAACTCCATTTGAAATTCCAAATTGCAAAAGTTTATCAAAACTTTCAGCGTTGGTTGAAGCTTGTTTAAGTTCCTCAAAAACATTTAAAAGTTTTCCAACTTTTTTTTCATCATAACCATTTTGAATAAGTTCTGTCTTCACCCCATCGGTTCCAATTTTGCCAAACTTATCAAGACTCACACAAATTGAAACAATATCTTGAGGTTCAAATCCGCACTTTTCAATAATTTCATTCAAAACTCTTCTATCGTTAATTTTTAGCGAAATATTTCTAAATCCAAGTTTTAAATAAGCTTCAAGACCAGATGTCAACAAATCAATTTCAGCAAGTGGACTGCTGTCACCCAAAATATCAATATCACATTGAGTAAATTGACGCACCCTTCCCTTTTGAGGTCTCTCTGCTCTAAAAACATCATCAATTTGAATTGCTTTAAAAGGATTTGGAAGTTTTTCTCTGTTATTGGCAAAAAGCCTAACAAGAGGAACTGTTAAATCATAGCGAAGACCCTCTTCAACAATATCAGCCTCAGTTAAATTTTCCTTTGTTAAATCAAGTGCCATACCACGCTTGATTGTTTTAAACATAAGTTTTTGATTATCACCAGAATCTCCACCAGTAAGCAAATCTAAATTTTCAAGAATTGGTGTTTTTATTTGTAAAAATCCATTTGATTTATAAGTTTTTAAAATTATATCCCTTGCAAATGAAATCGTTTCCATTTCAATTGGAAGATAGTCAACTGTTCCACGAACGGGACTTGTGTTATATTTCATACTTTTCTCCTAAATAACTGCATTATATCAATTAAATTGAATTTTTCCAACATTTTAAATTGTTTTAAATTATTTTTTATTTAAAAATTTTTCAATTTCATAAATTGCATTTCTTGTTAAATTTTCATCAGCATCAATCCAAATTAAATTTTTCTCTTTGTTAAACCAAGTTTGCTGACGCTTTGCAAAATGTCTTTCTTCTTTGAAGAGTTCTTCAAAAAAAGTTTCGTAGCCATCAAACTTTCCAGAGAAATATTCAGTTACAAATTTTGCTTCAAGCCCAAGCGACATTAAAAATTCCGTGCTTACGCCTTTACTAATCAAATTTTTAATTTCCTCAATCATATTTGGCATACGCTTTTCAAGCCTAAGTTTAATTCGCTCATAAATTGCTTCGCGGCTCCATCTAATTCCAATTTGAATCACATCATATTTTGGCTGATTTGGTTTTTTTAATTTTCCAGCAGTTTCAATAAGGCGAATTAATCTTCTTGAAGTTATTTCGTTTGGAAGTTCAATGTGAAGTTGTTTGCATTTATCAATAAGCTCTTCTTTTGAAAGTTTTTCAAGTTCAACCCTAAATTTTTCATCTGCTTTTGTTTCAGTTAAGTTATATCCCTCAACAATTGCCCTTGAATAAAGACCCGTTCCACCAACTAAAATTGGAAGTTTTCCCCTTGAAATAACATCATCAATCGCTTTATATGCCAAATTTTGATAATCAAAAAGAGTAAATTGTTTTCCAAGTTCCACAACATCCAAAAGATGGTGCGGTGCCTGTTTTTTTTCGTACTCATCAACTTTTCCAGAACACCAGTCTAAATTTTTATAAACCTGTCTTGAATCAGCCGAAATAATTTCACCATTAAAATACTTTGCAAGTTCAATTCCAAGTGTGCTTTTCCCTGAGGAAGTGAGCCCCACAACCGTTACAAGTTTTTCCATTACCAATCCACCCTTTTATGAGTTCCATCTTTAATGTCGTCATAAAAATCAAAATATTGCTTTTTATGTTTTTCCTTTTGTGCTCTTAATCTATTTTTTCGTAAATTTTCTATATTTTTTTTATTTTTATCATCATTATTTGCAGTTTTTTCCATAACCTTATTTCCTTAAATTTAACTTAACAAGTGTTTCAACATTGCTCGTCTGTGGAAACATATCAAATGTTTTTATAAATTCAACATCATATTTTTCAATTAACACCTTTAAATCTCTTGCAAGCGTTGCTGGATTGCAAGAAATGTAAATAATTGTTTTTGGCTTACTTTCAATAAAAGCTTTCACAACCTTTTCGTCAAGCCCCTTTCTTGGTGGATCAACCACAACAAAAAATTCATCATTAAATTTATTTGAAAGCTCTGGAATAATCTTTGCACAATCTCCATTTATATTATTTAAATTGTTTAAATTGTTAATTTTTTTCAAATTTTCTGCATTTTGAGTTGCTTCTTTAACAATTTCAACGCCATAAACAGTCGCACCATTTTTAGCAATTATTGACGATAGAAGCCCTGCTCCACTATAAGCGTCAACAACCATTTTTGCATTTTTTGTTTCATTTAAAACAACTTCATAAATTTTTGATTTAATAAAATCATTAACTTGCATAAAACTTCTGTTATTAACAAAATACCTAATTCCAAATTCTTCAATTTCAAGTTCTTTAATCCCAAAAACATGTTCATCTTCACTTCCAAAAATAACATTGTTGTTCAGTGTGTTAACATTTTTATATAGACCAAAAAATTTAAATTCTTTTTTAAGTTCACTAATCAAAAACTCAAAATTATTAAATTTTTTATCAGTAACAACAACTGTTAAAATTATACTGTCGCCATATTCACGCCCAACAACATGTTTAATAATTCCACATTTGGTTTCATCATTAAATGCAGTTACTTTTGATTTTCGCATAAATTCTTTGAATATTTTTATAATTTTTGCGATTTTTTCACTTTGAAGTAAACAATCACTTATTGGAATTATATCATGGCTATTTTTTCTAAAAAGTCCAATTTCAATTTCCCCATCAATTTCTCTTACTGGCAATGCAAACTTGTTTCTATACCTAAACTGTTTATTTGAAGGAATGGTTTTCTCAACATTTGTTTCAATGCCAGCATATTTTTTAATTGTTTCCCTTACAAGATTTTGCTTGAAATTGAGTTCCTCCTCATAGCACAAATGTTGGGTGTCGCACCCACCGCATTTAAAAAAGTAAGGACATGGTGGAACGGTTCTTAAATTTGATTCATTTAACAGTTTTACAACTTTTGCGATGAAATAAGTTTTCATATCCTTAATTATATGAGCAATCACCCTTTCTCCAGGCAGTGCGAACAAAACGAATACAACCACGCCATCATAAGTTGCAATTCCTTCACCATTCATTCCAAGTCTTTCAATTAAAACTTCAATTTCATCATTCTTCTTTAACATAATAACCTATAGAAATTATATCATTATATATCTTTTTTTTCAATCAAAATAAACAATTGACTATTTTTATTGGTTATTTATAATTGATTTTATGGAACTTAAATGCAACATTTGTCCAAGAAAGTGTGGTGTTAACCGAAGTGAAACTTTGGGCTTTTGCAATGCGGAAAGTGGAACTGTTAAAATTTCAAAAGTTATGCTTCATCACTTTGAAGAACCCCTGATTAGTGGAGATGAAAAAGACATAGGAAGTGGCGCCATATTTTTTTCAAATTGTAATTTGAAGTGTTGCTATTGTCAAAACAGCGAAATTTCATCAGGTGGCGAAGGCAAAACCATTTCAATTAAAAGACTGTCTGAAATTTTTCGAGAACTTGAATCTGCTGGCGCATTTAACATTAACCTTGTAACCCCCACCCATTACACCGCTGAGATTGTTGAAGCTCTTAAAATTTACAAACCAAAAATTCCAATTGTGTGGAACACCTCAGGCTACGAAAATCCTGAAACAATTAAAAGTCTTGAAGGAATGGTTGAAATTTTTTTAACAGATTTTAAATATTATTCAAAAAATTCCGCAAAAAAATATTCTCTTGCTGAAAATTACAGCGATTTTTGCACTAAATCCATTATTGAAATGCGAAAAATTATTCCTGAAGATATTATTAAAAACGGATTGATGAAGCGTGGAATCATCATTCGCCACCTTGTTCTTCCGGGGCACACCGATGATAGTTTAAAAATTATAAATTGGATAAATGACAATCTTGGAAACTCAACAATTGTTAGTTTAATGAGCCAATATGTTCCAATGTTTAAAGCAAAAAATTATCCCGAAATTAACAGAAGAATTAAACCAATTGAATATAAAATTTTGGTAAATAAACTTAATGAACTACAATTTAAAAATGTGTTTGTTCAAGAATTTTCAAGCGCAAACACTTGCTTCACTCCAGACTTCAAAACTAGCAGTGAATTTAAAATTTAGTTATATTTATTATAATTTTTTTATATTTTACAGGCTATTTTCATAGCATTTTTTATTTGCTATAAATTTTGGCATATGATATACTAAACGGGTAAAGGAGAAAATTATGAAAGTATTTGTTTGTGGCTCAGTTGATAAGCATATTAAACCTGAGTATCTTGAAGGAATTTCTAAAATTGCCGAAAACCTTTTGGCTCACAATGACGGCGTTATGTGCGTTGGAGCAACAACAGGTTCAATTGGTGAAATGTATAAATCAATGATTGCTGGAGATGGTTTTGTTGATATTATTGTCCCAACACCTTATGCACATGAAGCACAGGGAATGATTGCAAACTCAGTGACTGCAGTTGACACTCTTTTTATGCTTCAACAAGTTGCACTCAGAAACACTGATTTAACGATCGTTTTGCCAGGTGGAAATGGAACACTTGCCGAGCTTTACATGATTACAGATTCAATTAAAAGTAAGTTTGACACCGACAAGGTTTTAATTTACAACATTAATGGTTTTTACAATCATTTAAAAGAGATGAATGACTTTATGTTTGAAGCTGGAGTTTTGACAAAATTTCAATATGACTTTTTCACATGGTGTGAAACACCAGAGCAAATTATTGCTGAAATTGAAAAAGTTCGTGAACAGAAACTTAACAATAACTAAAAATAGCCACATGGCTATTTTTTAATAAAAGGAGGTCATTATGGAGACAATTAAACCAGCATTTTCAAATAATTTAATTCCCATTTGTTTTTCAGCAAATGACAGGTATATTCCATTGCTTTCAACGACAATTGAATCAATAATTGAAAATAGTTCACCTGAAAACAACTATGATATTGTTATTTTAATGACTTCAATTGACATTGAAAATCAAACAAACATTTTAAAACAAATTGCAAACCACAAAAATTTTTCAATACGCTTTGTTAATGTTGGTCCACTTGTTTTTGGCTATAAGTTTTACACATGGTCAGAGATAACAAACACAAAGTATACTGATGAAATTTATTACAGGGTTTTAGTTCCTTCAATCATGAGTGAATACACAAAGGTTTTGTTTTTAGATGCAGATTTAATTGTTGAAGACGATGTTGCAAAACTGTTTCAAGTTGACCTGTCAAACAATCTCATTGGTGCTATTCGTGATTATGAAGGCATTGCTGCTTGTTACTCACACAACTTTGAAAGAACAAAATATAGAATAAATGAAATTGGAATAACCAATTTTGATAACTACTTTGCATCAGGCGTTATGCTGTTAAATATTGAGGAATTTAACAGCAAATTTGACACAACAAATCTGCTCAATCTTGCCATATCAAAAGATTGGAAACAATATGATCAAGATTTGTTTAACTATGTCGCAAAAGACAGTGTTGTAATTTTAGATGCAGCTTGGGATTTTATGGAAGACCAAGATGGAAGTTATGCAAAATTGCCAGAGCATTTATTTAATGAGTATTTAGAAAGTGAAAAGAATCCAAAAATAATTCATTATGCCGGAACAAGAAAGCCATGGCTTAGAACAAATTCAAAGTTTAATGATAATTTTTGGAAATATGCTCAAAAAACAGAGTATTTGAAATATCTTTTGGATTTAAAAAATCATTTTGAATAAAAATTAAATAAAATCAAAAAAAATCACTGAAATTTCAGTGATTTTTTTATTTTTTCGCCTTTTGAACTGTAGAAACTCATTATTGTTCTGATAATTTTGAATAAGTGTTCACCGCAGTTCCACCTGCTGCACCAGCAGTCATCATTGCAAGCAGCAAAAGTTTCTTCTCAATATTTTTCATAACTCACCCGTTACTCATTATTCATTATAATACACTCGTTTAATACAAACGTAAATAGGCAAAATATGAATTTATAAACTATGTGCAATTTTTATATGTGAGCCTTTTGTATCTTTTGAAACTAAAACTTTGTTTTTAATTGATTCTTCAAGTTCTTTAACATGTGAAATAAGACCAATTTTTAAATTTTGGCTTTCAAGTTTATAAAGTGCGCCAACAACAGCCTCGCACAAGTCTGCATCAAGAGTTCCAAAACCTTCATCAAGGAAGAAGAAATCCATACTCCTTGCCGAAAGAAGTGAAATTGCTTCAGAAATTGAAAGTGCCAAACTTAAACTAACAAGGAAAGTTTCACCACCAGAAAGCGTTCCTGCGGATCTTTCAAGTCCATCATTTAAATTTTCTTGAACAATAAATTCTTTATCTTTAAATAAAAGCGTATATTTGCCATCCATAAGCAAATCTAGTTTTTTATTGGCAGAGGTTGTAATTTCATCTAAATATTCCTCAGCAACAAACTCAGCAAGCGCCTTTCCTTTGAGCACAGTTGAAAGCTCTTTTGCATTGTCATAGCCATGTTTTGCGACTGCAAGTTTTGTTGAAATTTCATTAAATTTTGCATTATCCGCCAAAATCCTATCAAAATCTGCATTATTTTTGCCAACTTCTTGCGATAAAGTTTTAACTTCTTCATTTAAACTTTGAATTTCTTTTTCAAGATTTTCAATTTCAGTTTTATCAACTTTTTCAGTAATCTCTTTTTCAATTTCCGCTTTTTGAATTTCCAAAATGCGTTTTTCACTGTTAAATTCATCAAGCTTATTTTTCTTAATTTGAAGTTCAGAACTTGTTATAAACATTTTTTCAAGTTCTTCATCACTCTTAAAGTTTGCGTCAATCATTCGCCTTGCAACATCAGCTTCAAGTTTTTCAATTTCATCACGCTTCTCATTTATAAGCGTTAAGCTGATTGTGTAATCACTTTCAGTTCTTGAAACGAGCTCACGAGATGAATATAACTTGCTTTGCTTAGCATCAAAATTAAACTTAAGTTCTTCAATGGCTTTAATGGTTTGTTCCTTTTCTTCATCAATTGAAACACCTTCAGGAACACCACTAGTCACAATTTTTGTTTTTACACCAAAAATTTGTTTTTCAAGACTATTGAGTTTTTCAGATAAAAATTCAAGTTTGCCCGTTGCAGCAACAACTTCTTTTTGAGTTTCAACAAATTCTTTATTGATTTCATTTTGTTTTTCGCGAAGCTTTGCTCTCTCTTCCTTTTTTCCGTCAATAATAATTTCTATGTTTTTACCATCTGCAATTTGTTGCTTATATTCTTTTAAGTTTTCATATTTAGCATTAACATTATAAATTGCAAACTCGCGTTCCGCCTTTTTCTTTTGAAGTTCATAAATAACATCAATTAAACTTTCAAGATAATTTTTGTAAATTGTAACTTTGGTTCCAGCTTGAACTTTTAAAATTGTTGTGCGCTCTTCAGCCTCCCTAATTGAATCTTGAAGATTAATAAGTTCCTCTAGGCTATTTGCCGCATTTTCAACAAGTGTTTGAAGCTTTTCAAAATTTGCTTCACTATCATCATTGTTATCAACAAACTTTTGAAAAAGTTTTCCACGGGCTTCTTGAAGCTTTTTGATTTCACTTCTGTTAATTTCAACCTGTGCTTTCTCAAACTCATACCTCGCTTTGAGTGAAATAACTTCAACAAAAGCTCTATCTCTTTCAAATCGTCTGCCCTTAACATTTGTTTTTGCGTTTTCAACCTCACCATCAAGAGCCATTAAATCAAAATGATTTCCATAAATTTTTTGATTGACCCTAGATGAACAAACTGGACATTCATCACCAATATTTAAGTGTTCCGAAATAAGCGAAACAACATTTTCACCCAAAACCTCTTCTCTTGAATCACGAGCTTGATTCAAAAGCACCTCAGCTTGAATGACGCCATCTTCCATTTCATTAAGTTTTGCATTAGCTTCATCAATTTGACCATCAAGCATTGATATTGTTGCCAATCGATTATCTGTGTCAAGGTCAATTCTTGCAATTTGTTCATCAAGGTCTTTAACATTAACTTGAACTTCATGCATTCCAACAAGTTGTTTTTCACAGCTGCGAAGTTTTTTGAAATTGGTTGAATCATCATTTTCAAAAGCAACTTCAATTGATCCTTGAATTTTTTCACGCTGCGCCTGAAATTGTTTTTCAGATGCAATTGCGCTGTTATATTCTTCTTGAACACTCTTTAAATCCGCTTCAGTTTGATCAATCAACGCCTCAACCTTTGCATAAATTTCATCAATTAAAATAATTTCACTTTCAATGCCCTTTGTTTGCTCTAAAGCGTAACTTAAATCAACATCAGGCTTATTTGCATCAATAAAGTCATCAATTTTATCAATTTTTTCCTGAATTTCATCAAGATTTTTTTGCACAAATTCATTGGCTTCATTTTTATTTAAAACCTCTGCTTTCTTTTCAATAATTTCAGCAGCGGTATCTTCTTTTTCTTTTTGCAAATTTTTAAGCTCTTCATCAAGTTTACGAAGATCATCTAACCTCAAAAGTTTTGCTTGAAGTTCTGCAGTTTTTGAAGTGAATTCACTTTGGTAATTTTCAAGATCAATTGCCGCTTCTTCAGCCTCGGATTTTGCCTTTAACTGAACCTCATTGAGTGAGGCAATTTTTTCAGTTAACGAAGCAACATCTTCCCTTGTTTTTTTAAGTTTTTCATAATCACTTTTAATTTCATTAGCTGTTAAATTTTTTGCAATTTCATCAGCGAGAAGTTCCATTTCTGCTTGATTTTCATTAATTTTTGATAATTTATTTTCAATTTCAACTAATTTAATTTGTTTTTCTTCTGTCTTCTGTTTCTCTGCATAAAGCTCACTTTTTTGCTTTAATAGTTCGCTTTTTTGATTGTAGTTTTCAAGAGAATCCGTTGTAACTTTTTTTCTTTCTTCAACGGCTTCATTTGTTGCATAAGCAACCATTTCAAGCCCCGACTCAAGTGATGAAACTTCCTTATCAAATTCATTAAGTTTTTCCTTGACTTTTTGTGAAAGTTTTTCGCCATAATCTGAAAGATCAAAAATGTTGCTCATAATTTCGGTTCTTTCACTTGGCTTTGCTTTTAAAAATGCTGAAAATTCACCTTGTGGGAGCGCAATACATTTTGAAAATTCCCTTTCGCCAAGACCAACAATATCAAAAATTTTTGCATTAACTTTAGCAGTCCCTTCGGCAATTAAAATTTTATCATCATCTTGCGTTTCATAAAGTTCCGCATCAGATTCAACCCCAGCTTTTTTAATTTCAAAGGTTCTTGTGATGAAATACTTTTTTTTGCCCCTTGAACCATTGATTTCAAATTCAAAAGAAACCACTGCTTTTTTGCGCTTTGTGTTCACAAAATCAATGTTTTGTTTGCTTCTTTCAGTTCCGCCATAAAGCGCAAGTGTAATTGCATCTAAAATTGTTGATTTTCCACTCCCGGTTTTTCCAAAAATTCCAAATACTCCTTCGCCAAGTGCTGAAAAATCAAGCGTTTCCTTACCTTCAAAACTGTTCAATCCTTCAATTTCAAGTTTAATTGGTTTCATCTTCGCCTCCTTTCAAACTTACAAACATCTGGATTAAGTCATCAGTTGGTTCAATGCCCCGAACTTTTTTATAAAATTCTTTAAAAAGTTCGGCATCGCTCATAAGTTTTCTTTTCTTTTTATCAGTTTCTTGCACATCAAAATCACCGTGAATAATTCCAACGGTTGAAATGCAGGCAAAATCTTTTTTAAGTTGTTTAAGTTCCAAAGCAGAAAGTGGAACTTCTGTTTTAATTACAAGTTCAACAATATCTCCGTCATCAAATTCTGAAAGTTTTTGGCGAGCTTCTTCAATTGATGAAACGACAACTCTTTCATATTTTTGTGGGGTTTGAAGTGGAATTTTTTCAAGTGAAGCAAGCACTCCATTTTCACTTTCAAATGCAATAACTGAAAGTTCTTTATCTGAAACGGCAAGCTTTGTTATTGCCCCGGAATAGAACATATTTTTTGCAACTTCTTGATGGCGATGAATGTGGCCAAGTGCGGTGTAACTTGCCTTTGGAAGCATATTTGATGGAACGGCCAAAATGTCACCAACACGAACAGTTCCCGTTCCGGTTTTTGAACCAACTAAAAACAGGTGCGACACAAACACATTAAATCCTTTTTCATCAAAACCGCCAGCTCCAATTTCAGCCCATCTTGCAACTTTTTCAGCATAAGAAAGTTCTTCACTGTCATCAAAAACTTTTTCGGTTATCCTTGATTCACTTGGATATGGAAGATATGCAATGGTTACAATTTCTTCGTTCTTTTTTAATTTAAGATATCCCTTTCCGGTTTCAACAACGCTCACAACACCATTCTTTTTGAAACGAGCTTCATTAAGTTTGTTTAAATCACTAACAAGTGCAATATTGTGTTTTTCAGCAAGTGGAAGCCCTGCTGCAAGCCTTGTTGGATCGTCATGGTTTCCAGCTAAAACAAAAACAAACCTGTCTCCTCCATTAGAAAATTTTTCAATTGTTTCAAAAAACAATTCTTCTGCATCGGCTGATGGATTTGCTGTGTTGAAAACATCACCAGCAACTATCACGCAATCAATATTCTCATAATTTGCAATTGACAAAATTTCGTCAAGAACTCGTTTTTGTTCGTCAAGACGATCTTTACCATTTGTTTTTGCTCCAAGATGCCAATCTGAAGTATGTAAAAATTTCACGGTTTCCCCCTACAACATTCAAAACTTAATTCAAAGTTTGAAATTTATTGTTGAATTTTTGCTTTACAAGTGTTATTATAAACATGTTTATAATTAAAATCAAATAAAATGGGATTGTAGGAGGACACAAACTTTGGCGTTTTGTTCATTTTCAAGCAAACTTGTGCTAGACAACTATACGGTTATTGACAACACTTTTTTAAACGAATTTTTGCCGGGTGCAACTGGTGATGCCGTTAAAGTTTACCTTTACGGTCTTACACTTTGCGCAAACACAAGCTCAACTGATAACAATATGGAAACAATTTGCAAGGTTTTATCGCTCAGCCAAGCAGATGTTGAAAAAGCGTTTTCATATTGGCAAGAAATGGGGCTTGTTCAAGTGGTTTCAGCAAATCCATATGAGGTTCGTTATTTGCCAGTTCGTGCACACTCAGGAAGCGTTAAAATTAGAAATAAAGACAAATATGCTGATTTTAACAAAATGGTTGAAGAAGCAATTTGTGATAGAATGGTTACTCCAATTGAATTTAATGAATATTACTCACTTATGGAGGTTTATCACTTTGAGCCAGAAGCTCTCATAATGATAATTAGATATTGCGTAAAAAACAAATCAACTTCTGTTGGCTATCCATACATTTTGGCAGTTGCAAGAGATTTTGCTCATCAGGGATTAAAAACCTATGAAACAGTTGAGGCAAAGTTTATTGAACAAGATAAATCAAGCGCTGAAATTAAACAAATTTTGTCTGCACTTGGAATTAAGCGTGAAGCCGACATTGATGAGCGCAACATGTATCTCAAATGGAAAAACAGCCTTGGTTTCACCCATGGAGCCATTATTGAAGTTGCAAAATCGCTCAAAAAACATGGTGGATTTAATCGTCTTGATGAAACGCTCACAAAATATTACGAACAAAAACTTTTTTCAATTGAAGAAATTTCAAACTATTCTTCAAGAAAAGAGTTGCTTTTTGAAATTGCAAAATCTGTAACAAAAAATTTGGGACTTTATTTTGGCGACCTTGAAAATGTTGTCAATGTTTATATTTCAGACTGGATTCAAAAAGGATATGAAAAAGAAACTCTTGAATTTATTAGCAATTATGCTTTCAAACAAAACCTTAGAACTCTTGACGGAATGAACACAATTGTTCAAAAATTCTTTAAACTTGGCCTTGTTTCAATGGAAGCTATTGATGAGTATATTGCTGAAATTTTGGCTAATGATGAGCAAATTCGTGAAGTTTTGGACACGCTTGGGCTTCTTCGTTCAGTTTCAAGTTTTGACAGAGATTTATATCGAACTTGGACGAATGATTGGGGCTTTGAACAAGATGCAATTTTGCTTGTTGCAAAAAGTTCAAAAGGAACGGCAAACCCAATTGCTTACATGAACAAAATTCTATCTGGACTTCACACAGCTAACAAACATCAAACAAATGAAGTTAAAGCCCAGCTTGAAACAAATCAAACTCCAAAATCACAAAAAAGCATCAGAAACAATGTTGATCGCAGAGAATATTCTTCTGAAGAATTTGCGGCGGTTTTTGATTCACTTGATGATGTTGAAATTTAATTTTAACAAAGGAAAATTATGGATTTAAACAAAATTAACAGCCAAATTGAAAATGAGTTTAAAGTCAAAAGAGAACGAGCCGATGCGCGTGCAAAAGCTGCACAAGCAAGGGCCCAAGGCTCAAGGGTTTATCATGACTTAAATTCTCTTGAAAAGGAACTTATTTTAAAAATTGCAAGTGCAAAAACCAATGGTGAAAACACTAAAGATCTTGAAAAAGTTTTGTTGGAAACTCAAAACAGAAAACTTTTGGTTTTGAAAAAACTTGGAATTTCTGAAGCAGACCTTGAACCAAAATTTGAATGCAAAAAGTGCAATGATGTTGGATTTGTTAATGGGGTTATGTGTCAGTGTTTCAAGCGCAGAAGAACCGAAGAAATTTTAAAAGCATCAGGGCTTGGAAATGGTGAAATTTTAACTTTAAAAAATTTTGAAACAACCGCAAAAAACAAACAACAGAGTGAATTTTTTGAAAAGCTTAAAAACAAACTTGAACTTTGGTGCGAAAAATTTCCAACTTCAAAAAATTTAATTTTTCAAGGAAAAACCGGGGTTGGAAAAACATTTTCAGCAAAGTGCATTGCTGGTGAAATTGCAAAAAAAGGCTTTGAAGTTTTGTTTGTTTCAGCCTATGAAATGAGTTCAATGTTTTTGAAATATCACACCACCTTCAGCAGCCAAAAAGAAGCATTTTTTGCTCCACTTGTTGAAGCCGATTTGCTTGTTGTGGATGACCTTGGAACCGAACCACCATATAAAGATGTTGTGTTTGATTATCTTTACCTGCTTTTGTCAGAGCGTGAACGCTTTGCCCGTCCAACCGTGATAACAACAAACCTGTTGCCATCGCAAATTATGGACTATTATGGCGAAAGAATTTATTCAAGAATTTTCAATAAAAAGACAAGTGTGCGTCTTCAAATTTTGGGAGATGATTTGCGAGTTTAATTTTGCGAAGCTTTTGCTTCGCTTTTTTAGTTGATTAAAACCTAAATTCATGCGCATAATAATTAAAAATTATTAAAATTGGTCAAAACCAACCCCAAATGGCGAATTTTTACGCGAAAAATATTGACTTTTGCCTTTGGTTATGGTTTAATAAAGCTACTAGAAGTTTTACTTAAAGTAAAAAAAGGAGAAAAATTATGGCATATAAACAAAACGCGGCTAAAAATAACGCTAATCTCAATGAAATGAATATTCCTCAACTCACTGCCGCTTATGACTACTACAAGGCAAAAATGGATAAACTCAATCCAAAAAATCCCGCTCATAAAAAAGTTTACAAACAATATGATGAAATGCTTACAAGAATTATGAAAGCTAGAACTAAATTAAGTAAACTTTTGCGAGCAAACACCCTTGGATACACAAAGGAAACAGCAACCTTAAGATTATTGAATGGCGCGGTAGAAAATGGTGAAATTGATGAAATAAAAGCAAAAACTGCTGAAGGAACATGGGGTCAATTTTTCAAAATGATTGCTGGCGTTACTCTTTCAGTCACTGGAATAGGTTTACTTGCAGCAATTCCTATCTTTAAAAGTGCGTGGGCAAAACATAAAATTCAAAAGCAAAGAATCCGTCTTGCTCAAGAAGAAAATTTTGCTCAAGATGAACAAATTCAAAATCAAAATGATGCAGATTCAATGAATGCAGATAAAGTTCACACTCATCAAGACTTCACTGACAAAGAAATTGAATATTTAATGGATCATCCAGGTAAACTCAGAGATCTTGAAGCTATGGTTAATGATCCAGCCACACCTACCTCAACCAAGGCCTTTTTAAGAAAACAAATTAATGCTGTTAACAAAAAAATGGCTGAAGGCAAGAAAATTATCAATGAAAACAAAGTTGCAGAATTATTATCTGATATTGCTCAAGAATATGATGATGTTATGCGATTAATAACTGGTCCAAGAGGAAGTAGTTTATCAGCCACTCAAAAGAAGATTTTTACTCAATATCTTGACTGCGTAACTTTTGATGATTTAACCAAAATCACGGAACCAACAGTAATGACTGATCCAGTTAATGGCGTTGAAAAAATGTTGGATAATAAAATGTCAACTACAACAGAAAAGATGCAAATTGATGCCATTAACACACAAATAAAGAGTACATTACATAGTTGGAATACATCCAATAGCTCAAGAGCCGATTGGACTCCCGTTAATGAAAATGCCTTTAATAATTACAATAAACATGATCCTACTGTTTTGGCAAATATTGAAGCCGGTGTTACTGCAACAACTAGCATTTCACCAGCTAATCAAGGAATTATGCTTAATGATATTAGACAAAAGGTACAAATTCAAAGAGAGCCTTTAGCTGAAGCATACATCAATAAACGCGAATCATTCAGACATGAAGTTACAAATGACAAGATTACAAATGAAATATCAAGTACATCAACTGAAATTGAAAACTCACTCCAACACATCCGTGCTGCTAGGGCAAATCTTACTGCCCTAGGAATGAGTGCAGCCGATATGAAATCAAAAATTCAAACAGAACTTACATCTAGCGGCCATGCAATGATTTAGGAGGAAATTTATGGAAAATAATGAATTTAACACTGAATTATTTACACCTGAAGAACTTGAACTTTTTAAACAAGACCCAAGTTTTGCGCCAACCGATGACGAACTTGAAACAGTCATGGAAACTAGAGCAATTTTAGACGCTACTGAAAGCTTGCCAAATAACAATGAAGCCTTTTTAAAAGAAGTTGCGGAAACATTTGGTGATGTTTTGGACAACCCTGAAGCATTGAAAGAAAGAGTTAAGGAAACAATAGAAAAAAATCCTGAACTTTCAAAAAATATTTTAACAACCCAGGCCCTTCTCAATATGATTGAACAAGCTCAAGAGCAAACCGGAAAGGTTGAAAAAATTTCAACAGAAGCACTTGCTCAAGAAAAACGTGCTCAAGAAGATGAAGTTTGGGCATCAATTATGAATAAGGTTAAAAACAATAAATAAAATTTAGTTCGCATAAAATAAAAACAACTTATCGTTTTAGATAAGTTGTTTTTTTGTGTTTAAAATCTGGGATTCTTCGGCAAGCTCAGAATGACACGTCTCCGGGCTAATGGCTCGGTCAACAAAAGCACCATTTGTTTATGGTTCTTTTTATTTCGTCGCCATACCCTTCGCCACTCTGGCACCAAACGAAAATCTTTTTCTTACGAAAAATCTTTTGTGCCAACTTGTGAGAGGGTTGATTGTTTATATGAGATTCTTCGGTGCGCTTCGCTTACTCAGAATGACACTTATTTTCTTTTCTTTTTTATTAAAAAATCAAGTCCCCTTTTATTACTAAAAATTTAAATTCTTCACCTTTTCCAACAAAAAAAGAGGCATAACCATCTGGTTAAGTCTCTTTTTTTCCTTAAGAAGTTTTTAACTCTCTTATTTTTTTCTTGGAGTTGCGTATGCAATTTTCACATAGTCAAGCAACGCTTCATTATATTTGTGACAAGCTTCAATATATTCAAGAGTTTCTTTATATAATTCTTCAACTTCTTTTTCTGTTAAATTTTTATTTTCCATAAATCTCTCTCCTATTAAACTCTTCCAGGCTCAGCTTCTCTTTCCATTGCCTTTTCATTTAATTTTTCCATCTTTTCAATATGATTTTTAGCTTGTTCAATCAAGGCTTCAAGTGCAGCCCTTTGAAGTGGTGTCAAATCCTTATTTCTCTGGGCTACTAGGTAAGCCACATCAACAATTTTAACTTTTTTTTCTTCAACTGATAATCCATCATCTTTTATAATTTTATAATTTTTCTCTATAGATTTACATTCAAGACCATATTTCTTTGCAAATTTTTCAGCTTCGTCATAGAATTTTGCATAAGCATCTATTTCTGGTACATCAACATTTTTCTTTTCTTGATTTATTTCCTTTTCCTGACGTTTTCCTCTATTAAAAATATTTCCCATTTTCTTGAATCTTTCAATTTCCTTTTGTTGAAGTTCATAGAATGCTTTAATAACCATAGCTGCTTTATATTTTTTCAATTCACTAATATAGTCAGCAACTTTTTTAGCATCGTAAACTTTTAAATCAGGTTTTTGAGGTTCTTGCAAATGTTTTTTATAGTCTTCATTAGGTAAATTATTATCTGCTTTAAATTGTTCAAGGCTTGGATAATCAGCTAACCAAGGAGATACATCAGTTGGTTTATTTTTTGGTTCTGTATCTTCCGCACTAACAGCATTTTCAAAATCTTGTGCAACTTCTTTTTCAACCCCCTCAAGTTTTTTAAATGCAGCATATTGAACCCTTGCTTTTTTATATTCTTCTACTTTTGTGTTATTCTTATAATCAGCATCATTTAGAGTTGGTTCACCATTGTCTTTATACCCGGTTAATTTGAATGTTGTAACAAAGGCATCCCTATCGGTTTGTTTGTTTTTGAGATCACCAACAAATGAATCAACTTGTGTTCTTATTTCATTTTGAATCTCCGCTTGAACTCTATTCTTTGTAATTTCAAGTTCCTTAGCATCAATTTTACCCATAACCTTAGTGTAAAGTTCTGTAAATTGTTCCATGGATTGTTGGGCCTTTGTATAAATTGCTACACGGCTGTTTATTGTTCCATATTTAGTGGCTAGTGCGGCATGCATTTTAAGTCTTTCTGCCATTAAATTATTAGTCACTTCACACAACTCGAAAGCACCTGCAACGTTTCCAGCACTCAATAAAGTATCAACTTTTGTTTCTAAATTTTCTGCATTATCTGCCTCAGCAACCTCCTTTAAAATTGACTTGACTGATGCAAGATTAGTCAATGGTTTTTCATTTAATAACATACCATATGCACTGATATAGAATTTACCAGGGTTTGCTTTATCTTCAAGCACAGCAATTGATTCTTCAGTTGGGCTTGTTCTTGTGGATAATATCTCAATAGTGTTAAATTCCATTTCCTTTTTCCTCCTTTTGTTGACATTATCATATCATAACTTAAAACAAAAATCAATGGTTTTTATATTTTAATATAAACGCAATTATGTTTATGTTTATAATGAAAAAAGCATGGCAAGTGCCATGCTTTTTATTTTATCTTTTAACTCATTATTCTTCAACTCTGTCATTGATAACAATTGGTTCTTCGTCGCCTTCTTCGGTCATGTCTTCAGCAACATTGTCTGCAATTGCAATGGCTGAAACCGTTGTGCCTTCATGAAGTCTCATAACTTTAACACCAATTGTGTCACGAGTGATTTTTGAAATGCTTGATGCAGCGGTTCTTATGATGATTCCGTTGTTTGCAATAATCATAACATCTTCAGTTTCGCTAACTTGTTTAAGCCCAACAAGTCTTCCGGTTTTTTCATTGAAAATTCCCGCTTTAATTCCCTTTCCATTTCTGTTTTGAACCTTATACTCTGAAAGGTCAGTTCTCTTTCCAAATCCATTTTCAGTGATTGTTAAAATGTCAGCATCATCACGGCAAACAATCATATCAATCATTTCGTCGCCCTTTCCAAGGTCAATTGCCTTAACACCCATTGTGTCACGGCCAAGAGGTTTAACATCATCTTCACTGAATCTGATGCACTTGCCGTCATTTGTTGCAACCATAACTGTTTTTGTTCCATCGGTGAAATCAACTGAAATAAGTTCGTCATCATCAGCCAAATTGATTGCAATTTTTCCGGTTTTTCTAATGCTTTCAAATTCGCTTGTTGCAGTCTTCTTGATAAGACCATTTTTGGTTGCCATGATAAGGAAACCAACACCGTTTGCTCTCTTTGGAAGAACTGCTTGAACTCTTTCATCTTTTTCAAGTTCCAAAAGGTTAACAAGGTTTCTTCCCCTTGAAGTTTTTGCTTCTTCAGGAATTTCATAACCCTTCATTGTGTAAACCTTACCCTTGTTGGTAAAGAACAAAATTGAATCATGAGTTGACGAAATAAACATGTGTTCAACAAAATCTTCTTCCTTTGGCTTATGAGTTGTTGAACCCATTCCGCCACGGTTTTGTTGCCTATACTCTGCAACTGGAATACGCTTAACATATCCAAAGTGAGTCATTGAAATAACAACATCTTCTTTTTCAATCAAATCTTCAATGTTAATGTCAGTTGAAGCGTTATAATCAATTTCAGTTTTTCTTTCATCACCATAAATTTCCTTAATCTCTTCAAGTTCCTTTATGATGATTTGCTTAATTTTATCTTCACTTGCCAAAATTCCACGATATTCCGTTATAAGAGCTCTTAAATCTGCAAGTTCTTTGTTGAGTTTTTCAACTTCCAAACTGGTGAGCCTTTGAAGTCTCATATCCAAAATTGCACCAGCTTGAATTTGCGAAAGCATAAACTTTTCTTGAAGATTTTTTGAAGCATCATCTCTATCTTTTGAACCTTTGATGATTTTAATAACTTCATCAATGTTTGCAAGTGCAACAACAAGCCCCTCAATGATATGCTCTCTTTCTTCGGCTTTCGCTAAATCATATTTGGTTCTTCTGTAAATAACATCTTTTTGATGGGCAATATAATAATCTAAAATTTGCTTGATGTTAAGCACTTTTGGATAGCCATCAACAAGCGCCAAAAAGTTAATTCCATAACTTGATTGAAGTTGTGTTTTTTTGTAAAGCGTATTCAAAACAACTTGCGCATTAAAGTCACGCTTAACATCAAAAACAAGCCTCATTCCATGTCTGTCTGATTCTTCACGAATGTCCTGAATTCCATCAATTCTTTTATTTTTAACCATATCAGCAATTTGCTTAATCATTTCGCTTTTATTAACTTGATATGGAATTTCAGTTACAACAATTCTTGACTTTCCATCATTATCTTCTTCAATTTCAGCTTTTGAACGAATTACAACGCCGCCCTTTCCGGTTAAATAAGCTTGGCGAAGCGCTTCTGTTCCCATAATCACACCACCAGTTGGATAATCAGGTGCTGGAAGAACTTTCATAATGTCTTCAATGGTTTGGTCAGGATTGTTGATTTCAGAAACAACCGCTTCAACCACTTCACCCAAATTGTGAGGTGGAATGTTTGTTGCCATACCAACCGCAATTCCATCACTTCCATTAACAAGAAGGTTTGGAAAACGGCTTGGAAGCACATCAGGTTGTTTTAAACTTGCGTCAAAGTTTGGCGAAAAATCAACGGTTTCTTTGTCAATATCACGAAGCATTTCGTCGGCAAGTTTTGAAAGCCTTGCCTCGGTGTATCTGTATGCTGCTGGTGGATCACCATCAACAGAACCAAAGTTTCCGTGACCTTCAACAAGTGGATAACGAATTGCAAAATCTTGAGCCAATCGCACAAGTGCGCCATAAACAGAACTGTCACCATGTGGGTGATACTTACCAAGCACATCACCGACGATACGCGCACATTTTTTGTGTGGCTTATCACTGGTTATTCCAGTTTCATTCATGGAATACAAAATTCTTCTGTGAACGGGTTTAAGACCATCTCTAACATCTGGAATTGCTCTTGAAACATTAACTGCCATGGCGTAGGCAATAAAGCTTCGCTTCATCTCGGTGTTAATTTCAACGGGATAAATTATGGTGTTATCTTGAATTTGTTCATGTTCTAAACTATAATCTCTTTTCTTTGCCATAAACTAATTTTTCCTTTCATCAATTTCTAAATATTTTTCAGTTCGCTTTTTCTTTTCTTCACGAACTCTGTCAACAGCATCTTCACCAAAAATGTGTTGCATTTGGTCAACCATGTTTTGAACATCTGCAATTTCCTCAATCACATGGTTTTTAACTTCATCAGGTGCATTCATTTCCCCAGCTCTGTAAAACTTGCAAAGCTCTTTGGTGAGTTCACTCATTTCTTCAATACACATTTTAATTTGCGCATCAACTCCCCAAACCCTTATGCATCTGTCATAAAATTCTTTATACTTTTTTTCCATATTACACATCCAAATCTTCAACGAGTCCCGCATTTTCTTCAATGAACTTGCGGCGAAGTTCTGGAGCATCACCCATAAGCAGTGTGAAAATTTTATCCGCTTCAATGGCATCTTGCATTTGAATTTGAATAAGTCCTCTGTGCTCTGGATTCATTGTTGTTTCCCAAAGTTGTTCCTTATCCATTTCACCAAGACCTTTATAACGCTGAACATCAAGCCCCTTGCTGCCCAGTTCGGCAACTTTTTTAGCTTTTTCTTCTTCGGTGAAACAATAAACCACCTGCTTTCCCTTTTGAAGTTTATAAAGTGGTGGCATTGCTGAATAAACATGGCCTGTTTCAATAAGTCCTGGCATATAGCGATAGAAGAAAGTTAAAAGCAAAATTCTAATATGTGCACCATCAACATCGGCATCAGTCATACAAATAATTTTGTCGTAACGAAGTTTACTTGGATCAAACTCTTGACCAACTCCACCACCAAAGGCAGTTATCATTGCCTTGATTTCTTCATTTCCAAGAACGTGATTAAGCCTTGCCTTCTCAACATTCAAAATTTTACCACGAAGTGGCAAAATCGCCTGAAAACGACGGTCACGACACTGTTTTGCAGTTCCACCCGCAGAATCACCCTCAACAATATAAATTTCGCAAAGTTTTGGGTCTTTTTCGGTGCAGTCAGCAAGTTTTCCAGGAAGAGTTGATGACTCAAGTGCACCTTTTCTTCTTGCCATGGTTCTTGCAGCCTGTGCTGCTTCTCTTGCCTTTTGAGCTGTAACAGAGCGAAGAATGAGAGCTCTTGCCTCATCAGGGTTTTCTTCTAAATACATTCCAAACAAATCACAAACAGCGTTATAAACTTCATTTTGCATATAACTGTTTCCAAGTTTTGTTTTAGTTTGACCTTCAAATTGAGGTTCTTGAAGTTTAACTGAAACAATTGCAGTGATTCCTTCACGAACATCATCACCAGAAAGCTTGTCTGCATCTTTCAAAATTTTAAGTTTGTGGCCATAATCATTTATAACTTTGTAAAGCGCCTTTTTAAAACCTTCAATGTGTGTTCCACCTTCAACGGTGTTAATGTTGTTTGCATAACCTTGAATTGTTTCGTTGTAACCATCATTATACTGGAACGCAAGTTCAATTTCACCCTTTTTGTCTTTTGTGGTTGTATCAATGTAAATTGGGTTTTTGATTATGGTTTGCTTGCCTTCATTCATTTCAACAACAAACTGTGCAATTCCACCATCATATTTAAATGTTTCTTCCTTTCCGTCCCTATGATCTTTTGCAATAATAGTTATGCCCTTATTTAAAAACGCAAGTTCACGAAGTCTTTTTTTGATTACTTCATATTCAAAATGAGTCGTTTCAAAAATTTCATCATCTGGCATAAATGTAACTTTTGTTCCTGTTTCAGTTGCCTTTCCAACAATTGCAAGATCCCTTTGTGGAATTCCTCGGTTGTAAACTTGTTTATAAAGATTTCCATTTTGTTTAACTTCAACCTCAAGCCACTCGGAAAGCGCATTAACGCAAGAAAGACCAACGCCATGAAGACCACCTGAAATTTTGTAGCCCCCATCGCCGAACTTACCACCAGCATGAAGCTTGGTTAAAACAAGTTCAACAGCACTTTTTCCCTCTTCTTTATTAATTCCTGTTGGAATTCCACGGCCATTGTCAGTAACCGAGCATGAGCCATCTTTATTGATTTCAACCAAAATTTTATCACAATAACCCGCAAGTGCTTCATCAATTGAGTTATCAACAATTTCATTAACCAAGTGATGAAGACCATGCGTGTCGGTTGAACCAATATACATTCCCGGTCTTTTTCGCACAGGCTCAAGTCCCCTGAGAACTGTTATTTGCTCTGCACCATAATTTGATTTAACTTTTCCAAAATCGTCCATATATTCACCTTTATATAATTTTTAGCACAAGTGTATTATATCAAAATTTTTAAGGTTTATACAAGCAATTTTTGGCGTTTTATAAATATAATTTATTTAAATAAGTATAATTAACGCGCACGCGCGCGAATTTACATATTTTGACATTAAATTTTAAAATAGGTATTGAAAGTTAATGTGAATTATGATAAAATAACAATAGTAAAGCTAGGGGGTGGACTATGATTTTACCTAATGATGAGCTGAATAAAATTGGTCAAATTATTGCCCAATCTGAACAAATTGTGAAACAAAATTACCTCCAGTTTAATAGCCTTTACAATGCGCTTCATAAACAAAGTTCTGATTTATTTAATCAAATAATGAAATTGGTTTCCACTAAAACCCCCGATAAACAATTTATTTTATATCAATCAGTAGGTCAAAGACTTGGCAATTTAGAAGATGCAACAAATTCCATGACAATTGCACTTCAAATTTTGAATTCAAAATATCCTGAAAATGCAAAAACTGAAGATATTGAAAGAGAAACATCTGTCGCATTTCAACTTGCCTACAAATCAATGGCGGCTTACTTAAAAGAATTTTTATATAATAACGAAACAAAACAAAAAGAAATTCACGATTACCTTAACAATCAACCAACAAAAGTTTCGGCAATTTTAAAAAAGTTACCAAAACTAATCAAACAATTTGTGTTAATTGAACATAATGAAAATCTTAGCTTTTTGGTTGAAAAATTAGAAGCCGAAGCATCAAAAATACTTAACAGTGAAACACCTGAAAAACAACCAGGAAATGAATAAAGATATTAACGCCAAAACAAATCTTAATAAACTTGTTTTGATGAAGATAAAAAATGCCTTAAGGAGATTAAAAATGAAAAAAGTAGAAAGAGTTTTGAAAGATGAAATTGCAATTGCAAGACTTGAAATTGATAAGGAAAAAACAATAAACAACATTGAAGAAACTTCAAGTCAAATTGAAATACTTGAAAGTAAGGTTAGAAAAATGGAGGCGTCTGCTGACTTTTTGGTTGAAAGTTATCCATCAAGAGACGACCCAAGACTCACATCTGCAATTGGTGTTCCGCCAAGATTTAGAGACCGAGAAAGATTTTTGACTCCTAGTGAAGAACACTTTGCAATGGAAAGTTACAGTGGTGCCAACAAAATAAAAACAACCCAAATATCACCGCTCAAAAAATCGCTGCATGGACTAAACCGTCATTTGTCTATGTTAAAATTTAAAAAAGCCAGTGCACTCACAAAACGAGCCTTTCATATGGCATTTCCTGGAAGTTTAGAGTCACTTGAAGCCGAAATTAGATTCTTACTTAAAGACATTGAAAAACAATTACTCACCGAAAAATCTGTTTTAAAAATTGCAGAAAATGACATTGCTGCCGTTCAAGAATCAATTGCAAGAGCAAAAACATTAATTGCAGCATCAAAAAATATTAAACCTGAAAACCTTGAATTATTTGCAAAAACAAATGGATATGGATCATATAACGACATTTTAGTTGATGCACATGATGATGTTAACGCCGACATTTCCGCAATGGAAGAAATTAGAAAAAACATTGCAGAACTTGAACTTACTTACCAAATTCATTTGAGGGCTCTCAACAATATTTTGGAAAGAAAAAACAAAGAGAACGAATCTCAAAAAGGAAATAATTAAAATAAAAAACCACCATCAATGGTGGTTTTATTTTGTATTTTTTACATATTTTTCTTTAATTTTTGCACTTTTAACAACAATTTGAAAATAATCTTCACTTGGTTTAAATTTAAAGTTTGTTCCAGTCATAAGCACTTGATAACCCTTCAATCTTTCATAAAGTTTGCGCTGCCTGCTTGTGTCAAGTTCACTAAAAACATCATCTAAAACAAGCACTGGCTTCTCACCAATCTCTTTTCCAAACACCAAAAGCTCGGCGATTTTTAATGCAAGCACAATCGTTCGCTGTTGACCTTGACTTGCAAAAACTTTAGAGTCTTTACCGTTAAGTTCAAAAATAATATCATCACGGTGTGGACCAATAGTTGTGTAGCCAAGTTCAATGTCACGCTCCAAATTAAACTTAAGTGATTTTAAAATTTCAGCTTTAATTTCATCTGCACCAGTTCCCTTTGCTCCTTCATATTTAATTGCAAGTTCATCTCCGCCTTTTGAAATAAATTTAATTATTTCATTTGCGGGTTCTTTTAATTTTTCAATAAAACTTTTACGCGTTTTAATGATAATCCCAGCAAGAGAGGCAAGTTGTTCATCCCAAATTTCAATTTGAGAATAAATCACATCTTTATCCCTGGTTGTTTTTAAAAATTTATTTCTTTGAACTAAAACCTTTTGATAACGCTGAATCAAATTGTAATACTTCCCACTAAGCTGGGAAATATCAGTATCAACAAAGTCCCTTCGCTCGGACGGTGAACCACTAACAATAACAAGGTCATTTGGCGAAAAATAAACTGCAACCAAATTTCCAAAAACCTCACTATCCTTTTTAACTTCATTTCCGTTTATATAAAACTTTTTTCCTAGTTCGCCAAGAGTGCACTTAATGTCAACTTCTCCAAACTCTCTTTGAACCTTTAGTTCAACACTTGTAAAATCCGTTCCGTCTTTTTTCATATCATCATCATTTGAGGTTCTTGGACTTTTTGTTAAAGCGGCAAGCATAACAGCTTCAACAAGATTTGTTTTCCCCTGTCCATTTCCACCAGAAATTAAATTTGTTCCATCAAAAAAGTTGGCATCAAGCATGTCATAATTTCTAAATGAATTCAGTTTAATGTTTGTCACTCTCATAATTACAGGTTTATTATACTTTTTTTTGTGACAATTGTCTAACAATTGAAAGATTAAAAATCTTTAAACCAACATAAACTTGTTGCTTTTTAAACAAATTATAAATATAATTAGATTTAGTAATGAGTATAGGAGGAAACTTTGGAAAACACTGATTTCATTTCATCTTCAAGCATAAACATTAATGAAATTTGGCAAGGGACACTTGAAGAAATTGCAAAACGCACTTCTGTTCTCTCCTATGATGTTTGGATTAAAGGTCTTGAAATTGTTGACATCAAGGAAAATGTGCTGGTTATTGCAACTCAAACTGACAGGGCAAAAGAATTTTTAACAAAAAACTTCAAAAACATAATCATTGACTCTGCAAATAAAGTTTATAGCGCAATAAACAAACTTGAAATTTTGGTTAAGGACGATCTTGAAGAAGAATCTGCAAAGCAAGAACCAACTGAAAGGGTTTATGCAAGTGAACAACCAGCCCAAGCTGATGCTATTCCTTCATTTAGATTTAATCCAAAATACACTTTTGAAAATTTTATTGTTGGTGGAAGTAACCAATTTGCATGTGCCGCAGCAAAAGCCGTTGCAGAAGCTCCAAGCACAAAAATTAATCCACTTTTCATTTATGGTGGTTCAGGTCTTGGAAAAACTCACCTTCTTCATGCCATTGGAAACTATTTAGCAGAAAACAATCCAAATCTTCAAGTTGTTTATGTAACAACTGACAAATTCACAAACGATTTTATTTCTGCGCTTCAAAATAACACCACTGCAAAATTCCGTGAGGTTTACAGCAAAGCCGATGTTTTGATTATTGATGACATTCAAGCGCTCATCAAAAAACCTGCTGTTCAAGAACAATTTTTTAATTTGTTTAATGATCTTTATCAAAATGGAAAACAAATTGTAATAACTTCTGATAAACAACCAAAGGAACTCAATCCTTTAGAAGAAAGGCTTCGCTCACGCTTTGAATGGGGTATGCTTGCAGACATTGGCGTTCCAGACATTGAAACAAGAATTGCAATTTTAAACAAAAAAGCTCAAATTGAACGCTACAATGTTTCAAGAGAAGTTATTGAATATATTGCAGATGTTGCAACAACAAATATTCGTGAAATGGAAGGCTTTTTATCAAGAACAGTTTTTTATTCAAGTTTGCTTAAAGAAGATGTTGTAACAATTGACTCAGCTCGTGAAGCTCTTAAAAACATTGCAAAAGCCGAAACGGAAACAGTTGATGCAACAAAAATCATTGACACGGTTTGCAAATTCTTCAACATTAAAAAAGAAGATATTTTAGCAAGAAAAAGAACAAAAGAAATTGCTGAAGCAAGGCAAATTGCAATGTATTTAATCACTGAAATGATAAACATTCCACTTGAAGCAGTTGGAAATATTTTTGGAAAAGATCACGCCACAGTAATATATGCAAAAAATAAAGTTGCTGATGACATGAAAAAGTCTAAAAAATTAGAAATTCAAATAAATGACATTCGTCAAATGGTTGAAGGAAAATAAAGGAGAAAAATATGAAACTTATTTGTGATGGATTAGATTTAAGTGATGCAGTTTTAAAAGTTATTCGTGCAACTGCAGTTAGAACAACAAACCCAATTTTGGAAGGAATTAAACTTCATGCAAGTGAAGATAAGCTCACCCTTTCTGCAACTGACCTTGAAATTTCAATTGAAAAAACAATTGATGCAGATGTAAAAGTTCCTGGTGATGCTGTTGTTCCTGGAAAATTTTTTGCAGACTTTGTGAAGAAACTTTCAAATGAGCAAATTGAACTTTCTCTCACCGATAAAAATTCACTCAAAATTAAATATACTGATTCAGAAGGATACCTTCAGGCATTAAGTGCTGAAGAATTTCCAGTAATTAAACCAATTTCTTCACCTGAAACACTCACTTTGAAAACAAGTGATTTCAAAGAACTTATTGATAAAACAATTTTCTCTGTTGCTGTTGATGATGCAAGACCAATTTTAAAAGGTTGCCTTTTTGAAATTGACAACGGAACTGTAACAGCCGTTGCGCTTGATGGCTATCGTTTGGCAATGGTTAAAGTTCCTGCAACATGCACTACTTCAAAAACATCATTCATAATTCCTGCAAGAAGTTTGGCTGAAATTTCAAAACTCTTAGAATCAACTGACGAAACAATTGATGTTTTGATTGGTCAAAACCACATTTATTTAACCGATGGCAAAACAAAAATTATGACAAGACTTATTGATGGTGAATTTATTAACTATCGTCAAGTTATTCCATCAACCTCAACCACCACTCTTGTTGTAAGCAAAGCTCAACTTGAAGATGGATTGGAAAGAGCAAGCCTTCTTGCAAGAATGGATAAAAACAACCTTGTTAAATTTGATATTCGTGACAGAGTTTTAACACTCACCTCCGCATCGAACATCGGTAATGTCACTGAAAACATCACCATATCTTTAGAAGGAAAAGAACTCACAATTGCATTTAATGCACGCTATCTCAGCGACTGCATGCACACGATTGATGATGAATTTATCAAACTTAACTTCACATCTCAAATTGCACCATGCACAATCTGCTCTGCAGAAAATGACAAGTATTTATATTTGATTTTACCTGTAAGAATTGTTGAATAAGAGGAAAATTTATGAATTTCAAAAAAGACCTTGCTTGTAATATAACACTAATTGGTGTTTTAACACTAACAGCAGCCTATTTAACATTGTTAACGCTAAATCTATTTAAAGTAACAAGCATTTCAGTTAATGAAAATTTCAACTACTTAGTTGCATACATTTTAATTGCTGTTTCGCTTGTGCTTTACATTTTAGGATTTTTCGCTACATCAATTTTAAACGCCGAACTTCCAAAATGGCTCAGAATTATGTTTTATGTTGCGTTTTTCATTTTCACAAATGTCTACTACTTTTTCAATTTGCACGCAAATCTCTGGGCAGTGGGCGTGATGATGCTCTACATTGGTTTTATGGCAAGCACAATTGCCCTTTCAGTGTTCTACAACGTACAAAAAGACGACAAAAATCGTCTTAAATCAACCAAAAAATTTATAACCACAACTGTATTTTTCTACGCATTTGGAAGTTGCAGTTTAATTGAATTTGTTTTAACCCTTGCAAAAGTGATTTTTGCACCAAAGTGGTATATGACAAGTGCACTTGCATTTGTAACAGAACTTGGAGCAATGATCATTGCAGCAACCCTTATGACTGTTTTATATTATCTTTCACTGAAAGGCAATAAGGAATTTATCAATTCATGTTTGGCAATTAAGCTAAACAAAAAAGTAAAAAAAGAAAAAGAAAGTCAAGCTTAACGCTTGGCTTTTTTAATTACAACTAAGTTTGTTCTTGACAAATGAGGTAAGTTTTGTTTATAATGGCAAGGTAAATCCGCTTGCGCGAAAATTTTTCGTGTGTGCTAAACAATAAAGGAGACAATTATGAAAAGAACTTATCAACCAAAAAAGAATCACAAAAACAAAGTTCATGGTTTCAGAGAAAGAATGAGAACCAAGGGCGGCAGAAATGTTTTGGCTCGTAGAAGAAACAAGGGTCGTAAAGAACTTATTAGAAAATAATTGCTAGCGAGGCAAAAATGCTTAAAAAAGAAAACAGATTAAAAAAGCGCTACCAATATAACTATGTTTACAAAAAGGGTGAAAAAATAAATGAAAAACATATTTGCATTTATTTTACTACTTCCAAAACCAAAGATATTAAAGTTGGCTTTGCTGTAACAAAAAAAATTGGCAAAGCGCACATTCGTAATCTGGTTAGGCGCAGACTTCGTGAAATCGTTTACAGGCACTTGCCAAATCTTAAACAAAATTACAACATTATCGTTGTTGCAAAGGAAAACATAATTGAGGAAAGTTTTGCTGGTCTTGAAAAAGAATTTGCAAACGCAACCTTAAAAGCAGGAATTAGAGCATGAAAAAGTTTTTTAAATTTTTAATCAGCATACCAAAATTCATTGCATTGTTTTTCATTGCAATATTTAAATTTTGCATCTCACCATTTATTCCCCACGCATGCAAATTTTCTCCAACCTGC
This sequence comes from Clostridia bacterium, assembly GCA_017467625.1. GTDB lineage: Bacteria > Bacillota > Clostridia > Christensenellales > UBA1242 > RGIG1681. Next base: position 20,106 of record JAFUSN010000002.1, on the reverse strand, counting down.
TCAATTTATGCAGGTCAGGCATTTGCTGAGTGGGGTTTTTTTAAAGGATTTGGTTTGACAGTTAAACGACTTTCAAAATGTCATTCAAAGGCGATTGGTGGAACCGACGAAGTTCCGCTTAATCCCAAAAAGAAATATAAATATTTTATGTAAGGAGAATTGTTCATGAACATTTTTTCGTGGATATCCGCAGTTAGCGCTCCTCATGATCTCTGGACAATTATAATCAATTGGATTCATGGAAACGCTTTAAACTTTGGCTGGACAATACTTTTGTTTACTTTGCTTGTAAAAGTAATCACTTCCCCACTTGACTTTATGGTAAAATTTACAACAAAAAAACAAACTCTTGTTCAACAAAAATATTCCCCACAAATTTCAAAACTTCAAAAAAAATATGGGGCTGATCAACAAACACTTCGCGCACAAACAAATGCGCTTTATAAACGCGAAGGCGTAAACACTGGGCTTGGATGTATTGTTACACTTGTTAATATGATTTTAACAATGGTTATATTCTTCACTCTTTATAGTTCACTTAGAAAAGTTTCAGCTTACGAACAAATTAACCAATATGAACAAATTGAAACAGCTTGCTATGAACAAACTTACAATAAGGCAAAAGAATTTGATTCATCAATTGAATCACTTGAAGCGTTTAAGGCTTGGGACAAGGCATACTATAACGCAAAACAATATGTTGAAAAAGAAGGTGTTAACACAACCACAGAAGAATATGCTAAAAACAATCAAATTGTAACTGAGGGTCAAGCATTATATAAGTATTTAAATGAAACAGTTTCAGCAGAGCTTAATTTAACTCTTGCAAAAACTGCAAAGGCAAAGTGGAATGAAGTAAAAGAAAGCTGGCTTTGGATTGATAACATTTGGGTTGCAGATGCAAACACTAGGCCGTTACCAGATTATGCAGGATTTGTAAACAATGCAAAAAGTGGTGGGTATGAATGGTATGTTAAAGAAAACATTTCCGAACGTAGTTATTCAAATATTCACGGTTTAGTTTTCAGTTCAACAAATCCAGAAAATGTTCCAATTAGAGCACAAAATGGTTACTATATTTTAGCAATTATGGCTGGTGTATTAACATTTTTATCTCAATGGATCAGTGAACTTCACACAAAACTTAAAAATAAAAAAGCCAACCAAGTTGCAAAGGGAGCAAACCCAATGAATGGTGGAACCCTAAAACTTATGAAGTTTATTTTGCCTGCAATCATGATTATGTTCACTTTAACAACTGGTTCAGGATTTGGTATTTACATTATTTCAAGTAGTTTAGCATCAATTGTTATTGGAGAACTCACAACTTTAATTGTTGATGCATTAACCAAAAAACAAAGACTTGAAGTTGAAGAAGAACTTGAAAAAGAAGCAAACAGACTCATTAGAAAAGGAAAATTACAGGGGTAGCATATGAAAAGTATTGAATCACAAGGAAAAACAGTTGACCAAGCAATTGAAATTGGACTATACAAACTTGGTGCAACAAGAAATGATGTTAAAATTGAAATTTTAGAGCAGGCTGGTCTTTTCAATAAGGCAAAAGTTAGACTTTCTCTCAGCACAACTAGCCCAGAAGAAGCCATTGTTAAAGAACTTGTTGAAAAAATTATTAAGCTTATGGGTCTTGATCTTGAAGTTTATGTTGAAGAAAGAGAAAACGATTTCTTTGTTAATGTAACAGGTGCTGACGCAGCAATTTTTATTGGAAAGCACGGCGATTCAATTGAGGAGTTCCAAACCGTTGTTAATGCAATTTACAACAAGGATAAGCCTCGTGAAGAATCAAAAAGAGTTACTGTTGACAGCAATAATTATGTTGTTCGTCGTCAAGACACTCTCACAAACCTTGCAAAACGCACTGCAGGAAAAGTTATTCGTGATCACAAGGAATTTAAATTTGAACCAATGAATTCATATGAAAGAAGAATCATTCACTCTGCCCTTTCTGATCATGATAAAGTTATAACTGAATCATATGGCAATGAGCCAAACAGATATGTTGTTGTTAAACTTAAAAGCAACATAACAAAATCAAAGAATTATGATGAAACAAAAGATTATTTTGAAGATGATTCAGTTTCTGAAGTTCCTGACACAAGAGCAAAAACCGAACATAGAACTGACGCAGATTAAAAAAACACCCATTTGGGTGTTTTTTTTATATTTTTTCTTTTTGTGGAACAGTCCCTGTAATAATTTGATATCCCATTTCAACGAGATCGCTTTGCATTGAAAGATACTTTTTTGCGAGTTCTTCATTTGCAAAAACACACCCTAAAACATCTCTTCCTACTCCCTGTTCTGAAATTAATGCATAAGCTGTTCCTGAAAAACTTTCAAGTGAATCAAAAAACATTTTTAATGCATTGTCATGCTGCCTTCTAACTTCACTTGAGGCTTTTTGTTTGCACTCGTGCAAAATTTCTTCTTTTCTTGCTTCGCTTGTCACAAAAGCCAAGCGCTCACCAAAATACTTCTGTGTGAGTTCATCAACTTCATGATTCATTGGTTTAAACTTAATTTCAACCATATCTTGAATTTCTGACAAATCTTCAAATACGGGCGCAATGTTATATTGATCAAAAAAAGCCGCATTAAATCTATTTCCAAACACCACTTTATAATTTATTTTTTTCATTTTAAATCTCCTGTTTCAAAAATTTTTAAAACTTGTTTTCATTATAAATGTTGATTAATCTACCGTCAATTTTTAATTTAAAAGACATTATACAAAAAATTTATTGAAAAAATAAATAAAAGTGCTATAATCTTAAGGTATGGATACATCAAGCACAATCGTGGCTGTTTCAACAGGAACAACTTCTGGCGCAATTTCAATTGTAAGGCTCACCGGACAAAATTCAATTTCAATTGCCGATGAAATTTTTTCTGCTGGAAAAAAACATCCTTCTTCTTTTGAACCAAGAAAACTTGTGCTTGGAACTGTTAAAACCGAAAACTTTAATGAACAAGCAATGTGTGTTGTTTTTAAAGGACCAAAGTCATATACCGGCGAGGATATGGTTGAATTTCAGTGCCATGGCGGAAGTCAAATTGCAAATGGCATTATGCATGAATGCATTTTAAAAGGTGCAAGAATTGCCACAAACGGTGAATTTACAAAGCGTGCATTTTTAAATGGAAAAACCACTCTGTCTTCTGCCGAAGGTATGATGGACATGATTAATGCTGAAAGCGACGCTGAAATTCGTGCAGGATATAATCTTTTAACTGGAAATTTAAGTAAACTTGCATTTTCTGCTCAAAGCGAACTAACGGATATTTTATCAGAAATTGAAGTTTCATTTGACTATCCTGAAGAAACAATTGAATATATCACCAAATCAAATGTAAAAAGCAGGCTTATCACGCTTAAAGATAAAATTGCTGAAGTTTTAAAAACAAGTTCTGCAGGAAAATTTATTAAAGACGGAATAAATGTTTTAATTATTGGAAAACCAAATGTTGGAAAATCAAGTCTTTTAAACAACTTACTTCAAAAAGAACGTGCAATTGTAACTGATGTTGCCGGAACAACAAGGGATACAATTGAAGAAACATTTATTTTAGACGACACAAAAATAAATTTAATTGACACTGCAGGAATCCATGAAACAGCCGATAAAGTTGAAAAAATTGGCGTAGACCGAGCAAAAAAATTAATTAAACAGGCTGATCTTGTTCTGTTTTTGGTTGATTCAAATTCAAACTTTTCAACTGAAGATGAATCAATTTACAACGAAATCAAATCAGTTAAACATATTGTCGTAAAAACAAAAAGTGACCTCGATTCAAAAAATAATAAACATTTTGAAAATGAAATTGAAATTAGTTCAGTGACGGGGGCTGGAATTGAAAAACTTAAAAGCGAAATTTTAAAACTAACCAGAATTGACGGAATGTCAAGTTCAAGCGTTATAATCACAAATGAAAGACATAAAGATGCACTTGAAAGAACTTTAAAAGCACTGCAAGATGCAATTTCAAACATTTCTGTTGACACGCTTGATTTAGTGTCAATTTCAATTAAAGCAGCTTATCTTGCTGTTGGTGAAATCACTGGAAACACAACAAGTGAAGATATTATTGATAAAATTTTTGATAAATTTTGTTTAGGAAAATAATAATGGAAAAAATTAAATTAAATGTTTTAACTCCTGAAGATGCGGCTGAAATTTCATTCTGGGAAAAGAAATTTAACAGCAATCAAATGAAAGAAATTGAGGATTTTGTTGTAAATTCAAATAAACAAGATCCTTTTGGTTCATTGCAAAATCTCTTTGAAAATAAGTTGCCAAAAATTGATAAAAAATTTACTTATCAAAATCAACAATACTTCATTCTATCATTTAAAAATGAGGCTGGTGAAGTGATTGGTTTCACAGCAATTGAACTTACAAATAATGACGACTTCATATTAAATTTTGAATATGTTTGTGTTCGCCCAGACAAGCAGGGCCAAGGCCTTGCAAAGGAAATGATTAAACAATCAAATGATTTTGCTGAAGATCAATTTCAAATTAGCCATACACCTTTAAAGCAAAAAATAGATAAACTTTTTGAAACAAACTTTGACAAAATAACCGCTGCAATTCATCATGAAAATGAACACAGCCAAAAATTATTTGAGTCACTTGGATTTGAAATTGGTTTAAATTGGGATTTAGAACTAATTGCAGTTTATCTCAATCCATACCCAGACTTTGACTCATTTGCAGCACGCGAAAATTTAAAAACGGAAAAGACTTTTGAATAAAATGGAAAAATACGATATAACAGACTACGAAAAAAACATATCAAACAAAACATACACCATCAATAATGGTGAATTTTTTGATGCTGCCGTAATTGGTGCGGGTCACGCCGGCTGCGAAGCTGCCCTTGCACTTGCTAGAACTGGCCAAAAAACACTTGTTATAAATTTGACAAGAGATAATATTGCCTTTTTGCCATGCAACCCATCAATTGGTGGAACTGCAAAGGGCCATATTGTTTGCGAGGTTGATGCCCTTGGTGGCGAAATGGGAAAGCAGGCTGACAAAAACACAATTCAACTTAGAATGCTCAACATGGGAAAAGGACCTGCAGTTCAAAGTCTGCGTGCACAAGTTGACAAAACTGGCTATCATAGGTCAATGCAACAAGTTCTTGAAAACCAGGAAAATTTGTTTATTTATGATGGTGAATGCAGTGAAATTGTCGCTCCAAATGGAAAGCTTGAAGCTGTAAAAACTGCCGATGGAAAAACATTCCCTGTTCGTGCCGTGGTTTTAACAACTGGTGTTTACTTAAATTCAAGAACAATCACTGGCGACATAATCAAAAGCTCTGGGCCTTCTGGTTTCCCTTACGCTTCAAGTTTAACAAAATCATTACAGCAAATTGGATTTGACATAAGACGCTTTAAAACCGGAACTCCACCACGAGTTGATGGAAACACAATTGACTATTCAAAATTTACTATTCAAAAAGGTGATAAAAACATACAAACTTTTTCATTTTTAACTAAAAAAGCAAATAAAAATGTGCGTGTATGTTGGCTTGGCTACACGAGTGAAAAAACAAAAAAACTTGTTATGGAAAACATTGATAAAGCCCCCGTTTATTCAGGAGTAATCACTGGCGAAGGCCCAAGATATTGCCCTTCAATTGAATCAAAATTTGTTCGTTTTAATGACAAAGAACGTCATCAAATTTTTTTGGAGCCAGAAACTCTTGCTGATAACACAATTTACATTCAGGGCTTAAGCACCAGCATGCCCGCTGAAATTCAGCATGAAATGGTTGAAAGCATTGAAGGAATGGAAAAAACCAAAATTTTAAAATATGCCTATGCTATTGAATATGATTGCATTGATCCACTAAACCTATTTCCAACACTTGAATTTAAAAAAGTAAAAGGCATTTTCTGTGCAGGGCAAATTAATGGAACAAGCGGCTACGAAGAGGCTGCCGGTCAAGGAATTTTGGCAGGCATAAATGCTTCACTTTATCTTCGTGGAAAAGAACAAATCATTTTAAAAAGAGATGATGCGTATATTGGTGTTTTAGTTGATGATCTCACAACAAAAGGAACCATTGAACCTTACCGAATGATGACAAGCCGCGCTGAATATCGTTTAATTTTAAGGCAAGACAATGCCGACATAAGACTCACTGAAATTGGAAGAAAAGTCGGTTTGGTTGATGATGAAAGATATAATATATTTCTAAAAAAATCTAAAAAAATTGCAAAATTAAAAGAAAAAATCAAAAAATCTGTTCCACCAAGTGAAAAATTGAATAATTATTTAATTTCAATTGGTGAAAAACCAGTGTCAGCAGGAACCTCAGTTGAAAATCTTTTGAAGCGTCCAGCTGTTAAATTTAATGAATTAAACAAAGCCATTAAATTTGTTTCTGGCTTTAATAAGCAAGTTTTAAATGAAGTTGAAATTGACACAAAATATTCTGGATACATTGAAATGCAAAGAGAACAAATTGAACAAAACAAGAAACTTGAAGAGAAAAAAATTCCAGCTGATTTTAATTATTCATCACTTTCAGGTCTCAGGCTTGAAGCAAAAGAAAAACTTGCCAAAATCAAACCTTTAACAGTTGGAATGGCAAGTCGAATTTCTGGAGTTAACCCCGCAGATATAACAGTTCTTTTAATGCAGCTAAAATAAAAAGAGTGGAAAGTCCACTCTTTTTATATTAAAATTTTATTATCTTTCTGAGCTTGTTCCATTTCTTGTCTAACAAGTTTCACAAATTTTTTAATATTTCCTTTGCTGCTGTGATTAAACAAAATTGAAAGCGTTGACCCGCACATTATTGGATTTGGATTTAAAAATGCATTCAAAACATCTTCGTTTTTTGTTCCTTTCAGTTCACAGTACAAAAGTTCAATAATATATCTAGCTTCCATGTCTCCAGCGGAAACTCTTTCAAATGCAATTTCCCGTTCACTAAGTCCGGCAAGCCTCTTGTCTTCATCACTATATATTTTCTTTTCAAAGGTTTCTCTGCTAATTCCATCATCTTGTCCCTGAACATAAACTGCTTCAACCAATTTTGGTGGATTATGAAACACATCAACTTTTTGATGATAATACCATTCACTTAAACTTGTTATCAACTTAAAGGCAATGACTGAAGCTTTTTCGTCTGAATAATTGTGCTGAATAAATTCAGCAAAATTTTCACCACGAAAACGAAGCTCATCAACTAAATATGTTAAAACTTCTCTTTTATCTTGATCATATTCAACAAAACCAAAAAGCTCTTTCGCAATTTTTTCTACATTTTTGTTTCCATTTGAAATAATTTCACAAAAGTCTTTTAAATATGCATTATACTGATTTTTGTCAGAGCTATCAAATCTTCCCCAAAATCCAGATAAATTTTTAGTGATTTTCACCATATATTTTTCCCCTTAAACTAGTTTCAATATACCATAATTTACTTCGATTGTCAATATTGATAAATTTCTGTATTTTTTTAATATTTTTTGTTATTTTTAATTTATTTTTGCACTTTCTTCTTCAAGTTTATATAATTCACTATATTCTTTTGAATTTTGCATCAAAAATGTATGATTTCCACTTGCAATAACTTTTCCATCTTCAAGCATATAAATTTGGTCACTTCCAACAATAGTAGAAAGCCTGTGTGCAACAATAATAATTGTTTTATTTTCTTTTAGTTTATCAAGTAAATCAACAATTTCATTTTGCCTCGTGTTGTCAAGAGCGCTTGTTGCTTCATCAAAAACAATCACTTTGCTGTTCTTTAAAAGCAGCCTAGCAATAGCAATTCTCTGCCTTTGTCCACCTGAAAGTTTAACTCCATTTTCACCAATTTCAGTGTCAAGTCCATTCGGCATCTTCTTAACATCATCATAAATTTGCGCTTGCTTGAGCACTTTAATAATTTCTCTTTCGCTCGCCTCAGGCTTAACAAATAAAAGGTTTTGCCTAACACTTGCATTAAAAATGTATGGCATTTGTGAAACCTCACCAACATTTCCACGAATTGAACTTTCTGTAAGCGTTTTTATTTCATTTTCATCAAACAAAATTTCACCGCTTGAAGTATTATAAAGTTTTGAAATTAAACTTAAAATTGTGGTTTTCCCCGAACCACTCTTTCCAACAATGGCAGTAATTTTCCCAGGTTCAAATTTCATTGACAAATCTTTTAAAACTGGTGCGTCAAAATAGCCAAAATTTACATGTGAAAATTCAATTTTTCCTGAAAAGTTTTTAATTTCATTTGTTCCAAATGATTCTTTATCATAGTCTTCAATAATTTCATAAATTCTGGTTGCTGCAATTTCACCATCCGCTTTATATTCTTTTATTGTTGATAAATACGAAACAATTCCACCAACTCTTCCTTGATACATATAAATTATTAAAAGCCCAGCAATAGTAATTGCATCTGCTTTCACAAACGCAACACCTGCAAGTAAAAATGAAAGTTCAAAAATTGCAGTAACAAGGGTTTGACACCTTCGCATTAGGTTTCTTTTAAGTGCAACTTTTTCTTCAATTTCAATTGCTCTTTTGTGTTTTGAATTTGAAAATGATGTAAGCTCATTTGAAATATTTAAAAGTTTTGCGTCACGAATGCCTGTAATTTGCTCAAAATATGAGGTTCTTGCTTCATCATTTGCACTTTTTACAATTTTTCTACCACGAATCCATAGTCTTGAACTAATTGTGCAAATTATATATAAAATTATAACATACGCAAAAATTATTAAGAACATATAAATGTTCAAGTAAGCAATATAAACCAAGAAAACAATATTTGTTAAGATATTAAAAAATAAGTTAATTAAATCAAGATAAACATCACTAACCTTCATAACATCACTTGAAAGACGGTCAGCAAGTGAACCCAGGCTTGTGCCATCAAGTTGTTTCATTTGTGTCCTGTTAATTGCACAAACCACTTGGTCCGTCAACTCATACCTAATTTTCAATACAATTTTAACATAAAAATATTCATCAAGCGCGTTAAACAACATTCTACCCAAACTAAAAGCCACCATAATAATCATGTTTTTTATTGCCAATTCAAAATTTGCATCAGCAAGCGCGGCCAAAGCATTGGCTGAAAAAATTGGCTGCATAATTCCAAGCACACCGGAAATTAAAATAAAAAGCATTGTCGGTAAAATTAATTTTTTATGCTTAAAATAAAGTGGCAAAACTTTTCTAAGGTTTTTTGTTGACACTTTTTTTCTTTTTAAATCAATCAGTTTTTCTTTTTCCATAAATTTATTATAACATAAATTATTGAATTAACAACAGTTGTTAATCCAATAATTTGCAAAATTGCAACAATTGTTTTATAATTTTAGTATGTTATTCAAAAAAAAGACAAAAGAATCAAAAATTGCAGAAACGCCAAAAGAAGATGTAACTGAAGAAAAGTTTTCCGGAAAAGATATTTTCTTTTTCGTTTTGACTGTGCTTTCTGTAATTTTATATTCCTCATACACCCTTTTTGTAATTTACAATCAGGCAAGTAAAAATTTCCTTTCAAATTTTATAGTTTACCTTTTAATTGCCTATGTCATTATATTTTTAATTTTAATTGTAATTAGTTTTGGAAACTTAAAAAAAATGAAGTTTCGGTTAAAAAACTTTCAAAGTGCAACATATTTTTTAAAATATATAATTCAAATAATAAATTTTATTCTTTCAATTGTCACAGCAATAAGTGCGTTTATGACAACTGGTCAAACAAACTTTTCAACAATTATTTTTGCAATCCTTTCACTTTTAATGACAATTATATTGATTTTTATTGAAATAATTAAAATAAAAATCCGCAAAAATATGCCAATAATTAAGCAAAACTTTCTAGATTTGCATGAAAAGCCAAGAAAAAATCCACCAAACTAATGGTGGATTTTATTTTGATCCCATGCTTTGGATGTGCACTTCCAAGTTTTCTATCAATTTTAACATAAACAATTTTGTTTAAAAATTCTCTAATATTCATTAGTTCTCTTTTTTTAGCCAAATGTGATAATGTGGACTAAAATTTCCATAATCCGTCAATTTGCGAACATTGCGAATATCAATAATTGTGAAGTCATTAAACATAGTAAAACAATCTTCATCACCAATATAAAAGTGCGGAATTCCATTTTCTGGTCCGTCTTCAACTCTTATTTTTGTGTTTTCATCAACTGGAATACAGGCAGGGTTATTAAACCAAAATGATTCTTTTGAACCCACGGTAAAGTAAACTTCTCCGCCTGGTTTAAGAACTCTTTTAATTTCTCTTAAAATTTGGTTAAATCCATTAGTGTCAGTATGTGAAATAACATTCATTGCAAGTGCGCAGTCAAACGAATTGTTTTCATACGGCAAATTGAGCATGTCTGCAACTTCAACTCTTTTAAGTTGAACTCTATTTTCTTCTGCTTTTTTTAGCGTGTGTTCAACGCTTTTTGCAGATAAATCAAACGCAAAAACAGCAAAACCGTTTTTTGCTAAATAAATTGCATTACGTCCAAATCCGCAGCCCATATCTAAACATGTTTTAAATCCCTTGTCTTTCCACTTTGAAGCAAGAAAAAACACCTCTTCCGCTGGAGTATTCCAATATTTATCGTCTTTATCAACAATTTCCCATTTCCAAGGTTTTGATTCAACCATTTTCCACCTACATTAAATTTTTGTCATAAACGGCTCTTTCGCCACCAATATATTTTGGACGAGTTCTCGCACACACCACATTTGCTTCTCCAATTTTTTTGGTTTGAAGCCTAAGTGGAACAGCCACCTTTTTTAAATGCATTCCAATCAATGTGTTTCCAATATCAATTCCTGCATCTGCTTTAATTTCTTCAACTAAAACAGGCTCTTTAAATTTTTGGTATGTTATCGTTGCCATAGATCCACCAGCATGAATTTGTGGCACTGCATTAACAATGTCCAAACCGCATGCGTTTTTGCGCTCCACAACAATTGTTCTGTTTAAATGTTCACAACATTGAACCGCTAGTTCAATTTTATTCTTTTTTAAAATAGTATAAACCCCATCAAAAATTTCACAAGCAACTTCAAAATTTGAATTTGTTCCAATTTTGCTTCCAACAACCTCACTTGTTGAACACCCCAAAACAACCAAGCTGCCCGGAACAAGCTTTGCTTCTTTTATAAATTCAGTTGTCAGTTTTTCACATTGTTTTTTTATTTCCATAGTCACCCTCTACTAAAATTATAACATTATCTTTTAAAATAAAAAACAAAATCTAGGCATTCGCCTAGATTTTAATATTTTGGATAGTTGTATCCACAATATGTACATTCATCCTCACCTTTTCGTCTATTTGCTCCGCAATTTGGACATTTATATAATTGCACCTTGTGCTTGTTTTGCAATTTTTCTTCAGTTGTTTCTGGTTTAATTTGAGATGGATATTCAATTTGAAGTTTGCTTTCGCTAGTAATTTCTCTTAGTTTATTCAAAATAAATGCCGGGTTCTCAATATCATAAATCATTGCACTTTGGTTGTCATTGTATTTTATTTCTATATCACCAACACCAATGAGCTTATCAGAAAAACTTTTTTTAAGGTCTAGCTTTTTAATTGTGTTATATTTAATAACCACAAACTGAAGTTTAAAAATTCCCTCACGAATAATAATTCGTTTATCTGTAAAAACATACTCTATGTTTTTGTAGCCAGCTGTTGCTTTTATAATTCCATAAATCCAAATCCAAACCGGCATTAAATGTAACATGAAAAATCCAATAATAAAAATTGTAAATGGCCCAGGTGCATTTTCACCAATACCATTTGATATAATCATAAAAATTGCAAATCCGTCAAACAAGAGCCAAATGATTACAAATGGAAGCATATTGAAAAACGCCTCTGCAATATGTGCGCTTTTTTTTGGTTTTGAACGAAACAAAACTTTTTCATTTTTTGTTAAAATTTCGTCAATTGTTTCTGGGTTTTGTTTTGCAGTTTTTGCATTAAAAAAATTTTCATCAATATTCACTATAATTTCTCCTAGTTGTATTTTAACAAATTAGATGCATAATGTAAAATTTTTTAAAATATTTCCATTTAATTAAACAAACCACTCATAAGTTGGCACAAAAGATTTTTCGTTGGAAAAAGATTTTCGTTTGGTGCCAGTTTGGCGCAAGGCTCTGAATTGAAAAAGCCACCACTATTTGTGGTGACTTTTGATATCCCAAGCAGTTAGCCTGGAGCCTTGGCGCAGAGAGCAGGATTCGAACCTGTGGTAGCTTTGAACTACGGCCGCTTTCCAAGCGACTGCATTAAACCGCTCTGCCATCTCTGCACTGCTTTTTGATTATAGCATAAACAAAATAACACTTGCAAGTATCATAAAAAAATTTATAAAAAAAGAAGAGATAATTCTCTTCAAAAAAGGAGTGTTTTACCACCTTATTGTTGAATAAATCTTTTAACTGAATTTTTGGCATTTTGTGGAATTTGTGTGGTAGAAACATAAATTTAGGGGAATTGGGGTTTGCCAAAACAGTTAAAAATACTCCAACAACCACAAACGAGAACAATTATAATCAAGATGATGTTCAGTGTCAAGAAAAAATAAATAAGTTATTCATCATCTTCTTCATCTTCTTCATATTCACCAAAACCATATTCTCGTTGAATTTTTCGGTCATATTGTCGAACATGCACTTTTGCATTCATAAGTCTCAAACTTCTAATCTTTAATCTAATGAGCTCACTTCTTTCAGAAAGCATAATTTCAAGCCCATCCCACAAAAACAACCATCCAACAACAGCCATAATTGTGTCTAAATAAACATTAGCATAAACTTTAAAGAAAAACGCTTCCAAAACCAAAAGAGCCACTCCAATAAAGCAAGATGCAAGACCAAATAGTAAATTCTTTTTTAATTTACTGTTAATAATAACAATCTGTTCAGCATGATACCTTTTAACCGATTTTCTTATTCTTGTTTTTTCGGCATTAGTTGTTGGGTTTTCAGTGTAAACATCAAGTGAAATTTCCTCTGTTTGAGGGATTGATGCTTCGCACATATTAATATAATCAACAACGCTAGGATTCAAAAGCTCATAAGTTTTATATGAATATGGAGTAAAAAAATCTTCAGCATCTTTAATTCCAACATTAATTTGAACCCTTCCGTCATCCGCATAGTCAAGAGACCTTGCCTCTCGCATGGCTGGACTTTTATTTAATTTTTTTATTAATTTTCTTCTTTTAAACATAAAACCTTCTTTAACTCAACCATTATATCACACAAAGCAAAAATTTGCAACTCAAAGCATCACACACCTATTTTCCAAAAAATGACAAAATATAAAAAACCGAAAATTTTATTAAAACGCTTGAATAAATGAAGTTATGTATGTTATAATCAAAACGCTTAATTGTTGAACAACAACACTTTTGTGCACGAAGTGTATTGTGGTTATTAAGCATTGCTTTGATGTGGAGCAATAACCTGTTGCAAAAACTTTGAACAACCACAACTTTTTTGTAATACTCAACAAGTTCCATGTTAAATGCAAAAGAAGAAAAAAATGAAATAAAAAAATTTGGAGAGGTACTCAAGAGGCCGAAGAGGCGCCCCTGCTAAGGGTGTAGGGTTAGAAATAGCCGCCCGGGTTCGAATCCCGGTCTCTCCGCCAAGTGCAATCGCGTTTGAACCCTTGTGGAATTTATATTTTAACAAAAGGTGTTGCAGGCGTGATAAATTTTAAGTAAGGTGAATCTAAAAAGGTTCACCTTTTTTATTGCAATTTTGCTAGCAACAAACCCCCTTATATATTTGCTTTTGTTGTGGACTTTTGTAGCATACTTCTCGTAGTAGTAAACGGAATAAAATATTGCTTAAACAATTCATTTAGACTAGGTCTTTGACCTGGTCTTTTTTATTCATACCAACACAATATTTTCTTCTTTATCGTTGACTACTACATTAAAACACAAAATAAAAAACTCCTTACCGAAATATGCTAGTTGTCCGCTGCCAAAAGGCAAATTTAATATAAGGAGGAAAAGAAGATGAAAAAAGTTAAGTATGGAATAACTAGATACTGTAAAAAAGGTTCATACAGATTTACTGGTTATGGAATACTTGATGGCAATGACCTTATCACTAAATACAAAGATAGAGATGGCAATCAAGTTGAACACAGATATGAAGATGTTATGAAATCTTTGCATCCAGTTATTGGCACTACTAACGAATTCAAAGGTGGTTTCTTTGAATATGAAGAAATCGAATTTGAAAACGACAAAGGTCAACTAATCGAACTCGAAATTGAAGTTGACTACCACATTTGGTTAAGAGTTCTAAATTAAAAGGAGTTAAAAATGAAACTTACATTATCTAACATTAAATCAATTAAACAAAATACAGACAATGAACTAACTAAAAATGTCTGTAATTATGTCATTGAACATTGGTCTAATTATGACAACAAAAAATCAATATTCACTGATGTTTTACATTATGGCTGTCAATCTGGAATCGTTGGCAGTCTTATTTATTATTCAGACACTGTTAAGTATTACAAGAAATATCAAGAAGAAATAAACGATATTCTCTATGAAATAATGAACGATTGTGGAATAACATCACCAAAAGACTTATTTGGCAAAAAATGGGATGAAGAAGACCCATTAGCTTATTATGACTACAATCAAAATTTACTTGCTTGGTTTGGCTTTGAAGAAACATTAAGAAATATTGGAATGCAATTTGAAGAGTTGCAAGAATGTATATAAAGGAGAAAAAATTATGAATACAACTATTGAAGAAAGAAAAGGAAAAGCTATTGAGCTTATGAAAAAATTGAATATTTATCAACCATACATAAATGGCTTTAAAAACAGTGATAATGTTTGCTACTTTGAAGGATTTGGAGGCTTTTGGGCTTGGCAAAATCCTGAGCTAATTGAAAAGAAAAATGAGATTGAACAAAAATACAACTGCACTGTATATGCAATCACCCATGAAATAACTGAAATTGGAGAGTTTTATGACTTTCTTATCGTTTCAGATTATCAAGAAGAATGGGATGACATTGTTGGAAATTATGATAAAAATTTCTATGCGTATGCTTATGTATGGAATAAAGATGATGACTACTGCTCTGAATTTGGTGATGTAATTATCCAAAGTTTTGGTGGTGGAATTAGGAGGATTGGCTAATGAGTAACTTTGAAAAACTATTAAATTATAAAAATAAAAATGTAAACATATTTGCAAATGCAATACTTACATTCAAAGATTCACAAGGTTTCTATTCAAGATTATTTAGAAGCATTTGTGAACAAGATGATGATGAACTAAATAATCTTATTGAAATACTTAAAAAACAAAACTTTTCAGACACATTAGATGTTGTAATGTGGCTTGAAACATAAGGAGTGTTTATGAGATTAACAATAAATAAACTATATGGATACAAAGTTTGTCATAAGAGAAAAGCAAAATATACCAATTCATATTATCTTGCTCTCTTTGAAAAATACCAATTAGAAAGACAAACAAATAAAAAATGGAAAGTGTTGCCTACTCCAAAGAAAGAATGTAAAAGAGTTTGGAAAAACTGTCCGTTTAATAAATTATTAGGAGTTAAAAATGAAAATAAATTTACAAGCTAAAGATGAATCACAAAAACGCATATTAGAATATCTTGAAAACAATGCGAGTGATATACTAGCAAACAAAATAAACAATGGAGTTCAAGTCGAAAAAGATGGCAAGCAGTTGCTATCTAAAAAGGACTTGGACTCTTTCTTTAATTATGCAAATACAGAAGCTAAAAAACTTGCTGAAAATAAAAGTTATGCGTGTATTGATGACAAAACTGTGTATGGCTGGGCTATTCACTACTTTGAAGAAGATGAAATACAAGGAAAACTTTTCAATCTTGATGGAACTGAATATGAACCACCAAAACCAGTTAAGAAAGAAACACCAAAAGTTGAAGTTAAAGAAAAACCAAAACAACCAAGTTTATTTGACTTTATGACTGAACCAGAAAAAGAAGATAAAGTTGAAGAACAATTAGAACTTGATCCATTGTTTGATGACAATGAAGAAGATGTTGAAGATATACCACCTATGAAAGAAATAGCTGGTCGAAATGTAGATACTTCAACTGGTGAAGTTATATCAAACAATAATGAAACATTTGATAAATATATCTTAAAAACAATAGCTGTCGCATTTGATGGCAAAGTGAAATTACAATAAGGAGTTAATTATGATTACAGATACAAACATAAGAAAAATACCTAAATATATGTTAAAACTAATACAGAAAAAAGATAAAGAATTTTATCCTAAACCAGATGGTCATACACGATTTTATACTTACTATACAAAGTATAACAATGAACTATGCTCGGTTACTGTTGCAGTCCGAAACAAATACAAAAAGTGGTATTGCAAACAAGTTATTGTTCATGGTATTCATAGCGACAAAGTTTGGCTTCAAGATATTGGAATTGCTATGGGATACTATGTAGTTGGTTGGTATAGAGAAAAACTAACATCATATCCAAAATGGTATGACTATGATTGGGGTTATAATGATGATAAATATTTTAACAAATATGCACCAGTTATAAACAGAGAATTTATACTCTCTCAACCTGAATATAAGTATTCAGCCATTGAACAATATGAATATACAGATACGATGAAATATCTAAGATTGTATGAACAATATCCACAAACTGAGTTATTAGTTAAATGTGGGCTTTCTGGTTTAGCAACTAGACAAACAATATTAAAAAAGTGCAAAAAAGATAAGAATTTCTGCAAATGGCTATATAAAAACAAAGAAAATTTGAAAAATTGCTATTGCTATACTAATGCAATACTTAAAGCATATAGTCAAAACAGAAACATAAAAGAAGTTAATAGATTGGAAGAATTAAAATATGCACTTCGTTCAAAAGACAATTACAGACACTTAAAAGAAGTGTTTGCAAAGGATTTAACTAAACTTGTTGAATACTTGGTAAAACAAGATATTTCTATACCTATGTATGAAGATTATTTACAAGCTTGCGAATATCTTGGACTAGATATGAACATAGACAAGAACAGATTTCCAAAACAATTTATGCGTTGGCACAACATTAGAATAGATGAATATCACACTAAACAAGCTGAAGAAGATGCAAAGATTAGAAAAGAATTATATGAAAAATTTGCATCCGTATCTAAAAAATACATAAATTTGCAAAGAAACCTAAAAGAAAACTATGTTTGCATAATTGCAAAAAGCCCAAAAGATTTAATAAATGAAGGCAATATACTTCATCACTGTGTTGGCAGAATGGGTTATGACCAAAAGTTTGCACGAGAAGAAACACTGATATTCTTTGTTAGAACAAAAGATAATCCAGAAATTCCACTTGTAACACTTGAATATTCACCAAAAACACAAAAAGTGCTTCAATGTTATGCTGAACACGATACAAAACCAACTGATGCAATACTTGAATTTGTAAATAAAATATGGCTACCTTACGCCAATAGAAAAGTAAGGCAAATTGCAATATAAGGAGAAAAGAAAATGACAAATTATTTTAGAATTACAGGATACTGTCCAGAAGATAACTACTGCTTCATTATGGACACAAATGGACTATTTGAAAAAATGTGGCAGTTAAGCTCATACTGCATACAAAAAGGACTTAAAGTTATTGAAATATCTAATGATGAAAAGTTTTTAGATGTGAACATAACAAAAGCAGAAAGAGATACAGAACATTTTATCTTACGAGCAAATGCTGATGGTAAACCAGAAAATATAACTTACGAATTAAATGGCATAACCTACAAAGCAATAAAGGTTGGAGATAAAATCTACATTCCAGATAAAGAACAAACAATATAACAATAAGCCGAGAGCTAAAAACTCTCGGCTATTTTTATGTTAGTTTAATCAATTTCTAAATCATCGCTTTCAAAGATTGGGTCATCAAAGAACTCAGCAGTTGTCATTTCTAGTCCTCTAATTATTTGCATAACGGTTTTTAGGTTTACACTTTGGTTTCTTTCACCCATTAAAGTTTTCATTGTGTTATGAGGCATTGCAATTATCTTTTCCAATCTATATTGCGACATTTTCCGTTCTTCTAAAAGTTTACTAACTCTTATAGCAACAGCCGTGCTTAATTTCATAAATTCTCCTATGGTTGTATTTACAACTATATTTTAGCAGTAAATATTATTAACCTAAGGACATATTTACAACCCCAAAATGTTGAATTAGTATTGATTTTATGGTATTATGGTTGTATATACAACCTTATAAGTAGGAGATTATATGTGGAATATTGAAGAAACAGCTTGTCTTTCTGGACACAGACCAAATAAATTACCTTGGTTTTATGATGAAACAAAAGCAAGTTGTGTAAAATTTAAGCACGATTTACAAACACTTTTTATTGGCGCTTATAAATATGGATTAAAAAATTACTTGGTTGGCATGGCAGAAGGTTTTGATATGATTGGGGCAGAAACTTTAATCGAGTTGAGAAGAACATACAAAGACATTAAAATTTTTGCTATTATCCCTTGCAAAAACCAAGAGAAAAAGTGGAAAACTGAACAACAAATTAGATATCAAAACATATTAAAACAATGTGATGAAGTTATCACTCTTTCAGAAGAATATACACCCACTTGTATGAACGAGAGAAATGAATATATGGTTAAACATTCTAGCGTTTTAATTGCTTGTTATAATGGCAAACCAAGTGGAACTGGAAATACAATTCGTTTTGCAAAAGAAAATGGGCGTAAAGTCAGAATAGTTGATATAAACCAATATAAATAAATGACTTAGCAACTAGCTAAGCCATTTTTTTTATTTTAATAATTTATTCATTTGGTTAATACACTTTTTCTTTTGCTCATTGTTTGGGTGAACATACAAATTAAGCGTTGTGCTAATATTTGAATGACCTAAAATCACACTGACTGTTTTGTAATCACACTTACTCTCAATACACCTTGTAGCAAAGCTATGTCTCAATCCGTGAAATTTCAAAGGTGGTATTCCTAATCTTTTCATTAAACGCAAATAATAACTTCTATATGTTCTCGGTTCTATCGGTTTAATATCGTTTGAAATAACATAATAATTTTCATTGACAACCTTACACAAAGGTTTTATGATGGCATATAATTCTTTTGACATAGGTATATCACGAATAGAATTTTGTGTCTTAGGCTTATCCACTATAATTTCAGTTCTTTTGATTTCACTTTCTATATTGTAAATTCTTTGAACTGTACGTCTAATGCAAATCAATTCTTTTTCCAAATCAATGTCTGACCAACGCAAACCACAAACTTCACCAATTCTGATACCTGTTGATAAACAAATAAAAATACCAAGATTTTTAAATGTAAAATTATCTTGCAAGTATTGAATAAGTCTTTTGTGATCGGGAATGCTCAAAACTTCTAAATCGTTTTTTTCATTTTCAGTAGGAAATTTAACGTCAAAAATGGTATAAGGGAAAAGTTTCTTTTTCTCCCCAAATTTCAATACCATCTTAAGAACAATCAAAATATCTTTTATAGTTTTTTGGCATAAACCATCATTTAACTTTGTAAAAACAAAGTTTTGCACATCTTCTTCAACAAGACTTGTTTTATTCCCAAATGTGGGTAAAATATGATTTTCAATAAGCAATATGTACGCTGAATATGTCGAGCGTTTTACATAGTGTATTTTGTCCTTTTTCCATAACTCAACTATTTCTCTAATTGTCATAACAATTCTCCTTGTAAATTAAAATTTTAACATTTGTATCTAATTAGAGATAATTACGGAGGAACTACCAAATATATTAAAAATAATGCTATCATACATATCTTTTGTATCTCCTTCGTCTATATTAAAGACTATTTTGCGTTTATGTTCCTAATTTGAGATTTCCGAATTATTACACTTCGTGGCACAAATTAAAATTGTCCGATATTGTAAATCGTATCACTAGACGTAATAAAAACAATGAATGCACTTTGCCTTTAACGATATCAGCTCAATATGGTCTT
>JAFUSN010000001.1:0-86662 GCA_017467625.1 Clostridia bacterium | reverse complement strand
TCGCCGATTAAAAAGGCACGCGAGTTGGGTTCACAACGTCGTGAGACAGTTCGGTCCCTATCCACCATGGGCGTAAGATATTTGAGAGGATCTGCTCCTAGTACGCAAGGACCAGAGTGGACGTTCCTACTGTGCACCGGTTGTTCTGCCAAGAGCATAGCCGGGTAGCGGAGAACGGGAAAGATAAACGCTGAAAGCATATAAGCGTGAAACTTGCCTCAAGATAAGATATCTCATATCATAAGATAGTAAGACCCCTTGTAGACCACAAGGTTGATAGGCCGGGTGTGGAAGTGCAGTAATGCATGTAGCTGACCGGTACTAATAGGTCGAGGGCTTGATCACAATTATCTGTGAAATAGTATGATTACTACGATCATATGTGCAAGCCAAAATTACGAAACTGATTCGATAATATGCAGTTGCCAGTGTGCGAATAAAACATTGACAAAACTTAATAAAAAGTGTAAAATGTTTATGTTAATTCGATAGTATCGCGGGGAGCGTTATTATACAATTAACGGTGATCATACCGCTGAGGTCCACCTGTTCTCATTCCGAACACAGAAGTTAAGCTCAGCAGGGTCGACAATACTTGCTTGGAGACGAGCCGGGAAGATAGAACGTTGCCGTTTTTCAATTAAAAAAGAGATGCAAAAGCATCTCTTTTTTTGTGTGTAATTTTAAAAGCAGTATTGACTTTTTGACGAGTATAATGTAAAATACCTATGGAATAAAAAAGAGGAGTTACAATTATGTCTACTAAGAATTATGAATTTTATTTAATAGCTAAAGAAGAGTTAAAAAATATTTCATCTTTAACAAAAAATACTGAAGAATATTTAAGAATCTTAAACTATGCAACATCAGTTATTGATGGTTTATCAGAATCCGCAACAAAGAGTGATATGGATTTCGTATATTCAATGTTTAATGATTGTTTTGGTGATTATAAAGATGTTATTTCATATATAAGCAAAAATAATTTTGTTGAATTGCCAGAACCCGATAGTGCAATTTTTTCAGATAAACTTGCTGAATTGCATGCTGCACTTGCAATGCTTACTAAATCAAATTCTAACAATTCTAAAAAACCGACACAAAGAGGAGAGCAGTAAATGAAGTTAACTTTTTTTACAGAAGATGAGCTTATTGAATATTTAAATAATAAAAATATTCAGGCAGATAAACAATTAGTAAAAAATGTTTTAAGATTCCACGATGAATTTGGATATTCACTTGAGAGAGCTGTTAAATCATCGTTAAGACCTATTTCTGAATATGACACAAAATTTAAAATGGGGAAAAGCTTGCTTAGAAAAATTCTTTTTATTAAAAATGATGATATTAAATCATATAAAAGGGAACTTACTGATATTCGTGATGTTTTGGATATTGCATTAAATGATATGGATGATGAAATTGCAAGAAAAAGAATTAGTAGTAAATTTTATACTTCAGCATTTGATTTGAGAATTTTGAATAAACTTGATTGGAGACATCCAAGAGATGCATATTTTCAAAATTGTAAAGTTAATGATGATATAGATATTCTTAACAAATATGTAACAAAATATATTTTGAATGGAAAGTCATATGATGAGTTCCTTGGAAGAATTCAGGAATCAGAGCAACCAGTAAATGAATAAAAATCCACAATCTGTGGATTTTTATTTTGGCAAAAATGTGCAGCAAATTGGATTTTCTTTGTCGGTTAAAACGGAAATGCCGTTTGCGTTACAAATTGATTGATGATTAAAAATACAGTCTGCTTGGCAATTTACGCATATATTTTTTCTTATCATCGGCTGAATTATTTGTTCACGCTCTTTCGGTTTTAAATTATTTTCTTCAAAAGTTTTGCAGTGTGTTTTTTTATCTACATTAATTTCACTTGCTGAGCATACATGCATTTTGTTGAATGTGCAATTGCTTTGTTTACATTTTAAATCGAACATAACTATATTGTTGCCATAAAACAAATTTTTATAAATCAAAAAATAATTTTATACACAAAATCGTTTAAAGATATAAAAAGATTGGCGTTATTAAGTTTTGTGTGTTAAAATGATTGAGTAACAATAATAAGGATACCGATGATGACATATATTGAAATTGTAAATTTAATTTTTCAAATTATAACAGGAATAATATCAGCTTTAACGCTTCACTATTTTATTTTTTTGATAGTGGGAATTTTTGCCAGGAAAAAATTTCCAAAGGCAAAAGTTCAACATAATTACGGCGTTGTAATTTCAGCGCGAAATGAAGATAAGGTTATTGGAAATTTAATCAAGAGCATTCAAAAGCAAAAATATCCACAAGAGAAAATTCATATTTTTGTTATTGCACATAACTGCACAGATAGAACTGCAGAAATTGCAAGAGAACTTGGTGCAACCGTTTATGAATATAACAATGAAAATGAAAAAACAAAGGGATATGCACTTAAGTATTTGTTTGATCAAATTCAAAAGGATTACGGAATTGAAACCTATGAAGGCTATTTCATGTTTGATGCAGATAATGTTCTGAAATATAACTACATTGAAAAAATGAATGATGCATTTGAATACTATGGATGTAAAAATGTTATCACTTCTTTTAGAAACACAAAAAATCTTGGAACAAATGCAATCAGTGCATCATATGGTCTTTTATTTTTATCCGGGTGTATTTTTGAGGGCAGAGCAAGAACTATTTTTGGTTGTTCAACAAGAGTTCAGGGGACTGGACATTTGATGAATTCATCAGCCCTTAAAGATGGATGGCCTTATGTAACACTTACTGAAGACTGGGAATTTTCAGCAGACCAGATTTTGCATGGAAATAAAATTTATTATTGTGATGAAGCTGAATTTTTTGACGAACAACCAACAAGTTTTAAAATTATGTTAAGGCAAAGAATTAGATGGGCAAAAGGACACCTTATTGTTTGCGCAACTCGTGCAAAAGATTTATTTAAAAATATCTTTAGGAAACAAAAGGCAGATGAACCAAAAATAAACAGAGGTTCAAGTTATGACATTTTGACAAATATCTTGCCATTTTACATAATTTCAGTTTGCTTGTATGTTCTTCAGTTTGTTTTGCTTGCCATTGCTCCGCTTTTTGGACCAGTTGATGTTGGGGCTTACTGGCTGGGGTGGCTAAAGAGCACAGGAATAAGTTTGGCAACTGCTTATGGGGCTGGAATGCTCAGCGCAATTATTATATTTATTTTGGGAAATAAAAGATTGCAGAAACTTAATTTTTGGACTGGACTTTCAGCTGTTCTGTTTTGGCCAATTTTCGTAGCTTTGAATATTGTTACTGATTTTGTTGCACTATTTTCTAAAAATGTTGGATGGAAAACAATTCCGCATAAAGATACAACTAATTTTGAAATGGTAAACAAAGAACATGTTGAAAAAGAGGAAAACAAAGTTGAAATTAAAACTGAAAAATAAAAGCATGGCACTCGCCATGCTTTTTGCGTCCTTGACAAAATTATTTAGTAAGTTATAATTGATTGTAGGAGGAAATTATGAAAGTAATTTTACTTAAAGATGTGAAAGCTCAAGGAAAAAAGGGCGATGAAATTAATGTTAGTGATGGATATGCAAACAATTTTTTGTTTAAAAATAATTTAGCAGTTCCAGCAAACCAGGCCAATGTTAATGCAAACAACAAAATTAAAGCCGAGGAAGCAAAGCGCATTGCCGAGGAAACGGCTGCGGCAAAGGTTGTTGCTGAAAAGCTTAAAGAACTCACACTTGAATTTGATATTGAAGTGGGTGAGAGGGGAAAGGCCTTTGGTTCAATCACAGCTAAAGAAATTGCTGAAAAACTTGATACACTTGGTTACACTGTTGATAAAAAGAATGTGTCAACTGAATCACTTAAAAGAGAGGGACTTTATGAAGTTGATGTGAAACTTTATAAGGGTGTTTCATGTAAACTTAAAGTTAAAATTAATGCAAAATAAAAGCACCGCCAATTTGGCAGTGCTTTTATTTCTTTTTCATTTGCTTTTGAACTTCTAAATAGATATCCATCCAGGTATCTATTTTTTTTATATTTGGTGCTGTTATATTTTGAATTTGAACATCTTTAAAATAAAGTGTCAAAATTTCAGTTCCTGCAAACATTTCAACATTTTGTGGTCCATCGTCAACCATTATGTCAATGCCGAGTTCTCTACATTTTTCAGGTTTGTTGAAAACATCAAAGTAAATTCCATCAAACTCAAATCCAAGTTCTTTAATTCTGCGTTTAGCATAAATGGTTTCATCAAACTGTCCATTGTTTGATTCACGGGCGGTAATGACATAAATTTCATGTCCCTGTTTTTTTAGTTGCTCGCAGACTTCTTTAACGCCTGGTAAAAATGGTGCATTTTTTGATATTCCAATATAATATTTTTTGTAAAAAGTTTTTATTTGTTCGTCATTCCAGTCAAAGCATTTTTCTTGTGCTGTGTATCTTCCTGTTTTTCTGGTCATTCCATTAAGCTTGAAATATGAGTAATAATCTGCCCAAAATTTAAGATTTCTTTCAGTGTCAATAATAACTCCATCAAAGTCAACGCCAATTTTCATTTGTTTCACCTCGCTTATTATTATATTGAAGATGTAATTTAAAGACAAATGAAATACTTAAACTTTAAAAAAAATCTAATTTAAGCAAATTTAGTGGACATAAAAAATAATTAAATTATTTTATAAAAACCACTTGACACGAAGCCGGGTGTATAGTAAAATGATTAAGGTTATATTTTGAGGGTAGGGGTGGTTTGCGCTCTTTTGTAAATCACAATTCAAAAATAATAGGAAAGTACAGATGATTTAAAATTTGCAACTCCAAATTACTTTTGGAACTTAAAATATCGGGTTGATGCCGGAGGTTACTTATTATAGCCCAAGAAAGATAACTTCGGCGGACAATAGTCTTGACAAGAGATTAAGGCGACGGAGCACATGCGCACGCCAAAGCTGAATAACCCAGTGGCGCAATGTGATTTCGGTAAATAATAACTTGGAGGAAAATAATGGCAGTACAAAAAATGAGAATTAAATTAAAGGCATATGATCATAACCTTGTTGACCAAAGTGCAGCAAGAATTATTGAGACTGTTAAAAAGTCTGGTGCTAAATATTCAGGACCAATTCCTATGCCAACAGAAAAAGAAGTTGTTACAATACTTCGTGCAGTTCACAAATATAAAGACAGTCGTGAACAATTTGAAATGAGAACATATAAAAGGTTGATTGATATCTACAACCCATCTGCAAAAACGGTTGACTCACTCATGAAGATTGAGCTCCCAGCAGGTGTTGATATCAAAATAAAATTATAATAGGTCGCAGGAGGAGAAAAAGATACTATGAAAAACGCAATACTTGGCAAAAAAATCGGTATGTCACAAATCTTCACTGAAACTGGTGTTGTTATCCCTGTGACTGTTGTTGAGGCTGGTCCTTGCTATGTATCACAAATTAAAACTGAAACTGTTGATGGCTATAACGCAGTTCAACTTGCATTTATGGATACAAAAGAATCAAGACTCACAAAGGCTGAAGCTGGACATTTAAAGAAAGCTAACATTTCAGCTAAAAAATATTTAAAAGAATTTAAAATTTCTGCTGAAGGTTTAACGCTTGGTGCAGAAATTAAATGCAGCGTATTCAACGCTGGTGACAAAGTTGATGTATCTGGTTACAGCAAAGGTCATGGATTCTCAGGAAACATTCAAAGATGGAATGCTTCAAGACAGAGAATGAGCCATGGTGCTGGTCCAATTCACAGAGCACCTGGTGCGCTTGCAGCAAACTCAACCCCATCAAAAGTATTTAAGGGACACAAACTTCCTGGTGATTGGGGAAATGAGAAAGTTACAATCCAAAATCTTGAAATTGCAAAAGTCGATGCAGAAAGAAACCTTATTTTAATTAAAGGTGCAATTCCTGGGGCTAGCGGTGCAGTTGTTTCAATTTGCAGCGCTGTAAAAGCTTAGGTAGGGGGAAAAAGTTATGCAGACAAAAGTTTATAATTTAGCTGGCGAAGAAGTAGGAAAAGTTACACTTTCTGATGAAGTTTTTAAGGCTCCATATAATGAAGATCTTATTCATCAAGCAGTTGTTACCTATCTTGCAAATCAAAGACAAGGCACAAAATCAACTCTTACCAGAAGCGAAGTTGCTGGTGGAGGAAGAAAACCTTGGAGACAAAAAGGAACAGGTCGTGCTCGTCAAGGCTCAATCCGTTCACCACAATGGATTCATGGTGGAATTGTTTTTGCTCCAAAGCCAAGAGATTTTTCTAAAAAGCTTACTGATCAAATGAGAAAGGCAGCATTTGTTAGTGCTCTTTCAACAATGATGGCTGAAGGTGCAATTAAAGTTGTTGATGAAATCAATTTGACAGGAAAAACAAAAGAAGCTGTTGCAGCTCTTAAAGCTCTTAAACTTGAAAGAAGAGTAACAGTTGTAACAGATGGCGTTAATGACAATGCAATCCGTGCATTTGCAAACCTTGAAAACGCTTATGTAACAACAGCAGATGTTTTAAACACATATGACTTGGTTGTTTCAGATGCAGTTGTAATCACAAAAGACGCTGCAAAGAAAATTGAGGAGGTACGCGCATAATGTTTGTTCAAGATATTATTATTAGACCAATCCTCACAGAAAAGAGTTATGCTGACATTGCAAACAAAAAATATTATTTTGAAGTTGCAAAGAAGGCAACAAAAACACAAATTAAAAAAGCCGTTGAGGAAATTTTCAAAGTTAAAGTTGAAAGTGTAAACACACTCAATGTTTATGGAAAAATTAAAAGACAAGGAAGAACTGAAGGACTTACTGGAAATTACAAAAAAGCTATTGTTCAACTTACAGCTGACAGCAAGTCAATTGAATTCTTCGACAGTTTGTCTTAAAGGTTAAAGGAGAAAGATAGATTATGGCAATAAAGAAATCAAATCCTACCAGCGCTGGTCGAAGATTCAGAGCAACTGCTTCTTTTGAAGAGGTTACTGCAAAAGCACCTGAAAAATCACTTCTTGAAACCAAGAAGAAAACAGGTGGAAGAAACAGCTATGGTAGAATTACCGTTAGACACATCGGCGGTGGAAACCGTCAAAAATATCGTGTTATCGATTTCAGAAGAAATAAAGATAACATTCCTGCAAAAGTTGCTACAATTGAATACGATCCAAACAGATCAGCATACATTGCACTCTTAAATTATGCAGATGGCGAAAAGAGATATATTTTAGCTCCTATTGGCCTTGCTGTTGGTGACACAGTTGAAAGCGGTGAAAATGCAGAAATTAAAGTTGGAAACGCACTTCCATTTACTCACATTCCAGTTGGTTCTGTTGTTCACAACATTGAACTTAATCCTGGAAAAGGTGGACAACTTGCTAGAAGCGCAGGAAACAGTGCACAATTCATGGCTCTTGAAAATGGTTACGCAACACTTCGTCTTCCATCAGGGGAAATGAGAAAAGTTCCAGAAACATGTCGTGCAACAATTGGACAAGTTGGAAATGTTGAACATGAAATTGTTTCAATTGGTAAAGCTGGTATCAAGAGACACATGGGTGTTAGACCTACCGTTCGTGGTAGCGCAATGAACCCAGTAGACCATCCACATGGAGGAGGCGAAGGAAAGGCTCCTGTAGGCCACGCTGGTCCAATGACTCCATGGGGCAAACCTGCTCTTGGTTATAAGACTAGAAAGAAAAAGAGTCGCACAAACAAGTTAATTGTTAAGAGAATCAATTAGGAGACAAAGAGATGAGTAGATCAGTTAAAAAAGGCCCATTTGTTGAAAAGAGCCTTATGAAGAAAATTGAAGCTATGAATGCATCTAATGAAAAGCATGTAATTAAAACATGGTCAAGGTCTTCAACTATCGTTCCTGACATGGTTGGTCACACAATTGGTGTTTACGATGGAAGAAAGCACATTCCTGTATATATTACAGCAGAGATGGTTTCATACAAACTCGGTGAATTTGCACCAACAAGAACCTATAAAGGTCACGCTGGCGTAAAGTCTTTGAAGGGAGGTAAATAATGGCTACTAGACAAAAAGTTAGAGCAGAAAAAAATGCTCAAAATTCCGATAAAAGACCAAGAGCAACAGCTAAAAATGTTGGGGTTTCACCATCAAAAGTTAGAATTGTTTTAAATTTAGTTCGTGGAAAAGATTACACAGAAGCAGTTGCAATTCTTCGCAATATGCCAAATGTTGGAGCTGAAGAAGCTGTTAAAGTTTTGGAAAGCGCTGGTGCAAATGCAGAAAATAATCTTGGAATGAACAAAGCAAATTTATATGTTGCAGAAGCTTATGCTGATGGAGCAGCAACCCTTAAAAGGTTCCAACCAGTAAGCAAAGGTAGAGCACATTCAATCAAGAAAAGAAACAGCCATATCACATTTGTTCTTGATGAGAAAAAGGCGTAGAAAGAGGCAAGGAGGAAATTATGGGACAAAAAGTTAATCCACATGGACTTAGAGTTGGTATCAACAAAGCATGGGATAGCAACTGGATTGCAGATAAAAAGCATTTAGCTGCTTACATTTTGGAAGATAACAAAATTCGTGAGTTCATTAGTAAAAAATATAATAATTCTGGTATTGCCAAAGTTGTTATTGAAAGAAATAACGATAACAAAGTTTTGATTTCACTTCACACATCAAGACCAGGTATGGTTATTGGACAAAAAGGTGCTGGCGTTGAAGCTATGAAAAAAGCACTTTCAAAAGTTGCTGGCGGAAAGGAAGTTAATATCAATGTTGTTGAAATTAAAACTCCAGATGCTGATGCACAACTTGTTGCTGAATCAATTGCAGCACAACTTGACCAAAGAATTGTTTGCCGTCGTGCAATGAAACAAGCACTTTCAAGATGCCAAAAAGCAGGCGTTAAAGGTGTTAAAATTATGGTTTCAGGTCGTATTAACAACGCTGAAATTGCAAGGAGCGAACAACTTCACCTTGGTTCAATTCCACTTCAAACACTTCGTGCAGACATTGATTATGGTTTTGCAGAAGCTTCCATTTACGGAAAGCTTGGTGTTAAAGTTTGGATTTACAAAGGTGAAATTCTTGGTAAAGTAGATTTAACAAAACAAGCTCAAGGAGGTAAGAACTAATATGTTAATGCCAAAAAGAGTTAAAAGAAGAAAAGTTCAAAGAGGAAGAATGACCGGCAAAGCAACAAGAGGCAATAAACTTGCTTATGGTTCAATGGGACTTGTTGCAACTGAACCTTGCTGGCTCACATCAAACCAAATTGAAGCTGGCCGTGTTGCTATCAACAGAAGCTTCCAAAGAGGTGGAAGAGTTTGGATTGATGTTTTTCCTGATAAACCAGTAACAAAGAAACCTGCTGACACTCGTATGGGTTCTGGTAAAGGTTCACCTGAATATTGGGTAGCAGTTATCAAACCAGGCAGAGTTATTTTTGAGGTTGAGCACACATCAGAAGAAGCTATGAAAACAGCTTTAACTCGTGCTAAATACAAACTTCCATGTGCTACAAAAATTATCACTCGTGAAGTTGAAACTCCTAATGTAAAGGAGGGTGAATAATGAAAAATACAGAATTTAATTCTCTCACAAATGCTGAACTTGCTGAAAAACTTGCAAGTTTAAAAGCAGAACTTTTTAATTTAAGATTCACTCATGCAACTGGAAGCCTTGCTAACAGCAACGAAATCACAGTTTGCAAGAGAAACATTGCAAGAGTTAAAACAGTTCTTCGTCAAAGAGAACTTGGCCTTGTAAAAGGACCAGAAGAAGCACCTAAGAAGGTGGCTAAAACAACAAAGAAATCTGCAAAAGTCGATGCAGAGAAAAAGGGTTAAGGTGAAGAAGTATGGCAAATGAACAAGTAAGAAATGAAAGAAAAACCAGAATAGGTGAAGTTGTAAGCAACAAAATGGACAAAACAATTGTTGTTGTTATCAAAACAAAAGAACTTCATCCTGTATACGGAAAAACACTTAATCATTCAACAAAGGTAAAAGCAGACGATCCAGAAAATCAATGCGATATTGGCGACACTGTTGAAATTGCAGAAACTCGTCCACTCAGCAAAGATAAGAGATGGAGACTCGTTAGAATTGTTGAAAAAGTTAAATAAAATTAGGAGATAAGTGATTATGATTCAACCACAAACAAGATTGCGTGTTGCTGACAACTCAGGCGCAAAAGAAATTATGTGCTTCCATGTTGTTGGTGGTTCAGTTGTTAAAACTGCAAGTGTTGGCGATATTATCAAAGCTTCTGTTAAATCTGCAACCCCAGGTGCTAACATTAAAAAAGGCGATGTTGTTACAGCAGTTATTGTTAGAACAACAAAGGGTGTTAGAAGAGAAGATGGAAGTTACATTAAGTTTGATGACAACGCAGCAGTAATCATCAATAATGATGGAAACCCAAGGGGAACCCGTATTTTTGGACCGGTTGCTCGTGAGCTTCGTGCTAACCCAAAATTCATGAAAATTATTTCACTTGCACCAGAAGTTTTATAAGGAGGAAAAGAAATGGCAAAGGTAAGTATTAAAACTGGCGATACCGTTTTGGTAACCACTGGAAAAGACTCTGGTAAAAAGGGAAAGGTAATCGCAGTAAAAACCGTTAAAGATCACACAAGAGTTGTTGTTGAAGGTGTTAACCTTGTAACAAAAGCTAAAAAAGCAAGAACTGCACAAGAAAAGAGCGAACTTGTTAAAAAAGAAGCAGCTATTGATGTTTCAAATGTTAATGTTGTTTGCCCAGCTTGTGGAAAAGCAACTCGTGTTAGACATGCTGAAGTTGAAGGCAAAAAGCACAGAGTTTGCGCTAAATGTGGCGCATCACTCGATGGCAAATTTGTAAAGGAAACTAAAGCAGCTAAAAAGGCAGTTAAAGAAGAAAAAACCGAAACTGCAAAAACAACAGAAAAACCAAAAACAGAAAAAAAGTCGAGAGCTACTAAAGCTGAAGCTGAAAAGGCAACAAAAACTGCAGTAGCTAAAAAGCCACAAACTTCAAGATCATCTCAAAGAGGAGTGTAGCAAATGGCAAAGAAAACAACAGATGTAAGACTTAAAGACAAATATGTTAATGAAGTTGTTCCAGCTTTACTTAAACAATTTGGTTACAAAAATGTTAATGAAGTTCCAAAAATTGACAAAATTGTTTTAAGCATGGGACTTGGTGCTGAAAAAGATAACTCAAAGAGCTTCAACATTGCAGTTGAAGAACTTGCAGCTATTTCTGGACAAAAACCAGCAATCACAACTGCTAAAAAGTCAGTTGCAAACTTCAAACTTCGTCAAGGTCAAAAAATTGGTGCAAAAGTTACTCTTCGTGGTAGAAGAATGTATGAATTTTTAGATAGACTCATTGCAATTGCACTTCCAAAAGTTCGTGACTTCCGTGGAATTGATGCAACAACCGGATTTGATGGCAGAGGCAACTATACCTATGGAATTAAAGAACAACTTATTTTCCCAGAAATCATTTATGATAAGATTGAGAAAATTAGAGGATTTGATGTAACATTTGTTACAACAGCAAAAACAGATGATGAAGCTAGAGCACTTTTAAAACTCATGGGAATGCCTTTCAAGGCCTAAGGAGAGAAACATGGCAAAAAAATCAATGATAAATAAACAACAGGGCACACAAAAATATAAAACTCGTGAGTATACAAGATGCTCACTTTGTGGAAGACCTCATTCAGTTCTCAGAAAATATGGTATTTGCCGTATTTGCTTCAGAGAACTTGCATATAAAGGTCAAATTCCTGGAATTAAAAAAGCAAGCTGGTAATAGGAGGAAAGATAAATGGTTAATGATTCAATCGCAGACTTACTTACAAGAATTAGAAATGCACAAATCGCTAAGCATGACACTGTTTCAGTTGAAACTTCAACAATGAAGAAATCAATTTTGCAAATTTTGCTTGACGAAGGTTACATTGCTGGTTTTGAAGAAGTTGAAAACGGAAAATTTAAAGATCTTGTTGTATCGCTTAAATATGTTAACAAAAACCAAAAAGTTATTACTGGCTTAAAACGTATTTCAAAACCTGGTAGAAGAATCTATGCTAGTGCTGCAGATCTTCCAAAAGTTCTTGGCGGACTTGGCATTGTTATTGTTTCTACATCAAAAGGCGTTATGACAGACAGACAAGCAAGAAAATTAGGAATCGGTGGCGAAGTTCTCGCCTATGTATGGTAAGGAGGAAATTGGAATGAGTCGTGTAGGAAAAACCCCAATTGTTCTCCCAGAAAATGTTACAGTTGAAATGAATGAAAACAAAGTGGTTGTTGTTAAAGGACCAAAGGGAACTTTAGAACAACAAGTAACTGGAAACATTGCACTTGAAAAGGCAGAACATGAAGGCAAAAACGCAATCGTAGTTGTTGCTGGTGATGGCAACAGAGACACCAATGCAAAACATGGTTTATACAGAGCACTTATTGCTAACATGGTTGCTGGTGTATCTCAAGGCTTTTCAAAGTCAATCACAATTAATGGTGTTGGTTTCAAATGCCAAGTTCAAGGAAACAAACTTGTTCTTAACATTGGTTTCTCACACCCTGTTAATGTTGAAATTCCTTCATATTTAACAGTTACATGTCCATCTGCAACAGAAATTCTTGTTTCAGGCATCAGCAAGGAACAAGTTGGACAATTTGCAGCAGATGTGAAAGCAATCAAAAAAGTCGAACCATATCATGGATATGGAATCTACTATACAAACGAGCATGTTCGTAGAAAAGAAATCAAGAAAACTTCATCAGGTAAAAAATAAGGAGTGAGTTATGTTTAAAAAAGTTGATAAAAATGAAGTAAGAAAAGCTAAGCATAATCGTATTAGATTTACCGTGAAGGGAACTGCTGAAATGCCAAGACTTAATGTTTATCGTTCAACAAATGAAATTTATGCTCAACTTATTGATGATAAAGCTGGAAAAACTATTTGCAGCGCATCAAGTAAAGATAAGGCACTTGCTAAAAAACTTGAAGGAAAAACAAAAGTTGAAATTGCAAACATTGTTGGACATGAAATTGGCACAAGAGCAAAAAAACTTGGTGTAAAAACAGTTGTTTTTGATAGAAGTGGCTACATTTACACCGGTCGTGTTAAAGCAGTTGCTGATGGTGCAAGAGAAGCAGGTTTGGAGTTTTAGGAGGTAGTTATGGCAGAAGAATTAGAAGTTAAACAAGAAGAAGTAGTTGAAACTCCAACTGCTGAAACAGAAAACAAGAAAGAAAACGGTAAAAATGGCAGAAAGCCAAGAAGAGAAAACCGTCGTCCAGAAAAGGTTTCTGATGGACTTGAAAAAAGAATGATTTACTTAAACCCAATTTCAAAGGTAACCAAGGGTGGAAAAACACTTCGTTATGACGCTCTTATGGTTGTTGGAGATAAAAATGGTAAAGTTGGAATCGGACTTGCAAAAGCTCTTGATGTAACCCAAGCAATTGAAAAAGCAACACTTGTTGCTAAAAAACATATGATCAATGTATGCATTGATGGAACCACAATTCCTCATGACGTTATTGGTAAATTTGGAACAACCAAAGTTATCATGATGCCATCATCAGAAGGAAAAGGTATTATTGCAGGTGGTGCAGTTCGTGATGTTGTTGAACTTGCTGGAATTAAAGATATCACAACAAAACTTTATGGTTCAAACAACCCAGTAAACTGTGTAAAAGCAACTTTTGAAGGACTCAAAGCTCTTAGAACAGCAGAACAAATTGCTGCAATTCGTGGAAAGAGCGTTGATGAAATTAGATAGGAGGAAGACGAGATATGGCAGAAACAAAGAAAACAACCACAGTTAAGTCTTCTGAAACCAAAGCAGCAACCGCTGCTAAAAAGACAACAAAGGCAGCTACTCCAAAGGCAGCTGCTCCAAAAACAGCTGCTCCAAAAACCACAGCTGCAAAAACAACAGCTGCAAAAACCACTGCAAAACCAAAAGCAGAAGCTGCTCAAAAGGCAGAGGCTGTTGCTGAAGTTAAAGCAGAAGCTCCAAAAACTGTAGCTAAAGCAGCTCCAAAAGCAGAAAAGAAAAATGGACCAATGCTTAAAGTTACACTTGTAAAGAGCGCTTATGGCAGACTTGAAAAACAAATAAAAACACTTAAGGCGCTTGGACTTAACAAAACACATTCATCAAACATTGTTCCTGACAACAAGGCAACAAGAGGAATGATTTTTGTTGTTAAACACTTAGTTCAAGTTGAAGAAGTAAAATAAGGAGAAACCTAATGAGAATTCATGAATTGAAACCAGCTGAAGGTTCAACCAGAGGAACAAAAAGACTTGGCCGTGGAATTGGTTCAGGTGTTGGAAAAACTTCTGGAAAAGGTCATAAAGGTCAAAACGCTAGAAGCGGTGGTGGAGTTAGACCAGGATTTGAAGGCGGACAAATGCCTCTTATTCGTCAACTTCCAAAATTTGGCTTTACAAATAACTTCAGAAAGGTTTATACTACAATTAATGTTGGAGAGCTTGAAGTTTTTGACAATGGAACAACTGTTACAGTTGAACTATTAAAATCAAAAAACATCATTTCTAAAATTGAACCATATGGTTTAAAAGTTCTTGGAAATGGAACTCTCACCAAATCTTTAAATGTTCAAGCTGCAAAATTTACAGATGGAGCAGTTAAGAAAATTACCGCTGCAGGCGGAACAATTGAGGTAAAATAATGTTCAAAACCCTTGGAAGCGCGTTAAAGAATCGCGAATTACGAAAGAGTATAATTATAACACTACTTCTCTTACTCGTTTATAGACTCGGTTGCTATCTTCCAACTCCTGGACTTTCAAGCGACCTTTATGAAGGTATTGCTGGTAATGATGTTACAGGTGTGTTATCACTTTTGAACACTGTTTCTGGTAGTGCACTTTCAAATGCTGCAATTTTAGCGCTTGGTGTAACTCCTTACATCAATGCATCAATTATTGTGCAACTTTTATCAGTTGCAATTCCTTCTCTTGAAAAACTTTCAAAAGAGGGTGACGAGGGAAGAAATAAAATTAATATGATTACAAAAATTGTAGCACTCGTGCTTGCACTTGCACAGGCTCTTGGAATTGTTCTTGGACTTGGTTCAAGTTATATCCAACCAATTTTTGGTGAAAATTTACTTTGGCTTACTAATGTTGTTGTTATTGTAATTTTGATGGCTGGAACATGCTTCACAATGTGGCTCGGCGACAAAATCACAGAGCAAGGTATTGGTAACGGATTGTCACTCATCATTTTTGTTGGTATCTTGGCAACTGCAGGACAATCATTATTAAATGCAATTAGCAATATTTCAAATAACTTAACATATTTGTGGGAACTTTTAGGTTTCCTTGCACTTGTGCTAGTTGTATTCTTCCTCATTGTATTTGTTGATATGGCAGAAAGAAAAATTCCTGTTCAATATGCAAAACAAGTTAAAGGAAGAAAAATGTATGGCGGTCAATCATCATACATTCCAATGAAGGTTAACGCAAGTGGTGTTATGCCAATCATATTTGCGTCAGCCGTAATCACATTCCCATCACTTATAATGTCACTTTGTGGACTTAGCAAAAACAGTGGTGGATTTGCAGGATTCTGGTTCAATTACATTGGAACAGGTTCTGTAATTTATAGCATTTTAACAGCTTTGCTTATTTTGTTCTTTGCATACTTTTATGCACAGATTCAATTTAATCCAGCTGATGTAAGTTTAAATATTCAGCAACATGGTGGTTTCATTCCAGGTATTCGTCCAGGAAAACCAACAACTGATTATCTTAAAAAGGTTTCAAACAGAATCACACTTTTTGGAGCAATTTTCCTTGCGTTTATCGCACTTGTTCCATCTGTGCTATTTTCTGTTGTAGCAGTTGGTCAACAAGGATTGCTTAACTCATTCACAGCAACCGGAATGCTCATTGTAGTTAGCGTTGCAATTGAGTTCCAACAACAACTTGAAGCTCAACTGATGATGAAACGACACAAAAACATCTTATAGTGGCCCAATAAATAACAAATAGGAGAAATTTTATGAAGTTTTTAATGTTTGGAGCACCTATGGCTGGAAAGGGAACACTTGCCAACATGCTTTCAGAAGAATATAATCTTCCAACAGTTTCAATGGGTGACATTCTTCGTGCTAGCGTTGCAAGAGGTGACAAGGAAGGCGTTCTTGCAAAAGAATACATGGATAAGGGACAGATGGTTCCAACTGAAGTTATTTGCAGAATGATTAAAAATAGACTCAGTCAAAGTGATGTTCAAAATGGATTTGTTCTCGATGGATTTCCAAGAACACCAGACCAACTTGAAATTTTTGTAAGAGAAAAAATTACTGACATTGATGTTGTTGTTAATTTAGAGGTTCCATATAGCACTCTTTTAGAAAGGGTTGTTGGAAGAAGAACTTGCAAAAATTGTGGATATATTTATAACACAAGTTGGAATTTAGGCTATGAAAAATGCCCTAAATGTGGCGGAGAATGGGGAATTAGAAGTGATGATAACGAGGAAACTTATAAAACTCGTTACAATGTTTATCAAAGCGAAACACTTCCAATTCTTGACTATTTCAAACAGCAGGGCAAGGTTGTTACAGTTCGTGGTGAAAGTTCACCAGAACAGAGCTATAGCAACATGTTAAATGAATTCAAAAAGAGCAATATACAAGGGCTCAGCGAATTTGTAAAATAATTGAAATTGGTGGAAAGCCGGAGCTCCGGCTTTCCAGATAAATTTCTTTAAAATTCAAACTCAATTTGGAGGAAAACACTTTTGAGTAAAGATGATGTTATTGAAACTGAAGGAGTTGTTGTTGAGGCAATGCCTGGCGCAACATTCAAAGTTCAAATTGCAGGCGGACACATTGTGACCGCATACCTTTCCGGAAAACTCTGGAAAAATTTTATTCGTGTTTATGAGGGCGACACGGTTAAACTTGAAATTAGCCCTTACGACTTAACTCGTGGCAGAATTATTTGGCGTAGTAAATAAAAGCAGGAGAAAAGACAATGAAAGTTAGACCTAGTGTAAAACCTATGTGTGATGGTTGTAAAGTAATTAAGAGAAACGGTAAAGTTAGAGTCATTTGTAGCAAAAATCCTAAACATAAACAAGTTCAGGGTTAGTTTTCTCTTTGGTTTTGTTTATGGAAGATTATATTTGGAGAAACAAGACATTCCACTTGCCAAATATCATCTTTCATATACAAAACTATAAAAGCGATTGAAATGCGGCAAAAATTTCATATCGCAGTAACAATAAACATTTTAAAATTAAAAAATATCTGTGGAGGATAAAATGGCACGTATTAGTGGTGTAGATTTACCAAATGAAAAGAGGGTTGAAATTGGCCTTACATACATTTATGGCATTGGCAGAGTAACTTCTAACAAAATTTTGAAAGCTACTGAAATTGACCCTGACACAAGAGTAAAAGATTTGTCAGAAGAGCAAATCGGTAAAATCCGTGAATATATGGATAAGCATTTAACAACTGAAGGTGAACTTAGAAGAGTTGTTAACATGAATATTAAAGCACTTACCGAAATTAAGAGTTATCGTGGACTTAGACACAAAGCAGGGCTTCCTGTTCGTGGTCAAAACACAAAATCAAATGCAAGAACAAGAAAAGGTCCAAAGAAAGCTGGTGGTGCAAACAAACTTAAAAAACAAGTACCAGGAAAAAAACAATAAGGAAGGATAAGTAGAAATGGCAGAGAAGAAAAATGTTAAAAAAACAACTGCAAAAAAGCGTAAAGTAACTGCTAATGTTGATAAAGGTAGAGTTTACATCCAATCTTCATTCAACAACACAATCGTAACTGTTACTGATGCTGCAGGAAATGCACTTGCTGCTTGTTCAGCTGGTGCACTTGGATACAAAGGTAGCAAAAAGAGCACACCTTTCGCAGCTGGTCAAGCTGCTGAAAAAGCTGCTAAAATTGCCAAAGATTATGGCTTAAAATCAGTCGAAGTTTATGTTAAGGGACCAGGCAATGGAAGAGAATCAGCTGTTAGAAGTTTAGCAGCTGCTGACCTTGAAGTTACAATGATTAGAGATATTTCTCCAATCCCACACAATGGTTGCCGTCCACCAAAACCAAGAAGAATTTAATTTAAGGAGAAAGAAATGGCAAAATATATTGATGCAGATTGCAGATTATGTAGAAGAGAAGGTGCTAAACTTTTCCTTAAAGGCGAAAGATGCACTTCTAAAAAATGTGCGATGGAAAGAAGACCAGTTGCTCCTGGCGTTCACCCAACCACAAGAAAGAAACCTAGTGAATATTTAATTCAGCTTCGTGAAAAACAAAAAGTAAAAAGAGCTTATGGTTTACTTGAAAAGCAATTTAGAGGATACTATGAAAGCGCAACCAGAATGAAAGGAAAAACTGGTGAAATTATGCTCAGTCTTTTAGAGAGAAGACTTGACAATGTTGTTTATCGCCTTGGACTTGGTGCAAGCCGTGCTCAAGCTAGACAAATTGTTAACCACGCACACATTTTGGTTAATGGAAAAACAGTTAACATTCCATCATATCAAGTTAAAGTTGGTGATGTAATTTCTGTTAAAGAAAAGAGCGCAAAGAGTGAACTTTTTGCTGCAATTAAAGATGCAAAAGTTGTCGTTCCAAAGTGGCTTGAATTTGATTCAT
Source organism: Clostridia bacterium (assembly GCA_017467625.1). Lineage (GTDB taxonomy): Bacteria > Bacillota > Clostridia > Christensenellales > UBA1242 > RGIG1681. The sequence continues at coordinate 67,986 of JAFUSN010000001.1, read as the reverse complement.
CAAAACTTACAGGAAAAGTTGTTGCTCTTCCTGCAAGAGATGATATTGATTTAACTATTTCAGAACATCTTATTATCGAACTTTACTCAAAATAAAATTTAAATTGTGAGGGGAAGCATATGTTAAATATTGAAAAACCAAGGATTGAATGCGAAGAAGAAAAAGGTGGATCATACGCAAAATTTGTTGTTGAACCACTTGAAAAGGGTTTCGGTGTAACAATTGGAAACGCACTTAGAAGAATTCTTTTATCTAGCCTTCCTGGTTCAGCTGTTACTAACATTAGAATAGCTGGTGTGGACCATGAATTCATGGCCCTAAAAGGTGCAAAGGAAGATGTTACTGAAGTTGTCCTTAACATGAAGGGCTTAGCAGTTAAAATTGATTCCGATGACAAAAATTTCAAAAAAACATTAAAACTTAAAGCTAAAGGACCTGCAGTTGTTACTGCTGGTGACATTGCTGAAGATGATGAAGTGCATATCATGAACAAAAACATGTATATTTGCACACTTGAAGCTGATGGTGAACTCGATATGGACATTTTAGTTGGACAGGGAAGAGGTTATGTTCCTGCTGACAAAAATAAAGATATGAGCCTTCCAATTGGCTATATCGCTATTGACAGCATCTACACACCAGTTCGTAGAGCAAGTTATGTTGTTGAAAACACTCGTGTTGGTCAAAACACAGACTTTGACAAACTTACTTTGGAAGTAACAACAAACGGAACTGTTTCAGCTAAAGAAGTCATAAGTTTATCAGCTAAACTTATGAACGAGTATAATGACTTATTCATTGAACTCGTTGACAATATGGCTAACACAAACATTTTGGTTAGCCGTGAAGAAGACAAGGTTCACAAACTTCTTGTTATGAGCGTTGAAGATATGGATTTATCAGTTCGTTCATACAACTGTTTAAAGAGAGCGGGCATCAACACTGTTGAAGATTTAATCAAAAGATCAGAAGATGACATGCTTAAAGTTAAAAACCTTGGAAGAAAATCACTTGATGAAGTTATTCATAAACTTGAAAGTCTTGGACTTGGTCTTAAGACTAACGAAGATTAAGGAGAGAAAATATGGACACAAGAAAATTAGGAAAGCCAACTGACCAAAGACTTGCTTTGGTTTCAAATCTTGCAACAGACCTTTTGTGGTATGGCCGTATTGAAACAACTTTTGACAGAGCGAAAGCTGCTGCTCGTCAAGCTGAAAAAATTCTCACTTTGGCAATCAATTCTTATGAAGATGTTGTAACAGTTGAAAAGAAAACAACTGATAAAAACGGAAAAGAAAAAACTGTTACAGTTTCAAAAGATGGTGTTCGCAAAATGAACGCTAGAAGAAAAATTATTGCTTTAGTTGAAGACAGACAAGAGCAAAAGCAAAAAGGCGAAAAACCAGCTGATTTTGAAGCTAGAACAAATGGAATTCAAATGCCACTTGTTGAAAAGATATTTGATGATCTTGCTCCAAAATATGCTGAAAGAGCAAAAGAAAAAGGTCAAAAGGGCGGATATACAAGAGTTCTTAAAACAACAATTCGTCGTGGCGACAATGCTCAAATGGCTATTGTTGAACTTATTTAATAAAAAAAGATGGGCTTCCATCTTTTTTTTTGTAAACAAAAACCACCAAATTTTTGGTGGTTTTTTTCTTTTATAAAATCATAATTGCAATTTGACAGAAAAGCATGAGTGAAACTGCATCAACAATTGTTGTGATAAATGGGCTTGCAACAACTGCTGGGTCAAGTTTAAACTTTTTAGCCAACAGTGGAAGACAGGCGCCAACCATTTTTGCAATGCAAATTGTAACAAAAAGTGCAATTGAAACAACAACTGAAACTAAAATTGTGTAATCATATCCAAAAATGAGTTTATCAATAAGTTGAAGTTTTGCAAAACATGCAACTGCAAGCACAGCAGCAAGCATAACAGCAACTCTAATTTCTTTCCAAACGACTTTTAAAACATCTTTTGGGTGAAGTTCATCAAGTGCAAGTGAGCGAATAACGGTAACGGATGCTTGACTTCCAGCGTTGCCACCGGAGTCCATGAGCATTGGAACACACGCAAACAAAAGCGGACTGAGTTCATTCAAAGTACTTTCATAAGTGTTAATGATAAGCCCTGTGAATGTTGCTGAAACCAGCAAAAGCAAAAGCCAAGGCACTCTTGATTTAAAAATTGACCAAACACTTGTTTGAAGATATGGTTTTGCAGTAGGAGTAACACCGTGAAGCATACTAATATCTTCAGTTGCTTCATCTTGCAAAACATCCATAGCATCGTCAACAGTAACAATACCATTAATTCTGTTTTCACTATCCACAATTGGAATTGCAAGAAGGTCATATTTTTTAAGTAAGTTTGCCACTTCTTCTTTATCGTCGTGCGTATGAGCTGAAATAAAGTTTTCAGTCATAAAAGAACTTAATTTGTCAGTTGGAGCATGAACAATTAAATCACGAAGTGAAACTGTTCCAAGTAAATGTTTTTCATCATCTGTAACATAACAAGTGTAAATTGTTTCTTTGTCCAGGGCTTGTCTGCGAATTTTTTTCAATGCTTCTTCAACTCTCATTTTTGCACGAAGGGTAACAAGTTCTGTTGTCATAATTGTTCCAGCACTGTCTTTTGGAAATCCTAAAAGTTTGTTAATGCTATCCCTTGTTTCACTGTTTGAAAGTTTGATGATTCTCCTAACAACATTTGATGGCATTTCTTCAATAATGTCAACTGTGTCGTCAACAAAGAGATCATTGATAATAAATCCAAGTTCTTTATCGGTGAATGACTTAATCAAAATCTCTTGTGCATCAGAATCCATGTTAACAAAAACATCACTTGCAGTATCTTTAGGAAGAAGACGGAACAAAACAGCCACATTTTCATCGTCAATATCGCTCATAACATCTGCAATATCAACCGGATCCATTTCCTTTAAAAGAGGTTTGAGTTTTGAAAAGTTTTTATTTTCAAGTTCATCAATAATTTCCAAAAGTTTTTCATGTCGAACATCTGCATCAGCTTTCAGCAAAATTTCATTTAAAACTTCAGTTGAAACATTGTCTTCAGCATCAGCATCCAAAAGTTCTTCTGCAACAGCTTCAAATTCAATATCACTAATATTCTCCGTTAAAAATTTTTGCAAATCTTCAGGAAACTTCATGAAAATTTCAGCTGAAACTTCTTCTGGAAGCTTTGGCATAATGTCAGCTAAAAGTTCTTTATCAATTGAACTCAACTCTTTAGCAAGTTCGTCATATTCAGATTTTTCAATTTTTTCTACAAATTTTTCAAGTTCTTCAAATTGATTATTTTTGAATAATTCAACAATTTTTTCTCTGAACATAATTTTTCCTCCAATAAAAAAATTCCCTTGCGGGAATATGCAAAAACATATCCCGTTCAAGCTTTAACTCCGTAGGGCGGTGGAATTGCATTAAATTTTCCCTTGTTTGTCGAGAAGATTTGTTAACCAGCCGGCAAAAGTCTCCTTTTGACGGCGGCAGCAACCCGTATCCCTATGGTAGTCTTACCTACCGAAATACATAAAACTATAATCATTATAAAAAGAAAACTATTTGGTGTCAATATTTTAAATTAAAATTTTAATCGTTTTTATATTTTTTTTATTTGTTTTTTGATATTTCCTAATATATAATATGTTTGAGGTTAATATGAATTTTGAAGAGGTTGTTTATAACAAAATCCTGGGTCTTCACAAGCAAAAGTTTACACTTGCTGACTTGTCGCATGCCACGGGGTTTGAACATGGATTTGATAAAAGAGCATTAGTTGATGCACTCAATAGTTTAATTAAACACGGAAGATTAAAAAGGTATAAAAACGGCGAATATGTTGCATTAAAACATGAAGAACTCATAAAATGCACACTTCTTGGAACAAGTAAAGATTATGCCTTTGCAAGGCCAATTTCGGGCGAAAAAGACAATGATATTTTCATTTCAGTTGCCAACTTAAATGATGCATGTCATGGTGATACGGTTATGGTTGAAATTGGCATAACTGGAAAGGAAAGAAGGTTCAGGCGTGACCTTCCACTTGTTGCTCAAGGCAAACGTGAAGGAAGAGTTGCAGAAATTGTTGAAAGAGGTTTTAAGGTTGTTGTTGGAATTTTGTCAATCAATGACAGGGGAATTGCAACAGTGCTTCCAGATGACACAAGGTTTGCTGAATCCGTTTTTGTTGCAAATAGCGATATTAATGGCGCACCAAATGGCTCAAAAGTTGTGCTTGACATTCTTGATTATCCATCGGCTGCAAAAATGGCAAGAGGACGAGTTCGTGAAATTTTGGGTGATCCAAAAGATGCAAGGGTAACAACTCTTTCAATAATTCGTTCATATAATTTGTTTGAAGAATTCCCTGATGATGTTGTTGCAGAAGCAAAAAAAGTTGATGTTCCGGTTGAAACTGAAAAACAGACAGGCAGAAAAGATTATAGAAATCGAGTAATTTTCACAATTGATGGTGATGATGCACGAGATTTTGATGATGCAATTTCAATTGAAAAACACGGCGAAAATTATCGTCTTGGGGTTTATATTGCCGATGTTTCTCACTATGTTCGTGAGGGTTCAAAACTTGATGCGGAAGCGTTTAAGCGTGGAACAAGCGTATATTTTCCAGATCATGTTTTGCCAATGCTTCCAGTTGAACTTTCAAATGGAATTTGTTCATTAAATCCTAATGAAAATCGCTTTGTTTTAGCTGTTGAAATGACAATAGCTCGCAACGGAAAAGTTACCGATTATGAAATTCATAAAGGTATAATCAAATCAAAATATCGCATGACATACAACAAAGTAACTAAAATTTTAAATGGCGACAAGGAAATGTGCGAAAAATACGCTGAACTTGTTCCAATTTTGGCTGATATGAAGGATTTGGCAGAAATTTTAATTGCAAGGCGAGATGCTGCAGGTCAACTTGATTTTGATATTCCTGAACCAGAAATAATTTTAAATAAAGACGGAACTGTTGCTGATGTTCACAGAAAGCCAAGGGAAATGTCAGATAAAATTATTGAACAATTTATGGTTATCACAAATGAAGTAATTGCTCGTCATTTTGATAAAATGGAATTGCCATTTGTTTATCGTGTTCATGAACCACCAGTTCTTGAAAGAGTTCAAAAGTTTAGGGCATTTGCTGCGGGGCTCGGTTTAAAGTTTGTTTCAAGCAGCAAAGATCCAAGTCCAAAAGACTTCCAGGTTTTGCTCAAACTCAGTGAAGGTCAAGATTATTCAACTGCACTTTCAAAAGTTATGCTCCGAAGTATGCAAAAAGCAAGGTATGACACAGTTAATCTTGGGCACTTTGGTTTAGCACTCCGTGATTACTGTCATTTCACTTCTCCAATTAGAAGATATCCAGATCTTTCAATTCACAGAATAATTAGTGAAAGTTTGGAAGGCAAGCTCAATCAAAAGCGTATTCATGAGCTTGAAGAATTTGTAAGTAATTCAGCCGAACGCTCAAGCACAATGGAGCGTCAAGCCGAAGAAGCTGAGAGAACGGTTGATGATCAAAAGAAAACAGAGTTTATGGCAAACAAAATTGGTGAAGTTTATGAGGGTGTAATTTCCAGTGTAACAGCAAATGGATTTTATGTTGAACTTGAAAATACAGTTGAAGGTTTTGTTTCTATTTTAAGGCTTCCACAAGCCGCCTATGAATATAATGAAACACGATATTCACTTTCTGGAAACGGTGCCGTTTATAAAATTGGTGACAAAATTGAAATTAGAGTTGTTTCGGTTGATATTGTTTTAAGGCGTGTTGATTTTGAACTTTCAAATTTTCATAGGGAAGTTACAACGGAAGAAAGAATTGATTTTTTGCGAAATTCCCGTTCAAATTATGAAAATTCACAAAAAAATAATGAAAATTATTCAAAAAATGCAAAAAATTTCCATAATGAAAATAGAAACAAAAGTCGCAAGCATCAAATGCGAAAATCAAAAAGTGGCGGCAGAGGTCGTGGAAAAAGATAAAAAGCAGTGGAATTTCCACTGCTTTTATTTAAAACTTATAAAGATTGTTGTTTTATGGAGTTTAATTGTTCATTAGATCGTGAATTTATATTATTATAAGAATCAAAGTATTTATTTAAAAAAGAGCATTCATTTAATTGAATTTTATTAGATGATCTAAGTCTTTTCATTGTAAGATTAATTAACTTTTGTTTATTAAAATTATTAATTTTATCGCCAAATAGAATTTTTTCAAGCCCAATAAAATGCATTATTGTGCCACTGCCGGTATATACAACTTGGTATGGGTCATTATTGTTTTCGTTATAATATTCTAAGTTGAGATAAGTTTCAATATTTTTTAATTGTTGCTCGTAAGAAGTATCATCATTATTATATAGTCCTGATGTATTATTATACAAATCAACTAGTTTAACCCCGCTTTTTTTTAAATTATTGCCTTTGAAGAAATCTAAATTTTCAATAAAATTACGCAGTCCTGGTACAGATTTGTAGTAGCAATACTTAATTAATAACTCCTGCATTATGTGCTCTATAATATCAATTAATTGTTGTTGAGTATCATTTTTATAGTTTTCATTTTCATTAAAACTTGGTGATCCATCTGTATTTATAGGTGAAGGGTATATCTTTTTTGTGTTTTCAATAAAATCAGTTTCGTTATTATTAAGTATGCAATTATCCATAAATAAAACGTCATCTGCCCTTTTATGCAAAAAGGTTGGTAAAATTGGGACTTCAAAATTGATAGATGCATTGTGTGCATATTCAAAAACAACATTAAATAAAATTGGAAAACCCGATTCATTTGCAAGATCAATTTTATTTTTAATTACTTTAATAAGATTTCTTGCTTTATGGTTTTCTTCACCATTAGGTAAATTGTTATGGGTATTTATAATTTTGTATTCAAATTCTAAAATTTTATGTCTCGAATCATTATGCTTTTCATTGTAATGTTTTTTAAAATTATGCTGCAATTCCCAAGGATAAGTTTCCATAATTCCTCCACATATTTAGTAATTATATTATAACCCAACTCATGTGTAAAGTCAATAGAGAACAATTTGTTAATTACTCTTGCAAGTAAAGTTTTTTTGTGTTAAAATACACTCATGAAAATTATCACTGAAAACAGGGAAGCTAGGCATAATTATTTTTTGGAAAGCCCAATTGAAGCGGGTTTAGTTTTGCTTGGAAGTGAAGTTAAGTCAATTAGAGCTGGAAAGGTAAATTTAAAAGATAGTTATGCAGTTATTCGCGGTGGTGAAATTTTTCTGCTTAATTGTTTTATTTCAAGTTTTGAAAAAACAGGTTCATTTGTTCCAGATGAACGAAGAACAAGAAAGTTGCTTTTAAAAAAGCAGGAAATTGAAAAACTGCAAAGAAAAATAAAAGAGCAGGGCTACACTCTAGTTCCAACAAAAGTTTATTTTTCTGGTGACTACGCAAAGGTTGAAATTGCTCTTGCAAAGGGAAAGAAAAATTATGATAAAAAGCAAGATATAAAAAAGAGTGATTTAAAGCGTTATGCAGAAAGACAGCTTGCCGATAGATAATTTTCAAAAAAGTGCAAAATTGTTAAAAAATTAGTAAAATTTTGCAAAATTTAGAAGAATATGGGGGTGCAAGGTTTCGACAGAAAGGTTAAAATTTGAATTATAAGCGCATGTGTAGAGCTTGTCTACATTAAAACAAGCAAAAAAATAAACGCAGAAAATAATTTTGTTGCAGCTGACGCTGCAATTGCTGCTTAATTTTAGCGGCACGGCAATTTTTTGTTTCCTACGGACAATAAATTGTTGACAGTTTAGTAGGTTGAACGCCACTGGTGTTGGAACAGTGGTGTTTGAAATTTTTCCAAATTGCTGAGGGGGTTTTGTTTGTTTAGAACTTTCAGTGAAATAAAAAATAAACTACTGTGCGTAGAAGGGTTTAAGTTTTTCTTTTTGGACGCGAGTTCAATCTCGCCACCTCCACCAACGCTCCGAGCTATGCTTGGAAATCAAAAGACATTTCGTTTGAAATGTCTTTTTCTTTTTACGCATGCTCTTCGCTCCAGTCTGGCACCAGGCGAAAACTTTTTGCATTGCAAAAACTTTTGTGCCAACTTAAAAGGTTGATTAATAATAATTAGTGACTACTATTCAGAGAACGGAGTTTTGATGAACATCTGTGACGCTGGCTACAAAGGTCGGCAAAGAAAGTAAAATACGCCAGCTATTTCGTCGCTAGGCGCTCCTTACAACTCTCGCCACTAATTTGTAAAAACTCTCAATAGTTTAGGTTTTTTATGATAGGTGGAAATATTTTTAAAAACAGAAATAACAAATTACCCAACAAATATGGGCGAGTGTGGTATGAATGCGATATTGATTATCAAGGTGGATACAGAAACAATTCAAGGATTATATATTCAAATGATGGCTTGATTTTTATGACAGATAGTCATTATAATAATTTTGTAGAAATAGTATGAGGATTAATTATGAAAAAGTATACATTTAATAGAAATGAATTTGAATGGGCTGAAGAGTTTTATGAAATAATCAAGCAAAGGATGGATTTGCCAGATTGGTTTGGTAAAAATCCAGATGCTCTTTGGGATATGTTAACAGGTCATATTGAAACACCATGCGAAATAACACTTGTAGGATTTGGCAAAGAAAAACATGAATATAACGCATTGATAATAAACAATATCTTAGAAACATTCAATGATGCAGAAAAAGAGTATCCAAATGAATTCAAAATAATCTATAAAGATTAAAAGGTTCAACAAACATTGCAGTTGTTCCACCATTAAAGTCACGTCAAAAGTCGTGACTTTTTTATTCAGTAATTTTGCTTTTATGAATTAAGTTTTTTATAAATAATTCAATTATTTTATTTATCAAAAAATATTTTTGTGTTATACTATGGCTAATATGTTTAAAAGGAGATTACAAATGAAGGAAAAAGCATTAGGAGTTTTAAAAGATTTTGTTTGGGCAGTGCTTGCAGGAATTTCAATTTCAATTGGTTGTGTTGCATTTTTATCATCTGGAAACAAAATCGTTGGTTCATTGTTTTTCACAATAGGGTTATTTATAATTTTAAATTTTGATTTTAATTTGTTTACTGGAAGGGTTTGCGTTGCGCTTGATAAAAAACCAAACTACATTTTAAAGCTTGCTTTAATTTGGGTTGGAAATTTTGTTGGGGCTCTTCTTTCAGCGATTGTTGTTCGTGCAACAAGGCTTGAAAGTTTGACGGATGCTGCAACGGTTTTGGTTGAAACCAAACTTAATGATTCAGCGCTCAGCGTATTTTTGCTTGGAATTTTGTGTAACATATTAATTTTCCTTGCAGTGTATGGCTACAAAAATTTTGGTAACTCAATTGCTCAAGCTCTTGCACTTGCTTTTGGTGTTTCTGTGTTTGTGCTCTGTGGATTTGAGCACTGCGTTGCTGATATGTTTTACTTCACATTTGCTTGGAGTTGGAGCTGGAAAATGATTGGATATTTGCTTTTAATTACACTTGGAAATATTGTTGGTGGGCTTTTGATTCCAGCATGTTTAAAACTATTTAATAAAAACAAAAATTAAGTTAAAATGCAAAATTCTGCTTAAATTTTGAAAAAATATTCATTTTTAAGTAAAAAGGAAAAATATGAATATTGCTGATGAGATTTTTAAATATAAAAAAATAAACGCTTCAAAACTTGAAAAATTTGGTTTCAAAAAAATAAATAATCAATTTGTTTACAGTGAAAAAATTTTAAATGGAACAATGGAACTTTTTGTTTACATTGACAAAAGTGAAACCATTTCAACAAAAATAAAAGATCTTCTTTCAGGTGATGATTATGTGCTTCATTTAATGCCAGAGGCAAAGGGTGGCTTTGTTGGAAGTGTAAGAACAGCTTACCAAGAAGTTCTTGAAAAAATTGCAAACGAATGTTTTGAAAAACAAGTTTTTAAAAATGAGCAAACACTCAAACTAATTTCTTATGTTCAGAAAAATTTTGGTGATGAGCTTGAATTTTTGTGGAAAAAATTTGAGACAGATGCAATTTGGAGAAGAAAAGATAGTGGAAAATGGTATGGGCTTGTTATGGCTGTTCCACAAAATAAAATTTACGGTGAAAGCACAGAAGTTGTTGAAGTTTTAAATGTTCGTGGAAATGCTGAAATGCTATGTGATGGAAAAACAATTTTTCCGGGCTATCACATGAATAAAAAAAGTTGGATTTCAATAATTTTAAATGGTAAGGTTAAAAGCGATAAAATTTTTGAACTAATAAATCAAAGTTATGCGCTTGCTGTGAAATAGGGGTGAATTAATGTATAACGAACTAACAAAAGTTGATATAAAAAAAATGCAAGATGAAATCAACATGAGAGCAAATGAATTGCGTCCAAAACTTGGTGATGAATTAAAGGAGGCAAGGTCGCTTGGTGACCTTTCTGAAAATGCAGAGTATAAAAGTGCAAGGCGGGCATTTAACAGAAATGAAAGCCGCATAAGATTTTTGCAAAAAATGATTAGAACAGCAAAAATAATAAGCACGGAATCTGCTCCTGACGAAGTTGGTTTGTTTGACAAAATTGAAGTTTTTTATGAAGACACTTGTGAAACCGAAACACTTATGCTTTCAACAACAACCAGGCTTGATTTAGAGAATGGAATAATCAGCAAAGAATCACCATTTGGAAAAGCTGTGCTTGGAAAAAAAGTTGGTGACAAGGTTTTTGTTCAAGCAAGTCCCGATTATAGCTACACAGTTGAAATAAAAAAAATAACCAAAGGGGAAGATGATGATTCAATTCCACTCAATGGTTACTAGGAGATTTTATGAAATTACTTTTGTGTTCTGATTTCAAAGTTGTTGGTTCAAAATTTTTGTATAAGTTTTTTAATTTAAATGAGCAGCATACGTGTCTTTTTGTTGATTATGCCAGTGAAGACTATGATGTACAAAATGAAATTGAATACACTAGTTCAGCAAAAGAAAAATTGTTGGAACTTGGTTTTAAAATAATTCAATTAAATCCAGATTACAACTTTCAAGATAAGGTGGATATGATTTATGTTCGTGGGGGAAATGCAACAAAATTAATTCACTTACTTCGCAAATATAATCAATTTAAACAAATAAAAACTCTTACTGAAAGTGGTGTGCTTTATGCTGGTGAAAGTGCAGGTGCTTTAATTGCTGGCACTGACACAGAGTGGACATTAAGAGCCGAACCATACAATTTTGATGTTAAATCAGAATTTGGAGAAAAGGCATTGATGGGTTTTGGCTGGATTGATAAAATGATTTTTGTTCATTGTTCAAAATATAGATTTCCATGGAGCAGTGAAAATTACGGTTCCAATTTAGTAAGAATTAAAAACAGAGAGTTTTATGGTGAATATTTAAAAGATTTAAAAATTTATCCAAAAGGAACATACTTAACACTTGGAAACAATCAAGTTCTCTATCAAAATGGGAACGACTACAAAATTTTAACATACAATTGGAGTAAAGTTCCAGTTATAAAGAAATAAAGCATGGCATTTATTTGCCATGCTTTTTAATCTTTCATTTTATGATAGAGTTCAAGATATTGTTTTGCACAGTCTGTAATATCAAATGATTGATTCATTGCGGACACCATGTATGAAGTGAATTTTTCTTTGTCAGAAAAATCACGGAGCGCTCTGTCAATCAAATCTGAAAGGGAAGTTCCATCATAGTTTTTCAAAATGTATGCGTTTCCATTTTGATATTTAAAATCAGTGCAGTTATCTTTAATTCCGCCAGTTAAGTAAACAATTGGAAGTGAGCCATAGCGGTTTGCAACAAGTGGACAAAGCCCGCAAGGCTCAATGCTTGCAAGATTAAACAAAAAATCTGAACCAGAATAAAGTTTTTTAACATATGACCCATCAAATCCAAATTTAATGTTAACCCTTGTTGGAAATTTTTCTTGAAGGGCTTTCATTTTGTTTTCATAGTCTTCAGGTCCGTGTCCAATTGCAATGAGTTCTGCACCAGCGTCAAGATATTTGTCAATCACTTGCAAAAGGAGATCAATTCCTTTGTGTTCAGCCATAAGGCCAATAATTGCAAAAACAGGAATGTCTTCGCCAATTTCAAGTCCAAGGTCCTTTTGAAGTTTAAGTTTGTTTTCAACTTTTGCAGCAAGAGAACTCTTGTCATAGTTTGTGTAAATGTCATTGTCAATGCTGGGATTGTAGTAGCTGTAATCAATTCCGTTGATAATTCCATGGAGTTTGTGTTTTGAATCCACAAAAATATTTTCAAGTCCAGCGCCACCCTCATGAGTTTGAATTTCTTCAGCGTAAGATTTGCTAACAGCAACAATTTCATCTGTGCAAAGCAATGCGGCTTTCATAAGGTTTGCTTTTCCAAAATAGTCAAAAAGGTATGCAAATTTATCTTCAACATCCAAAACATCTTTAACCACGCTAAAGTCAGCAATTCCTTGATAGGCAAGGTTGTGAACCTGAAGAACTGTTTTAATGTGTTCGTATTTTGGATTTTGCCATGGCAAAATTTTCAAAAATGTGCAAATTGTTCCAGATTGCCAATCATTTGCGTGAATTATGTCAGGGAAAAATCCAGTCATTGGAATAATGTCAAGAACAGCTCTGCTGAAAAATGTAAATCTTTCAATATCATCATCATATCCAAAAAGTTGTTCACGATTAAAATATTGGTCATTTGAAATGAAGTAAAAGATTATTCCTCTGCGTTTATATTCATAAATTGCGCAGTAACTGTTTCTCCATGAAAGGTTAACAGTTTTTTCGCCAATAAGCCTAAATTCATTTCTATATTTTTCTGGAATGGTTGAATAGAGCGGCATAATTACACGTATATCAACTTCACCAGAAGCGTTTAAATATTTTGGAAGCATGTGGCACATTTCTGCCACACCTCCATTTGCACAAAATGGAATGCATTCTGCTGTTGCAAAAAGTATATTTAGTTTTTTATTCATAAGTCCTCTTATTTTATAACTTTTTTAATTAAAATGCTTGTGTTTGCAGGAATGTTCACACGAATTGCATTTGTTTTTCCATTTTTATTCATAATTGATGAATACATAAGGTCATTGAGTTCACCTGTTCCGCCAAATGCCTTTTCATCTGATGAGAACACTTCCTCATAACAACCAGGTTCGTCAATTCCAAGAACATAGTCTGGAATTCTGTATGGTGAAAAATTTGTGAGAGAAATTAAATAATTTCCATCTTTGTCATAGCGTTTAAAACAAGTCACACAGTTTGAGTTATCATTTTCAACCAGCCATTCAAAACCAGTGCTGTCAAAATCTCGTTGCCACATTTCTGGTGTTTTGAGATAAAGATGATTTAAACTTGAAACAAATTTAGAAAGCTTTTTATTTCCATCTGCATTCAAAAGTTTCCAGTTAATTGGCTCTGAATACGACCATTCAGCCCTCTGTCCAAACTCGCTTCCCATAAACACAAGTTTTTTCCCTGGGTGCATATACATATACAAAAAGAAAGCTCTGCAAAGATTCATCTTTGTTTTCATGTCACCATTCATTTTGTTGATAAGTGAATGTCTTCCGTTTCCAACTTCATCATGATCAACTGGCAAAATGAAGTTTTCATCAAAACAATAGTCCAGTGTGTGTGTTAAAATGTTGTGGTGATATTTTCTAAAATATGGATCCATTGAAGTGTATTCCCAAATATCATTAATAAATCCAACATTCCATTTAAAGTTAAATCCAAGTCCGCCAACAGTGGTTGGGCGGGTGGTCATTGGCCAAGATGAAACTTCCTCTGCAATCATAAGTGCATTTGGGAATTCGCCAAAAATGGTGTTGTTAAGTTTTTTCAAAAATTCAACGCCAGCGTAGTTTATGTTGTTTCCGTTAACATTTGGAATCCATTCATCAGGATTTCTGCAAAAGTCAAGATACAAAATTGAAACAACTGCATCAACTCTAATTCCATCAAAGTGGAATTCCCTCAAAAAGTACAGTGCACTTGAAATTAAAAAGTTAACCACATAAGGATTTTCATAGTCAAAAATTCGTGTTCCCCAAGCAAGTTGAAGTTGTCTGTCCCATTTAGGACTTTCGTAGAGTGGTGTGCCGTCCCATTCGGTTAAGCCAAAATCCTCATCAGTTAAAATATTTTTGCGCTCTGCACTGTTTGTTTCAGCTGAATCAAAGTGCCCAGGAACCCAGTCCAAAATAACACCAATTCCAGATTCGTGACACTTGTCAACAAAATATTTTAAGTCTTTTGGTTTTCCAAAACGGCTTGTAATTGCATAGTAGTTTGTAACTTCATAACCCCAAGAACAATCAAGTTGAAATTCTGTTATTGGCAAAAGTTCAATGTGGGTGTAACCCATTTTTTTGCAGTATGGAATCAGTGAGGTTGTGAGTTCTCTATATGTGTAGTAGCTTCCGTCGGCGTGTTTTTTCCAAGAGAGCAGGCAAACCTCATAAATATTCATTGGTGATTCAAGATAATTTTTGTTTTTAATTGACTCAAAATATTTTGAATCTTTCCAGTTATATTTGTTTGAGTCAGGAACAAAACATGCAAAATCTTTATCATTTGAAAGACTTTCTGCAAAAAATGCATAAGGATCAGTTTTAACCAGTTCTCTGTCATGTTTATCAATAACAATAAATTTATAGCGTTGGTTTGTTTTTGCTTTTTCAACAAAAACTTCCCAAATGTTTGAATTCTTAATTCGTTTTAATTGATGTGAGGTTTTGTCCCAATCATTAAAATCGCCAGCAACAAACACTTCTTTTGCGTTTGGTGCATAAACTCTAAACCATGCGCCGTTTTTTCCGCCCTTGCTTGCTGGGTGACAACCAAGGTATTCATAAACATAAGTGTCTTCACCTCGTTCAATTTTTCGTATACGTTCGTCAGTCTTCATAATTCACCTTTATCTATAATTTAACATAAGCAGTATACCAAAAATGAAGCATAAAGTCAATGTTATGTGACTATCACATAATTTTCTGGTGTTTTAATAATTTTGTTAAATGTAAAAAATTTTAGATTATTTTTTTGAAAAAAAAGAAAACACATGATATAATTTAATTGATGTGAGGTAAACAGATGAAAATTATAAGTTGGAATGTAAACGGGCTCAGAGCATGCATAGCAAAAGGGTTTTATGAATTTTTGGATCGTGAAAATCCGGATATTATGTGTGTTCAAGAAACAAAAATGCAAGAGGGCCAGGCAGACCTTGAAAGAAATGGATATTTCAGATTCATGAATTCTGCTGAAAAAAGAGGATATAGTGGAACTTTAATTTATTCAAAGCAAAAGCCAATCTCAGCCATATTTGGAATTCATGGAAAATATAATGATGAAGGCAGGGTAATAACTCTTGAATTTGAAAAGTTTTTCATGGTCAATGCATATGTTCCAAATGCTCAAGATGAACTTAAACGTATTGACTACAGAATGCAGTTTGAAGATGATATGAGGGCATATTTAGTTGAACTCAAAGCAAAAAAACCAGTAATTTACACAGGTGATTTGAATGTTGCTCATAATGAAATTGATTTAAAAAATCCAAAATCAAACATTGGGAATCCTGGTTTTTCAAATGAAGAGCGAGGAAAGATGACGGAACTTCTTTCTGCTGGATTTTGCGATACTTTTAGAACTCTTTATCCTGAAAAACAAGATTATTCTTGGTGGAGTTATCGTTTTCAAGCAAGGCAAAAAAATATTGGTTGGCGAATTGATTACTTTGTTGTTTCAAACGACATAATGAAAAATGTTAAAGATTCAAAAATTTTTATGGATCAACTTGGAAGTGATCATGCACCAGTTTGTCTTGAAATTGAATTTTAAATAAAAAATAGTTGATAAACAAAACAATATGTGTTAATATATGTATACCATTAAGAGTGTGCGAGGGAGAGCCCCAATGACCACACAGCAACCTATTGCTAAAAAGGCAAAAAGGTGCTAAAGGCTGACCGATGGCAAAATCAAATTTAATCCCGTCGGCATCGGCGGGTTTTCTTTTTGGCAAAAGAGGAGAAAATATGAAGAAAATTTTTACAAGTGAATCCGTTAACATGGGTCACCCAGATAAAACTTGTGATATACTTGCAGATGCGTTTTTAGATGCTGCACTTTCACAGGATAAAGATGCACAAATGGCAGTTGAGTGTGCAATAAAAAATGATAAACTTTTCATTTATGGAGAAGCAACCACAACTGCAAAAATTGATTATGAAAAAATTGCTCGTGAAGTTCTTGCTGATGTTGGATATGAAAATAAATTTGAAATTATAAAAGAAATTTCAATTCAAAGTCCAGATATAAACCAAGCTGTTGTTTCTGGCGAACTTCATGCAAATGATCAAGGAATGGTGTTTGGATTTGCAACAAATGAAACAAAAGAGTTTATGCCACTTCCAATTTTAATTGCGCATAAGCTCATGATGGAGTATGACAAATATAGACGAGCAAACGAAAATTATCATTCTGATGCCAAAAGTCAAGTTTCAGTTGAATATGATGGTGAAAAGCCTGTTAGAATTGATACGGTTTTAATCAGTGTTTCTCATAGCGAAAAACTCACAAATGATGAAATTAAAGCGGACATAATGAAAAATGTTGTTGAAAAAGTTTTGAGTGAGTTTGCTGAGTTTGATAAGGGAGATATAAAGTTTTTAATCAACACTAGTGGAAAATTCACCATTTGGGGAAGTTTTGGCGACAGTGGCTGCGTTGGAAGAAAAATCATTGTTGACACATATGGTGGAGCTGGAAGAGTTGGCGGTGGTTGCTTTAGTTCAAAAAATGCAACAAAAGTTGACAGAAGTGGTGCATATTATGCACGATATGTGGCAAAAAATGTTGTTGCAGCTGGGCTTGCTGATAAGTGCGAGATTGAAGTTGGTTATGCAATTGGGCTTGCTGATCCAATAAGTATGTTTATTGATACATTTGGAACAAATAAAGTCAGTGAAGAAGAAATTTATAATTTTGTTAATAAAAACTTTAACTTTAATATAAATAACATAATTGCTGAACTTGATTTGCTCAAACCTATCTACAAAAAAACTGCATGTTTTGGTCACTTTGGAAGAGAAGGTTTT
Organism: Clostridia bacterium; assembly: GCA_017467625.1. GTDB lineage: Bacteria > Bacillota > Clostridia > Christensenellales > UBA1242 > RGIG1681. The sequence goes on along the minus strand of JAFUSN010000001.1, from coordinate 50,827 downwards.
GCATGGGAAACAATTAAGAAAAACTTAAAGTAGAGGTGCATATGAAAACATTTTTCACTGCTGATTCACATTTTAGTGTTAATGACAAACATGGTGTTATTGATAGAGATTTTAGACCCTTCACGAGTTTAAAGCAGATGAATAAAACAATTATAAAGGTTTGGAACAAACAAGCAGGGAAAGGGGATTTAATTTATCACTTGGGTGATTTTGTTAATTATAACAAACTAGATAATAAGTACTATATTGAATTATATTCATTAGTTAAAAAAATCAAAGCCGATGTAGTGTTGATTTGTGGGAACAATGAGCAGAGAGTAATTGAAAAAGAGTTTGGTGGTGATTTTGAAAAATTTAAATGGTTTTTAATCAAACTAGGATTTAAAGATGTAATTGAAAAAGGTTTATTGCTTGAAAATTTTCATGGAATAAAACTGTATCTCAATCATTATCCAAGCAAACATAAAGTTGGTATGGAAAATTTGTTTGGCCATGTTCATGGTCAGGTGCTTGTAAAACGATATGGTTTTAATGTTGGACTTGACAATCATTATTTGGGGCTTTTCAGTGAAGATGAAGTTTTGCAACTCATTTCGTGGAGAACATTTTTTGATGAAAATGTTTACAAATAAATTGAACAATTGTTATTAAATAAAAATTATTATGGGGCTATAAAGTCCCATTTTTTTTTAATTTACAAAAAAGTTTATATTTTTTTTCAAATGGGTATTGACAAAGGGTGATTCTTATGCTAAAATAACCGTGTAAATAAAAAATTTCACATCAAAAATGTAAAAATTATAACATCAATGTTCAAAAAAATACATTTAGCTGTTGAAAAAAATGGTTTACAATTTGGGAGGATATTATGACAATTTTACAAATCGTGCTTTTAAGTGTTGTAGGCGTTTGCGTAATCACATCATTAGTATTTATGATTATGTTTATCGTTGAAATTACAAAAGAGCATAAAGAAAAAGAAGAAGAAACAGTTCAAAACATTTATGTCACACAAAACTTTATTGGTGAAGAACCAGCAGAAGAAGCTAGCGTAGATGAGATGCTTGCAAATCTTGATGAACAAACAAAAGAAGATGAAGTTCCAGCAGAAGAAGCTCCAGTTGAAGAGGCAACAGAAGAAGCTCCAGCAGAAGAAACTCCAGTTGAAGAAGCTCCAGCTGAGGAAGTTGTTGCTGAAGAAGCAGTTGAAGAAGCTCCAGCAGAAGAAACTCCAGTTGAAGAAGCTCCAGCAGAAGAAACTCCAGCTGAAGATGTAGCTGAAGAAGTTGTTGAAGAAACAACTGAAATTCCAGCAGGTTCACTCATTGACTATAAAACTCGTCTTGAAAAGGTTATTGAAAATAAAGATAAACTTGACAAGGAACTTTCAAAGGTTCAAAAATCTGTTTTGAAATATGAAAGAACAAAGAGAAGAATGGCAAGAAATCAAAAGATGCTTGACAGACGCGCAGGTGAACTTACAAATCTTAACCTTGTTATGTATAGCGTAACAGACATCAAAAATATTGATGAAGAAAAGAAAGCTAAACAAGAAGAGCTCACAGCTCACATTGCAGAGCTTAAAGCAAGCATTCAAGATGCTGAAGAGTTCATTGAAAGCAATGCAGAGAGAAATGAACATGATGTTAAGATGGCTAAATTCTTAATCAAAGAACAAACTCGTATGAGTGAAGAAATTGCTGAACTTGAAGCTTTAATTAAAAAACTTGAAGGCAATGAAACTGAAACAGTTGAAACTGTTGAAACAGAAAACAACTAATAAAGTTAATTAAAATCTTGGGGAAACCCAAGATTTTTTTTGTTTACTTAAATTTCATGAAATGTTATTATATTGTTAAGAGGAATTATGGCATTTTTTAAAAAGAGAATGAAAGGTGAAATTAATTTAAATCGTTCAGTAAAGCTCGGGCTGGCGCTTGGTGGTGGTGGGGCTCGTGGTTTTGCACATATTGGTGCACTTAAAGCTTTTGATGAACTTGGAATTCATTTTGATTATTTAGCGGGAACAAGCGTTGGAGCAATTGTTGCCAGTCTTTATGCATTTGGAAAAACAGCCACAGAAATTGAAGAAGTTGCTCAAAATATAAAAAAAAGAGATGTTTTTAAAAGCATAATTCCATTTTTGAAACCAGCAAAAGCAACTCAAATTGAAAAATTAGTTGAAAAAGTTATGGGTGATGTAACGCTTTTTTCGGAACTCAAAACGCCACTTTGTGTTGTGTGCACAAACTTAAAAACAGGAAAAGAAGTTATAATTAATCATGGAAGTGTTGCAAAAGCAGTCTCTGGAAGTGCGGCAGTGCCTGGAATCTATTCACCTGTTGTTTTTGAAAATATGCACTTAATTGATGGTGGGCTTCGCAACAATGTTCCGGCCGATGTTGTAAAAAAAATGGGCGCAAATGTTGTGTTTGCAATTGATGTAAATCATCTTCGTGGAAGTGGAACAGATTCGCTTTCAACAGTTGGAGTTTTGTCATCAACAATTGGAATAATGATGCAGGCAAAGGTTGATGAAACGCTTACAGATGCGGATTTGATTTTCAAACCATCACTTGAAATGTTTTCTCCGCTCAAAATTGAAAATATAAATAAAATGATAAAAATTGGTTATGACACTGTCATGGGGAATAGGGAAAAGATTAAAAAAATTTTAGAATTAAATCCAAAGCGAATAGGTAAATTCTTTGAATCTAACTAGTGTTTATGCAAAACTGAATTTATTGACAGTATTTAATTTTTTCTGTATTATGGTGGTAATATGAATAACTTTGATGAACAACAATTAATCAATTTTAAAAAATTATCTAGTGACATAGTTTGTGATCTTGAAAAACCGATGGAAAAAGTTTTGAAAGATTGCAATTTGCTTGCGCAAAAACTTGATGAGGTTGAAAAAAAAGCAGCAGCTACTGAATCTTTAAAAGAAATTGCAGTGCTTGAAAAAAAAGCTGATTCAATTAGAAAGGAACTCCTTAAAAAATGCAGCACGCTTAACCGTATGAAAAAAATTAAAACTAGAAATGAAAATCGTTCAGCATTTTTTGATGAAACATTGAAGCAGATGGGAATTTATAAAAACATTCCAGATAAAAAATTTGTTTCAAAAATTGAGTCTGGAAAAGTGGATTTTGGTGAAGCTGAAATAAATTTAAATGAAGAACTTGGCGAATTGAAATTTTATTCTGGTGAAAGAATAAAGTTTGATGGATTAAAAATTGATTGGAGTGATTCATTTAACAAAGAAATAGTAATTTCTTTATCTGATTCAATGCTTGGTCAAATTTTGCATACAAATCCTGAAAGTGTTTCAACAATTTCAGCCGAATCTTTGTTAAACACAAAATTTAAGCAAAGGCTTTTAAAACAAATAACAGCGTTTGTGACTGATAATGCAAAACGAATGACTATAACTGAAATAAACAAAAAACTTGGAAATTTGTTAGCGTTTAAAACTGAAATTCCTGAAAATGCTGAAAGTTATATTGCTGGTGTTAAAAACAGTTTTAATGTTCAAGTGAAAAGTTATTTGCTTTTTCACTATCCAAGCCTTCAAGAAGATATTTCTAAATTGAAATGTAATGAGAGAAGTGAACTTGTTCCCGAAGAAAAAATAATTGCTGTGTTTGGTGAGGGTCTAGCTGGAAATGCAAAAAGAACAGAGGCTGAAGTTAGTGAAGAAGTTAGACTTGAAAATGAAGAAAAAAACAGACGAGAAAATGATTTGCTTATGGAAATTGCTAATGAACTTCAGGAAGATGTTGAAACTGAAGAAATTGACAGGGAAAAAGTTGAACAACAGCGCAGGGAAGCAGAGTTAAAAGCAAAGGAACTTGAGGAACAAAGAATGCAAGAAGAACAACTTGCAAAAGATTACGGACTTATTCTTTCAAAGGAAGATGTAAAGAAATGAAAATTCAAGAAACAGAAAGATTGAAAAATTTTGAACTTGAAAATGCAACTGAAATTGGTGAATTCAATGTTTCGTTTGAAACATTGATTCGTTTGGGCGTGAAAGAAAAAACACTTGTCACTGAATCATATTTATATGATATTTTTGGTGACTCTGTTTCGTCATATGTTCAAACTGAAGATGATAATGTTTCCGGAATGAAGCGTGTTGAAAAATTAACTGATGCTGAACGAGGTTCAAATGCGGCTTTGCTTTCAGTTAATGACGAAATTGAAAATAATGAGTTTGATAATGAACTTGAACTTATTAGGAGAAAACTTTAAATAAATGAAACAAAATATTTTTGTGGTGTCGTATAACTATGCATTGTCAAAACGGATTGCTGCAAAACTTGCAGAATCTTTTTCAATGCGAGTTTTTGATCAGCGTGAACTTTTTGATTTTGACAACACTCCAAACACACTTCCAGGGGTTTATTCAATTTATGGAAGAGAATATGTTTTAAAACAGTTTAAGGGAATTTTAAAAGAAGAACTTGAATTTTCAGATTCTGTTTTTGTATCAGACATCTCTTTTGCTGATAACTGTTTTGATTTATTTTACAAAATTAAATTGAACAATTTCGTGGTATTTTTATTTAAAGACATTGATGCAGAACTCGTTGAACTTGGAAAAATTAAGTATAAATCACTTGCTGAAAAAGATTTTTACAAGTGCGATAAAAGTCTTCTTGAATCGCGTGAAAGATTAATTAAAACGGACTGCGCAGATATAGGTGTTGACATAACGGGGCTTTCAGATGATGAAATTGCCTCAAAGGTTGTGGACATGATGCAAAAATTTTATGAGAACTAAAAATTTTCAATATAGCAAAAGAGCCTGAAGGCTCTTTTTATATTTGGTGAAAACTTATTAGTCATGTATAATTTAATTAGGAGGTTGAGTTATGAAATATTATGATGCAGATTACATTATTCGCAAAAATAATGAGTATGAAGAACTTGAAATATATAATAGCCCAGCCGAAAGAAAACTTCGTGAAATGATTGCTGAAACCACAAGGCTGTGTGCAATTCAAGAAGAAAAGTTAAAACGCCAGCGTGAAAAACTTATGGCAAAGCGTCGCGAAAAAGAGCTTGCAGAAGAAAACCAAATGATATAAAACATTTGGTTTTTATTTTAAACTTAAAACCTTGACACGCATTCTTGAAAAAGTGGGCTAGGGAAGTTATAATGAGATTAAGCGAAAGGGGCGAAGGTTAGGTGCAGGGAAGGGAACAAAAAAACACCGGATTTCCGGTGTTTTTTTGTTTTGTTATTTTTTAGCTTCATCTTCAAGGTTGTGAATCACTTCAAGTGCATGTTCTTTTGCGCTTGCAATGAGATTTGCAGAAGCTTCAGCATTTGTTTTTGCTAAACTGAAATACCTTGCTTGAGTGCTTGTGAACTCTTCATATTGTTTAACAGGTTCTTTAGCATCATAAGTAAGTTTTCCAGTTGCTGGGTTATATCTGTAAAGTGGCCAATAACCTGATTCAACTGCAAGTTTTTCTTGGGCTTGTGTGTTTGACATATCTGCTCCGTGGTTAATGCATGGGCAATAACAAACAACAATTGATGGGCCTTTATTTTCCTTTGCTTCTTTAAGTGCAGTGATTGTTTGCTGTTGATTTGCACCCATTGCAACATATGCAACATAAACATTTGGATATTGCATTGCAATAGCACCAAGATTTTTCTTTTGTGTTTGTTTTCCAGCTGCTGCAAATTTAGCAACACTTCCTTTTGGAGTTGATTTTGATGCTTGACCACCAGTGTTTGAGTAAACCTCAGTATCAAGAACCAAAATGTTAACATCTTCGCCAGATGCAAGCACATGGTCAAGTCCGCCAAAACCAATATCATATGCCCAGCCGTCACCGCCAATAATCCAAACTGATGTTTCAAACAGTGCATTAACATATCCATAAAGTGCTCTGGTTGTTTCATTGGTTTTGTCTTCATTGTAAAGAGCTTTAATTGCTTCTTTAAGTTCAACTGCAAGGGCTTGGTCTTTCTTTTCTTGTGAAAGCCAAAGTGCAAATTTTTCAGTTAAGTTTTTGTTGTAAACTTTATTATCAATTGCAAAGCGAATGGTTTCTTCAAGATGTTTTCTGTTGTTGTTAACAGATTTTTTCATTCCAAGTCCAAATTCAGCATTATCTTCAAACAAACTGTTTGACCAAGCTGGTCCAAAGCCTTTTGATGTTTTTGTGTAAGGGCAAGTTGGGGAGGTTCCTGAATAAATGCTTGAACATCCAGTTGCATTTGCAACAATCATTTCTTCACCGAAAAGTTGTGATAAAAGTTTAACATAAGGGGTTTCACCACATCCTGCGCAAGCGCCTGAAAATTCAAATAGTGGTTTTTCAAATTGACTTCCCTTAACGGTTTCTTTTTTGAAGATTGTTTTAACATTTTCAACATCTTTAAGTTTGTCAAAAAGTTTGTCTTCTTCATCTAAAATGTCTTCAGCTTTAACCATTTCAAGAGCTTTGTTTAATGCAGGGCAAACTTTAACGCAGTTTTCACAGCCGGTGCAATCTCTTGGAGAAATTTGAATTTTGAATGAGTAGCCAGGAATTCCAGTTGCTGGAATTGCTCCAACTTCTTTTGCAAGTTCGCTATCAGTTGGAACAAGGTATGGACGGATAACTGCATGTGGGCAAACCAAAGCGCATTGGTTGCATTGAATACAGTTTTCTTTAATCCATTTTGGAAGCATTGTTGCAATATTTCTTTTTTCATATTGAGCTGTTCCAGTTTGATGAGCACCAGTTGGGTCAAAAGCTGAAACAGGGAGTGAATTTCCAAGTTTAAGTTCAATTGGACGAATATAATTTTTGTAATATGGGTCGTCAATTGGATTGAATGCTGGGTTAACTGTAACATTTTCCCATTCTCTTGGATATTTAACTTCACGAAGGTTTGCAAGTGATTGGTCAATTGCGTTGATATTCATTTGAATAACTTTTTCACCCTTACTTGCATAGGTTTTTGCTGCGGCATCTTTAATGTGTTCAATTGCCTTATCAACTGGCAAAATTCCAGAAAGAGCAAAGAATGCAGTTTGCATAACAACATTAATTCTTCTGTTAAGACCAACATCTGCCGCAACCTTTTCTGCGTCAATTACATAGAACTTTAAGTTTTTGGTTGCGATAAACTTTTTCATTGATGCTGGAAGTTCTGTTTCCATTTCTTCATCGGTCCATGGAGCATTTAAAAGGAACACGGCATTTTGCTTTGCATCTGAAAGCATATCATATTTTGTTACATAACTTTTATTGTGGCAAGCAACGAAATCAGGATGTTCTGTTAAGTATGGAGCATTGATTGGCATTTTAGCCATACGAAGGTGGCTTGTTGTAAGTCCGCCAGATTTTTTACTGTCATAAACGAAGTAAGCTTGGCCATAAAGTCCAGCATATTCACTTATAATTTTGATGCTGTTTTTATTTGCAGAAACAGTTCCATCACTTCCAAGACCATAGAAACGGCATTCAACTAAATCTCTATTTGAAAAATCAAGTTGAAGTTTGTTTGCTGGAAGGGAGGTTTTTGTTACATCATCATTAATTCCAACAGTGAAATGATTTTTTGGTTTAATGGCAACAGAGTTTTCATAAATTGCAATAACATGATCGTGGGTGAATTCTTTTGATGAAAGACCATATCTTCCACCTAAAACTCTAACTCCAGTTACACTTTCGTCATTGAGAGCTGCAATAACATCTGCTGCAAGTGGATCATAATTTGCACCACTTTCTTTGGTTCTGTCTAAAACAGTTACAACTTTTGCTGTTTTTGGCAAAGCTTCAACAAATTTTGCAGAAACAAATGGTCTGAATAATCTAACTTTAATAACACCAACTTTAAGTCCATTTTGAGCCATTTTTTCAACTGCTTGAATGGTTGTGTCTGCACCAGAACCCATGATAACAATTACACTTGTTGCATCTGGTGCACCATAGTATTCATAAAGTTTATACTTTCTTCCAGTTGCTTTTCCAATTGCTGCAAGAGTGTTTTCAAAAAGTTTTGGAAGTGCTTCATAATATTTGTTTGCAGCTTCTCTGTTTTGGAAGAAAATATCTTCGCCTTGGCTTGTTCCTTTTTGAATTGGGTTTGATGGGGTAAATTCACAAGTTCTTTCATAAATGTTTCCTTGTGATTCTGCTAAAGATTTAACAGTTTCATCATCAATTGGAGTGATTGTGTTAACCTCGTGGGAAGTTCTAAATCCATCAAAGAAGTGAACAAATGGAACTCTTGCAACATTTGTTGTTAAGTGGCAAGCAAGAGCCATATCTTGAGCTTCTTGAACACTTGATGAAGCAACCATTGCAAAACCAGTTTGACGAACAGCCATAACGTCACTGTGATCACCAAAAATTGAAAGTGCATGAGTGGCAATTGTTCTTGCTGCAACGTGAATAACGCAAGGCAAGAGTTCACCAGCAATTTTATACATATTTGGAATCATTAAAAGCAAACCTTGCGATGAAGTGAAGGTTGTTGCTTTTGAACCGGCAGTAAGTGCACCATGAAGAGCTCCTGCTGCGCCGGCTTCTGATTGCATTTCAGTTACTTCAACGACTTTTCCATAAATATTTTTCTTTCCCTTTGAGCCCCAAACATCAATATTTTCTGCCATTGGGGATGATGGAGTGATTGGGTAAATGAGAGCAAGATCTGAAAGCATGTAAGCCATGCTTGCGGCTGCTGTGTTTCCATCAATAGTTATGTGTTTTTCGTTTTTCATTGTTTATCTCCGTTAAATAAGTCTTTTCAGCATTTTTTAACACGCTAACATAATTATAGATTTTTGTTATTTTTAAGTCAAATGTATAATGAGTTAAAGTGATAAATTATGATTGAAAAAGGTAATTTTTTGTGTTATTATTTTGCTATGGAAAGAATTAAACTAGTGGTTCAATATGATGGAAAAGAGTTTTCTGGATTTCAGCTTCAACCTGAAAGGCGCACTGTTCAGGGTGAACTTGAAAAAGTTTTGGAATTTCTTTTAAAAGAAAAAATTCGAATTTATGCAAGTGGAAGAACTGATGCTGGTGTTTCAGCTTATGCACAAGTGGTTCACTTTGACAGTGAATGTGAAATAAATGAAAAGAAACTTTTGGATTCGCTAAATGCGCTGTTGCCAGAAGATGTTGCAGTTACTGAGGCAACAAAAGTTCCCCCTGATTTTGATTCAAGGTTTTCAGTTAAAAAGAAAACTTATTGGTATAGGTTTTACATTTCAAAATATGAACTTCCACTTTTAAATAAATTAGCCCTTAGAATTAATGATTATGCTGATATTAAAAAAATGCAAAAAGCCGCAAAAATGTTTGTTGGAACGCACGATTTTGAGTCATTTGTGTCAAAAAAAAGTGGGAAAACAGATTTTGTTAGGACAATTTATAACGCGGAAATTAAAGATATTGGTGACGGAATGTTTGCATTTGAAATAACAGGAAATGGATTTTTATATAACATGGTTCGCATATGTTTTGGAACAATTTTAAAAGCGGGATATGGCAAAATTGAACCAGAAGATATTTTAAAAATTATTGAGGCAAAAGACAGGTCGCTTGCAGGCAAAACAATGCCAGCATATGCACTTGTTATGAAAGGAGTTGAATATAGCAGTTAAATGGTGGGGAAAGTCCACCATTTTTTTGTTATAAATATTTTATTTAAATAAATCGTAACAAATTATTGACAACTTGACTTAAAAGTTATAGAATAGACGAGCATAGGATTGGAAACTTATGTCTTTTCCAATCGTTTATTCGCAAAAAAATTTAAATAAAAAAGGTAAAAAACAATGAAAACATTTATGCAGAAAGCAGAAAACAAATCAAGTAAATGGTATATTGTTGATGCAACAGATATGCCACTTGGTCGTTTGGCTAGCCAAGTTGCCGCAGTTCTTCGCGGAAAAAATAAGCCAGAATTCACACCTAATGAACTCTGTGGTGATCATGTAATTATTATCAACACAGACAAGGTTGTTTTAACAGGTAACAAACTTGAAGATAAGTATTATCGTTACCACACAGGTCACATTGGTGGACTTAAAGAAATTCAATACAAAACTTTAATGAGAGAGCATTCAGACAGAGCAGTTATGCAAGCAGTTAGAAAGATGCTTCCAAAGAACGCACTTGGAAGACAAATGCTTACAAACCTCAGAGTTTATAAAGATGACAAACATGAAAATGCTGCTCAAAAACCAGAAGTTTTAAATCTTGAAGGTAGAAGGTAATAGATATGGCAAAGAAGAGTACAAAGAAAGTTGAAAAAATCTGGGCAACCGGAAGAAGAAAAAAGGCTATTGCTAGAGCAAGAATTGGTGCTGGCAATGGAACAATTTTAATTAACAAAGAACCACTTGCAGATTACTTTAAATCAGAACTTCTTCAAAATGAAGTTAAAACAGCTTTAAATTTAGTTGAAGTTGCTGACAAATATGATGTTGAAATCACAGTAACCGGTGGTGGACTTACAGGACAAGCTGGTGCTTGCCGTCATGCAATTGCAAGAGGCCTTGTTCTTTCAAATGAAACATACAAAAAAGCAATCAAAGAAGCTGGGCTTCTTACTCGTGACCCAAGAATGAAAGAAAGAAAGAAATATGGTCTTAAAAAGGCTCGTAAAGCTCCACAATTCAGTAAGAGATAAAAACAAGGCGTTTGCCTTGTTTTTTTTATTGCTAAAATTTGGTTGGTTTGTTAAAATAAAATCAATAGATTTTAAATGTAAGCGAGGAATTATGAAATTTTTTAACAATGGCTGGGATGAAGTTTTAGAAGATGAATTTAAAAAGGAATATTTTCAAAAACTTCTTGAAAAAGTTGATGAAGAGTATTCAAAATTCAAAGTTTTTCCGCCAAGAAATAAAATTTTTTCAGCGCTTACAAATTGTGATATAAAAGACATAAATGTTGTGATTTTGGGGCAGGACCCATATCATGAAGAGGGGCAGGCGCATGGAATGTGCTTTTCAGTTTTGCCAGGGGTTGAAGTTCCTCCATCATTAAAAAACATTTACAAAGAGATTGAAAATGAATATGGATTTGCTCCACCAAATCATGGATATTTAATGAGTTGGGCAAAACAGGGAGTTTTGCTTTTAAACACAACTCTCACTGTTCGTGAGCATCAAGCCAATTCACACGCTTCATTTGGTTGGCAAAAGTTTACTGATAGAGTTATTGAAGAGGTTAATAAGCAAGATAGGCCAGTTGTTTTTATTTTGTGGGGAAGGAATGCAATTAGCAAAAAACCACTTATTGATGAATCCAAGCACTTGATTTTAACTTCAGTTCACCCAAGTCCATTATCAGCATATGGTGGTTTTTTTGGTAATAATCATTTTAAACTCGCAAATGAATTTTTGGAAAAACATGGAAGAAAACCAATTGATTGGCAAATAAAAAATATATAGGAGTTTTATGAAAAAGGCTTTTGGACTAATTTTAATGATTATTTTAAGTGCAATTATGACATTGCCAGCCTTTTTGTTGCCAAAAACCAACGCTAATGCAGAAATTGTTCCATTTAATGAAAATTCACTTTTAAATAAAAGGACGATTATTGACAGTAACTACAGTTCTTTCAGCTCTGAAATGAGAACTATTGCAACTCAAAATCAAAATCCATATGATATTGCAGGCGATAAAATGATGACGGGCTCATCTTTAACTCCGGCTCAAGATGAGGATGGAAATGTTAACTTAAATTTAAGTGTTTCAGGTTTCACGATTTCAGAAGAAGATTCAATTTATTTTTGGCTTTTTGTGCCAAGTGAAGATGTTAGAAGATTAACGGTTTCACTTGTTGGAGATGGAAGCAATAAAATTACTTGGTCTTATTCAGGTTCAACATTTAAATCAATGATTTTAAATGCTGAAGGAGGCGATGAAACTTACATTTTTGGCTGGAAATTGGTGCAATTAAACACAGTTAATGCGCAAAAATCAATCACAGGTGAACTTTCTAGCGTCGTTTTTAATAAATTTCAACTTTCTTGGAACAACGCAGGAGAAACCGAATTTAGAGAAGGTGTTAACAAACTTTCAATTTACCATGTTTATGTGGCAAAAAGTTTTTTAGTGACATCAGCGGTTGTTGGAATTCAAAAATATGTTTATTTCAAGTTTACTGAAGAATTTGAGAAAAATTTTGCACAATTTTACGTTAAAGATAAATTTTCAATTGATTCGGCAGAAGGTTTGTTTGAAAAACTTTATGTGGCAAAGTTTGATTTGAAAAATAATGCACAACCTAATTATAGTTGGGATATAAAGCTGTCATTTAATCAGGAAAAACCATTTGCTGTTGAATTTGGCAAACAATATACTTGTGAAAAGACGGGTTGGCTCAACATTTTAATTAAACTGAATGAAAGAGTTTTAAATTCATTTATAGTTAGAAATGTTACAAGACTTCAGTGGTCAAAAGACATTCCAATTGATGAATTTGGGATTGGTTCATTTTCAAATAATCAATTTAAAATAAAAAATGGTGAAAGCCAAATGATTTTATTTAAAGTTTCAAATGACTTTCAGTTTGATGAACCAATTAAAATTGAAACAAGTGCAGATGGAGTTTTAACTGAAGTTTCAAATAATGGTAAAAATTATTATATTACAGTTCATGGTGTGAAAACTGGAACAGTGCAACTTTCAATTAGTGCAAAAGGACATAAATTTGGTTCAAGTACTTCTCAAATTTATTCAGAATCAACTTTTATTGTTGTTGAAAGTAGTGGAAATTTAAATTTTCATATGGTTTTACTGATTATAATTGCTAGCGTATACTTGCTTGGATTTTTAGTTTATGCTATAATCGGAATAGTAAGGCACCAAAAAAATAAGGGTGTGAGATAACGTTAAGGAGGTGGAGCATGAGTTATTATGATGGACTGGAAGAACGAAATACAAAGAAAATACCTTATGATGACACCCCTATTTCGCGAAATTCTAGTGGTTCAAGAAGGCAAGTTGGTGGAAGTTCTCCAAAAACTGTAAAGGTTTTAGCAACTCTTGTGGCTGTTTTGATTTTTGTTAATATTGCATTAGTTATAATGACATTTTATTACTTAAAAAACTCAGTTGTAAAAAATGTTTATTACAACACTTACAATTTGCCAGATTCAAGTGATGTTTCAACTTATTCTGTTTCAAATGCTAAATGGAGTTCTGTAAGTATTGCAGCTGGAACAACAATATCAACTGAAGAAGAGTTTTATGGTGGAGGATATAGCAGCGGTTCAGGTGTGATTTTAAAGAAAACCAATTCTGAAGTTTACATTTTAACCTGTTATCATGTTGTTGATTCTTATCAAGACAGAGTTTATTTAATGGCTCCAAGTTCACTTAAACCTGTTAAGGCAACATTTGTTGGACATTCAAAAAGATATGATATTGCAGTGGTAAAGACAACGGAAATTGATGAATTTGACGGTTGTACTGCTGTTGAAGTTTTTGATAGTACATACCTTGAAGAGGGTGAGGGAGTTTTTGCAGTTGGAAACTCGCTTGGAGCGGGAATGTCAATTACTTCTGGTTTAGTTTCAAAACTTAATTCACTTGTTGTAACTGAAACAACAAACACAAAATCACTTCGAGTTATTCAAACTAGTGCTGACATTAACCCGGGAAATTCCGGAGGTGGACTATTTAACACAAAAGGTCAGCTCGTTGGAATTGTTAATGCAAAAAAGCACACAACAAAAAATGGAGGCTCAACAGTAACGGTTCTTGGAACCGCATTTGCAATTCCAAGCAACATGGCAGTTTCAATTGGAAATAGTATAATTGAAAACAATGGAACCCCTAGATGTGCAAACCTTGGGCTTGTGTTTTCACACAATGCTTCGCACGGAGTTGAACAGTTTGTTGATGATACAACTGGAAAAACAATTTCAAAATATACCGTTTGTGTGGATTACATCAATTCAGCTTCTCCAGCATCTGGAAAACTTCAGGTTGGAGATATGATTGTTTCATTCACATACACAGATAAATCAAATGTTAGGCATACATGCACAATGTTTAACAAATATTCATATGATGATGTTGCATTTAATGTTAAACCAGGTTCAAACATAACATTTAACATTAAGCGTGGCCTTTTAGGAAATATTGACAATGGTGCAACAGATAAGGAAATTACATTTAATGTTGGAACGGCTGTTTATTCAACACTTGATGTTGATGAAAGACCAGCAAGTTAATCTATAATATTTTGTTGCAAAATTTATTATGATATGGTATTATATTGTTAGTGATGGAGGACATAATTTATGACTATTGATAAAGTTAAGTCAATTATCGCAAATCAACTTTCAACTGATGTTGCAAAACTCAAAGATGAAACAAACATTGCTGAGGAACTTGGTGCAGACTCACTTGATTTAGTTGAAATCTTAATGGCTCTTGAAGATGAATTTGGAATTTCAATTCCTGATGATGCAATTCCACAAATCAAGACAATTAAAGATATTGTGACATTTATTGATACACATAAGAAATAGGATAAAAAAAGCGTAAAAAACACGCTTTTTTTTGTGCAAAAAAAACAAAAATATAAATGTTGTATATTTTATTGAAACTTGAATAAAATATTATAGAAAAATTTTTAAAAGTAGTTTACAAATTACAAAAATTGGTATACTATATGGCATATTACTTAGGGAGACAAAATTAATGGCAAAAAAATATGTAAAATGTCCAAGATGTGATCTTAATTATATTTTAGAAGGTGAAGATTACTGCGAAGTTTGCAAAAAAGAAATGAAACACAGGTCCGAAGCTGAGGAGGCTGAGGAACTTCTTGATATTGAAGATATGGAGATTTGCCCAGTTTGTGGTCAAAACTACATTAAGCCGGATGAGTCAATGTGTGATGAATGCCGAGCAAAAAGATTTGGTAATGTCATCAATAATGCTGATGATAAAGATGAAGACGATTCAAGAGAATCGCTTGTTTCTGCCTCAACTGATCTTGATGGTGAAGATGAAGAATATGAAGAACATTTTGATGAAGAAGTGGAAGATGATCCATTTAAAATTGAAAGTGATCTTGATGATGAATCACCATTAGAATTTGAAGGTGAAGAAGAGGAAGAAGAGGAAGAAGAAACTCAGTCTGAAGATAATGAATTTGAAGAAGTTAGTTTGGAAGGTCTTGAAGAAGACGAAGAAGAAGATGATGAATACGATGACGATGATGAAGAAGAAGACTTCCTTTCAAAAAAGAAAAAATAAAAGAGCAGTTTTATTGCTCTTTTTTTAATTGATTTTTAATTCATTTATTTCAACATCACCACACAAAACCTCTGTGTATGAATAAGACAGAGGATTTTTTCCTTCGCCAATATTTACAGTGAAAATGCTGGGATAAACATTTTCAATTATTCCTTGGTACTTTTCTTGTTTGCGCCTACCTTTATTTATTTGCATTGAAATGCACGCACCCTTTAATTTTTCAATTTCTTCGATTACTGTGTTTACATTTGAATTTACTTTTCTCATTATTTCCCCCTGCAGTAATTTTTTCCAACACATAAAAAATTATTCCACTTTTGTAATATTTTAAGTGGCAACATCGTAAACTTGTGCTAGTGGGGGAAATTTATGGAAAATTTAAATCTATTTTCAAAAAAGAAAGTTGAATTAGGGGAAGTGGTTACCAATGTTAAAATTGTTTCTGAAAATGAAATTAAGGAAATTTTAAGCGTTCGCGCTGAGGCTTTTGCAACCAACGCGCAATCTTCAGCTGATGGAATTTTTGTTGATGGGAAAGTTAAAACATCTGTTTGCTTTGTGAATGCAAATGGTGAAGTTTTAATGCTTAATGCAGAAAGTGATTTTGCAGATAAAAAACAAGTTGGATTTAGCCTTGAAAACTTGTCAGCGATTGAAAGCGTGAAAGTTTTATCATATTCTCATTTAAACAATGAAATTTCAATTAGTGTTGAAATTAAAACAGCTGTTTGTGGAACTTACAGCTATTTGTCTGAAATTGATTTTGGCAGCGACGATTTGGTTTTTAAAACTAAAGAAAAAGAATGCAATAAACTTGTAAATTTTGTTCATGATAACTTTATGATTTCAAGTGAATTTGCAGACGAAAATGCAACTGAAATTATTGATGTTAATTCAACTCTATTTTTAGAAGAAACAGTGGCAACTGTTGACAAAATTATTGTTTCTGGAAAGATTTTTGCAGAAATTTTAGAAAAAATTGAAACTGGTGTTAAAACAAAAAGAGAGGTGGTTGAGTTTAGACAGGAAATTGATGCACAGGGTGTTTTGCCAGGTGATAGTGCAGAAGCGAATTTGGTGATTGTTTCAACACTACCAAATGCTGAAAAAACAGAAACCGGGATTGCTGGAACGCTTGCATTTAATTTAAGCGTTAATGCATATGCTTATAGGCAAGAAATGATAACTCTTGTTGAAGATTTGTTTTCAACAAAAAATGTTTTAAACACCGCTTACAAATTTGCTGAAACAACGGAATATATTAGTTGCGAAAATTTTGAAAAAACAATTGAAACCGAAGTTGATGTTTTGGATTTATTTGCATTTGATGAATTAAATGATGTATTTTGCACAAACTATGTTGTGGATACAGTAACTTTTGATTCTGGAAAAGCTCAAATTCAAGGAAATTTAAAATTTAATGTTTATTTCCTGCTTGAAAATGAAATTCATTCAAAAAATATTGAAGTTCCTGTTTGTTTTGAAGAAGAAATTGGCGAATTAGAAGATTTAACTTTAGAGCAAGTTGTGGTTAATAATTTTGAATTTAAACTTCGCTCTGGAAAATTTTTAGATATTTCTGCAAAAATGCAAATTAAATTTGCAAAAAATAGAAAAAATTATGAAAAATATGTAAATTCTTATGAAATTTCAAGCGAAAGGGAGAATGCTGATTCCGGAATAAAAGTGTATGTTGCCAAAACAGGTGAAAATTCATTTGATGTTGCAAAGGCAATTGGAGTTCGCCCAGAAATTGTTGAGAAACAAAATGAAGAGAGAGAAGTTTTTGATGCTGGTGAAAAGGTGTATGTTTATTCACCTATAAACCTATTTTAAAAGGTTGCAAGCAAAATGTGTTTATGTTAAAATACAAATGAGTAATGGAGGCATTAATGCAAAAGCAAAGTAATAAAATTTTTGATAAGGACTTGGTTAATGAAAAAACCCTTGCTCCTCTTACAATCAAGGAACTTCGTGGACTTGGTTGGAGTTTGGGTGTGTCTTCACCAACATCACTTAAAAAAGATGATTTAATTGAAGCAATTTTGAAAGTTCTTTATGGAAAATCTAATATTGTTCGGCAAAGTTCTGTTGGGCGGCCATCTAATCAAGAAGTTGATATTGATGGAATTATGAAAAAACTTGGTAAAAACAAAGAGAAAGAAGATTTTATTCAAGAATTTGGTAAGGGACTTTTTAATTTAAATTCAACAAAACTGTCTAGCCCAACAGAAGAGTATTTATCAAATGAAAAAATTGATATTCGAACACTTGTTAAACAAGACAATAAATGTTATTTGAGAAAATATGAATTTATTGAATCAAATGACGACATTGAATTAACACAAAAACAAGTGGAACGGCTTGGGCTTGATGAAAAAGATGTTGTTGAGGTTGTTATAACTGACGGGGCATTTAAAGTTTTGTCAATTAATGGAAAACTTTTAAAAAATAATTTTGAATCTCTCAAAATTGAAAATGAAAACATTAAGCGAGGAAAAACCAACCCTTTTTATTTACGTACAAAAGATGAAATTAATAAAGAAATTAAAAATTTGATTGAAAAAGCACAATCACAAAATCTTGAAATTGCAATTTATGCAAACTCAGATTTTGCTTATGAAAATGCAAAATGTGTTGTTTATGATGAAAATGAAAAAAATGTTTACAAAAAAATAATTTCCTTTGTAAACATTTGTGAAAAAGCAATTTTTGAAAGCCGTGATTTGCTTATTGTGTTTGATGATTTTAAAAATTTTAAGAATCAAATTGATGGTCTTGAATCTGGAATTAAAGAGAGGCTTGTTAAATATTTATCTTCAGTAAAAGAAAAATCACTTAAGCTTGGAAATGCAATTGTTGAATTTTTGATTTTGGAAGAAGTTACTTATTAAGTGTTGCGTTTTCCAAAATAAACTTTTCAAAATCAATTGATTCAACAAAATCTCTTGGCAAAAAAACAGCGTTATTAAAGTCCACATAATTATTTATGTGGCTTTTTAATATTGCAGGAGTTGGAATATCTAATGCTGCACAGATTTTTTGAACATGAAGATAGAATTTATCTTCTTCAAACTTATCAATACTTTCATATATATATGATCTTGTTATCTTTCCATCTTGCATGGTTCTTGCCCAAATTCTTAACATTATTTTTACCTCAAAAATATGATAACAAACGCATTAAAAATAATCAAGTAAATGGAAAAAAATCTTATTGACAAAAAATGATGATTAGTATATAATTCATTAGCATAATGACACTGAGTTATTTAGGCAAAAGGGGAGGCAACTATGGCTGATATTTATATTACCGCTGAAGGTAAACTTGAAAAAGAGGAAAGACTTAAATTTTTGAAAAATGTTAAAAGACCAGAAGTTCTTGAAAAATTGAAAATTGCTCGTGATTTTGGTGATTTGAGCGAAAATTCAGAATATGATGCAGCAAAAAAAGAGCAAACAATTCTTGAAACAGAAATTTTAAACATTGAGGAAACCCTTAGAAAGGCAAAAATTATTGAAAATAAAGATGTTAAAAATGACACTGCAACAGTTGGAAATTTTGTAACTGTTTTGGATTTGGATTTTAACGAAGAAGAAACATATAAACTTGTTGGTGTTATTGAAAGTGATCCTGATAAAAATTATATTTCAAACGAATCACCACTTGGCAAGGCAATGCTTGACAAAAAGGTTGGAGAAACATTTTCATTTATGTCACCAGGCGGAGAAGTTAGAATGAAAATTGTTAAAATAACAAAATAAGAGCTGGACAAAATTGTCCTGCTCTTTTTTTCAAAACGATATTTCTTGACTTTAAAGCTAAAAATGTTTAAAGTGATAAATAGGGAGAAATTATGCTTGACTACAGTGAACTAATTGAAAAATCAAGAGCTTATGAAATCGTTAAGAAAGATATTGCTGTTAATAGGTGTTCACATGCCTATCTTTTTGTTAGTGCAGACAGAAATTATTTGTCACAATTTTCAGAAAAATTTGTTTGTGACTTAATGCTTAATGGTGGGGCTGATGAATTTAATACAATTAGCCGCATTCACAAAAAAGTTCATCCAGACGTAATGTTTTTTGGTGAAGACGAGAAGCTTGTGGTTGAAGTTGCAAGGCAAATTATTGAAAGTTCAAGTGTGTCACCATTTGAAGCAGACAAAAAGGTTTATGTTATTTCTCATGCTGAAGATATGAATGAATCGGTTCAAAATGCAATTTTAAAAACCATTGAAGAACCACCCAAAAACACAATTTTTGTTTTTAATGCAACTTCAATTAACAGACTTTTGCCAACACTATTATCTAGAGTTAAAAGAGTTGATTTAGACGAACTTCAAGTTGATGATTTGATTAAACTTTTAACAAACTCAGGAACTGAATTTGTTAATGCAGAAGTGTGCGCAAACCTTTCAAATGGAAATGGACTTTTTGCAGAAAAACTTGCAAAAGAAAAAGGATTTTTAGACTTTTTTGAAAACGTTGTTGCGTGTGTTGGGCAAATCAATGGAAGCAAAGATGTTTTGAATTTTTCAAATAAATTTACTGCAAAAAATGTTGATAAAAATGAATTTTTGGATATTTTACTCCTAATTTTTCGCGATTTAAATTTGATTTTAGCAGGAAAAGAGGAGTGTGTTAATCTTAAAAATATTCTTCCAAAACTTAAACTTATTGCAACCACATTGTCACTTGCTGGTGTAACGATTCTTACTGATGAATGCAATAAACTTAAAAAAGAATTGTATGCAAATGCAAACGAAGTGATTGTTGTTGATAGTATTTTATTTAAACTTGCGGAGGTAAAAGTTAAATGCAAAAGATCATTGCTGTAAAACGAGATGCTGATAAAGATTTATATTTTTTTATTGATACATTGAACTTGCAAAAAGGTGAAAAAGTTGTTGTTCAGTTTGACGAGTTTCAAACCATTTGCACAGTTGCACGAGTTGGACTTGAACTTGAAGATAACAGAACTCAAGATTTTGTTAAAATTTTAAGAAGGGCGACTGAAAGTGATTTAAAAAAATTTAATGAACTTAAACAAAAAAGCCGAAAACAACTTCCTGAGATGAAGAAAAAATCTCTTGAACTTGGCCTTATGATGAAGTTTGTTGATGCAGAGTATAGTTTGGATGATTCTAAAATTGTCATTACATTTTCAAGTGAAGAAAGGGTTGATTTTAGACAATTTTTAAAAGAACTTGCATCAATGCTTAAAATTAGAATTGAACTTAAGCAAATTGGACAAAGAGATGAAGTTAAGGTTTGTGGTGGAGTTGGGCCATGCGGTCAACCATGTTGCTGCTCAAGATTTTTGGATGATTTTAATCATGTTACTGTTAAAATGGCAAAAGTTCAGGGGTTGTCACTTTCTCCAACAAAAATCAATGGAATTTGTGGAAGACTTATGTGCTGTCTTGGATATGAGTCTGATATGTATGAAGAAGTTTTGAAAAAAATGCCTAAGGTTGGAAGCACAGCAAAAAGTGTTAATGGTGAAGGAACAGTTGTTTACAATGATATTCTTCGTGAAAGAGTTTCAATTAAAAGGCTTTCTCAAGGCGATACATTTGTTGTGGAAGATTTTGCACTTGATGAAATTGAGTTTGGCGATAAAAAAGTTGATTTTTCCGCAATAAAGAAGCAAAAAGAAGTGGAAAATCAAGAAAAACAGCGTGATTTTGAGAAAAAAGTAAATGAAAAGCTCAATGAAAAAACAGATAAATTTGAAATGAAGCCAGCCCAAATCAATACAGATAAAGATTTAAAAAATTTAAATGCGGGCGAAGAGATGACGCTTGGTTTGCCAGATAAAAACAAAACTGGTTCTAATGATGGTGAAAACAAAAAACATTTCAATAAAAAATTTAGATTTAATCATAATAAAAACCATAGAAAATAATGTTGAATTTTTTTTAAAATAGCATTATAATAAAAAAGTAAACTAATAAAGGAGATTTATTATGGCATATAAAATTGATGCAGATAAATGTATTGGATGTGGAGCATGCATGGGGGCTTGCCCAGTTGGTGCAATCACAATGAATGATGATGGAAAGGCAGTTATCAATGAAGAAACATGTATTTCATGCGGAACATGTGCAGCTGTTTGTCCTGTAGGTGCACCTGCAAGTGAATAATTTTTTAAAAGAAAATGAAAGTCTTGACGACCTTGAATTTAAAGGCTTAAAGATAATTCAAAATAAGAATGGTTACAAGTTTTCCACTGATTCAGTTTTGCTTGCAAATTTTGCAAAAGCAAAGCCAACGGATTTATGCGTTGACCTTTGCAGTGGTAGCGGAGTTGTTGCCATTCTTTTTGCTTGCAAAAATAATGTGAAAAAACAATTTGCTGTTGAACTTCAAGAAGGGCTTGCAGAAATGAGCTCTCGTTCAGTTAAACTTAACAAATTAAAAAATATTGAAGTGCTTAATATGGATTTAAAAAATGCTCATGAAGTTATTGGACGAGAAGTTGCAGATGTTGTTACAGTTAATCCACCATACATTGAAAGTGGACTTTCAAGTGAAAATGATGAAATTTCAATTGCAATGCATGAAAAAACGATAAAACTTTTTGAAATTGCAGATGAGGCATTCAACTTGCTTAAATTTGGTGGAAAATTATTCATGGTTCACAGAGCTGATAGGCTTGTTGATATAATTTCAACACTTCGCCAAAAACGCCTTGAACCAAAGGTTTTACGCCTTGTTTATCCAAAGGTAAACAAAGAACCAAATTTGGTTTTAATTGAAGCTAAAAAAGGTGCAAAGAAGGGATTGAAATTTGGTTTTCCACTAATTTTGAATAATGATGATGGAACTGAAACTGAAGAATTAAAGCAAATTTATTGCAGAAAGTCATAAAAAGAAAATTCTGCAAAAAAGGCAGGCAATTATTGCACCAATAAAAGCACTTAAAAGGCAAACTGGGATTGTGTATCTCAGTTTTTTTATTCTAGTTGTTGAAAAGTAAACAGCAACAACATAAAAAGTTGTTTCTGTGCAACTCATGATGACGCATGCACACTTTGCAATTAAACTATCTGCGCCATACTTTGCAAAAATTGATGAAAGCATGGCAATTGAACCAGAACCAGTGAATGGGCGAAGAATTAGAAATTCAACAAGTTCTGCTGGAATCCCTAAAAATGTGAACACTGGAGAAATGAATGATGAAAGCCAAGCAGAAATTCCACTTATTGAAAGAAGCTCAACCACGGCAAAAATTGCCACTAAATATGGAAAAGTGTTGATTATAAGATCAACTGATTGTTTTGCACCTGAAACGAAGCATTCATATGAATTTACGCGTTTAATTGATGCGTAAATTAACACTACGATAATAAAAATTGGAATTATAAATACTGCAAAATTCATTTATGTTTTGTTCTCCTTTTGTCAAAGATCAAGCGAAAAACATAAACCAAGAGAATTGTTATAAATGTTGAGCAAATTGAACATAAAATTGATGGTAAAATGATTCCAGTGGGGTTGGCACTTCCTGCGCTTTCAAGCATTCCAATTATTGAAGTGGGAAGCAGTTGCACGCTTGAACAACTAATGGCAACTAACATGATCATTGGAAAGGACGCAGTTTTTTTGTTTGGGTTGTCTTTTTGCATTGATTCAATTGCTTTGATTCCAAGGGGTGTGGCGGCAGAACTCATTCCAAGCATATTTGCTGAAATGTTCATTGAAATGAATTTACGACTTTCATCTGAAAGGTTGTTTTTGCCAAAGATTTTGTTTATAATTGGTGATAGAAGTTTAGAAAGTTTTTGTGAAAGGCCACACTCGTTTAAAATTGAAAAAAGGCCAATCCAAATTGCATAGATTGCTAAAAGTTCAAAAGAAAGTTTAACGGCGCTGTTTGATGCTGAAATTAAACCAGACAAAACACTTGATGGATCAAAAAAACAAAGGCAAACAATGCTAATTAAAAATAAAAATGTCCAAATTTTATTCATAGTAAAGATTATGATTAAATTTAATGAAATATGAGGTTTATATGATTGATACACATGCTCATCTCCTTAGTGTTGATACTGAAAAAGTTATTTCAACAATGGCAAATAATAATCTTGAAGCAATTGTTAACATTGGAACGACTATTGACGATTCAACAAGAGGGCTTGCTCTTGCAAAAAAATATAAAAACATTTATCAAGTTGTTGGGATTTATCCGGAATATTCAGATGGCGTTACTGATGAGGACTTACAAAAAATTGAAGAGCTTGCAAAAGATGAAAAGGTTGTGGCAATTGGTGAAATTGGTTTAGATTATCACGGTGAAAAGTTTGACAAGAAAAAACAGAAGGAAATTTTTGTTAAACAACTTGAAATTGCCAACAAACTTAATCTTCCATTTTGCATTCATTGCAGGGCCGCAGTTGATGAGCTTTATGATATTTTATTTGAACATAAAAATTTAATTAATCATTCTGGTCTCATGCACTGTTACAGTGAGGGAAGTGAATGGTTTCAAAAGTTTTTAGATTTGGGAATGTTTATTAGTTTATCTGGAAACATTACATATAAAAAAAGTGACAAAGCTTTTTTGAAAAGTCTTCCACTAGATAGAATTTTGGTTGAAACTGATTCACCATATCTTTCGCCTCAAGTTGTTCGTGGAAAGCCAAATGAACCTGCAAATGTAAGGTATGTTTTAGATTTTATTTCAAAAGAAATTGGAATAAGTTATGAAGAGCTTGAAAAAATTACAACAAAAAACGCAAAAAAATTTTATGGAATTAAGGATTAGTAATGGGGAATTTTGAATTTAAAAAGAAATTTGGTCAAAACTTTTTAACAGATAAAAATTTGCTTGAAGAAATTGTTGAAAAGGCCGGTGTTGAAAGTGATGACACAGTTGTTGAAATTGGTGTTGGGAAAGGAGCTTTAACCGAGGTTTTGTCACGACATGCAAGACGCGTTATTGCTTTTGAAATTGACAGAGAATTAATTGATTTTTTAAAAGAGCGTTTTAATGGAACTAATGTTGAACTTATTTTCAAAGATATTATGAAAGTTGAAGATGATGAACTTGATGCGCTTATTGGTGAAAAATTTAAGCTTGTTGCAAATTTGCCATACTACATCACTTCTCCAATAATTACAAGATTTTTGCAAAATAAAAATTTAACAAGTATGAGTGTTATGGTTCAAGAAGAAGTTGCTGATAGAATTATTTCCAGGCCAAGAACAAAGGATTATGGGGTTCTTACAGTAATTTGCCAAATGTTTGCAAAAACACAAAAACTAATTAGAGTTAACCGAAAAATGTTTTATCCAGTTCCAAATGTTGATTCGGCAGTAATTAAACTTGATAAATTTGATGGGGATTTTTATAAAAATCCAAACGAATTAATTTCATTTGTAAAAAAAGCGTTTTCAATGAGAAGAAAAAAACTTTCAACAAACCTTGAAAGTGAAAAACATTCAAAAAGTGAAATTGAAACTAAATTATGTGAAATTGGTTTCAATGCGAACACAAGAGCAGAAGAACTTTCAATTTTAGATTTTGAAAAATTATATAACAAACTTTATGACAAAAATGTTTAATTATTGATGAATTCAGCGCCGCGAGGCTTAAAACATCTTGACAAAAACCATTCAAAATTTATAATTATTTTATGATAATCATTTGCTAGGAGAATTTATGAAAAAATTAATTAAGGGAATTATTTCATTTGCACTCGTTATGATTTGTGCAGTTTCACTTGTTGCATGTGGAAAAAGTGTTTCAGCAGTTACTGTTGATACATCAAAGGTTGAAACAAGCAATGGAGTTACAACCAATGGTGGAATTACAACCATTTATGATGGATATTTGTATTTTATTAACGGAACAGTTTCTAACGATGGAACAAATTCAACAGGAAACACAGTTGGCGCAATTGCAAGAGTTAAACTTGAAGATGGAAAACCAAATGAAGAAACTTATGAAATTGTTGTTGATGATTTAGTTGGATTTGATAATGGTTCACTTTACTTTTTTGGTGATTACATGTATTTTACAACTCCAGGAACTGAAATTAACTATCTTGGAAAAGTTTTGTATTATAAGACCAAATTTATGAGATATGATTTGGTTAACAAAAGAAAAGATACGCTTTTCACAACTTCACAAAATTCAGAGAGCGAAAGCATAAGTTATCAATATTATGTAATTGGTGAACATCTTTACTTGGTTGTTTATGAAAAAACAGCTCAAACTATTACAAGTTTGAAACTTGATTCAAATGTTTCAACAAACTATGTTTTAACTGATGTTCAAACAAGTCTTTTAAGTGAAAAAACTGTTCAAGATGCCGCAGTTAAAAATGCAGACTCATATGTTTACTATACACTTTCTCACCAAACTTATGATGCAAATCAAAATGGTAATGTGGTTTACAGAACTGGAATTATTGAAAATAAGCCAGAGAAAATTGCTGATAATGGTTTAACCATTTCACTTCTTTCAATTAGAAATGGAAAACTTATTTATTCAGCAAGTGACAAAATTTATGCCACTGCAATGACTGGTGCAAGCGGGGAAACATTAAAAACAAATATTGAAAACACAATTTCTTATATTTCATATGAAAATGTTGCATTTCTTGAAGCAAGCGATGGAAACATTATTATTTTGAGTTATGACAAATCAACAGGGTTTGTTTCACTTTGGAAATGGATTAATGGAACAGAACTTGAAGAAAACCCAATTAACAAAATTGGAACATATGAAAAATTTAATTTAATTACCCTTACAACTTTAAGTGAAACAGTTGATGAAGAAAACAATGTTGTTGATTCGGTTAAATATTTAATTTATATCGCTGACAGTGTTGCTTACAAACTTGAAATTGAAAGAACTCATGATGGAGCAACAACAGTTTCAACACATTCACAACCAGTTAAACTTTCAACATCAACAGTTAATGAACCAACTGGACTCATTGTTCCAGAAGTTGTTGGTAATAACTTATACTTCCTTGTTAAAGAGCTTGATTCATCAGCAAAAGAAACTGGTAATGTTTATGTTTATACTGCTGATATAACAATTTCAGAAGATTCAACAAAAGAAGCAACATTCTTTGGAATGAAAAAACCTGAATAAAATAAAAAGATGTGAACTTTCACATCTTTTTATTTTGCATTTTTATATTGTTCAAGCGCCTTTGCAAGTTGATCTGGACAAGATGTTCCACGATTCCTGCAATCAATTCCCTTTAAAGTGGAAATAACTTCATCAACGGTTTTGCCTTGAACAAGTTTTGCTACGCCAATTGTGTTTCCTGGACAACCGCCATCAAAAAACACATTTTTAACGATATTATTTTCAACTTCAAATTGAATGTTTCTTGAACACACGCCACTAGTTTTAAAGTTTTCCATTTTATTCTCCGTCAATTAAAATTTTGTAAATTGCAGAATAAACTTCACCAGCACTTTCGTTCCATTTGTTAAAAGCGGTTATTGCTTCGCCGCGGTTTGCAACATTGAGTTTAATTTCAAGTTTTGAGCAGGTTGGATCAGTTATTCTTAAATTTACAGTATACGAACCATCTTTATTTTTGTGATAGTCTTTAAAATATTCTTGTTTGCGCTTATATGACTGTCTGTTTTTCTTAATAAAATTTCCAATGTCATTTCTTATTGATGTTGGAATTTTTATGAAAAAATAATTTAAGCAATCGCGGCCCTCTTGGGTGATTTTATAATATTCGGTTCCGCCACTTGTGTACATTGCAATGAACCTTGCTGAAACAAGTTCTGGTAAAATTTCTGCAAGTGTCATATATGTTAGCCAATTGTTTTGACTGCAGCACATATCATTAAGAGTATCCTTTGTTACGGGAATCTCCATTTGGTCGAGTGCATAAAGTAAAATTAGCTTTAAAGTTGTTGTTTCCATAAACTCATTATCAACCTCTTGTCTAATAATAACATAATTTTAACAAAAAGAAAATATTTGAACTAAATTTTTTTAAAAAAAATCAAAATGATAATAATTTATTTTGTTTGTTAAACAAAATAAAGTGTGGTATTATAAGTTTAGGTGAGAGTATGACAAAAGAAAATGAAATTAACGAATTTATTAGAAGTGTTGACGATATGCTTGCATCAAAGTATATTATGGTTGACAGAAAAATTTCAGATATTCTTCTTTCAATTGCAAAATCAAAAAGTGTTTATAATGTTATTGCGGAATGTATGATTAACTTTGATTTTGTTGAAGAATGGAATAGGGCAACACAAGGAACGAGTTTAAAACTTCCAAACACGGCCTCAAAACGAGTGTCATTTATTTTTTGTCTTTTAAATAATATTGATGATGGTAACTTGGAAATTACTTACATTTTAGATAAATATTTTTCAGCAAATCCAAAACAGTCTCCATATGAAAATTTCTGTTTGGAAGTTATTTTAGAATTTAAAAGATTGATGCTAGAATTTTTGGGTTATAGTCACGAAAAGGATATTACTGCGCCAATTGAAACAGCTGATGAAACCAAATTTAAAACACTTGAAGCACTTTTGCTTGATTTGCTTAAAGAAGTTAAAACTTGTTCAAAACTTAAAAAATGTTCAATGGAAAAAGAAAATATTATCGCAGTTATTTCAACTTATATTTATGCTGTTAGTGAGAGACAGCAAAATTATTTTTATGCATTTTTGCTAACGCTGAAAGCTGAGCTTGGGAAAGATAAAAGATTTGCAAATAAACTTGTTAAAATTGAAGAACTTTCAAACAGTTTGATTAGAGGTTAATATGATTTATGAAGAATATATGGACATAACAAATTTTTCTGAATTTACTGATGAAAATCTTGAACAACTTTTGAATGATTTAGAAAAGGAAAATAACGAAATTGTTGATGAGTGGGCAAAGGAAGTTAAAACTTTGTATGACGAAGGTCTTGACCCATATTCTTTTTGGGGTGAGAAAAAATTGAAAAAGGTAACTAAAAAATATTCAAAACACTCTGCTGCAATTTCTGTTATTATGGAAGATGTTGAAAATGAAATTAGTAAGCGTGAGCAATTTCATGAAGAACAAGTTGGACTTGGGAAAGAAAAAAGAAAAATTAATAACATTTCACGCGATGAGTTTATTAAAAAGGAACAAGACAAAACTCAAAAGCACAAAATTTATCTTGATGTTGATGATGAAAATTAAAAGACACTCAAATAAGAGTGTCTTTTTTATTGGTAGCACCACAGGGAATCGAACCCTGATCTCACGCGTGAGAGGCGTGCGTCCTGACCTTTAGACTATGATGCCATATGGAATTTAACATGAGCATTGTAACACAAATTCATTTGATTTGCAATATTTTTTTATTGTTTTTTTATTTTAGTTAAAAAGGAGTTGAAAATTTTAGTTTTATTTTTTATACTTATTTTATAAGCTAACAAATGTTGTTTAATTAGTTTTCATTTTAGATAAAAAAACAATTTAAAATGTATAAATAATAAAATTTAACAAGTTAAAATACAATTTAAACAAATTACAAATGAATAAGATTTTTAATTTTAGATTTTTTGTTATCACCTTTTTGATTGCTATTGCAGCATGCGCAGTGGCAATATCATTTTCTTGGAGCAAAATATTTTTAATTATTTCTTTTTCATCTTTGTTTATAGTTTCTGCTGTTTTATTGATTTTGGGGATCATTAAATCAAAGGCAAGACTTGTTTATTTGTTTTTCTGTTTTGTTGTGGCTGGGCTATCATTTTTAAATGTTTTTACTAGGCAAGTTAAACTTGAAACAAACAGAGTCTATGATGATGAAACAGTTACTGTTATTGGAAGGATTGTGAGTTTGCCAACAAAAACCTCATCTGGGAATTTTGCACTAAATCTTGATTCAAACAGGATTATTGTTAACGGAACTGAAAGAGAAATAAGCGGAAATGTTACACTTTATGTAAGTGGATACGCTGAAAATATTTCTGACTCTCAAATTGGCAGATTTGTTATAGCCACCACTAAATTAAAAACATATGAAATTTCATATGATTCAACTGCACTTAATTTGCTTGGGCGTGATGTTGTTATGACGGGATATGTTAGTGCATCAAACTTTGAAATTTTAAATTCAACCAAAATTACGCTTCGTGAAAAAGTTAAAAATGAATCGTGGAATCTTATTGAAAAACTTAACATTAAAAATGGTGAAGTTGGCTATTCAATGTTGTTTGGTGATACAACTTATTTGAATGATGCAACCATCAGCACCATGAGAGCGGCTGGTGTTGCACATTTACTTGCGGTTAGTGGCTTTCATGTTTCAATCATTATGTTAATTTTAAACTTTATTTTGAGAAAATTAAAATCACCAAAAGTTGTGAACTTAATTTTGATTGCAGCTATTTTAGGTTTTTACTGTTATATTTGCAATTTTTCAATTTCAGTTGTTAGAGCAAGTGTTATGACTCTGATGATGCTTTATTCAAAACTCCGTGGAAAGGCTTATGATAGATTTAGTGCTCTTGGTTTAGTTGGAACATTTGCATTGATTTTAAATCCTCTTAAACTTTTTAATGCTTCATTTATCTTAAGTTTTTCATCAGTTCTTGCAATTATGTTTTTATTTCAGCCACTTACAAGAGTTTTAAATAAGTTTTTATATCGCCCAATCGCAAAAACTTTGTCTTTAACAATGGGTGTTCAAATTGGAATTATTGTTACTAATGCTTATCTTTTTAATTCATTTTCAATTATTTCAATTTTTTCAAACTTAATTACTGTTCCAATTATAAGTTTTGGATTTATTGTTTTTATTGTTGCATTTGTTTTGACTGCAATATTCCCATTTCTAGCATTTATTCTAAAATTTTCAGGAATGATTTTTGAATTGGGAATAAATTTTAACATGGCGATGGTTAGTTTGATTCCCGAATTTAATGTTGAAGGAACACTTATTATTCAAGATTTGTTATTTAAGTTTTTAATGCTTTTTGCTAGTGATTATATTTTTATTGAAAAATATAAAAAGGTAAGAATTTTAGTGGCAATGTTTTTGGTTTCAACGGTTTTTGCGCTGTTTCCAATTTAATTATTGACTAGACAATTTGCCACTAGTTTGCTATAATCATATTTAGGAAGAAAAACAATGAAATATGTTGAATTAAAAAATTCTTTAAAATCTGGACATAAAAATGCATATTTGATTACTGGGGACGACAGGTTCCTTTGTTATGATGCGCTTTCAAAAATTGAAGATTCAATTTCAATTCAAATTAAAGATATGAACTCTGTTTCAATTTCAGGAGATGGGGTTAGTGCCAAAGAAATTGTTGAGGCGGCAAACATTTATCCATTTGGTGATGAATTTAGATTGGTTGTTGTTAAAGATTTTAACCCTAAAAAAAATGAAGAAGAATTCAACAGAATTCAAAATTATCTTTCAGCTCCGCTAAATTCAACAATTTTGGTTTTTTTTAATTTGAGTGGAAGTGAATTTTTTAATGGAATGAAGGGGCTTGAAGTTGTTGATTGTTCAAAACTTGATGCGGCTCATATTAAAATGTATATTAAAAACAATCTTGCAAAAAATGAAATTATGGCAAGCGAAGACGCCATTGATAAACTTATTATGTTTTCATCATTTGACATGACAAAAATTGTGAGTGAACTTGAAAAACTTTCAGCATATGTTGCGGATTCAAAACAACTGACCAGTGAAATTGTTGAAGAATTTGTGGTTCAAGATAATGATTTTAAAGTGTTTGAACTTGCTGAGTTTTTGGCAAAAGGGGATGCGGTTAATGCGTTTAAACTTATTGATAGTTTTATGTTTAAGCCAGGCTCAGCATTTATGATTTTGTCGCCACTATATAATAATTATAGAAGAGTTTTGTTTGCAGCCATAAATAGAGAAAAAACAAATCAAGAACTTGCAGAACTTTTAGGGATTAAAGAATATGCAATCAAAATGCTTGGAAATCAAGTTAAGGCATTTTCACCAAAAACGCTGAAAATTATTGTTGATATGCTTGGTGATTTGGACTATAAAATTAAAGCTGGAGAAATTAAAGAAAATATTGCAATAAAACTTGCAGCAACTAATATACTAAATTTAAGAGGAAAAAATGAATAACGCTAATGTTAATGTAAAACGAGGATCTAGTCCAATATTTTATATATTGCTTTTGTTTGTGTCGTTTTTATGGTTAAATTTGTATCCAACAATAAATCAGTTGGGTGACTTTTTTATTGGATATGGAAATTTGTTTGATTTTTCAAACCCAAATATGACTTTTATTGTTTCAAGAGTTGTTATTGGAGCGGTGGTTGACACAGCAATTTTTGAACTTTTATTTTTCGTTTATCAACTAATTTTAACACGAAAAGTATACTTTTTTGTTGTTCCACATGATAAATTTAAAGTTGAATCAAGAGTTTTCATGTTTTATAGAAATATGTTTTTAGGAATTTTATATAATTTATGCTTTTTATATGCATTTTTGTATACCTATGCACTGTTATTTGAAATTTTGATAACTCTTTTAGTTGTTATTCTTTATGCTAAACATTTAGCAAAACATTATAGTGATCCAATTATTGGTCATTTTGTTTACAAAAGTTTTGTGTATCCGCTTTTTATTTACGAAGTGATAACATTTATTTTACAATTATGGATGGTGGTGTAATATGAAGAAGTTTTTAAAATTTATTTGTGTTGTCATTGCCATGGTTTTGTGTTTTATTGGTTTTTCTGGCAGTGAAATTTCAGTTGCAAGCGCTGCAGTTAGTGAGGTTACTGTTTCAAGTGATATTGATGCCGCTTTGGGATTTGCCGCCTTCACAGAAAGAGCCCCTGGAAGTGATGGTGAAAAAAATGCTGCAAACTACATTAAAAATTATTTAAGCGGAACAACATTAACCCCAAAATCAAATAATTATATTGCTGATGGTGTTCAAGAATTTAATTTTAAGTCGGCATTTGATGGCGCTTACAAACAGTCGCAAAATATTATTTTTGATTACAAAGTTTCAAATTCAAACAAGTGGGTGATTATTGGATGTCATTATGATGCAATTGCCTATAAAGTTAATGAAGCTTTTGGCAATTTAGACACCAATAAGTTTGTTGCAAGTCAATCAATTGCTGGAAGTGCGGGAAGTGTTGCTACGCTTTTGGCAATTGCAAAAAATCTTTCAACATACAATCTTAAATTTAATGTTGAAATTGTTTTCTTTGGTGCTGGTGAATCAAATAATGCCGGATCAGAGTTTTATGTTCAGGGAATCAGTGCTGAAGAAAGAGAAAATATTTTGTGTATGATTAACTTGGATAGTGTTGCGGTGGGAAAGAATCTGTATTTTTATATGGATGAAATAAAAACAAATGCGTCAAATTTTGTTTCCAAAACGCTGTCCGATGCAACGCTTGGAGTTAGAGAAGTTGAGCTTGTTCATTTAAATAAAGTTTTAACAGATGGTGATGAACTTGGACTTGGATATTATCATATTGCAATGATTTCAGATAATTATTCATTCAAAAAGAAGGGAATTTCAACAATCAGCTTTTTTGCTGGAGATTATTCTGATGGAATTGTTATTGGAAGGAGTGAGTTTGCTGGGCAAAAGACAATTTGTTACACAGAAAATGACAATTTGACTTACATAAAAGAAAAATATGGAAATAATGCAGTTAAAGACAATTTAATTTTAACCTACAACTCAATTATTCAAGTTTTGAGTGATTCTAATTTTGCTTCAACTTTTGATGGTGCTGCAAAATCAATGAGTGCATTTAATGCATTTTTTACAAACAAGAAACTTGTTTATTTGCTTACGGCATGTGGCTTTATTGTTTTGATTATTGTTTCTATGATTATCCACTATAAGCTTTCAGTAAAATCATATTACGCAAATGTTGAAGTTGAATTTTTGTCATCAGTAGTTAAAATTACTGAAAACATTGGTGAACCTGAAGCAAACGAACAAGTTGCAAAGGCTGTTAGCCAAGTTGTTGCAATGGACATAAAGAAAGACAAAATGATCAAGCCAGAAAAGAAGAAAAAAGGCGAAAAATAAATGCGTTTGGTATTGATTTTATGCTAAAAACATGGTAAAATATGCACAAGAAAGGGAGGGAGAATAATATGGCATATTTAAAGGGATTTGATTTAGAACATTTGATGAGTTTTAGGGATTTTCAAGAAATCGATACTGGGAATGGCATTGTTAGGACAAGCGATCGTTGGAATACTGAGAGTGTTAAATTGATTAGGAAAAAAGATGGAACATACTCACTTGGTGTGGATGTAGGTAGTGAAAAACTTTGTTTTACAACCGAAATCAAGTTGGATGAAAATGATGTTCCATATATTACAGGTGCTGAAGATTATAATGAAGCAAACTGTATTGACAAAGTTTTAGAAGATGGTGAAAGATATTTTGGGCTTGCTTATGGAACACCACTTTCCACTATTGAAGATGGAGCTTGTATTAAAGATCGCAGTGTTTTTGGATTTGTTGGTAAGGCCAGCATAGCCGGTGAAAAAGTTAGGGATTATTTTAGTGGATTTTATCATGAGGCATTTCTTAACAAAAAAGGTTTGGCGATTATTTTAAAGTTAATTCAAACACCAGAAATGAAAGCTGCTTTAGATGCTAGGTTTGCTCCAATTACAGAAGAAGAAAAAATACAACTTTCTGAAAATCTTAAATCAAATATAGATAGATATGTAACAGATCCTAAAAATAATCATAATTTAGATTACTACATCAAAACAGATTTTGACTTACTTGTGGGGTTGGTAAACGGAGAAATATGTCATCCAGATAGAATTATTAAAATTGACCTTGATGAGTTTAGTGGACTAGTTAAAGAAAATAAACCTGGACAACTTGGAGACGGAAGCGAAAACTAAATTAAATTGTAAAAATAAAAAACCACGAAATTCGTGGTTTTTGTTTTTTGCAAAAATTGTCGATTTTAGTTTTGATGAAAAATAAAAAATTAGGCTTATACCTAATTTTTATTTTTTTAATTCATTTTCAAGTTTTGTAAGTTCAATTGAAAGACTTGCTTTTTTGTTATTTGCTTTGTTTTTATGAATAACACCTTTTGTAACTTCCTCATCAATTTTTGAGAATGTTTCAGGAAGGAGTTTTTTTGCAAGTTCTACATCTTTATCTGCAATTGCTTTATTGAACTTCTTTATAGCGGTGGCAAGAGCACTTCTTTCGCTTTTGTTTCTAGCATTGTCTCTAAGTGCAACTTCCTGTCTTTTCTTTGCTGATTTAATAATAGGCATAAATTTATTTGCTCCTTTTCAATATCTAGCACCAATTTTAACATACATTTTATTTATTTGCAAGTATTTGGTTAAATATTTTTACATATTTTTGTTTGGTGAATTTTGACGAATTTGAAAGCATAAAAACAGGAAAACTTTTAGATAAAGCAAATTGTTTATCTAAAGTTAAAACGCGTTTAAACACGCCAAAATTACCGTCAAGCACAGTTTTGCCGGTTAAATTTTCTATTCTTTTTTTCTCATGACAATAATGAGTGCAACCTAAAACCACTGAATCAATATTTTTTGAGTTCAGTTTAATTGTGTATAAATTTTTAAGCACGCGAAAATTGGAAAGAAAAGAATTTTCAATTAAATTTCTTTCAATGTTTGAAGCAAATTTATCAACAACCAAAACTTTTACAATTGTGCCAATTTTTTTTGTGTTTTCAACCAAATTTTTAAATTTAGGTTGGCATGAAGTTAATTTTGTAACTAAAACCAGTATGCGCTTATATCCTAAATTTTCGGCAAGTTTAATTGCTGGTTCTGTGCCAATAAACGCAGTTTCAGGAAATTTTTCACGAAGAGAATCTATTACAGATGTTGTTGCAGTATTGCAAGCCAATACAACCATTTTTAACTTGTAATGACATTTTACATCTGTTATTATTTTCGTTAAAATTTCACAAAGTTTTTCTGGACTTTTGTTGCCGTAAGGATGGTTTTTATTATCAGCAAAATATATGTAATTTTCATCAAGCCTTTGATAAATTTCTGCTAGTGTAGACAGCCCGCCAACCCCACTGTCTATAAATAAAATATACTCTTTTTCCATATTAAAGTATATGCTAAAAAATGAAATTGGTGGTGAATTTTGGGTAATTTAAATTTTTTAGTGCAAAAAAAAAGAGTTCAAATTTGAACTCTTATCTTGTTTTAACTTTTGATCTGGCAATTATTATAAATAGGGCAATAACAAGCACAACAACGGCTGAAAGACCAATCAACAAATAAGCTGAAGTGTTTAGTTGTTTTGATAGTGAAAATGTTTTTGTGTCCGTGGTTCCCATTGAGTCGGTCATTGTTATATTGTAGGTTCCATATTCTCTTAAAATTACATTTTCACCAGAATTTATTTGGTAATTTGTTATGTTTCCATTAAATTCAACCACAACATTAATAAGCCCAACGCCTTGGCATTTAACGGCTAAAAAGTCGCCAGTTTCATCTGTTCCAGTTCCGACGGAAGTTAACGAAACTTCTTGAACGCCATACCTAATTTTGAAGTTGTTATAGTAAGTTCTGTTTGTGGTTCTATCTAGTTCAGAAGATG
This sequence comes from Clostridia bacterium, assembly GCA_017467625.1. Taxonomy (GTDB): domain Bacteria; phylum Bacillota; class Clostridia; order Christensenellales; family UBA1242; genus RGIG1681. Next base: position 14,985 of record JAFUSN010000001.1, on the reverse strand, counting down.
AACCAATTTGAACTTTAAATTTAAGTGTTGCATTGATTTCAAGCGTGTAGTTCTTTTCTTCAATTTGAAATGGGATTGATGCAATGTAGCTTTGACCATTAACTTTATAAGATGCTTTAACTTTTTTTATGATTGAAAAGTTGTAACTTTTTTTATTGTTTGTGCCTTTTTCAAATACTGTGATTAAATAGTAGTTATCGTCTGAAAAAGTAAATTCAACATCGTCACTATTTTCAGAAAGATTAAGTAGTTCAGCAGGGGAGTATATTTTCGTGTGTGGAATGTTTCCGCTTGCACCAAATTCAACAGAAGTAACTTCAACTTTTTCAATTACATTTTCAAGATTTTCTCCAAGTTGTTTAAGATTTTTAATTTTAAGTTTTACATTGTTGTTTAGAGTTACTGCATTGTCTGTTTCGGTTGATGCAGAATCTCCAGTTGCTGTGCTTACAATATATTCAATTGGTGTTCCGTCATCATTTAATGTTTCGGCAATCATGTAGATGTTTTGATAGTCGGAATTTTCACCAGCTAAGATATAGAATGAAGTTGCATAGTAGTTTGAATTGTTTGTTCCACAAAGATACGTTGAATCATAAATTTCAAATGAGTATCTTCCAGTTTCTGAGAAGATAACTGAAAGATCTTCTGTTGCAGCATATGTGGTGCTGTCAGTTACAAATTTTTTGGCATTTGAATCTCTATTTTCATCTAAAAACAAACAGTTAATTCCAGATAAGGTTTTTGTGTAGAGTTTAAAGTTGTAAATGAATCCATTGTAATTTATATTGAAATAAAGTGGATTACTTTCAGTGTAGGTTAAATTTATCTCATGAGGGAAATCAATTTTCATTTTTGAAAATGTCTGCTCCCTTTGAATCATTGGAAGGCGAGGATTTCCAGTTTCATATGTGTTAAAGTAAACAACAGGATTTGTTCCGTTGGCAAAATTAATGTCAGGTTTTTTTATTGTAAATCCATCATTCACCGGTGAAACTAAACCAAAATGAACTGAATTTGTGTTAAATTTTGGAGTCATTGTTTCAACTGATTTTACGGTCAAAATGGAGTGCTCGGCATTTTCACTTACTGAAACAATTCCAGTGGTTTCATTTGACGAAAGAAATCGAACAGGTCTATTTCCAATTAAAGTGTTTAATGTGATAACCTCAGTTACTGTGTCATATGTGAAATAGTAAGTAATGCCATTAAATGACGCATACAGTGGATAGGTTTCAGTTTCTAAATTTTTTTCAATTGTTACGCTCGTGTATGTTATGTAATAATCATTTTCGTATTCAGAGAGGGGAGCGTCAAGCAAATAGTGAGTTGTGAATGGTTGAAATTTAATTGTAACAGAACTGTTTGTGAACAAAACAGATTCGTCATTTACAGTTAGGAAATTGTTTGCTTCAATTTTCTTTCCTTGTTCACTTAACGAAATATAATTAAAAATTTGGTTTGCTGGAGCAGCGGAAGCCTTTTTTGCATGTGACAACCCCAGTGCGAGCAAACTTGCACATAAAACAAATGATAATGCAATGATAAAAAATTTACTAATTTTTTTCATAAAATCCTCTTCAATTAATCTGAAAAATCATCTGAACTTAAAACAATGCTGTTTCTCTTTCTAATGTCGTAATAAACTTCGCTATCTTTGAATGTTCTTCCAGGAATGAACTCTTCTGGAATTGAACCAATTTTATAAATATCAGTGCACTTAAAATAAGGTGTTACAATTGATTTGCAAGGATATTGTTGGAAGTTGTTGGTGATGTTTTGACCAAGTGGAATTTTATCAAGTTCTGAAGGGTAAATGAGTGGAACTTGCTGAAGTGATGTTGAAATTGAAGATGTTCCTTTTTCTTTTCCACTTCCTTCATTTTTAGTTTTACTTTCTGTTTCAATTGTGTGGTTTCCAAGTTCTTTTGAAAATTCCTCACGAGTTTTAAGGTCTGGTGTTCCATAAAACAGAGTTGCACGGCATTGTCCGCGAACAACTTCGGCAACTTCTTTGCCGTAAACATCGTCTAGCTGAGAATATGACTGGATTGCCATGTTAAGATAAATCCATCTTGATCTTGCGACTGTTATAATCCTGTTAAGACCCTCAATTTTTGGCATGTTTGCAAACTCATCAAGGATGTAAAATACTGGGCGTTGCAAGTGAGCCATGTGATCTGAATTTATTCTTTCATTTTCACGGGCTTTTTGAACAAATTCCTTGTATGCCTGACCTATGCAGACACTGGCAAGTTTGTATCTTGTTGCTCTTTCATCGGGAATTTTCATGAAAAATGCGGTTGGTCTGTCATCAAATTCAGTGAAATGAATGTCATTTGATGAAGTAAGGAAACAAATTCCGTTATCTGAGAAAAGAGTTAAGTTTGTGTTGAGTGAGCTCATGTAGCCATCACGGGTGACGGTTGCTTTTGTTTGAATGATGTTTGTTGAGAGCTCTTTTGTTTTTGAAAGTGGATCACGACCTGAAAAATAGTTTTTAACTACCTCAAAATCGTCATCTTTATTCATGGCAATTTTGTAAGCATTAAAGAAGCAAAATTTATCTTTTGTCATACCAAGAGCCTCATTTTCGCTATCTTCAAGCATGGCAATCATGCAAGCAAGAAAGTAGTCACGGGCACCATCAGTCCATTGTTTGTTTTTTGGATCCGGGTCAGAAGGAACAATTGCACTTGCAATATCTCCCAAACTTTCAAAACAATCATCTCTAATTTTTTGTTTTTCAACATCAACTTCAACAAGCGTTTCACGAAGAGTTGGGAAGGCTTTTCCTTCAAATTCATACCATTCGTTGCTCTTGATTTGGCCGGCTTTTAATAAATCTGGATAATTTTTAATTGGATCGTTTGTGTGTTTTAAAATTTCTTCTTCAAGGTGAAGTTGTTTTTGCCATTGAAGGTAAATATTTTCAAGTGGATTCCAACGCTTACTTGCATAAGGATTTGTGAGGTCCAAAAGCAAAACATTATAGCCTTGATTTCTAAGTTTTAAACTGTGGTGAGCAAAAATTTCACCTTTTGGGTCAGTAATAAACATAGATGGCCTATTTTTAAGTTCTGACAAAATTTGAACGGTTGGTTCAACCCAGCATGCAGTTTTACCAGTACCAGTTGCACCGACAATTAACACATGACATGGGGGAGTGAAGTGAATTTTTATGTTTCCATGTTTTCTCTCAAACCTAAAAGGCATTCCTGTAATTGATAAATTTTTAAGGTTTGTGTAAAGACAATGTTTGTAGTTTTTGTCAAGTTCAGAAAGAGATGCAAAATGTTGATTTTCCATGCTTTTTTTGCCGTTGAGTTTAACTTTGTCATCACTATTTGACCTTGTTAAAATGAAAAATAGAACAATAACTAAAAATAAAATTATTGCAAAAGTCAATGTTGTTTTTGATGTTAAATCCACACGTTTTGACAGCAGATAATTAAGTGCAACACCGCCTGCATATGAGCCAATTGCAATTAAAATTATTCCAACAAAAAACATGATAATTTTTTCAGAAAAATTTTTTTCTTCAGCCATAAAAACTCCTCGCTATAATAATATTTACTTATCTAGTTTGAATTATAACATATTCTTTTTTTAAGTCAAAACAATTGTATGATAAATTTCAATAAATTTATTTTGGCCACCTTTGTTAAATTAGTTGCACAGTAACTTTTTTTTTGGTAATATAAAGTTACAAAGGTGAGACTATGATTAAATTTTTAGTAAGTTTGATATCACTTATTTCTGCGGGCGATGGAAACAGTGTTGTTAATCCAATTTATGAAGGCATGACACTTGTTGGGCCATACGCCATGGGTGTTGTTGCTCTTTTGACTTTATTTTATGGTGTGTTTTTGGGTGTTAAGTATGCAAAAGCAGAAGATGAGGCCGAAAAAGCAAATGTTCAAAAAACATTAAAAAATTTTTTAATTGGAGCGTTTAGCGTTATTGTTTTACTCGCAATTTTATATGTAATTAGAGGGCCAATTGCTGGTTTTATTAACAATGGTGTTTAAACTCGGAAAACTTCCGAGTTTTATTTTTTTAAAATTTTGAAAAACCCCCTAAATTTGTTTGCTAAAATCAAAAAGTTATGGTAATATCAAGATAGTCGATTAAGTAATTTTTTAAAAAGGAGAAAATTATGAACGTTTTAAATTTATTAGCAGCAAATGATATTAGCAATGTAGCCAACAAAGCATATGAAGTTTTCTATAGAATTGTTAACATTGTTATGCCTATTCTTCTTGCAGCACTTGTTCTTATCGGTATGTTCTATGGTATCAGACTTGGTATTGAATATGCAAAAGCTGATGATGATGAAAAGAAGAAAACAGCTAAAGGTAAACTCATCAATGTTATTGTTGGTTTCTTAATTGCAGTTGTTTTCGTTGCAGTTATCTACATCATTTTGAACACAGGAATGATTAAGAACTTGTTCAACACACTTTCAGGCGCTACAGATGCAAGTCAAATTGGCTAATTTGCCGAATAAAAACACCTCGTTTTGAGGTGTTTTTTATTTGTAAATTTTTGAACTAAAATGGAAGAAAATAACCTCAAGTTTTAAAGAAAATTTTTGGGGTTATTTTTATTTTTTGTTAATCAAAAATTATTAAAAAATAACCAAATAAAATTACAAAAAACCTGTGTGAATTTACATGGTTTTTTACTATTAAATTTTTCGTTTAAAACACACCGGTTGTTTATGTTGGTAATTTTTAAATTTTGAAAAATTATTTTTAACATAGTTAAAAATAAAAATTTGTAAAAATATTGAAAACATACGTTTTTTATGGTAAAATTGAAGTTGTAAAAACAAGGAACTTTTTGTCTAAAGACCGATGAAATTAACTGACCATTTTTAAGTGAATTTTGAATCTATTTTTTTTGTAATTTTTATTTATTTTTGTGATTTTTTTAGCTGGTAAAAATTTTTATAAAAAAAGTTGTTTTTTGCGTGCAATTATTTGTCATATTATGAACTATTGTGTTATAATAACTTTAGTTAATTATTATTTAAATAATAAAAGTGACTTTAAGTGAGAATTTTGTAATGATTTGGCGTTTTGCTTTAAAAAGCGAATCATTGCAGACACTAAAGGTGCTGATTGTGAGGGAAGTATGTCTATATCACACATGTTTTCAGGTTTAACAAATTTTTTGGGAGCTCTTAAGGGAACTATCTTTATTAATGGTTTTGGAACTGGAATTGGTCAGTTTTTTGCGGCACTTGGTGCAATTATTCTTGAGGGTATAACACAGGTTTTGTATTTTATCTGCAAATGGCTTTTAGCTTTTGTTGACTTTTTGCAATACTTCGTTCAAAAGCTCATTGGTTTGGATTACTGGCTAAACAACACGAGATATACTATTTCCGGCGCAACAAATGCAGATTTGATTTTTAAATTTTTGTATGATGACACAGTGCAAAGAGTTTTTAGGGCTTTGATTGGAGTTTCAATTGTTCTTCTCATAATCTTCACAATTTATGCAATTATCAAAAACGAATGGATGTATGCAACAACTGGTGGAAAAGACAATTCAAAGGCAGACATTGTTAGAAAAGCGCTTAAATCAATTGTTACAGTTGCTGTTTTTCCTGTTCTTTTAACTCTTGCAATCATTTCATCTAACGCTATTTTAGCATCACTTGTTAAAGCTCTTAATATTGGTATGGGGCAAACATTTGGTGGAACGCTTTTCTACGTTTCATCTCAAACAGCAAATAAGTATAGGGCGTATGCGGATTCAAACAAAAGGTATCCAATTTCCGACAAGGTTGTTTTTTACACCGGAACTAGTGGTGGAAATTCAACAACCAGGGCAATTGTTCTTTCATCTGGCGGAATGATGCCTAACAATGCAATCCCATTTGGTTATTTTGACGAATACATGAACGCAATTAAGAAAGGAGATGAATCTAATCCATTTAATCCCACTCAAAATATTGTTCGCTCTATGATTGGTAAAAGCGTTGATGGAAATACTGATACATTCGGTTATATTAACCCGATGAATGGAAGTTTTAGTGGTTTTGGCGTTGGTGTTCCTGGAAATGATGGGGCATATACATACTACATGTTGCCGGTTGCTTCTCAAGATCAAAATGCTTACTCAAACTATTTCCAATATTTGCTTGGATTAGATGTTGTTAGCAAATATGGTGCCGGAAAAGATCCAACCGCATATAGTGAAATTCAAAAAGAGTTTTCGTTCCAATCAAACAAATACATTAGTGGCAAAAATATGAATAACGCAAATCATGATAATCCTGCTTTGAAATACATGTATAATGCTTGGAGTTATAACACATTTTATGACCATTATGAAACATTTGAAGATTCTTTGAATTTTATAAATCTTGATGCTGGACTTCTTCAAGACACACTTGGCCTTGAGAGTGTTAGAACAGCAAAACTTATGTTTAATGATGGAAATTGGGCAAATTATTTTGATGGTGGGCAACTTGGAATTGTTGCTCTTCAGTCAGAATATTATGTTATGGCTGATATTGTTGATTTCATGAACAATGAAGGCGTAACACTTTACATGATGGATGCAAATTCTTCCATGATTAATTGGGAGGGCGTTGGAACTGATTATAAGCCAGATTCAAAATGGATTGGTAATAAAGATTTTAAACTTTGGGACACGACATACCGTTCATTTGTTGTTTCATATTCAGAGCAGTGCTCTGATCTTGAAATGGGAAATGTTTGTTATTTGTATAAGGGTGATGAACGTCATTTAACCACTTCTTATGATGAACTTCAAGGTTCAAAATTTATTATGTGTTGGAAGGTTAACACCGGAACATCAACAACATATGTTCCTGTTGTAAATGGAAAAACCTTCACGGATTCAGTTACTGGAAAAACATACAGATTTTCATCTGAATATTTGTCAAACGATTATCGCGGGGTTATTGTTGCTCGTGGAACTTTTGATGCTGATTGGGCAACAAAAGCAAGGGGTGCTGACACCGTTAAACTTGGCTATCCAACATATTTAAAAAGTTCAAGTGAAATTGGCGGAACAACTCTTTCAGATGAAGATATGTATTACTATGAAATGAAGCAAACTGGTTCAATGAATCAAAGAATTGTTAGTTCTGGTTATGATACAAGAAACTATAAAATCACTGGAATTATTGGCGGTTCATATAAAAGTCAGGTTATAAATGATTCGTCAACATGGTCGTTTTATAAAGAAAATGAAAATCAAATAATGGATGGTTCACTGGTCACCGATGAATTTGTTAAGAGCTTAAACATTAAAGTAACAGGAAACAATTCTGACGGCGAAAAAACTGCAAAATATGTTGAGAATAGTGTTGTTTTGACGAGTGGTGAAGTTAATTATTTCTTATTCAAATTCCAAGATGGTAATTCTAAAGATAAGTTTTTTGTTGTGGAAAAGTATGGCGACGGAACAATCAAATTAAGCAATCTTCAGTTTGATGATGGAATTGTTGATGATGTTAATGAATATCTTTCAGAAATAACTTCTATTGATTTGGGGCTCAGTGGAAAAACTGTTTATGATGTTTCAGTATTTTCAAATCTTTACACTGTTGATGTGGACTCTGATGATAACTTAACATGGAAATCAAATTTAACTGAAGTTGCAAGTGTTGATGATGCTGACATTAGTGATGATGACGGAACAACAACTAAATATTTTAAATTCGAAAATATTTATGATAATAATTTTAAAAAAGCAAGTTCACTCATTCAATCAATTAAGCTGGTTTCTATTGATGATAATAATGGAAACTTAACTTTTAAAACACATAAAGTTGTTAATGTTAACTTTCTTTCAGGGAATAATATTGAACTTGTTATTGATGGTAAAAATTATAATAAAAGCAGTGATAGTTACACACGTGGCAACATAACATATTATGCATACAATGCAACAATTGATGGGTATACATACAGTTTTGTTCTTGCTGTCAATAATGATGATTCAACTTATGATCTTTATCAAATGGATAACTCGGTAAAAGTTTCAAGTTATGGTAGTGTTGAGGACTACCTGAAAGTTGTTGCTGGAAATACTGATGTAAGCACTCCAATTGCTAGTGGAAATTTGGCGTCATACACACCAGATAACCTTACATTTGATAGTCTTTCAATTAAAGATGATGCATCAACTTATTTAAGTGTTGAAGATGATAAAATCACCATTGACAACGAAAAATTTGTTGAAGATGTTAAAGAGAGTTTAGTTTTAACATTTAAAGATGAAAACACAGGAAATTCTGCTGAGTACACTTATGATAGTTATGATGCAGGCACTGAATTATATGAATTTAAAAACACAACTTCAGGAATAACGGTTTCTGTGTTTGTGAAAATTTCAGTTGGAAATTTAAATTCAGATGGTCAGAAATTTACAATTGAAGTCACTTCATCAACATTTGATTTAATTGGAATATCATTATCTAATTCAGTTTTAAATGGCTATGTAAACTCTGAATATGATAATTCAAATGCAACTTTAACAATTACTACCTCTGACTTTAGTAATTTTATTCTAAATAATTTGGAATTATCATTAAAAAATTCACTTAGTGGTGATTCAGTTGAACAGTTTATGCTTGATTCTACTCAAAAAAGTGGAACTTCAGGTTATTTATTTACTCAAACAGGAACCTCAAATTATGCGCTTGTTGAGTTAAAAAGTGATGTTGTTAACAAAAAGTACACGGTTTCTTTGGTGACTTCAGGTGATGTTGTTGCAACAAATTCAAACTTTGTTTTTAATGGCGCAACATCAAGTGATTCTTCATTTAAAATTAAAGAGCAAACCACTGAAAACATTTTGTTTAATGTGTCTAGTTCAATTTCTGTTGCTGATGCAGTTAAACATTTAACTCTTCAAATTAAAAACACCAGTGGAACGTCGTTAAATTTCACATATGACAATACATATTCAGCTGGTTCTAACAGAGAATTTAGATTTAAATCAGGAACAAATTTTGTTTATGTTGTTGCTAGACAATCATCATATAAATACAGTATTCTTAAATTTTTGCCACATGTCATCGATCTTTCAATAATTAGAGGAAATTCTTTTGAAACTGATTTTAACCAAAGCTATTCAATTAGTGATATTTCGGGAAGTCTTTTAGAAGGAAGCGCTTCAACCGAAACTTCAGTAAAAACTTCAACAACAAATAAAGATGCGGTTTATTATTTCTATGACACTGCTTCAAATTCAAATGTAGACCTTACAACACTGATTGATTCAATTTCTATTTCTTATGACTACACTGAAGCAAGTAGTGGAACCCCTGTCACAACCCGAACAATATCGGGAATTGCAACAAATGAAGGGACTTACAGTCTTGGCGATTTATATTTATTTGTTGATAACTATGGTTATTATATTGGTGTTAAGGTTGATAGAACTTCAAGAACATTTAAAATTTATGGTATTGGAAATTTAAATGAAAAGAGCTCTTCAGAAATTAATGAAAGTGTTTTCTCTAGAGATATGAAAGCAATTAAAAATACTATTGGATCACAATATGTTAATGCGCTTTATGTTGAGTTTAAAATGCAATATCAAGGCATTAGTGGAACAACTGTAAATCCGTATGTTACAATTGCAACTGGTGGTCCAAGTGATTTTGAATTTGTTGAAAACGATTCGACTGATGGTAAGATGCTTTATAGAACAAAATATCTATATGGCTTTACTGGAATGAAAATGACCTCAAGATTTGCATCTTATGTTTCAGATGATGGCAAAAAATTTGTTAATTTAGCAAGTAATGGAAATTCTAGTGCTTACGCAGATTATAATATTCAAATTACCATTCCAAAGACTGCATATACATATGGACAAAGAATCTATACATTCTATTTGTTTAACTACAAAACATTTGCAGTGCAAGCCGATAGTTCATCTTCTTATACACTAAAACAATGGAATGAGAATGGTAATAGCATAATTGGTGCTGATTATTACCAAAATGTTGAAGATAACAATGGGACATATTTTAGTTTTAAAATTAATCCAGATAACATAAACTGGTATTACGATGCCCCATACTATTCACTCTATGATGCTGGAACCTATATTGCAAGATTGTATAGGACGCTTGGAAATTCTAATGCTGATAATTACACAAGTTTAGATGATTTTATTTCAAAACCTGCATATGTTTTTTATAACTACAAAAATTACTATAATGTTTTAAGTCAAAATAAATATAAAGAGGATTCTTCTGCTAATAAATATTATAATCAACTTAAAAGTTCTTTTGTAGTGGGTTGCTTCCGTGATAATTTGGAAACTAATTTGTTCGCAAGCAATGAAATTGACTTTAGGTTTCCAAATATATTCTTTGATTGGAATTTTAGATTTAAATGGTTCCCTACAACAGCTCGAGCAAGTCATGATGATTGCAGAATTAAATTTAATGTTCAAAATGGAATTTCATTTGACTACTTCTTTGATGGACCAGATGTTTCATTAAGCACATTCTATATTCCAATTCCTTGGAAAATTAATTTCATTATTTTGATTATTGGTGCGGCACTGATTATTAAAGTTTTAGGCAGTGCAATTTGGGGTGTAATTAAGCGTATTTATGAAATTACGCTATATTTCCTTGCGCTTCCTCCAATGGCTGCGCTTGAGCCAGTTAAAGAGGGAAGCATAAAACGAATTACCGATGAACTTACGAAGAAGGTTCTTTCAACCTATGGCGTCATGCTGGGACTCAACGTGTTCTTCATTTTGCTGATGCCTGTTAAGTCAATGTCGCAGATATTCACTGCGGAAGACATTGCAACATCAGGAAGTTATTTCTTGCAACACTTGCCATTTGGAGCAAATGTTCTCAACATGTTTGTTTATGTGTTGTTCTTGCTCGTTGCGTTCACAATGATTGAAGCACTTCCAAAGATGGTTGCAGATTTGGTTGGCGCAGGTGAAGTTGTTTCTGAAGGCGACAAAACCAAAAAAGCAGCGCAAAGCGCTGTTAAAGATGCCGCCGACACAGTGTCAGGGAAGAAGGCTCTTGACACAATTAAGACGGGTGCATCTATTGCAGCGAGTGCAATTCCTGCTAGGGCACTTATTGGTGGAGCAATTGGCGTTGGAAAGAAAGTTGGAGATTGGGCTAAGAGTCATAAAAAAGCCGGTGAACAGAACGCTGAAGGTGGTTCTGAAGGCAATGGTGACAAACCAAAAGGTGGCTCAAGCAGAAAAACCAATGAAACAGTTGAAAAAGAAACTGAAGCGGCCTACAGAAAAGAACTTCAGGAAAAAGGTCAACTTGCTGAAAATGGTGAATTAACCGCAGAGCAGCAGGCTGAACTTGCAAAACGTAAACAGCAAGCTGTTGCAGAAAACGATGCAATGAATGCTGTTGAAGATCAATTTATACAAGATCTTAGAGACAACGGTGAACTTGGAGAAGACGGTTTAACTCCTGAACAACAGCAAACCCTTCAAGGACTTAAAGATGCTAAACTTGAAGAAATGAGAAAACCTGTTGTTGCTGAAAATGGACAAGTTCCACCAGAGGGTGGAGTTGTGGGTGCAGTAAATAAAGTTCTTGAAACTGCCATTGATGCTCATAATGCTGGTGAAAGTGCTGGTCTTGCCGATGCTATGCTTGTTGCAGAGGGACAGGTTGATGAATCTACTGCAGCCCGACTTGCTGAGGCTGAAGCTGGGGTTGTTGACATCAACTCTGTTCAGTTGGGAACCATTGATGGACAGATGGTTCTAAATGCTGCAGGAGAAAATGAAGATGTTATGGCGGATGCAAGATTACGCAGTATTCTTGAATCTAATGATAGTGATACTTTGGCAATGCTGGGTATTAATGGAATGGATTATAATGCAATTAAAGAGGATCCTTCCAAATATAATGAAGTTATTGAAACTCTTAAAAATAATGTTGATCTCAAGGAAAAATTTAAGCCAGAAGAAAGTCAAATTATGGAGAGTGCGCAAGCTCTTGCTGCTGATAATAAATTTAGTGTTTCTCGTTGGGATCAAATGAGTGATCAGGAAAGGCAAAATGCTACTGAACAAATGCAGTCCAAACTTAACAATGTTGATGCAAATTCAATTTTAAATGGTGCTGACGAAGCAACTAAAAACAAAATTTTAGCCACAACGGCTCAAAGTATTATGGAAACAGATTCTTCAACGGCAAGATCTGTTCAAGATGCATTGCTTGCAAGTTCAATTTCAGATGATGATTTGAAAAATATGAGTTCAGATGCAATTAAGGCTATGTTTGGTGAAAATGCTGATATTTATGATGCTGCTGGAAATCTTGATGTTAATAAGATGAGAAGTGGCCTTTCAACTGAACAAATGGCAAAATTAGGATTCATGAAGGCTAATGGACTTGATTTAAGAACTGCTGATATGGATCAAATTGAATATAAAAGTGCTGAATTTGATGATTTTGATTCAAGAAACCAAGCGGTTGAAGCCACAAAACAAGCATATTTAAATGCTGGCCATACCGAAGAACAATTGAATGCTGAAATTGTGAAAAACCTTGGCGATGCAGATGCTGCAAATGGGACAAATGTTCTTAAAACACTTGAAAGAGCCGCAACTCTTGATGCAAGACTTGCTGGTGCAAAGTCAGCAGATGGTTTGGGAGAAGTTAACCAAACTTATGAAAGTGGACACATAAGAACCGCTTCTCAATCAGCATTTGAACATGAACAATCACTTGCATTAGTTGATGACAATGCAAGAATTAATGCACTTATTAATTCAAACCAGATTGACAAGAGTAATATAACGAGAGAACTTGTTAAAAATCAACTAGCAGATGGTGAACAAGATTCAATTTTAAGTGGAATCAGTGATGAATTAAAGAGAAAATTAAATAAAAAAGGAATGTCCGATGAAGAAATTGCCATTGCATATAAAAAGGCGCAATTAACAGGGCAAACACTTGAAGGGCTTTCGGATGATAAACTTTATAGTACACTTATGAAACAAAGTTCACCTGAAAATGATGCTAATGTTCTTAAAGCGCTTCAAGCAAGTGATGCTGCAAACTTTACTACAAATGCACTTGCTGCAATTAAAACAACCATGACAGAAGATCAAAAACAACAACTTGATAACGTTGCTGCATCTTCTGCTGCAAATTCGCTTAGTGATGCTGATAGACAAAAACTTGAAGAAAAATATGGTGCTGATAAGGTTGCTGGAATGTCACTTTATGAAGCTCAACAACTTTTGAGTGGTAAAACTAGAGAAGAAGTTTTAACTGATGTTCAACAAGGAACAGAAAGGAATCAAAGAATTGAAGCGCTTGCTGCGAGTGGTGAAATTTCTTCAATGGATGTTAGATCTCAACTTATGGTTAAAGGTGATGAAAATCAAAAACGCCATGCCACTGAAAGATTCCTTGCAATTGCTGGTGGATCCGATCCTGAAGAACAATCAAAATTCCTTAAAGAGAGATTTGGAATTGAAATTGACGATATAAGCAAGCTTAGTTCTGAACAGCTTGATACCGTATTAAAGGGTATGACAACTGAAGAGTTTGATCAAACTTATCAAGAAATGGATGAAAATGTTATCAATGCTCTTAAAAAATCTTATGCTGCTGATTCTGTTGATGGAAATCTTCAAGATTTTTATAAACAGAATAAGGATGAACAGTTGTTTGCAAGACTTGCCGCAGAGAATGGACTTAGTGAAGATGAAGTTAATGCGTTGAAAGGACATTTAAATTTAGGCGCTACCGATTACGCATCCGAATTAGATCCTGCAAAAATTGATGAAGCACTTGGAAAAGTTAAAAATGAAAGGGCAGGTCTTGGTGCGGACTTTAAAATTACTGCTGATAGTGTTGCGGCTGTTAAAAGTGAAGTTGAGACGGCTTATGGCGATGTTGATTTAGGTGAAACAGATGCCGCTGAAAAACTTTACAAAAAGATGAACAAAGGTAAGAAAGTTCCAAAATGGGATGAACTTACTGATGAACAAAGAAAACAATTTGCTCTTGACAATGCTGATCAAGTTTCTGCAAATATGAATAAAGAAGATCAATTTAATGTTCTTAAGCAAGCAATGGGTGGAATTGATTTTGATGATGATGCCGCTGTTGCTGGTCTTGGACTTACGGCGGATGGTGTTGAAATTAAATCTAAACGCGATATTGAAGCTTATGCAAAACAAAATAATATCTCAGTTCAAGAAGCGGTTTCAAGAATGTCTGCTGCAGAGGGATCTGTTGCTGCAAAGGGAATTGAACAACTTAATCAAATGAAAACTGCAACCACAAAGCTTGCTCGTGTTCAAGAATTTGGCAAAGAACAAGATTTAATTCGTGACAAAAAGATGGTTGAAAATAAAGCAAATCAAGCAACAGCAATGGCAATTCAAGGAAATGCTGCTGCCGAGGCGAAATTGATGAGGCTTTATGAGCAAATGACTGGAAAATCGTACCTTGCTAATAAAGATTCAGATGAAATGAAACTCTTTATTGCTCAAAATAAAGATACTATTATGGAAGGGCTTTCAGAAACAACAACAAAAGAGGTTGAGGAATCCCTTAAACAACACGAAACAGAACTTGGTGTTACTGATGCAGATAAAGCGGAGGCCGCTGCACTTCAACAAGAAAAAATGGATGCTAAAGCTGCTGGAATTCAAGTTGATGATAAATCTGAAGCCAAAGCTCAAAACTGGTTTACGAGAAAAGTGGCGCGTGGTGTGATGAAAGTTAGAAGAGCTGGAATAAAAACAGGTGTTGGACTTAAATTTGCAGGTGGTCAAGTTAATAGATTTAGAAGATTTGCCACAGAGAAAGTTGGACATTGGGCACAACAGACATTTGTAGGAAAAACGAATTATGGAACTGGTGATCAAGAACAAGATAATGCTATAGCGGAATCAGCCGGAGCGAAAGCAATGAAAGCTGCGTTAGACGAAGGCTCTAAGATAGATAAATTGAAGTTT
>JAFUSN010000004.1:0-660162 GCA_017467625.1 Clostridia bacterium | reverse complement strand
ACTGTTCCCGCAGTTGCACGTAAGTTCTTAAATGATGTTTCCTTTGTTGATGAAATTGAAGTATTTGTTGTTGTGTTTGAACCATATGTGTGGGTTGTTGAATCCATTCCTGTAATCTTCCAACCTGTAAAGGTGTAACCTTCTTTTGTTGGGTTGTTAACAGTGAATGCAGTGTCAAATGTTCCACTTGTTGGATGGTTTGTTCCATACGCTGGGGTTGTGCTTGCACTTCCCTTTGCTAAATCATATGAAACTGTGTATGTGTTTGCACTCCAGTTTGCTGTGAGTGTTACCGTTGAACCCTGGGTGCTGTGCAAATTAAGAAGATATGTTGTTGTTCCTGCTGCAGCAACTGTTGAAGATGTTGTTGCAGCTGCAATTGTTGATACCGTTCCTGTTGATGAATATTTATAAGATTTTGCAACTGCTGTTCCCATTCCAGAAATTGTCCAACCTGTAAAGGTGTAACCCTCTTTACTTGGATTGCTTACATAGAACCATGTGTCAAATGTTGCACTTGTTGGATGTGTTGTTCCATGCGCTGGCGTTGTGCTTGCACTTCCCTTGCTCAGATTATATGAAACAACATAAGTATTTGCTTGCCAAACAGCATAAATGTTGTAAGTTCCACCATTTGTTGAAACAAAGTTTGGTTTTGTGAATGATTGACCATCATCATAAACTTTAGATCCTGAAGCTGAAGTTGCCCAACCTTTAAATGTGTAACCAGTAAGAGCATATGCATTTGTTCTAAGTGTAACATTAGTATCATAGTAAGCTGCAGTATTAGCCATTGTTCCTGTAACTGATGTCGATGCCGAGCTTGGCTTGTTTGCATTATACACAATTGAATAAGCATTCTTTGCCCAAACAGCATAAAGTGTTACAACATTAGATCCTGTTGGCGTGTTCCATGTATACGTTCCTTCATCATTGAAATTCTTTGAACCCGATGCAGAAAGCGACCAACCTTGGAATGTCCAACCAGTAAGAGTAAACGCATTTTTAGTGATAGTTACTGAATTGGTTGATGGATAAGAAGCAGCATCTTGATATGCACAATAATATTGGTTTGTTGGAGTTGGCTTCAAAATGCTCATTGTTCCAGAAATTGAAGCTGTTGCAGCAGATGGCTTGTTTGAATTGAATGAAATTGAAAGCTCACGAGTAAACTTGGAGTAGAAATTAACCACTCCACCATCTGTTGCTGTTAAAAGTGTTGTTTGACAGTTATTAAATTTAGCTGAAGCATTGCTTGAATAGTTCAAACTGTTATTTGTTGATGGAGTGAGAACCCATCCAATAAATGACCAACTGTTTTCTGTAAGTTGCGTTGCGCTCACATTAGAGCAAAGCGCAGCATAAGTTTGAAGCGTATATTCAGTGTCAAATTCATGATTTGTTGTATCATAAGTTGCAACCGAGAATCCAGAAACAATAAAGTTATACCTAATTGTATACTTAATTTTTTCCCATTTAGCATAAAGTGGTGTGTATGAAGGATTTAAATTAAACATCCTGCTAGGTCTGTATGATGCTCCATCAGCATATTCAACATCACCATTTGAACTTGTTGCCCAACCAATAAATTTATAGCCTGTTAGTGAATATCCATTTGCTGGCAAATCATAAGCACTCAGACTAGTTGTATACATGGTATTATCACTACCACTATAATCATAAGCTGGATATACATACTGCGACTTAGTAGTTCCTGTCATTGATCCAGAAATTGTGGTTGAAGCAGCGCTTGGTTTGTTTGAACTATAGTTAATTGTAAGTGTTCTAGTGTACATTGCAACCATATTTCGCACAGAACCATTCGTGCTTAACAAATTGGTAAATTCACCTGAATAGTGAGTTGAACCACCAAACTTGTAAAAATCACCCCAGCTCCACCAGCCAAATGACCAGCCATATTGCGTCCAAGCCCCAACATTTCCTGCACTTGAGTTTGTGTAAGCAGTTTCATATGAAACATATGAATAAGTTTGATCATATAAGCACACTTGATCATAGTAAACTTTTGCTGAAGAATTTGATTTTATGTTATACCTAACTGTATAAGTAATTGCAGTCCACTGCGCAGTAAAAGTAACCGTTCCCGCGGTTGCGCGTAAGTTTTTAAAGCTGGTTGCAGTAACACCCGAAAGTGAGGTTGCTGTTGTTGTGTTTGAACCATAGGTATGGGTTGTTGAATCCATTCCAGTGATTGTCCAACCAGCAAACAAGTAACCCGTTCTTGTTGGATTGTTTACAGTAAATGAAGTGTCATAAGTTCCACTTGTTGGATGATTTGTTCCATAAGCTGGAGTTGTTGAACCCGTGCCTTTATTAAGATTATAAGAAATTGTGTATGTGTGAGGCGTCCAACATGCCTCAAAATAAACTGTTGCATTATTTGTTGCATGTAAATTTTTGAATGTTGTTGCAGTGGTTGAATCAATTGTGGTTCCAGTTGTTGTGCTTGAACCATAATAGTGTGTGTCACCATCATACATTCCAGTAATAGACCAACCAGCAAAATCATAACCCAAAAGAGTTGGATTACTTACCGTAAATTGACTATCATAAGTTGCTGTAGTTGGATGGTTTGTTCCCCAAGAAACTTCAGCAACTGTTCTATTTGTTGTTGAATAACTAATGTTATAAGTGTTTGCGGTCCAGTGAGCATAATAAGTTACATTTGCACCAACTGAGGTTGATGCAGAAATTTGGCTTCCTCCACTTGATGCTGTATACCAACCATTAAATGTATATCCAAGCCTCGTTGAAGATGGAAGAGTTCCAAGTGTTGCGTTTGAATCATATCTAACTTCATCTAAAACTTTTGAGTCAGATGATCCTCCATTTCCATTAAATGAAATTGTGATAACTTTATACAGTCCAATGCGAACAATGTAACTATCATTACATACAGAAGTATCTGTATGTGCCTCAAGAGTAAGTGTGTTTGATGCCGTTGTTTTACTTATATCATAAACACCAGTTGTTGCTGTTCCAGAACTTGAACTTGTAAATTTTGATGTTGGCGTTCCATTAAATGTGGCCCTTCCATAGTCATGACTAGCTTCAGATTTTGCATACCAATATGCTTTAAGCGAATACTCCCCACTTGGAAGAGCAACATTTAAAATATGATTAATGGAATTTCTGCTTAAATAATGATAAAAATGATAAACTCTTTCTCCAGACGAACTTCCAGAATCTCCACCAAACAAAAATTCAAAAACTCTATCATAATAATTATCACTTGAATAAAGTGTTAAATCCACTCCAGTTTGACTATTTATTTCATAGGATTCAGACCCACCCATAAACACATACAATCGACCCGATTCACTAAAAAACCACTGATATAAATGCACATAGTAAGTAACATTATTGTATGTATATTCTTGCTCAAATGTCCAGCTTGGATAGTTGCTATTGCTATCGGTAAGAACTATTCCACTATCAAGAGAAATTACAACCATATAAACTGAATCAGTGTCGCCATCTTCTCTAGTGAAAATAACATAAGGATCCTCTGTATAATATTGAACGAGATAATAATTCACTCCAGATCCAGAAGAACATACACAGCTTCCATAAGGAACTCTATAATTTTCAGGGTCACTTGCACCACCAGAAACAATCTCTGAACCATCCGCTGCTGTGTCTGCAGTCACCCAATAAGGCATCCAAATTGCATAAAGTGTTGTATTTCCAGCGGTTGTATATGTGTAACTGGTTCCAGCTGATGTGTAACTTCCAGCTAATGTATTTGAAGACCCTTTGTAACTAGAACTATCTGTACTCCAACCATAAAATTGATAATCGCTCTTTCTGTAATTGCACAAAATTGTAGTGAAACTACTGTCAAATGTAACATCTTGAGTCCTGTCACTTCCACTTCCGCCATTTGCCTTGTAAGTAACTGTATATGCGTTTGCACTCCACTTTGCATAAAGATTTACAGTTGGGGCAACAAAGCAGCTGCGACTTGGTGTATAATCTGCCTCATTTGAATATTCTACACTTCCAGTAGAACTCGTTGCCCACCCCTGGAAAGTATATCCAGAAAGTGAATATGCATTTGCTGGTAAAGAATATGTATAAGACTGTGGAGTATACATCGAATCTTTAATATTATCACCATCTTTAACAGTACATGTATATTGAGTCCAAGTTGTACTTGTCATTGATCCTGAAATTGATGTTGATGCACCAGATGGTTTATTAGAATTATAAACTACTGTTTTCGTTCTAGAATATTGTGCAAAAACGGTAACTATCGCATTATTTGTTGATGTTAAATTTGAAAAAGATCCAGAAAGACCAGTGGCAGTTCCACTAGTTGAGGCTGATGATAACCACTTATTAAATGACCAACCAAGGCCTTCATCCCAGTAACCAACATTACCACTTGCTGAATTTGCTATGGCAGTTGCGTAACTAACATAATTATATGATGTTCCATAACTCAAGTTAGTTTGATCGTAATATGTATATCCACTACCATTAGCACTTGCATTACATTTAATATGATATCGAACCGTATATTTATTTGGCGTCCAGTGAGCATAATATGTTGTGTTAGCAGAAACTGAGGTTGACGCTGAAATTTGACTTCCACCACTTTCTGCCGTATACCATCCATCAAATGTGTAACCCGTTCTACTCGTTGATGGAAGCGTTCCAACTGTTGTAGAACTTCCATTTAACGTTTCAACATATGATGTCGTTCCATTTGTTCCACCATTTCCTGCGAATGTAATGGTGATGTATTTATAAACACCAACATAAACAACATATGTATCAGGGTTTGATGTACTGCCATCAGTATGGGCAGTCAAAGTAACTGTATTAGTTGAAGAAAGATTTTTTGAGAGCGAAACATAGCCGTTATCAATTGATCCACTTGATGAACTCCCCATTTTTGAAGATGTTGTTCCGTTATAAGTCGCCGTAACATAGTCATAAGATTTAGATTCTGTAACAGCATAGTAATAGAATCTTAATTCATACGTACCAGAATCCACAGAAATTGATTTTTGGTCATCCATACCATTTCTGTGCATCTGATGATAATAATGGTAAGTTCTGTCTGTTGTGCTGTAATATTTTGTGCTAGTAACCCAGTTAGGTCTCCAAATTGCGTATAAGGTCGTATTCCCAATCGTTGAATATGTGTAAGAGGTTGAAGCAGATGTGTAACTTCCAGAAAAACCGTTAGTATTATAATAACTTGATTGGCTCGTGCTCCAACCAAGGAATGTATAATTGGATCTAGTATACCAATATGATGGAAGGGTTGTAAAACTTGACTGATATGTAACAATTGTTGGATTAGAGTAAGATGAACCACCTCCTCCACCATCATCTACAATCTCGACAGCAGGTCCATATGGTTCAATCATGTTGTTTTCATTTGAAACAGAGAAAGGTATAGTTCCACCATATGTTGAAGTGTTTCCATCATATGTTACCTTATATTTATTATAATTTTCACCATTAAAATATGATCTATCATCACCATCAATATCCATAAATGGATTATCAAATTTTCCACCACCAATTTGAAAGCAAACAGTTACTGATGTATATGAATCTGATGCTGACAAATGATTTGCATATCCAGTATACGACCAATATTGATGTGCATACCATGTGTATGTTCGACTTCCATAAGACCAAGAAGAGCCAGAAGCTTTTGTTGTTAAACTGGTTCCATTTGCACCACTATTGTTATGTTCACCCCACTTTCCAACCAAATCGTACCCATCATATGACGAATTTATGGTGAAAAATAGCCAAAAGTATGGCTCATTAGACCAACCATCTCTCAAAACATGGAGTCTAAACTTTGTTGGATGTCTTCCACTTGAAAATGTAAAATTCAATTGTGCATAACAATCTTCAGCTTCACTTGTGTGTTGATCCATTGTTTTTGCAGTAACCGTAAAATAAGAACTTGAACCACCACTTGAACTTGTTGCATTTGTTGAGTTTGAGTATGGATCAATTTCAATATCAAATGGCTCAACTTCAACATCATAAAAATCGTCACTCACTGAATAATTGTTAATATTATCAATATTTTCGACAAGCGTTGAAATGTACAATTGTGAAGTGCTTTCTTGAATGGCAAAAACCTTGTTGTTAGAAAGCGAAACATAGTAACCATCACCATCATTTGAAAAAAGTCCAACAACGTTATCCTTAACAATTTCACCATTTTTATTTAAATTATAAACACTAGGCACTTCGGTTGTGGTTAAGTAATATCCAGTTGAAAATGCCATTAAAGCATTTAAATTTTCATCATCAATATAAAATTTTGAAAGTGATGTTACGCTTGAATTATTGATATCAATCAAGTAAAATCCTTCATTTGTAACAGGAACACCATCTTCTGTTGATGTTATGAGGTTTCTAGCAAAGAAAAAGCCATCACCCAAGTCTCCAATTTGAGCAAACCTAACATTTTCAATTTTATCGCCATCAATCCCATATACATTGTAATAAATTTCATCAGGGACAATAAAATAATCATTAGTAACAGGAACAGTCTCATCAACCGGAAAATCAAACTTTTTTAAATACTCAGGGTTGATTTTTTTATTACCCTCTAAAATTCCATTAGTAACCAAAATTGCCTTATTTGTTGAATATAAAACTTTTGGCAATTGGCCATTTATTGCGCTTGATTCAAAAGTCAAAACTTCATTCAAGTTTAAGTCATAGTATACAACAAGCCCATCTTCTAAAGCATTATCATTTTCAACCTTTTGCTCAAAAACACCAAAATAATTTAAACAACTATACTCAACAAGTGTCAATTTGTCGTAATTTGCATGAGGATTAACATCAAACCATTTTTCAAGTTTTTTATTAAAAAATTTATAATTTGATTCAAATTCTGCAAAAATAAAACTCTCTGAATTTGTTAAATTAGTTGCACCTTCAAGATTTATCACATTTTTCCTAATCACTTTGTCATTGATTGAGTAAATTTGATAGTTCTTAGAATCAAAAGATGTATAAAATGATTTTCCATCATCATACGAAATTTTCACCAAATTTCCATCTGTAATTTCATTAGTCGAAACAATATAGTTTTCATTTAACACAGAATTTTCTGTGTATGTTCCTACAATTTGAGTTATTGAATTTGAATGATTTATTTCAAAAACATAGTAATATTGCTTTAAAACCACATTAGGATAAAATTCAACTTCGTCATGCATTGGTAAATCATTAACACTGAGTTCATAACCAAATTCACTAATAAACTTTATTTCACCATTCTCAAAGTCTGCAAAAGCAAAGAAAATCCTTCCATTCAACTTGTAAGTATAAGAAAAATGATTTTGATACGCATTAGAAATTTGCAAATTAGTTGCTTCAGAATTTATGGAATGTGCAAGTTTTTCTGATAAGTTAGTATAACCAGAATTCGACTTTGCATACACAAAATTTTCACTAGAATCACCAAAAACAACAAAGTTTGAACTCGAAGCAATAAAGTTATCTTTAGTAAGTCCAGAAATTGTTGTAGCATCATTAACATTTGATGCTTTTTTTGATAAATTCACACTAGATAGCTCTGACAAAAGTTCAACCTGAGCATCGGTAAAGTTAGTATTGTTTTTACTTTTGTTTCTCAAACCAAAAACAAGACCAAGAGCGACGCCCGTGGCAACCAAAATTGACACAACTGAAATTATCAAAATTTTGAATGATTTAGTTAGTTTTTTCATAAGAAGTTCTCCATAAAAATTCTTTTGTTTTCTTTGCGCGTATATCGTGCGATAATATATTACTATATTAGTATATCAAAGTTGTTTTAAAATAACAAGAGAAATTTAAAAATAAAACCAAAATTTTTAATAAAATAAATGGTTATGATTATATAATTATATTTTAAAAACCAAAATTCGACATAACACCCCATTTTTTGAGCCTTTTTAAATCAAATTTTGAAACAATTATTTAAAAATAGCAATAAATTTTTGTGCAATTTGACCATATATAGTTATTAAATAAAAACCACATGAATTTTAATGCATTTTTAGTTATGTTTTAATTACTTTTTATTGCTTAAAATTTATGAATTTTTTGTGCAATTTGTCCATATGAATTTCAATAAAATTTTATTTGAATTTTTTGCATTTAAAATTTACTAATTACTTATTTTTTAAAAAATTACACCATCTTGATTGTTTTTGTTTCATAATTTTTCTATTTGACAAAAAAAAGAGCAAATACATTTATTTGCTCTTTTTTATTTTGCGTCAAAATTTGCCATTTTAAGCCAAAACTTATTGTAGGTCATAATTAATAACCAATGCTAATCAATGACAGTTCAGAACTTGAATTTCCTTCTAAAATTAAGTAGCTATCAGAAAGTTTTTGAACAATCTTTGTGTTTATAATTTTATTCACTTCAGCTTTCTCTGAATAATATGCAAACACATATTGTTTACCTTGATTTACATTAATTGAAATTGTGTTATTATTAACATCACTATTTTCAACAATGGTTGATGAAATAAGCTCAGTATATTTTCTAAGAGTCTCACCCATTGCATCTGCTTTTGAAACAGTTTGCATTTGTGACATTAAGAATGAATATTGAACTTCATTCAAAACCACAAATCTTAGTAAATCTTTATATGGCTCAGCATCAACAGCATCTTTATCACTAAAATTCAAGTCTTTGCTGTAAATTTGAATAAAATCATTAAAGTCACTAAACACTTGATTAAGCATTTTTGTGGTATCAATTTGAATTATAGTTATTCCTTCTGGAACTATTAAATTTCCTTGACTATCTTTACCTAGTGTTGTCATTTCAACAACATTTGAATCTGCATTCGTTTTCAATCCAACCGAATTATCAGTAATTTCAAGCTGAGATCTATGGAAAATTGGAATTGCAGAAATATCACCAGCAACAATTGTGTTTTTAGACAACGCATTAAATTCCCATTCCAAAGTTGCAGAAATTGGAATATAATTTCCAGAACTAATTTCAAATTGAATTTCAAGTGGAATTTGAACAGTTATGGTCGAAACAACCGCAAAATTTGCAAGTGTACTGGTGTATTTATATGCAACTGGTCTTAGTATATTTGATGTTAATGTCTTTATTGAAACATCATACTCAATAAATCTGTTAACTTCCAACAAAATCTCAGTTTCATACTGTTCAAGTGTTGTCCCATCAATAGCCTTTTTAAATGCCTGATAAATCTTATTATCACCATTTTCACCACTTCTCATGTTATCCAAATCTTCATTTGTAACACCAATATAACCTAAAAGTCCATATGTTTGATCAGGATAATGAAGACCGCTATTTTTGTTTGGTAAAATATTAAGGTATGTTGCATTACTTTCCCAAGTTCCCTTGGTTGTTGCAGCTGTTATATTCATTCTAAAATTATCATTAACTGGGCTATAAACTGAATGGCTAAATTCAGCGATATTAATAAATCCACTTGAATCATAATCTCTATAAAGATATCTTTCAGCAGGGATTTCCTTATATGCATAATAGAATTTATCATCATTAATTTCTACATATGCGTATGAATTATATTCATTTTGATTTACCCTTGTTTTGATTGGGTTAATATATGGAGAACCACCCTCATCACCCTTAATCATTTTAGGATAAATAATTGGATAATAAACATCATCAACTTCTGCATACATCTCATAAATAACCGCAAAATCAATAGCCTGATTTCCAATTGTACTCAAACCATTTCCTTCCTCGGTAAAGATATATTCAGCAGTTGTAACACCAGTGGTGTGTTCAGTTGGTTGCCAGTGTGGAAGCCAAAAATAAGTTATTCCACCAACAGTAACTGCAAACCTTGGATAATATGTCTTAAGCCATTCAGTTGCGACTTTTGTTTCCCCATCAATGGTATAAGTTGTTCTGCCTTCTGACCATGAAATTCGTTTAAATTCATAGTATTTATCAAGCACTGAATTAGCCATTTTCAAGTACATTTTTGCACCTGGATAATCATATCTAACAATTTCATCAAATTCCAGTGGAATTTCATCACTGTTTGTTTCAGTAAACTTATATGGATATGTGGTTGAAATTGAACCAATATTCTTTGAAACAATTCCTCTATGTGTACCATTATCATCAACATAGAAAAACTCTTTAGTTGATTCATCGTATTGAATGTAATAAGATTCACCATTTTTAGTAAACTTCAATGTTTGATATTTATAGAGATAATTCCAATAAATTTTAAGAAGTTTATTACTTAAAATTTGATATGAAGCTGACGTTTGTCCCGTGTTAAAGTTCTTTGGATTGTAATTTTCGTTATTAAATGCAATTGTATCAAATCCATAAGTAATTTGTTCATTTAAAATTACCCTGCCTTGCTCATCAGCATATCTTTGATTTCCTTCAATTGGTGTTAAAATCGAATCAACACCAACCGGTGAAAAGAATGTATTTGTTAAATCGGAGTTTCTAGTATAATTGCTTGCATCCATTTTTGTATATGCATTTGTTGCATCATCCCATTCATAGAATTGAATGCTTACAGGCTTATTGTTTGCATAATAGTACGCATACAAGTGAATATTCCTTCCAATATATGTTCTTTGATCATCGTAACCAAAGGTTCTTGCAACAGTTACCGTCTTTCCATCCTTTGTTACCTCTCCAACAAGCTCATACCACCCATTAAATGTATAGAATGGAAGGTTTAGCCTAATTGCAAGATCATAATATGAACGTTGAGTTAAGACAGCAGAACCTTGAGCATAATATGGATCTCCTTCAAGCCCTTTAATTTGAACTTGTGAACCACCATTAGTGTAATATCCGTAAGTATAAATTTGATCATATCCAGCATATCTATATAAATTAGATTGATATTCTGGTTTAATATGCATTGGATCCCATGGTCTATTACCCTGTCCACCAGTAGTAATACCTTCAGCAGACCCATAAATATAATATCCATAAGGAATGTTATATGTCGTTGAAACAGTTGAATTAACATCCTCAGAAATTGTTGCTGTTATCATAAGCTTATAGTTAACAGCCGAGTCATATGATGATCCTTGTGGATAGTTTACTGAAGTTACATCTGCAACTGCTTGAAGATCTTCCATTGACCAAGGTAAAATGTATTGATCACGAACCCCATATTCCTCTGGAAGTTCACCATCATCATTCAAAAGACTATCTAAAACAACGTGATATGTTTGAATTGAGTAATAGCACGTAACTTCAATATCACTCATAAGGTCAGTTAAATTCATTGTTGTTTTGCTTACATCAATTCTTCCATCATAGTTACCATCAGAAGCAAATAAATATCTCAAAACCTTAAAGAATCCGTTTGAAATATCAAAGCTGTTTTTATCAAGAACTGAAAGAGAGTCAGTCAACCTGTTTGTAATGCTATCAGTTCCGCTTCCAGTTAAAAATCTAACAACATAAGAATCGTCTGCTGACAAACGAATAAAGTTATAAAGAACCATACCAGCATCATCAGCATTCTTTTTAAATGTAATATATTCAATTTCATGTCTATAAGTTTCGTTATTCCATTTAAACTTAATTGAAACTGTATATTCAGCCACATTATTATTTTCATCATCAATGCTGTGATAAACAAAAGTTACAAGTGACAAGAATCTTCCGTTGAAGTAAGGAGTCATTCCAAGTGAAATATCATCATAGAATGTAACATTAGAATTTGTAATTCCAACTTCTGTATTATTATTAGAACTTAATGAATCAATTTGATAGAATCCCGCAAGTCCAGGGTTGGAATATTCAGTGTGTTCACCAAGTGTATTGTTTCCATTTACAAGTGAAACAACAAAGTCATTTTTAATTTCCCATCCAGCATAAAGGGTAAATTGTCTTGTTGTCTGTGGAACAAATGTTGAAACCGCAGATCTCAAGGCCATTGGAATATTTTCCTCTAGGCCAGATAAATAATCTTTTATTGTAATTCCAAACGACAATTCAATTGCCCTTGAAAGTGTTGAAGTTGAAATAAATGGCTTGCCTTCACTATTGAATTGAATAGTTCTAAGAGTATTTCCATCAGTAAATTTCAAGAATGGTTTTTGAACAATAATATTATCAGAAAATTCAAGTCTATATTTCTTCCCTTCATATCTAATATATGCAACATCATTATTAGAACTGTTTGGATCTTTTTCGATTTCAATGTAAATTTTCTTTCCACCAACAGTTAAGTAACCAACATTTGTGCTTCCACCAAAAATACTGTCTGTGTAGTTAATAGAGCTAAGTGCATTTCTGTTGTCTGTTTCAAAAATAGTTGAATCATTCATCAGTTTTGCATTTGAACGATTTAGTGTTAAATAGAAGTTGTAGTCGAATGTTGATTTTTTAATTTCAACTTTTCCATTATTGTTTTTATTAACTAGCGCATTGTTTTTACTGCTGTCATAAGGCGCAAAACTTGTATTAAATGTATTTGAAATTAATGTTGTTGATCCGTCATCAGAAGTTGTTCTAAGCCCTGTAAAATAATAACCCGTCGAAATTGCAAAGAAATCTTTTAGATAATATTTTGTTGAATTAATTGTACAATATGCATTTTCAATTGCATCATCAAATTTAAATACAAAATCAACATTAATAATAGCATCGGCATAAGTATAATTTCCAGAACCATTTTGTTTTAAATAGTTTGAATCAATAACAGTTTCAAAGCTACTATAATCAACATTAATAACGCCACCTGTTGAAACTAATTTATAAAAGCCTGCATTATACTTACTGTCATTTTCATATGCATTTTTAAGTTGCAATGTATCAATATTTAAAACAACATTTGCATTAAACACTTCTTCTTCCCAAAGTGCAAAGATATAAATGTAATGGTCATTATTTCCTTCTCTATCGCCATATCCTTCAACTAAATTGTTAAATTTATTTGAAAAGTCACTATATCCCAAAATAGTTGAACTGGTATAAAGAGCCCTATCATTAACAATACTATCAAAAATTTCATATGTTCCAAATATATCACCATTATAGAACTTATTCAAAACTTGGTTTACAGTCGTTGAATTATAAACAAATGACCAGCCAACAAATCTATAACCAATTCTAACTGGAACCTTATTTGCCAAATCACTAATAAAGAGAGCATTATCAAAATCAGTTGTAAACATACTGATATAATTGAGCCCAGTTCCTACTTTTTGATTTGCAATATCACTCTTATTTGTTACAAATGTGCTTCCAACATGACCAGTTGAATTATAAACAACATTTCCGTCATAAGTTGAATTTGAATCTCTCCAATCAATAACAACTGTGTAATTATTAACTTTCCAACTAGAATGAAGCACAATGTATCTGCTGTTTCCTAAATATAAAACTTCTGAACCATTTGATGAATTTCTTGAAATACCATTGATTTTTGAAGTAGTTGTTTTATACCCATCATAAGCGAGTGATGTATCAAAATATGCAAAGTTTCCACTATATGTCTTACTTCCTGAATCGCCGTTCAAATAATCTGAAACATTAACTCCACTTGTTCCATATTCATAGAAATAAACATAGTTGAATTCATATGTATTTTTGTCTTTATAAACAAATTTAATTTCACCAATCTCATGAACATCTGAAAACTTACTAAGTTGTTCACTTGTTAATGTTATAAGTCCAGTAGATGTGGTGTTTGCAGTTGTTGAATAAAGCAATGAACCATTAGGCTCATCTTTAAACATCCATCCAAGCCATGTGTATCCATACTTATCAATAATAAAATCTAATTTATTTTCAACCATCAGTGAGGTTGCTTTAACACTGTTTGTGTGATATGCGTAAAACTCATTAAGTTCAGCATTTGTTAAAGTTTGACTATCGGTAACAAACCAATCATCACTATCAAATTTAACATAGAAATAATATTTTGTAGATAATTTTTGAATTCCATTATAAATTCCAAGATTTCCAGCAGAAATTCCACTATATCCCAAGTTAAATTTATAACTTCCAGAATCAAATCTTCCAATCTGTGCAGTGCTTGAACCAATTCCATTGTTAGCATCATTAAAATCAAATGTCAAAAGATATGTATTAGCTTTCCAAACCGCATAAAGAGTTGTTTCAAGTGCATTTTCAATACTAATATGATTACTGCTGTTTGTCATTGTTTTAACAAACAAACTGTGATGTTTAGCCCAGAAATTATAATTTTCAGTTGAATGGAATCCTGTATCAGTAATAAAATTCATAATTCCCGCTTGATTTGGTGCGTAAAATTCAACTGCGCTAAGGTTTGCTCCTGAAATTAAATTATTTCTGTTTAGATAATTGAAATGAGAAGTAACATCAGTCCACTTGCTTTGTGAATTCCAGAGTTCTGCATTACTATCAAATGGATTAGATGACCAACCAATAAATGTATATCCAAACATTGAAGGTTTTGTTGCTGTTATTCCATTAATTGTGCTTCCATTAAGTTCCTTCATTGAATCATAATAGCCAGTGTCAGACGGAATATCACTAACAGTGTAATAAGATGATGAGTTTCCATAGTTCTTGTTATAGTTAATTTTGTAGCTATAAGCCATTGAATAAAAATTCACATCAATATTACCAGACAAAATTGCAATTGATTTTTCACCAGCAGTTGCAGAACCACTTGTGTCATATAAATAAATTTCATATTCTGCGTTGCTTTGGTTATGAACAACTCTAAATGAAATATGCTCTGTTCCAATTGAAATTAGTTTTGAATAATTATAATCACCATATTCGTTAAGGCCTTGCGTTCTAATTGGAATTGTGAAAGTTGAATACTCAGGGATCAATATATCAATAAACTGCAAATAATAACCAGGAATTTCTCTATAAATAAACTTAATGCCATAACCTGAAATCTTAACATTGTCATTATCTGTTGAAACGGTTGTTTTTCCTGATTTATCAAGTGTTTGATAATTAAAATTAGTTTTATTTGAGTTATATGGAGTATAACTTAATTCAATATTTGAAAGAACTGTATCATTAAACCATGATTGCTTCTTTGAATAATTACCTGAAACATAATCAAGCTGATAAACTCTTACATAATTGTCATCTTTTTTAAATGATAAATTTAAACCACTTCCACCATAAATGCCTGCTGTTCCATCATAATAGCTATAGTATGTATCTGGTCCATATTGCCCATTTGTTCCATAATAAGTTTTCTTTAATGCACTTGCATCAAATGAATTTATATAAGACTCTGTTAGTTTTTGATTATAAAGATATGAACTTGTTTTGAGGTTAACATTTTGATTCTGTTGAACAGACATAATCAAAATATGTTTGCAAATTTCTTTATCATCATTGGTGATATGTTTCGTTTCTTTTCCTCTGTTTAAAACACTAAACAAATCACTATCTGTTAAGTAAACATATGTCAATTGATCATCTTGATTATAAGTGGTATTTTGGGAAACTCCAATATTAATATTATTGACACCATCCGACTTTAGGGTTAATGGTTCACCATTAGATTTTCTGCCTTCAAAGTTAGATTGATTAATACCGTCATAAGGATATTTAAGTGCATACGTGCTTGAATTGTTATATGCCTTTGCCCCAGAAAAATAAGCTGAATAGTTTTCTCCTGAAGCATAGAATTTCACACCATTTTTAAAGTAATCTTTTAAACCCAAGAAAATAAGTCTAAACACTTTATGACTGTTGTCACCCTGAACATCTGTAACAATGAGATATGAAGCATCAACCGTTCCATTTCCAACTCTAACCCAACCACTTCCAGTGTTAACAAGCATATGAAGTTTAGTAAGTTTTCCAGCTTTTGTAGTTTTAGTTGAATCATAACCAAGTTGAGTTCCAGATGTTGAATCAACAAAACCAAATTCAATGTATGACTTTGTTGTAACCGTAATTGTAACATCTGAAGTCATTCCTGAAATAAGGAAATAAATATTGTCAAAAGAATCTATAGTGCCAGTAGTCCAAGATGTTGTTTTTGAATTTTGAATAAACAAACCATGTCTTGTTGACTCACCAACATATCTGCCCTGTTGAACCAGAGTGCTTGTTGATTTTTTTGAAATTTGATAAGAACTTCCATTATAATAAGTTGTCAAATATCCATCGGTTGCATTTGAAACTAATAACTTTGAAAAAGTACTTTCATCTAATGCAATACTCATTTTAGATGATCCACCAACATTCACGCTGATTCCTGTAACAATAAATCCTTTAGCAGGAATAATTGACATAATAACAGAATTTGATGGCTGAACAGTAAAGTTTAATGGATTAGCAATTGAAAAGTCTTCCGTTCCATCTTTTGAAAAGTCTTTCGTTCCATCTTTTGATTTCATAATTGAAACTGTTGCAGTGTTAGGATAATTCTTTCCATCACTTCTAGAATCTTGATTTGTGATTGTAGTTTGAACAGTTGAATTAAAATGACTAAATGTGCTTTCAACACGAACTGAAGCATCTAACGTGTTTATATATAAAATATAAAAAGTTTCATTGGTAGATGTGTCCGTAACTAAGTACATAATTGCAAAGTTTTGCCCATCTGAATAAATTTCAAGCGTTTTATATGCCTGATAAGAAACATCAAACAACACAATTTTGTTATTTGTGCCTGAATAACCTCCTTTTCCATCCGTAGGAGGCATGCTTGGTTTTCCCCAACCACTTGTTGAAGTGGTCCTGCTAAATGACAAAGTTCGATTAGCTTGCTGAGTGGAATTAAAGGTAACAACAATTGAACTTAAATATGATGTTAAATCATACTGATTTGAGCTTGTTAATCCGTCAGAAGCATTTGTTGAAACACTAATTATCTTTTGTTCTGGCCTAATTTTCAAAATTTGAGTGTTAGCATAGTTTCTAGAGCTTAATGTATAATCACTATCTTTAACACCGGCAGGGGCAGGGCTGACTCTAAGATAATATGCAACCAAATCACCATTACCTGAAGGTGCATACCCTTGCCCAGAACCGATATAAATTGTTGAGCCATCAGTTGAACCATTAACTATGGTTTCCGAACTTTTAGTTAATGTTCCACTTGCATTGAGTTTATAATATCCACTAGGTTTGTTTGATCCTTCGAGTGAGAGTGAATATTTCTTTCCATTAACAAAAACATAATAATCATTTTTACCAACTTTATAAACCGGGGTAACATTATATGCATCAATTGTTCCTGAACCGCTTGATAATGATGTGTTTTTCAACTTATCCCCGGTAATTTGCTTCGCCCTAGCGTAAACTTTAATTTGAAAACCAAATTCACCAGTTTCAACCGCAATTTCGCTATAATTATCATCAGCATGAGGATAATATACCCTGCCAAACGATATTGTTGCCCCACCATCAAAAGTGAAATCATACCTAAAGTAATTATAAGCTGATGTAACTGGCGATTTTTTCATTTGATAATATTCATTATAACTTGAAGAGGTCATCTTGATAAATTCAACACCATTATCACTTGTAGGTTTTGCACTATCTTTGTTTAGCTCAATCGTTGTATCCGTACCACTACTTGAAGATGACCCAGACCCATAAGCAAAATGCAAAAGTTCAATTTTATAAATTTCATAATATGTTTGCCAGCCGTTATTAGACGCTAAATTCAATTCAACAGAAAAGTCCACACCACTGCTTCCACTAAATCCAGGGACTTCAGCAAATGATTTTCCAACATTGCTGTTTGAAGCTGTGCATTGAACACCATTTTTCTTAACAACATATTCATAAAAAACTTGATCACCAGCTCCATCATTTGTTGTGTTTTTAATTTGAGTTGTTGGAACTGCTGAATCAATTGAAGCACCACCAATTGGAGTTTCATAACCAAATTCAACTTTATATGTGTTTTGTTTCCAAATTGCATATAAATAAGTGATTCCTTGTGTTTTATAAGTATATTCTCTCCCCGCATTCCAGTATGTTTTATCCGTAATTTTAACATCAGCTATGTTTTCATAGCGAGCAATTGACCAACCCTGGAATGAATGGTATTTTCTTGTAAAAAGATCACTAGGGTATGTTGTAAAATTAGTGTTATATGTAACCGTTTGTGTTGTTGTATATTCATATCTATCTGTTTGATCTGATGTATATGAAACTCGTGTGCATGTCACATTCACACCATTAATGGTTTTGGTGTATTTCGCTGAATATCTAGAAACATCATTATTTCCATAATAGTAAATCGTATAAGTCCTTGCATTCCACTTTGCAGTAAAAGTAACAGTTGCACCCTCGGTGGAATGTAAATTCATGAATAAACGTGTTGTTACATCCGTTAAAGTATTCCCAGTTGTATTAAAAGCTGGATAATATTTATCTTCCGTATGCCCTCCGTAATAATGAGTAACATCATCCATGCCGGTAATATCCCACCCCATAAATGTATATCCAGGCCTGTATGGATTATGTACAGTAAATACAGTATCATAAATTCCTTTAGTTGCATGTTCAATATCACGATCTTTAGCATCTTTCCATCCACCACTATTCATCACATATAAAATTGAATATGTATTAGCCTTCCATTGTGCATCAAAATTAACCTTGTTTGTTGTCTCATCCGGCTTAATAATATTTTCAAAACTTGTTTCTTTTGTACCAATTGCATAGAAATTAGTTCCATATGTAATGTCCCAACCAGTAAATGTATAGCCAGTTTTTGTTGGATTGTTTACTGTAAATGTTTGATCATAGTTTACCTTTGTTGGATGATTATCACCATATGTTCCACCATGCAAATTATATGTTATTTCATAAGGAAAACCAGTTTTAGTCGCATTATGATATGTAATAACACTTTCTTTACCATTTGGCCAACCAAAATGATAAAGCTTATTAAAATCTTTATGTTTAAAGTAGTAAGAACTTTTATGGCTTGAAACTGATAATGATTGATCATATATAGTCATATTAACCTTACTTCCACTCCGATCAATAAATTGAGCTGAAGTCCTAGTAATTGTTGAACCATCTGTACCCATCTCATACTTAAGGTAAATATCATGATTATCATTGCTTGTGGTATGTTGAAACTCAACTTCAAAATTTGTGCTGCTAACATAATAATAATCAGTTAAACTTTCAATCTTGTAGGCTCTTTCACTAACATCAGTTCCCATATCTCCACCATGATAATAATTATCCCAAACTGTCAATTTAACATTGTTATGTGTATCATTTGTCTTTTCATAGAAATCATATGGAGTTATGTAATCACTGAATATATCAAGAATAGTGAAAGGATTTACTGATGAACCCTCATTAATCATAATAAGACTATAAACTGACTTTAATAAAACAACTTTTGAAACCTCACCACTGGTGTAACATTCGAAAATTGTTCCCATCATCCACTGCTCAGCAAATCTAAACTGATCAAATCCTTCAAAAAGTTTTTCTCCGTTTGCATAAACAGCAAATTTTTCAGTTGGATCTTGAGTTAAGTAAAAACAAGCACCATTAGAATTTAGATAATGAACATTATCATTTTGATAGTAATCATCAATAAATGAATATTCTCCCGTTTTTGCATTAATCAAAAAGTAATAGTACTCATCTTCTTCTTTTGCATAACCAGTTGTATACTCGCCATAAACATTATAAATTTTGAACATTGAAAGATTTAAATTAATTGTTTCAATTTCACCATTAACTTCTTCTTGAACATCAAGTTCAGCATTTCTAAAAATTGTTTTTCCAGTAATGTCAACAATTTCAAAACTACCTTCTCTTTTAATTACAAATGAATCAGAAACAATATCACTTTGAATTAAGTATGTTCCATTTTCAACTGAAAATTCCAAAACCTTTTCAATTTTGTTTTGACCTTGAATTTCATAAATTGCCTCTTCAGTAACAAAATTCTTTCCACTTATTCTAAGAATTTCATAATTCCCAGAATAACTAAACAAAAATTCATTATTTGCTGAAAAGTATTTTTTTACTGAATCACCACTATCATTTGTTTCAGTCACATAGTAACTTGAAGCATCACTCGAAATTGAATGAACTTGAGCTCCAGAATAACCTTCTGTCAATTCGTAATTTAAAAGATTTGCCTGTTCAGTTGAAAAATCACACACATAATATTTTTTTGCACCACCATTAATTGTTTCAGTTACAAAAATTTTATCCTGTGACAAAGCTCGAACATCAAAAGATGATATAGGCTGATCATTTTCATTCTTTTGTGATTGAATATCAAATTTAATCAGTTTCTCATTGTTGATATAACAAACATTCATATCTTGCGTATTCAAATTTTTAAAAACAAAACAGTTTTTAAAGAATGAAAAATAAATTTTTGGTTCACCAACAAATGAAACATCAACAACTTCAAACTTTTCATCTGAATTATTTAAATTAATTGCATGAAAGTCCGTAACACCTGTGTAAGTTGTTCCAACAAGTTGCAAGTCACGATATTGAATATAAATTAAAAAGTTATCGCTAAATTTAACTGGATCAAGAGAAGCATATCCGTCAGTATCATCAAATGAATATGTCACTTTGATATCGGTAAAATCTTTGATATCAACAACATCATAAATTGATGAATCTAGTTGATCATCAACTCGTGTTCTCAAGAAACTTCTAACAAGCACAAAATGATCGGTATAATCAATTTCATAATCAACTGCCTCATCGCGAACAAATCCACCACTTGAAACTTTATTTGTTAAGGTTTTAAAAGTATATGTTCCATTTTCAAATTTGTAGGTTACAAAAACTTTTTTATCATTTGAATCCAAATAAACAAAATAATTTGATTCAAGAGCTGTGATGGTTTTATATGAGCAAGCTGAATCAACATTTCTTCCATACTCAACATATGGCGCATTGTCATATGTTGTGAGCGTTGCAGCATATTCACTTTGCGAAACATTTATGTCATTAGAAAGGTCATCAAGTTTATCTTGATCAATTGGAATAACATCTTCTGTTGGTTCAACCGGTGAAGGTTCTGATCCTTTTCCTCCCCTGTTATGTGTTGCAATAATAACGCCAATGGTCACACCAACCGCAACAACAATTGCACTTAAAATCAAAATCAAAATTTTAACTGATTTTCTAAGCCTTTTCATAAAAACCTCACAAAATGAAAATAAATTATTTATAGAATAAATAATAATCCTAAAACTAGTATACCAAAACAACCCTAAAAATACAACAAAATAAGTCACCTATTTCATGATTTTTAAAATAAATTCAAAATTCTTAATGTTAAGTTTTAACCTTAAATATTTTTTATAACAGCCCCCGTTTAGAGAATCAAAATAAACAAAAAAATGACTGTGTTATAAAAACAAAACAGCCATTAATGCAATTTTTAAAAAATTAGAAAAGTTATTAACAATCAAATAAATCAATTATAGATGCATTTTTGGTAAAATTTAGTTATTTTTTCACAAAATTAGTGAGTTATTAACAAAGTTATTAACAATTTGGTTGGTTATCAACAAAAAACTATAAAAAAACAAAAATAACAAAATTTATCATTGCAACAACTGGGTACAACCACACAATCAGTGTTTTAAAATTAATAAAACTTATAATCAATGCAACAATAACAGCCAAAAAACTCGACATAAATTTTTGATTTAATTTTTTATTAAAAATATCTTTTAAACCAATCAAAGCCGTTATTAAAGCAGAAAATATTGCAAGCAAAAACATTGAAACATAAACACCAAAAACAACCCCACCTTTTACTTTAAAATATGAAAAAATTGGCATGTTAAGGCTGGTTAACGCCAAATGATTAAGCAAAAATTTAGAAAATGAGTAAATAACAAAACTCAAAACCAATGGAATAATGACCGCAACAAAAATCCCCTGTTTTTTAGTTAAATTAACACCCATTGAATTATAAATACTTTTAAGTTGCAACACATTCATAAAAAAGTAAACAACACCACTAAATCCTGCCGCAATAACTGAATTTTTTAAAGTATGACTAACTTGATTCACCTCAAAATTTAATCCAAATAAGTAAATTGAAAAAATCAAAACAAAAACAAAAACTAAGCCGGTTAGCTTTGAAAGTAAATTTATTCCAACCGCAGTGCAAACAATAATTAATATTAAAGCAATAAGTGAAAAAATTAAATAGTTATTAAAAAATAATTCTTTTAACACATTTTTTAAACCAGAAAACATCGTTCCCGAAATTATTGAAAGATTTAAAAAAATCAAAAATGATTTAATTCTATTTTTTGTTTTAAATGTATTTTTTAATTTTAAAAAGTTATTTTTATACATTTTAAATTTTTTTGGTTTAAAAATTTTAATTTTGAAAATTTTAAGCAAAACAAGAAAATAAGTCACACAAAACAACATTAAAACCACAAAAAAATTATTTCCAAACTTTGAAAAATATTGAAAAATTTCAGCGCCAGAAATAAATCCAGCACCAATGCCCGAGCATGCCATCAATAAAATCATTTTGACGATTTGATTTGGTGTTGCTTTTTTGCTTGCTCTAAGGCTGTTTTTTGCCTTATTTTGATACCTTACTTCAAGTATTTTCACATTAAAGTTTATTAGTTAAATTTGTTTTTATACCTTTTATTCTCCTCATAATTTTAAATTAATGTTCACAACAAAAAAAATACGGCAACGCCGTATTTTTTTGTTTTCATTCTACGCGTAAATTGCATAAATGTAGAACACTGGGCTATCAAAATCATATGTAAGTGTATTACTGAAAATCCAACGAATTGTTGTGTTTTCATTTGCAATGTAATAACTACCACCATATGTAAAGTCTGTTATAGACTCTTCATTAACCGTTCCAGATGTATATTTATTTGCTGAAATCATCCAACCAGTTACTGATGGATTTTTGTATTCTGGTGGCAATGTGTAATTTTGTCCATACTTAACAGTATCAGTCGTACCATTTAATTCATATGTTGAAAGATTATTTTGAATTCCCCCACTTGATTTTGGAAGAACATGTTTAATTAAAATGGAAGCATAATCATAAATCAAATACGCATGCGCATTTCCAACAACAGTGTATTTTTGAGTGGTTTCAACCCCCCAACTGTTTGCAAGAGAAGTTCCAGTAACAGCTCCATTAACAATTGTTGCAAGTTGTGTTCCACCCGACTGCGCAGTTGTGGTGTAACCCCAACAAATAGATTTCAATCCATTTGGCAGCGGAACCTCACCATTTCCAGAAGCGGAAATTGTCGGCTTAAATGTCGTAAATAGTGAATCAAATTCAATTTCTGTTTGCTGAATAGTTTCAGTGTAATTTGATGCAACATTAAGTGTGTTTACGCCATATGAAAGAGCGTCAAAATTTATTGGAAAATAATGGTATGTAATTGTATATTTAATTGGATTCCAATTTGCAGTTAAATAAACAGTTCCATCATCTTGTAAATTTTTAAATGAATAAGCATTAACCGCTTGATTATAGTTAACATTGGTTGAATCAAGATAAAGTCCATTAGTTGATTCAAATTTTGTCCAAGAAGCTGAACTTGTTGTTTTGTAATAATGACTGCAATCATCATCAAGACCAGCAAATGTCCAACCAATAAACTCATAACCTCCCCTAGTTGGCTTTGAAATTACCACTTCAGCATCATAATTAGCCGTTGATGGAGTATTTGTTCCTGCGTTAAATGGAGTTGATGTATTTTTAGCATTTCCAACATAGTCATATGAAATGTTATATGTGTGTGGACTCCATCTAACCGTAATTGTAACGGTTGCATCTTTAACAGAAGTTAAGTTTAAAAAATACATTTGTGCTGTTGTTGCTGTCATAGTTGCTGCGTTACTTGTAGTTGCGCCAGGATCTTCATTTGAAGCACTCTCACTTGCATAGTGAGTGCAATTAGTTGACATTCCTGAAATGCTCCAACCATTAAAGTCATAACCAAACGGAGCCGCTGTTGGTGCACTAAGTGCTATCCAAGAATCGTATGTTGCAGTTGTTGGAAGTCCAACAGGAAGCGTTCCACCTCCAGCAACATATTGAATATTATATGTATTAGCGGTCCAACGAGCCGTAAATAAAACCTTATCGCTATCACTATTTGCACCACCTGATCTCAAATTCAAGTAATACAGTCTAGTTGCATTAGGAATAAATGAAGCAGCAATCGAGCTATAAGCATTTGTGATACTTTCACTTGATGATGCATAGTGCGTAGTATCTGTGGTCATATTAGAAATATTCCAGCGATTAAATGTATAACCAAGTTTTGTTGGATTATCAACTTTGAACCATGAATCATAAGTTGCTGATGTTGGATGACTCGTTCCAAAAGAACCACCATCAAGTTCATACGCAATATAATACTTCTTTGCAGTCCAATTTGCGGTAATCGTCACCGTTGAACCATCTACAGAATTGAGCATTTTAACATATTCATAACCACTTGCAGGTGCAGTAAACTCCGTTCCACTAAATGGCCATGCACAAATTGAAGTAAAACCAGCATAGTGATTATGATTACCCATTCCAGTGAGAGTCCAATTGTTAAATGTATAACCCACTTTTGTTGGTTGAGAAATATGAATAACTTTAGAAAACAAAGCTGAACTTGGATGGTCTGCACCAAATTCGCCACCATTTAAATTATATTCAATATTATAAGTATTTTCACTCCAATTTGCAGTAAAAGTTACCGAATCAGTATCACTTCTTAAGTTTTTAAACCAAGTTGCTTTAATATTATCAATTGTGTAATTATGGTATATCCATTCACCATTAGGGTATCTATATGGAACTATTTCATATTCATCATCAATAACGCCATATGGCAACGGAATAGGTCCACCACCACCGCCATTATAATACTCAGCATATGAATAAACCTCAGTTGCTCCAGTATCACTATTTGTCGTGTTATAATAATGATAACCTGAAGTAAATTCACCTATTTTCCAACCAGTAAATGTGAAACCTAATTTTGTTGGGTTATCAACCTTAAACCAAGCATCATATGTTGCTGATGTTGGATGACTTGAACCATGTGTTCCACCGTCAAGTTCGTATGAAATTGAATATGTATTAGCAGTCCAATGAGCATAAAGAATTTTATCTCCATCACAAGTGAAACTATCTACTTTTGAACCGTTGCTTCTAGCTGTATACCAACCTGCAAATGAGTATCCTATTCTTGAAATAGAAAAAGATGCTGAAACTTCGTCACCATAAACAATATCTGCTGTATTATAATAGTTATCAGAGCTGTCGTAGTTATCGTAATAATAAAGTTTATATGGGAAACCTTTAACATGAGTTCCCTTTACTACCGTTGGAAGACCATTAACATTTGAGTTATTTCCCGCATCTGCATAAACACCTTCTTTTTCACTCCATAAATAAGTAACAACATTGCTTGAAACCGAACCCGAACCACTGTGGTCATTGTTTGAATTTACTTCACAAGAAGAAAGGGTTCCAGCTGTTACCATACTTGATTTAACCCAGTAACTTTTGGTATTAGCATAAGTAACGTTAAAACTTAAATCTATAATGTAATAGTTGGATGTCATTGTTATTTTTAAATTGTTATGCCATCCCCACCAAAATGCATGTCCAATAAATGTATTTTGCAAACGAATAGTTCCATATTTATTTCCGTCGGAATCTTTAATATCATATGACTTATCAACATCATATGCTGTTATTTCATCATCTTCAGTTTTTAAGTTTAGTGAATAACCCGCAATCTCAATTTCATCAACATCAAATTGAATGTTTGTCTTAAATTTAAGTGTAAGTTTATTATCTGATCCAACAACAAAATTTGCAATATAACCATCATCAATTTGATAAATTTTAATGGCATTAATAGAATCAAGCACAATTGAATCATCCTTTAATGAGTGGAGTGTGTAAACATTTGAACTGTTTCTAGTTAAATAGTAATTAAATCCAGCATCGTTAAAATTCAAAAACAGTGGATGTGTACAAAAATCTTCAATGTTTGAATAATTCCCATTAGCAGAATCAATCAACTTATATTCTGCACTGTTGTCTTCATCATCAATTCCAAATCTTCCAAGAACATATTTTTCAGAAGCCGTATAAATTTTTGTAAATGGAGAACCCGTTTCACCAGTTGGATCAATTAAAAATTCTCCATCAAAATTCATAAGCCCTGGATAACCATTAACACTAACAACAAATGTTTCACTGGAAACCATTTGAGAACCAAGTTTAAACCCTTCAATAGTTGAAAAATCAATAATATTTTCAATTTGATTGTTTGAATCAAGCTTAAAAATTCTCGATTCAGTTAAAAACTTTCCATCGTAAGCATAAATAATTTCATCATTCGTTTCTGCTTGATATTCAACAATTTTTGTTCCATCAACATAATATGAGTAAATTTTTCTACTTTGAAGAATAGTATTCTCAACACCTTGCTGAATCATTAAATGTGTTTTATAGTCACCATTCAAATAGTTTAATGTTAAAACTCCATATCCATTCGACAAACTAAATTGTGTTTGTTGATAATCACCAAGTTCAGTTTTGTTTGAATAGTCAATAACATAGTATTCATTATTATAAAGTCTATACTCTCCACCGGTTTCCATTAGTGTCGTTGAAATTTTATCAGCTTCGTCAACAATAATTTTCTTTTCATATAAAAGTTTGTGGTCACCAAAAGGATAGATATTTGTAACTGAAACGCCTTCTTCAAGAATATCTTTATAAACTCTCATTTCATTATCATAGACAAGTCCAATTTCAATACTATTAGAAGTGGTCCCAAGCATAAAATAATTGTCATAGTATGAAATGTTATAATAATTTGTTTGTGAATATTGTAAATTCTCTACCTTATAGATTAAATTTGATTCAGTAATTTCAACAGTGCGATTCAATTTGTAAAAATAAATAGTTGAGATTGCTGATAATTCATCTAAATTTATATCTCTTAAAACCTCAAACGACAAATAGTTTTGTGTTAAAATCAAATCGTTTCGAATAACTTCATTTTTCCCATTAGTGTTAATTTCAAAAACTTTAACTGGATTAAGCGACTCAACATTATAAACTTCATAATGCGCATATCTTAAATTATCCGCATCAACATTAACATCAAATCTAGCAACAACATAATTTAAATTGGATTCAAAAGTTAAGTATTCAACAGAATCATCATTAATATGTTCGTTGATTGAAGTGTTAAAAGCATATGTTCCATCCTGAGTTTTTACATATGATACAAAATTTTTCTTTCCGAAGTTATCTCTGTAGATAAAGAAATTATTTTTTAATGTTAAAAGGTTTTCAAAATTAAATGAAGGATTAAAAGCAGTTACCGGCGAAATGTCATATGATTCCACCTGAACACTTTGAGTATTTTGATTAGAAACAACATCTTCAGCCAGCTTCTCATAAGTTGTTTTAACTGGTTCAACTGGCGTTGGCGCAGGAGGAACAACTGGAGTTTGACCATTTTCCTTTTTCTTCAAACCAAAAACAAGCCCCAAAACAATACCTGTTGCCACAACAAGCGAAATTAAAACAATAATAATAATTTTAAATGACTTAGATAACTTTTTCATAAAATTCTACCTTTTAAAAACTTCTTTCCTTATACAATATTTAGTATAACAAAACGATTCCGAAATTACAAATAAAATATATTATATTTTATATAATTTTATTATGCGGTAAAATTTGACAAAAACAGTATTAGTAATAGCATTAATTTTTTAAATTTTGAGGACCAAATTAAAAATCACTCGTATAAAAACTATAATAGTTATATTTTTATAATTATTTTTATTAAAAAATAAAAACCTAGATCACTAGGTTTTATTTCGTATAATTAAGCCTTCCACAGTTTTCACATTCAACTGTTCCAAACTTATTTGTTTTCATTTGTCCAAGTTTAGATGCTGAAATTTCCATTCTACAACCGCCACATTTGTTAACGTTTAAAAGAACAAAAATTGGAAAAAGATTGTTTTCTCTCTTTTGCTTATAAA
The DNA here is from genome assembly GCA_017467625.1 of Clostridia bacterium. GTDB lineage: Bacteria > Bacillota > Clostridia > Christensenellales > UBA1242 > RGIG1681. The sequence continues at coordinate 632,132 of JAFUSN010000004.1, read as the reverse complement.
TTGAAAACAAGCTTTCATCAATACCCTTCTCTTTTTTAGATAAATCTTTTTTTAGATTTTCAATCTTTGGTTCAAGATCTGTCTTCTCTTTATTATAAATATCCCTAAATTTATCAAATTGCTCACGATCAATTTTTGACTGTTTTATTGTTGTTTCATAATCACGACTAATCTTTTGAACCTCAGTGTGGATTGCAGCTATATCGCGTTCAAGGCTTGATGCAATTGAAGAAAAATCTTTATATGCCTTTTCATATAAGGCAAGCTTTGCACCATCAGCTGTTTCAAGTTCTTTTTCGAGTTCTTCAAGTTTCTTTAAATATTCAGTATACTTTTGAACGGCAACATTATAGGCATTGTTAACTCTTTTAGCATTTTCCTCTAAGCTAATTAAATTTTCTCTTTGACCTTTAAGTTTTTGTTGAATTTTTGATGCCTTTTCACGAGCCTCTGACTTAGACAACTTGTTTTCTAAATTCAAAATTTCCGTCTCAAGGTTTTGATATTCTAAAATTTTTTCTAACATAACTTCTCCTTTAAAAGTTTTTCAATTCTCTTCTTTAACTTAAACTTTTCTTTTAATGACTTATTAAACATAATTTTAATCATGGGAATCTGATCAATAAATTTTAAACTTTCAAACATATCTTTAATTGCTAAAACAAAATCTTCATCGTCAATTTTATTGTCACGCCCAAGGTAAACATTTTGAATTGATATTTTGTTTTTTTGTTTTTTACTAACATCAATAACAATAATTGAATATGCCCTATCGGCCACATAAATAATTTTATCAAAAACTACAAAAATATTTTTTTTAAAAATCCACTTTCGAAGCTCAATAACATTGTGAGATGGCTGTAAAACAAATAAATTGCACTTTTTTTCATTAAAATTGATGTCATTTTGCGTTTTTATTATTGAAATAATTTCTTCTCCTCCAATTCCCGCCACAACTGAAATATCAACTTTTTGAATTGGTTCAAGCCCATCGCCAACCCTTGTCTCAATGTTTTTTAAGTTCTCTTTTTTAATAAGTGAATTTAACTTATCTAAACTTTTTTCACTAATATCTGTTGCAATAATCTTTTCAATATTTCCTCTTCTTGAAAGTCTTTCAGCAAGATATCCATGATCAGTTCCTATGTCTGCAACAACAATTTTTCTATTGAAGTTTTTTGATAAATCATAAACAACTTCATCTAACTTTTTAATACGTTTATATGCTCTCATTATTTTATATCAATATCCACATAATCTCTTAATTTTTTGCTTCGAGTTGGTTGTCTAAGTTTCTTTAACGCTTTTGCTTCAATTTGTCTAATACGCTCACGTGTAACGCTAAACTCTTTACCAACATCTTCAAGTGTCCTTGTGTGACCATCTTCAATTCCATATCGAAGCATAATAACTTTTTGTTCACGAGGAGTAAGTGTTGAAAGAACTTCCATAAGTTGTTCCTTAAGCATCATAATTGAAGCTGAGTCTGCAGGTGAAATTGCATTTTCATCCTGAATAAATGTGCCAAGCGTAGAATCTTCTTCTTCACCAACTGGAGTATCAAGCGAAACTGTATCTTGCGAAATCTTTTGAATTTCAACAACTTTTTCAACTGGAACATTCATTCGCTTAGCAATTTCTTCAACACTTGGTTCCCTGCCAAGTTCTTGGAATAAATCACGAGTAACTTTCTTTTGTTTGTTTATAGTTTCAAACATATGAACTGGAATTCTAATTGTTCTTGCTTGGTCAGCAATTGCACGAGTAATGCTTTGTCTAATCCACCAAGTAGAATATGTTGAAAATTTAAAACCCTTGGTATAATCAAATTTTTCAACTGCTTTCATAAGTCCAAAGTTACCCTCTTGAATCAAATCCAAAAAAAGCATTCCTCTTCCAACATATTTTTTTGCAATAGAAACAACAAGTCTAAGGTTTGATTCTGAAAGTTGTCTTTTAGCATCTTCGTCACCTTCGCTCATTCTTTTTGCAAGTTCAATTTCCTGTTCTTGTGTTAATAGAGGAACTTTACCAATATCTTTCAAGTACATTTTGACAGGGTCATCAACATAAACTTGTGACATAAGTTTTTCCATTTCTTCATCATCTTCAGGAACAACAACATCTTCATTTATTTTTATTCCAGAATCAGTAATTCTTTTCAAAACCTCATCAATTTCTTCTGGATTTAAATTTGCAAACTTTTCAGTCACAAGATCCATAGAAATTTCACCTGTTTTTTTACCTCTTTCAATAATTCTTTCTACTTCTGCATCAATTTTTTCTTTTCTGTTCATAATTCATCTACCTTTTTAGATTTTAATTTTTGTTGCACCTCTTGCAATTCTTTTGCAATTTCAACTTTTTTAAATTTATCAACTTCATCTGACCATTCAACAGAAAGTTCCTTTTGTTTGTTTTCTAAATAATTTTTATATATTTTCCAAACACAGTCCCTGTAATATTTTGATTCATTCATCTCATCTTCTTGAGATTCGGCACCATAATTTATTATTCCTAAAATTTCAGAATTTTCATCTTCATAGTCATTATAAAGTTCTTCAACTAGGTTAACCCCTGGATTATCTTTAATTTTATCACAAATTAGCCTATAAATTTCACGGCGTTTCCCTGAAAATAAATATGTTACATCTGTCTTAAAAAATGCAAATGGCTTTTTATGTATCATACTGTAAAGTACATACTTTTCAGCTTTAACAATAACACTTTTTTCATCTTCGTTAGAAACGGAATCTGTTCTAACAATTCTCGTTCGTGAAAGCCTTGATTCAATTTCACTTGAAATCTGCTTTCCAGATAATTTATTTTCAATTTCGCGCCTAATAAAGTCAATATTTGTCGCTGAAATTTCACTTACCATTGGCGTATAAAGTTCTCTTTCAACAGAACTTGGAAGAGCTGCCAAAACATCAATTGCCTCATTTAAATATTTCACTCTTCCATCCACATTTGATAAATCGTATTTAATCTTTAAATACTTAAGCTTAAATTCAACTAGAGGCAAAGCTTCATTTAATATTTTTTGATATCCTTCTTTCCCATAAGTTTTAATCACATCATCTGGATCAAACTTATCTGGGAGCTGAACAACCATAACATCCAGCCCATTTTCCTTTAAAATATCAAGACCACGAATTGTTGCATTTTGACCAGCTGAATCACCATCATAACAAATATAAACCTTGTCAGCAAAACGCTTAATCATTTTTGCTTGTGCCTGCGTTAACGCTGTTCCCATACTTGCAACAGTCATGGTAAAACCGGCCGTATGAAGCGAAATTGTATCCATATAACCTTCAACAACAATAACATAAGGAATTGGACCACTTTGACGCTGTTTTTTCAGATAATTCACAGCATATAATGTATTTCGTTTATTAAAAAGTTCTGTTTCAGCCGTATTCAAATATTTTGCAAAATCCGGATTAGATTCAAGTGTTCTTCCGCCAAATGCAATAACATTTCCATAAATATCAATAATTGGAAAGATTACACGATTCGCAAGTGGATCATAAATCCTTGAATCACGCTGCTTAACAACACCAGTCGCAAGCATTTCATCAACAGAATAACCATTAGATTTTAAAAAATCCGGAAGTTCATTATAGCCATCGGCAAAGCCTATTCCAAAATGTTTAACAACTTTTGGTTCCATCTTTCTTTTGTCAATATACTCATTTGCAGCTTTAGCAGATGGTTTTGCAAGATTTTGGTGATAGTGCATTGCTGCATCTTTCATCAGTGCAATAAGCCTTTCTTTTCTCTTTTTTGCTGCCGCAATATCAGTTCCTTTTTTTTGACCCTCAAAACTTTCTGGAACCTCCATATTAGCCCACCCAGCAAGAGTTTTTACTGCTTCAGCAAACGATTGTGATTCAATTTGCATAACAAATTTAATTACATCACCACCAACATGGCATCCAAAGCAATAAAACATTTGATCCATATCATTAATGCTAAGTGAGGCAGTTTTTTCACCATGAAATGGGCATCTACACCAAAAATATCTTCCCTTTCTTTCAATTGGAACATATTTGGAGGCAACTGAAACAATATCATTTCGCTGCTTTACTTCACGGATAAAATCATCAAAACTTTCTTTTTCCACATTACCTCCTTAAAACAATCACAACTATATATTTCGCTTTTAAAATTAAATTCCCTTTCAAACAACAAAAATATTATAATTTTTTTAATAAAAATTTGTCAAATTAAATAATTTATTATTTAAACATAAAAAAATCTAGGCATTGCAGCCTAGATTTTTAATATGAAACCTATTTTCTTGGGTTCTTAATGTTAGCTTGTGCAGCGGCAAGTCTTGCAATTGGAACTCTGAATGGTGAACATGAAACATAAGTAAGTCCAACATTATGGCAGAATTCAATTGTTGATGGATCACCACCATGCTCTCCGCAAATACCAAGTTTGATATTTGGACGAGTTTGCTTTCCAAGATCAACAGCCATTTTAACAAGTTTACCAACACCAACTTGGTCAAGTTTTGCAAATGGATCAAATTCATAAATCTTGTTGTCATAATATGAATGTAAGAATTTACCAGCATCATCTCTTGAGAAACCAAATGTCATTTGAGTTAAGTCATTTGTTCCAAATGAGAAGAATTCAGCTTCTTTTGCAATATCATCAGCAGTAAGAGCTGCTCTTGGAATTTCAATCATAGTTCCAACTTGATATGGAATTTCTTTCTTTGTTAAACCATTTTCAGCTAAAACTGTTTCAGCTGTTTTAACAACAAAATCTTTAACAAATTTAAGTTCTTTAACTTCTCCAACAAGAGGAATCATAATTTCTGCAGTTGTGTTCCAATCTGGATGTTTCTTTTTTGTATTAATTGCAGCTTGCATAACTGCTCTTGTTTGCATTTCAGCAATTTCAGGATATGTAACTGCCAAACGGCAACCTCTGTGACCCATCATTGGGTTAAATTCTTTAAGTGATTCAATAAGGTTTTTAATTTGCTCAACTGGTTTATTTTGAGCTTTTGCTAACAATTTAATATCTTCTTCATCATGTGGAACAAATTCATGAAGTGGTGGATCAAGGAAACGAATTGTAACATCTTTTCCTTCCATTGCTTCATAAAGTCCCTCAAAGTCACTTTGTTGCATTGGAAGAAGTTTTGCAAGAGCGGCTTTTCTTTCCTCAACAGTATCTGCACAAATCATTTCACGGAATGCAGGAATTCTATCTTCTTTGAAGAACATGTGTTCTGTTCTGCAAAGACCAATACCATCAGCACCAAAATCAAATGCTTGTTTAGCATCTTTTGGATTATCAGCATTTGTTCTTACTTTCAATGCTTTATATTTATCAGCCCAAGCCATAATTCTACCAAAGTTTCCAGAATTTACATCAGCAGGAACTGTTTTAATTTCTTCTGCATAAATTTTTCCGGTTGAACCATCCAAACTCATCCAGTCACCCTCATGGAATGTTACGCCATTAATTGTGATAACTTTCTTTTCTTCATCAATAGAAACTTCATTACCGTTTCCACAACCAGATACACAGCATGTTCCCATACCACGAGCAACAACGGCTGCGTGTGATGTCATACCACCACGAACTGTCAAAACACCTTGTGAATATTGCATACCAACAATATCTTCAGGGCTTGTTTCAAGACGAACTAAAATAACTCTCTTTTCGCCTTTATTTTTAACCCAGTCTTCAACATCTTCTGCGCTGAAAACAACTTTACCAGTTCCAGCACCAGGTGATGCGTTAAGAGCCGTTGCAATTTCCTTTGCTTCCTTTAATGCTTTAACATCAAATTGTGGGTGCAAAAGTTGATCAAGTGATTTTGGATCAATTGAAAGAACTGCTTGTTTTTCATCAATAAGACCTTCATCAACTAAATCACATGCAATTCTAAGAGCAGCTGCTGCAGTTCTCTTACCATTTCTGGTTTGAAGCATATAAAGCTTTCCTTCTTGAACTGTGAATTCCATATCTTGCATATCATGGAAATGATTTTCAAGTTTTGTTGCAGTATCAAGAAGTTGTTTATAAACTTGTGGATTGTGCTCTTTAAGAGATGTTTCAACTTTTTCAGGTGTACGAACACCAGCAACAACATCTTCGCCTTGTGCATTCATAAGATATTCACCCATAAGTCCTGGTTCACCAGTTGCTGGGTTTCTTGAAAATGCAACACCGGTTCCTGATGTTTCACCCATATTACCAAATACCATGGTTTGCACATTTACTGCGGTTCCCCATGAATATGGAATATCATTCATTTGTCTGTAAACATTAGCTCTTGGGTTATCCCATGATCTAAATACAGCTTTAATAGCCCCCATAAGTTGTTCTTTTGCATCTTGTGGGAAATCTTTACCAAGTGCATTTTTATATGTTGCTTTAAATTCTGCAACAAGTTCCTTTAAGTCATCAACGGTAAGTTCAGTGTCAAGTTTAACTCCTCTTTTTGCTTTGAGTGCATCGATTTTTTGCTCAAACTCTTTCTTCGAAACTTCCATAACAACATCTGAATACATTTGAATAAATCTGCGATATGAATCATATGCAAATCTAGGGTTGTTAGTTTTTTTAGCAAAACCTTCAACTGAAATATCATTTAAACCAAGGTTTAAAATGGTATCCATCATTCCAGGCATTGATGCTCTTGCACCTGAACGAACAGAAACCAAAAGTGGTTCAACAGGATCACCAAATTTCTTTCCGTTTTCTTTTTCGAGCCAAGAAATGTGTTCATTGATTTGTTTTTGAATTTCTTCATTAATTTCTCTACCATCTTCGTAGTACTGAGTACATGCTTCGGTAGTAACTGTAAATCCATTAGGAACTGGGAAACCAAGTCTTGCCATTTCAGCAAGGTTTGCACCCTTACCACCTAAAAGATTTCTCATGTCTTTGTTGCCTTCAGCAAACTTGTAGACATACTTTGTTGTGTTATTAGGCATAAAAATTTATCTCCTTGTTAATTTTTGTGGCTCACGCCAACCATTGAAATTATAGCAAATCAAATGCTTTAATGCAAATAATTTAAACAACTTTTTAATTTAACAAAATAAAGATTCTTGGCGTCCAAGAATCTTTACAAAAATTTTTTAATTGAAATTAGTTCCTCATCAGTTTGTAATCTAAAAAGTTTACTTAAAAACCCTACAACAGAAATCAAGTCCGCATGTGAATCAAATTTTAATTGCGATAAATTAGAAAGTTCAGTCAAATCAATAAGTTGAAGGATTTTCATTTCTCCATCAGTCAATTCTAAATAATCAAATTTATTAGAACATTTTGGACAAAGTAATCCAAAGTAATCATAAGAAAACGCTCTAACAGAAGAAACAAGTTTACCATCACAACAAACGCATCTTTGAAGCTCAAGTTTAAATCCTAAAAGTTTTAAACTTTCAATCATAAATTTTATGAAAGCATAAATCGATTTAACACCAGCATAACAAACTGAATTTAAAGTTGAAATAAGCAAAAGAAAGAGTTCTTTTTGATCATCATTTTCTTTCACGGTTTTTCCACATAGTTCTAAACATGCAAGCATAAAAATGTAATTGTCAAAATCATTTGTAATTGCAAAAAATTGATCAATACTGGTTGCATTTATCACAGTGTAAAAACCATTTCTTGCCGATAAAACAAATTCAACAAACGCAAATGGTTGAACAGCAAAAACAAGTTTGGCCTTGTTTTTTTTTACGCCTCTAACTCTCGCATGAATAAGCCCCATTTCAGCAGAAAAAATAGTTACAAGCTTGTCACTATCTTTATAATCTTTTGCTGAAATAACAATTCCCTTAGTTTTAATTTCATCCATTTTTATTTTTGTTAATAACGCAAAAATATTGTAAATTTGCCATTTTTAATTAAAATATTTAATATTTATGATTCAATTTTGCGTTTTTTACATTTCCCTCTCAAGATTTTCATTTTCTTCTTTTTTAAGTTCTTCTTGTTTTTCACGAGCGGAAACAATAATTCCATAATCATTAATGTTTCCTGTTTTTGAAAAAACCTCCCAACCCAAATCTTCAAGTTTTTTGTATGAATTTTGATTACCCATATAAGTCTCCTTATAAGATAAATTTTATCCAAAATTATTAAAACTATTCACTAAATATCTTTTTTATTGAACCCCAAATCATTAAGCGCAGAAGCATCATCTTTCCAATCTTTTTTAACCTTAACAAAAAGTTCAATCATAACCTTAGTTGAAGTTAAATTTTCAATATCTTCTCTTGAGGCTATTCCAATCCTTTTAAGCATATCGCCATTTTTACCTATAATAATCTGTTTATGCCTGCTGTTTTCAGTAATAATATTTGCATCAATCTTAATTAAACTTTTCCCTTCTGAAAAGTTTATAATTTCAACGGCAATTCCATGTGGAATTTCCTCCTGAAGATATAAAAGCGCTTTTTCGCGGATAATTTCACCACACATAAATCTAACCGACTTATCTGTATATTCATCTCTTGGATAATAAGCTTCTCCTTCAGGCAAACATTCAACTAAGTCACTTTCAAGTTCACTAATATTAAGTTTTCTAATTGCCGAAGTAGTTATAAATTTTTTGATAAATTTATATTCATTTAATTTTGAAAGAATTGGATACATTTTTTCAAAATTAGTAAGCTCAATTTTATTTATAACCAAAAAAATTGGACATTTAACCTTTTCATATTTTTCAATAATTTTATAATCTTCTTGACCAATCCTAACTGCGTCTAAGACAATCACAATCGCATCAACATCAGCCGTTGCACCATCAGTTGCCTTTGACATATATTCACCAAGTTTTGTTTTTGTATGCTGAACACCTGGAGTATCAACAAAAACAATTTGATAATCTGCACCATTTTTAATTCCAAAAATTCTGTTCCTAGTTGTCTGCGCTTTTGGGCTTGTAATTGAAACTTTTTCTCCAACAAGTGCATTAACCAAACTGCTTTTGCCAACATTTGGCTTACCAACTACCGCAACAAATCCAGATTTAAATTCCATTAAACACCTCAATATTAATCAATTTATCAAGTTTATCTTCCTCGGATTTCATAATCTCATAATCCTCATCTTTTATATGGTCATATCCCATTAAATGAAGCATACTATGGATAACCAACTTCTTTAGTTCCAATTCAGCAGTCCATCCAAAATCTTGAGCCTGCTCGCGCAAGCGTTTAATGCAAATTGCCATATCACCAAAATGAATCAAGCCACTATCTGTTTTCAAAAATTCACATTCTTCTGAATTAACATTTAACTTATCACCCGGTTCAAGTGAAATTGACGGAAAAGAAAGAACATCTGTAACTTTATCAATATTTCTTTCTTCACGATTCAATCTTTGAATTTCCTTTTCTGAAACAAATTCAATAGCAACTTCAAGCTCATCAGGTTGACCCATAAATTTAATTACAGAAAGAGCAACAAATTCAGCAATCCATTTTAGCTTAAGTGCCGTTTTCCCACTGACTTCAATTATACTTTTCATACAATCTCCTAACTAAAGTATAATAAAAAAATCAAAAAAAGTAAATAAAAAGTAAGTATGCAATTGCATGCTAAAACAAATTAATCTCAACTTCAATAAAACAATCAATGCGTGTAAACGATCCATCACTGACAACTGAATATGATGACCGTCCAGCATCATTACCACTAGGAATTAAAGCAAGTGTTTTATTATATAAATTTTGAAAAATTTCATCTTGTCTTTCCTCAAATGGAACAGTTACCTTTTCAATAGTTGTTTCATACAAAAGTTTTTTAGTGCATTTAACTGGAATAAATAAATCATCATTAATATAAAAAACGCATTTTTCTTCAATATATGACTGAAATTTTGATGTATTTTTTGATTTTAGCACAACTAAATCAAAAACTGAGATTTCATTTATTTCAAACACACGGCCAGTTTTCACTTCAATATTTTGATTTTCATTATAAATTTCATATGAAGAAAAATAAACATTACCTTTAACAATTCCACTTGCACCATCACAATTTTCAATTAAAACATCTCCAACTTTAACAACATCACCTTCTTTTACTTTTAAGTTTCCGCTATGGGCCTGCGCCTGAGTGACAACAGCATTATATTTTGATATTATGTTGTCATTTTTAATTTCAAATTGTTGTGTTCTTGGAAATAATTTTATTACTAATTTCCCTCCATAGAGTTTTACTGATGCCGATGATATATCGCAAATTTCCTCCATAAGTTTTGTTTCAATTTTTTGCGAATCAACATTGTCTCGATTTGTCCCAACAAAAATGTTATTATTATTTAAAACATTTCTAGTTTCAGCAATTAAAGTTGAATTTAAATTTGTCCCAATAATTTCAATTTCATTTACAAAACTACAAAAGGAAAACATATAAATAAAAATTAATAATGATGCAAAAAATGAACCAAACAGATATGGAATCCTATATAGAAGCTTTTTAAAAAAATTTTTTTGAATTACTGTATATATCTTTCTTTCTTCTTTACAAATCTTTTTTAATAAGTTTAAATTTTTTTCATTTATAAAAAATTTAATTTGTTTTGATTTGTATTCAACATTTTCAACCATAACGCCATTACTAATCAGTTTCTGAATTAACCTATTTAAATTTAATCCCGTTATTTTAACTTGAATTTTACCCATGGCTTTCACCTTGTACTTCAATTTTTGTTATAATTCCTTTAATAACAATTTCTCCTTTTGCTATGGTTTTTATATTAAGCTTTTCACCAAAAATCATATACTTTGTTTTGTTATCTCTCAAACAAACTTCATTACCACTAATATTTTCAATTTTAAAATTTCCACAAAATGACATACCCTCATCAAAAATAATAGAAGCATGCGGTTTAACTTTAACCTCATTCAATCCAAGCTCTGAAATTAAATCATAAAAAAAACTCATATTAAAAAATATGAGTTCTATTTAAAGTTTATTCAAAACTAAACTATCCTTTTAAACCACTTTTCAATTTCAGTTTTTGTTATTCTAACAACAACCGGCCTGCCATGTGGACAAAACAGGGTGATGTTTTGTTTGCTCATTTCAAGCAATAAACTATTAATTTCATCTTTTGTTAAATCATCCCCACCCTTAATGGCACTTTTACATGACATTTGCATCAAATCATCTTTAACAAGTTCAGCCTCTGTAATTTTTGATTTATTCAACCTTTCAGCTAAAAACATTGCAAAAAATTTATTAAAATCAATATCCGCAACGATAGCTGGAACTGATGAAATTTTGTATGTTCGTTCACCAAATTCTTCAATATCAAAACCAACCGACCTAATTGCATCTAAATTATCAGCAACAATTTGACTATCTTCGCTGTTTAATGAAATAACAAAAGGAACAAGCATTGGTTGAACAACAATATCTCCATTTTCATACTCAGCCTTAAGTTTTTCATAGCGAATACGTTCATGGGCAGCATGCTGATCAATCATGTAAATATTATCTCCCCATTCAATAACTAAATATGTATTAAAAAGTTTACCAATCCAAATCATTTGATTTCCTGTAAAATCTGATTGAATTGTATTTGGCTTGACAAAGCCATCTTGTTTAAATGATTTTGGCTTAATATATGAAAAATCATTACTTGGTTGCTTTTCAAATTTTTGTTCGCCATAATCATCTGAATTATAAGGGCTTCCTTGGTTTGATGAAACTTTTTCATTAATTCTTTCCAATAATTTTGATCCAAGTCCAAAATTATCTCTAACACCCTCGGTATCACTCATATCAATCATTGAATTAACCACAATGTCTGAAAGCTTATCTTTATCTTCTTTTGACATATCCGAAAAGTTTGATGAAAATGGATTTAAGTTAACACCCGCCTTATCAATTTTCTCTTGAGTAGGTTTTTCAAGAGTCTTTAAATATGAAATTCCAGCGTTAGTTTCACTATCAATTTCTTTAACATAATCCATTGAATTAAGAGCACGAGAAACTGCTTCAAAAACAACCGAATAAACAAGCGATGATTTTAAAAATTTAACATCAAGTTTATTTGGGTGAACATTAACATCAACCTCAGTTGCAGGAATGTTTAGATAAAGAACAAAAAATGGATATTGCCTTTTCATAAGAAAATCACCAAAAGCATTTGCAACAGCTGTTTGAACGGTTAAATTGATAACATAACGACCATTTATTATAAGCGTTTGATAAGTTCTATTAGATTTTGAAAATGTTGGTTTTCCAATAAATCCATAAACACTTGTACCATCTCTTTCGGCTTTAACTTCAAGCGTTTCAGTAACCGCCTCTTTACCATAAACTGAAAACATTGCCTCTTTTTCAGTTTTTCCCAGTGATGCCAAAACCTTTTTGCCATCAACAATATAAATTATTTTGATTTCTGGATGAGCCAAAATTGTTCTTGTGATAATGTTTGTAATTTCCTGTTCTTCTGTTTTGTCTTTTTTTAAAAACTTTGCACGAGCCGGAACACAATAAAATAAATCCTCAACTTTAACAGTTGTGCCATTAACACCTGAAACTTTATGAACTTCACCAAATGTTCCACCATTAACCTGAAGTTGACTCGGAACATCTTCATCTTGCGTTTTTGAAGTTAATGTAACTTTTGAAACAGCGGCAATTGAAGCCAATGCCTCACCGCGAAATCCAAGAGTTAAAATTGATTCCAAATCTTCAGCGTTTTTTATTTTGCTGGTTGCATGAGGCAAAAAGGCAGATTTTAAATCCTGTTCTTCAATTCCAATTCCGTCATCAGAAATTTCAATTAATGACTTACCACCATTTTTGATTTCAATTGTGATATTTTTTCCACCAGCATCAATTGCATTTTCAATAAGTTCTTTCACAACCGAAGCTGGTCTTTCAACAACTTCACCTGCTGCAATCAAATTGTAAACCGATGGATCCAATATGTTTATTTTTGCCATAAACCCTCCTTTTATTTTTTCACTTTATCAACAAGGTTCTGAAGTGTTCCAAACGCCATAAGTGGCGAAATATTATCCATATCAGTTTCTTTCAAAATATTGATAACTTCAACAACATTAGCATTAGTTTGAATTTGCTGATTATCACTTTTAACCGTTGTAACAACTCCACTTTCTTCTCGTTCATTTAAAATTTCTTTTGCCCTTGCAATAAGTTCGTTTGGAAGACCTGCAAGTTTTGCAACTTCAATACCAAAGCTTCTATTGGCTGATCCTCTTGCAATTTTATGAAGAAAAACAATATTACCATCCCACTCTTTAACCATAACTCTATAGTTTTTAACACCATCAAGTTTTCCTTCTAAATCAGTTAGTTCATGGTAGTGTGTTGAAAATAATGTTTTTGCATGTAAGTGTTTTGCAAGGTATTCAATTATTGCCGCAGCAATACTCATTCCATCATAAGTTGACGTTCCTCTTCCAACCTCATCTAAAATTATCAAACTTTTATCTGTTGCATTATTGATTATGTTTGAAACCTCGCTCATTTCAACCATAAAAGTGCTTTGACCAAACGCCAAATCATCTGACGCACCAACTCTAGTAAACACTCTGTCAATAATTGCAATTTCTGCCGATTTTGCCGGAACAAAACAACCCATGTGAGCCATCAATGTTATTATTGCAACTTGTCTCATATATGTGCTCTTTCCAGCCATATTCGGTCCAGTTATTAGCATTGTTCTATTTTCATTTGAATCAAGTAATGTGTCATTAGGTGAAAAATCTTTATTTTCCATCATTGCCTCAACAACAGGATGTCTTCCACCCTCAATTTTAATATGATCAAACCGGCTTGAAACAATTGGCCTATTAAAATTATTATCAGCAGAAACTTCAGCAAATGAAATTAAACAATCCGTAAGTGCAACTGCAGACGCAATATCCGAAAACTCAGTTATGTATGAAGCAAGGTAAGTTTTAATTTCATTATAGATTTTTGCTTCAAGTTCAATAGATTGATCTTTGCTATTTAAAATTTTATACTCCATTTCTTTAAGTTCTGGAGTAATGAAACGTTCACTATTGATTGTGGTTTGTTTTCTAATGTAGTTTTCTGGAACTTGAGATAGCCCAGAATTTGTAATCTCTATGTAATATCCAAAAACTCTGTTATAACCAGTTTTTAAAACCTTAATGCCTGTTCTTTCCCTTTCGGCTCTCTCATATTCTGCGAGCCACTGTTTTCCATACTCGCCAGCATTTCTCAAATTTGAAAGTTCTTCATTAAAACTTGATAAAATATAACCACCATCTTTAAGATTTGCTGGGCAGTTTGGATCAATTGCATCAATTAAAACTTTTTTAATATCTTCTAAAAGAACAATTTTTTCTCCTGCATCATGCAACAACTTTGATTTGGTTCCCATCAACAATTTTTTAATTTCAGGAAGTCTTTCAATTGTATCAGCCAAACTCAAACATTCTTTTGGAGTGATTGTATTAGCTGAAATTTTACTACACTTTCTCTCAATGTCTGAAAATCCATCAAAAGCATCAATTAAACTCTTTCTTAAAATCAAATCATTTTTAAGTTCTTCAACAGAATCAAGTCTTGCATTAATAATGTTTTCATCACGAAGTGGTTCATCAACAAATTGCTTTAAAAGTCTTGCACCCATTGATGTTTTGGTTTTATCTAAAAGCCATAAAAGTGAACCTTTTTTGCTGTTTAATGAATTACTTTGTGTGAGTTCCAAATTTTTACGTGCCAAAATATCAAGATGAACAAAACGATTATCTTGAACAATTGAAAGTTTTTTCACGTTAGAAACCAAACGCTTTTGTGTTTCTTCAAAATAATTAAGTGCACCACCAACAGCAATCACAAGTTCTTTTTGGTCTTGAATTCCAAATGCAGAAAGACTTGAAACAGAAAACTGTTTTAAAATTATTGATTTAGCCTTGGAATATTCAAAAATTGAATCTTTTGGATAAAATGGTGGAACAAATCCAAGTTTTTCAGCCGAAAGATTGTTTGACTCATCAATAAATGTTGAATTACACAAAATCTCAGATGGTTTAACACGAGCCAAAACATCATCTAAAAGTTTAAGCCTATCATTTCCCGAAAGTTCCATCGCCTCAATAAAACCAGTAGAAATGTCAGTATAACAAACACCAATACTCTGTTTTCCTGCAAAAACCGTCATCAAAAAATTGTTTCTCTTTGCCTCCAAAACATCATTTTCAATAACTGTTCCTGGTGTAACAATTTGAACCACATCTCTTTCAACAAGTCCCTTTGTTGCCTTTGGATCAGACAATTGTTCACAAATAGCAACTCTATGACCATTTGAAATAAGTTTTGCAATATAGCTTTGCGCAGCGTGAAATGGAACGCCACACATTGGCGCCCTTTTATCAAGCCCACAATCTTTTCCAGTAAGTGTTAATTCAAGTTCTCTTGAAACAATTTCAGCATCTTCAAAAAACATTTCATAAAAATCACCCAGCCTATAAAATAAAATAGTATCTGGATATTTTTCTTTCATTTCAAGATAATGCTTCATCATTGGTGATAACATAAGTTGCTCCTATCTTTTTGATTTATTGTCATTTTCTCGTTTTTTGTTTTGTTTGTTTTCTCTCAAAATTTTCATCCCAGAAGTTCCCTTTGGAAGAACAGATGTTTGGATTGGATTTTTAAATGTTTTAGGTTTAAATGTTTTCAAAACAGTCTTATCAACAATTTCCCCATAAATGACGGATTTTCTAACCATTGTCACTTTAACATCAACAAATTCTCCAACGCAATTTGCATTTCCATCAAAGGTGATGGTTTTTCCAGAATCAAGTGTTCCATAAACCTTCTCGCCATCAAAGTTTTCAGCAAGCGCTTTAAAAATTTTTCCAAGCATTTCATGTGATTTGCGATTTATAATTTCATTTTTAACTTCCAAAAGTCTTGAAAGCCTGCTTTGTTTAGTTTTGCTGTCAATTTGATTAGTCATACGCTCCGCAACAGTCCCTTTGCGCTTTGAATAAATAAATCCAAAAATCTGCATATATTCTGCTTCACGAATAACATTTAGTGTTTCTTCAAAATCTTCTTCCGTTTCACCAGGAAAACCAACAATAATGTCAGTTGTAAGTTCTAGATCTGAAATCTTTTTCTTCATTTCATGAACAAGTTTTAAGTATTCTGCAATTTTATAATGTCTGTTCATTGTTTTTAAAATTGCATCACTTCCTGATTGAACCGGCAAGTGAATTCCATGACAAATATGCTTTCCGGCAGCAATAACATCAACTGTTTCGCTTGTAAAATCACTTGGATATGGCGTCATAAAACGCAGCCTAAAATCGCCCGGAATTGCATCAACATCAGCAAGCAATTTTGCAAAATTAATTTCCTCACCACTCTTGTTTTTGCCTTTATAAGAATTTACATTTTGTCCTAAAAGTGTAATTTGCTTATAACCCGAATCAACAAGTTCTTTAACTTCTTTCAAAATGTCTTCTTCTGGTCTTGAAACTTCTCTTCCTCGAACATATGGAACAATGCAATAAGTGCAAAACTTATTGCATCCATACATAATGTTAACCCAAGCATTAACACCACTTGTTCTTGCCATTTCAAGCTCATCACGAAGAGCAATTGTTTCATCTTCAGTAATTTCAGCAATCTTCTTTCCTGATTTAATTTGTCTATCTAAAATCGCCTCAAAATCAGCGAGGTTGTGAGTTCCAAAAACAATATCAACAAATGGAAATCTTTCCATAATTTCCTCAGCATAATGCTTTTGCTGACTCATGCAACCACCAATTGCAATAATCATATTTGGCTTTGCAAGTTTAATGTTTTTAAGTTCACCAATGTTTCCAAAAATCTTTTGTTCTGCATTTTCACGAATAGCGCATGTGTTAAAAACAACAATATCAGCATTTGTTGCATCAGTGCAAGCCTCATATCCTTTTTTTTCTAAAATTCCAGCAAGTTTCTCAGATTCATGAACATTCATCTGACAACCATAAGTTAAAATTAAATATTTCCTAGTTTCCATACAATCTCCAATAATACATAATAATTATATATTATAATACAAATAAATTCAAGAAAAATTTTGAAGTTTTAACTTTCAACATTGGTCAAAAAAAAGAAAGAGCTGTTGGACTCTTTCTCTGTGGTTTAATAATTGTATGTTTTTTAATATTGGCTATCTGTAAACTCATAAGCATCTTCTGATGTCGCTTGTGGGTGCTCCTTAAGTCAATTTAGTAATTCAAGTGTAAAATTTTCCTCACTTGATAATAACAACAAACCTATAGCTTGTTCTTTTTCAAATTTCATATTATACATTAAATTAATTAAATCAATTTCGTATTGACTAACTTTTCTTTTTTCCATATATTTCCTCTAGTTTATTGATTTTTTCTTTGTTAGTTTCAATATCTAGTTTTCTCTTAAATCATTTCTCTTGTTATAATTATAAACATAACAACTATCTTTGTAAAGATGTGAACCACTTTTTGGTATTTTATTTCCATACTTTGTTCTAATTGACTGCATAATTCTGCATACTCTTTCTTTGGGTAGACATGAAAAAAAGCAACGACTTTAAGCCATTGCCTCTAATAATTGTAATGAAGGTGGGCGTGCTCCATCTCCCACATCGCTTCTACCGTTCCATAACACTTGGTTATGGATAATATCCCTTCTCTAGGGCTACATCCGGGCGTCGGTCATAGCACGAAATCTAACCGACCTCTTCATTACTATTATTATACACAATAAATTACTTTTTGTAAAGTAGCAGATACTTATTTTCTAGTCTTTTATGTCTTTATTTGTTGTAGTCCACATTGAAATAATTTGATTACTTCTATTCTCAGATAAACTTAATTCTAAAACAACCTCAATTTATCTATCAATTCTTTTTATTAAAACTACTATCTTACCTAGTCGTATTATTTCACTTCTTTTCTCTATCCCCATATCTTGCAATCGTTTATGCTCTGCTGGTGTTCCGTCTGCTTTATCCGTAAACTTCCTATCTCTCGCTCTTGGGCGCTTATCCTCTTCCCCACATTGTTGTTTTCCCCTCTTAAACATAAAAAAGACCATAAGCCCTTGCTTATAGCCTTTTGAACTTTTTAACATTAATAAAAGCAATAACCAATGAATTCAATTTAAAAAAATGAATAAAAAAGCCCCTTGTCTAAAATAATATTAATGAAGGGATTTTTGATGAAAAAAGTAAAAAAATTTTTTAAGGGAGTTTTTATTGTTTGTTCAATTACGCTAATTTTAACATTGGCATTAGTCTCTGTTTTATATTTCAAATTCACAAATGGATATTCCCTAGACAAAAATAAACTTGAACAAAGTTCACTTTCATCAAATGTCACAATTTTTGATATAAATGGAAAACCCATAAACAATGGCGAAAAACATTATTGCAAAATTTCATCTCTATCTCAAAACACAATCAATGCCTTTATTGCTGCAGAAGACAAAAGATTTTATGCTCACCATGGAATTGATTACTTAGGCATTGTTAGAGCGATATCAAAAAATATTAAACTAAAATCGTTTAAAGAAGGCGCATCAACAATTTCGCAACAACTTGTAAAAAACACTCACCTAACAAACGAAAAAACAATTTCAAGAAAACTGCGTGAATTAAAGTTAACAAAACAACTTGAAAAAAGTTATTCAAAAAATGAAATTTTGGAAATGTACTTAAACAATATTTATTTTGGAAATGGGTGCTACGGAATTGAAAATGCATCTCGGCATTATTTTTCAAAACCAGCCAGCAAGCTTTCACTTCATGAAAGCGCTGCACTTGCTGCAACAATTAATGCACCATCAATTTACAACCTTGAAAAAAATAACAAAAAAGCAACTGAAAGACGTAATTTAATTTTAAATTTAATGCAAAATCAAGGCAAAATTAGTAAAAAAGAGTATGAAAATGCAAAAAATAACAACATAAAGCTAAATTTAACACCACTCTCTTTTAATGATTTTTTGCTTGAAAAAATTATTGAAGAAGCTTCAAATATTTTGAAAATTGATGAAACAAAGTTAAAAAATTCAAACTTAGAAATCCACACATCAATCAATTTAAATTTAGAAAATGAAATTGAAAAAATTATAAAATCAAATTTCAATAACATTCAATCAAAGCCAGAAATTTCAACCATTGTTATAAATAATGAAACTGGACAAATTATTTCGGCAACTGGAAACAAAAATTCACTTCTTTTACCAAAACAACCAGGATCTGTAATCAAACCACTTTTAGTTTATGGCCCCGCACTTGAATTAAATTTAATTTCCCCGGCAAGTTTAATTTTAGATGAAAAAACAAACTTTAACGGATACAGTCCAGACAACGCCGATAAAAAATCACATGGCTGGGTCTCTGTTCGTGAATCACTTAAAAACTCATACAACATTCCCGCAGTAAAAATACTCAGCGAAGTTGGCGTTGAAAACGCTAAAAATTTTGCAAGCAAATTAAAACTAAATTTTGAAGAAGACGACAACAATTTAGCAATGGCACTTGGTGCTCTTTCAAAAGGATTAACTCTTTCAAAAATTGCAACAGCATATTCATGTATCGCTCGAAATGGAAAATTCATTCAACCAAGCCTCATAACTAAAATTACATCAAACAACAAAACAATCTATAAAAATAATTTCAGGTCAAGTCAAGTTATATCTGATTCCACCGCATACATGTTGACCGATATGTTAAAAGATTGTGCAAAAACCGGAACAGCAAAACGACTTAATGAACTTCCATATGAAGTAGCATCAAAAACCGGAACCGTAGGAATAAAAAACTCAACTGACAATTCAGATTGCTTCAATGTTGCATATACATCAAACCACACTATTTTAACATATTTTGGTGGCACAATTATGCCAAAAAATATAAACGGCGCAACACTTCCAACAATTTTAACTAAACAAATTTTAAATGAACTTTACAAAAATGAAAAACCACAAAATTTTGTAATTCCAAATTCCATCACAAAAATCCGTCTTTCAAAGTTTGATTATAAAAAAAATATTGTCGCTCAAACTAACGACAATACAGATTCTTTTACAGAAATTTTTTCAGTCTCAAACAAACCAATTCAAAGCGAAACATCATTAAACAAAAATCTTTCTGTTTTTAATTTTAGTGGCAGAAAACCAATATTTAATTTTGAATTAAACAAAAATTATGATTACAAATTTCACAGAATTTCCCAAAATGACAATGAAATTATTTATATTCCAAACATAGATAAAGAATCAAAAAACGCAAAATTTGAAGATATTAATACAAAAAATAATGAATTTTATGAATATTATCTTGAAATAAAATCAAAAACTTCTCCATTTTCAACTGAAAGTAACCATATTAAAATTAAATCATTTTGATTTAATATGAACAACTTCAAGCGTATCAAACGCCCTGTTTAAAATTTCATCAAAATCAATTTTTTGTTGTTCTTTTTTAACCAAATATAAATTTGGATGAATAATTGGGTTGTCAGGTAAAAATACAGTGCAGCAATCTTCAAATGGTTTAATTGATGTTTCAAACGTTCCAATTTTTTTAGCAATATCAATAGTTTCATATTTATCAAATGCAACAAGTGGCCTTATGATTGGAACCTGTTTAACAACTTCAGATACAACCGTCATGCTTTCAATTGTTTGACTTGCAACCTGCCCCAAACTTTCACCCGTAATAATCATCTTTTTCCCAAATCGCTTTGCAAGCCTTTCTGCAATTGTAAACATTCCTCTTCTAAGAAGTGTAATCATATAAGCATTATCACATTTTGCATGAATCTGCTCTTGAAGTTCTGTCATCGAAACCATATAAACCGTAAGCTCACCAGTAAACTCTGCAATAATTTTTGCAAGGTCTTCAACTTTTTGACGAGCAAAGTTTGAAGTGTATGGCTCGCTATGAAAATGAACAGCCGCAAGTTTAACACCTCGTTTTGCCATCATAAATCCAGCAACCGGACTATCAATACCACCCGAAAGAAGAAGCAGCCCCGGGCCAGATGTTCCAACAGGCATTCCACCAACCCCATGCAAAACCTTTTCATAAATAAAAGTTTTATTCTCTTCGCGCACATCAATAAAAAGTGTTATTTCAGGGTTTTTAATATCAACTTTCAAATTGTGATTATTTGCTAAAATTTTCCCACCAACTTCAGCAGAAAGTTGCATTGAGTTTAGTGGAAATTTTTTATCAGCTCTGTTTGAGTCAACCTTAAAAGTCCCCCTATATTCATTCATAATTTCAACTGCTTTTTGCGATATAATGTCAACATCACTCTCAACCAAAAAAGCTGGTGAAAATGAAAAAATTCCAGGAATCTTTTTAAGCTTGCCAATAACATCAATTTCATCTTCTTCCTTGTATCCACTAACGAGATATCTTCCCGGTATAATTGAAACTTTTAAATTAAAATCACTCAAAGCCTCACGAATATTTTGAATTAAAACTTTTTCAAAAAATCCACGATTTTTACCCTTTAAAAATATTTCACCAAATCTAACCAAAATAACTTTTTCCATATTTCCTCTATAAATTGTTCTTCTCAAATCTTAAAACATTTTTAACAATAATTTCAACAATTTCATTTAAATCGTAATTTTCATAAGCTGAAAAACTAATTCGAACACTCCCAATAATTTGAGTTGAATCAATTCCCATTGCCTCCAAAACCCTATTTCCCGCCTTTTTGGCTGAACATGCAGAACCAGTTGAAATTAAAACACCATCAAGCTCAAGAGCATGAGCCAAAACTTCTCCTTTAACACCCAAAAACGAAAGTGATATAATATATGGAGAATTTCCATCAACTGAATTAAGCTTTAAAAATTTTCCAGCATCACTCTCAAAAAGTTTTCTCAAAAATTCATTTTTTAAATTTGTAACAAGTTCAAAGTTCTTTTCTCTTTCCGCATCAAGTTTTGTTGCAGCAAATGAAAAACTTGCTGCACCAAGCATATTTTCTGTTGACGACCTTAAACCATTCTCCTGACCTCCACCAACAAGTAGTGGATCAATAACAACATTTTTCCTAAACCAAAGTGCAGCTATGCCCCTTGGTGCATAAATTTTATGAGCAGAAATAGTATATAAATCAACACCTAAATCTCTTAAATTAACTTTGATTTTTCCAAAAGCTTGAACACCATCACTGTGCACAATAATGTTTTTATTGAATGATTTCACAATTGAAGTTAATTTTTTAATATCATTAATCGCTCCAGTTTCATTTGAAACATGAATAAATGAAACAAGTGCAACTTTTTCATTTAGCATAGAAACAAATTTACCTTCGTCAACTTTTCCAGTTTTATCAATTGGAATTAATTTAACAACAATACCCTTTTTCTCAAGTAACTTACTTGACGCAAAAACACTTGGATGTTCACCAGCCGAAATCAAAACTTCCTGACCCGCTCTTAAATGTAAACAATTAAAAACCATATTGTTGGATTCTGTTGCACTTGATGTGAAAAGAAGATTTCCATCTTTTCCACCCAAAATAGAACAAATATTTTCTCGTGCTTCATCTAAAATTTTTTTTGATGAAATTGCTTGCTTGTACTGCGCACTTGGATTAAAAAAATAATTTTCATTTAATAATTTCATTAAATCAAATTCTTCATCAAAAACCCTAGTTGTTGCAGCCGAATCTAAATAGTAAAATTTTTCCATAAAATTATTATGTAACAATAATAATTTTTTGTCAAGAAGTAAACTTTTGTGGGACCATATTAAGCATATCAGTCAAATTATTCGAATTCAAATACACATCAGGAATTTTACCAATAATCATAGTTTCATCAACGAGTATTTTGCTTGAACTGTCAACAACCAGTTTTTTAAATGGAAAAATCACATTCATTTTAACTAAAACATTTAAGTAAAGTTTATGGTATGTTTGATTCACACCAGCTGAATCAAAACTTGAAGAAAAATCGCAAAATACCTCACCATAAGGTTTAATTTTAACTAATATTTCCGGTCCTTTTCCAGAAAGTAATGCAATTCCTGAAAATTCACCAAGTGCAACTTTAACTGGAAATTTTATATTTTCAAGTAAATTTGTTAGCACAAGTTTTGTAACTAATCTTGAAAGCACATTCACTTTAACTGTATCTGCTTTAATTGATTGAATTTCATTATTTTGATTTTTTGTCACTAAAATCAGATTTGAAAAACTTGCATTTTGATTCATCGCGTCTGCAACAGCCATATTAATTGAATTTGTTGCTGTTGAAGATAAGCTGGCAGAAACACTACGATAAATAATTGGTTCACTTATAAACTTTGTATATAAAATTAAAATAATATTCATAATAATAAAAAACGCAAATAACTTGCGTTTTAAATTATATTTTCGCACATTATAAGCGTTTAAACAATATTTTTTGCGATGTTTCATATATTAAAATATATGCATAAGAAAAAATGATTATGCTAATTTTTCTTTGTTTTGGATGATACAAAAAATGAAACTAAATATGACAATCCAATTGAAATCGCTATTCCACACGATGTAACCATAAGTCCACCTCCAATTGCACCAAAAAGCCCATTTGATTTTGCACCTTCAATTGCACCTCTTGCAAGTGAATTTCCAAAACCAGTTATTGGAAGAGTTGCCCCAGCACCTGCCCACTCAACTAAATAATTATAGAGCCCAAATCCTCCAAGTATTGCACCAGCCATTAAAAAAATTACCAGAATTCTAGCAGGTGTAATTTTGGTTTTAATTTCAATAAACTCTGCAATTAAACATATTGCTCCACCAACAAAAAATACTTTTAAATACATAAGCAACGCATTAGCCATTTTTACCTCCAACATATTCAAGTTCAATTAAATGTGAAACACCAGGAATGGAATCGCCCTGTTGATTAGAAACTGTACTCATAAGCGCTCCGGTTGCAGCCACTAAAACTTTTTTAAATTTTTTAGCCAACATTTTATCAATAATATAAGTTGATAAAACTGATGCTGAACATCCCGCCCCGCTTCCACCTTGATACGCCTCTTCATCAAACAAATAAATTGCATGACCCAAATCTATATAATTTTGTTTTAAATTATATCCTCTTTCTAAAATCAAATCTCTTAAAATATCAGATCCAAGTTTTCCCAGGTCTCCTGTAACAATTAAATCATAATCATCAGGTTGAGTTTTTGTATCATCAAAATAGTTACATAGCGTATCACATGCGGCAGGTGCCATAGCCGCACCCATATTTGCAATATCAACAACTCCAAAATCCTGAACTCTTCCAAAACAAATTTGTTTAACTTTTATTTGAGACATTTTATTTGATAAAACAAAACCACCGCCAGCAGTAACGGTCCACTGTGAATAACTCTGACGTTGATTTCCAAATTCAAGCGGATAGCGATACTGCCTTTCAGCTGAACTAAAATGACTTATAGTTGAACATAAAATATTATTAAATCCACCAGCATCAATTAACGCAGCAGCAATGCCAATACTTGCAGTTATTGTTGAGCAAGCAGAATAAATTCCAACAAAAGGAGTTTGAAGAATTCCTGCAACATAATTACTTGAAACAAGTTGATTCATTAGGTCTCCACCCAAATATAAATCAATATCATCAACATTAATTTTTGCATCTTTAATTGTTCGCTTATTAATTAATCTGAGCATCTTTCTCTCACCCTTTTCAAAGGTCTCTTCACCAAGTTTGTCATCATCAACACTATTTTGCATATAAGCTCTAAAAGCTCCCATCTTTTCCTTTTCACCAACAAGTGATCCTCTTCCAATTATAAAGACACCTTTTTCAATTTCGAGAGTTTGTTTTCCTATTCTTTTCATAATATCTCCTAAAAAATTGTAATTAATAAATATACAATTCCAACAATAATGGAATATGCAACGCCATTAACCAAAACAGGGCCTGCAACAACAAACATTTTTGATCCAACACCAAAAACAAGTCCTTCATTTTTAAATTCGATAGCACAAGACGCAATTGAATTTGCAAAACCAGAAATCGGGATAAATGTTCCAGCCCCTCCAAATTTTGCAATGCGATCAAATACACCAAAACCAGTTAAAATAATTGTTAAAGTAATAACTATAACACTTGCCCAAGCGCCCGCACGAAGTAAGTCCATGGTTGGATTATAAGCACGAATAATATCAATGAACATTTGCCCAAAACAGCAAATCATTCCACCAACAATAAAAGAATGAAATAAGGAATTAAGCCATCCTGTTTTCGGAGTCTCCCTTTCAACATAAAGTAAATAGTTTTGATTCCTAATATTTGTATTTGCCATATTATCACCTCAATAAAACGCATTTTTAATTAAAATTTTTAGCAAAATAATTAAATTTATTCAATTTATAAATAATTTTTCGAAATTTGCAAAACACTAAATTAAAAAGCGGAGGTAATATGAATAAAAATATAAAAAGAATTTTCACAGCATCAATTTTGTCAATTGCAACAGTAAGTGGAATTGCTTGTGCTCCAAATAATTCAAAAATTGCCGGAAAAATTGATAAATGTATGGCCGAATTTGTTTCAAGTATAAATAATTTAGATTATGTTGAAACTACTACTGAAACACCACATACTGGAAAAATTGTTGAAACTGCAATTATGCAAGTTAATGACAAATTATTATCTGAAAATTCATCATCTAATATTGAAAACACAATAATTCAACCAACAGAAAAAAATGATAATTTTAAGCTGTTTATCCTTTCGGATAAACCATTTGTTTCACTAACATCCAATGATAATGGAACATCTTTAAATTTTTCAATGAATTTTTCAACAGAAAAAATTGAAGAATCATCCAATGAAATTTCAAATAAAATCAATTCTCTCATATTAAAGCGTTCAATTTTAATGATTTATGCCAATGAACTTGCAGTTGGCCATATCAATTTAAGTGAAGATAATAAAGTTGCAATCAATGCATATATAAATGTCATCAATGAAAACTCATCATTTTTAAATGGAAATCGTGGAATGGTAAAAAATCAATTAAGCCGTGCAACTGATTTGGCAAACTCAAATTCTAATAATAATTTGGTTAATTATTATATAATTAAATCTGGTGAAGCCCTTGAAAATCGTGCTAGCAAAATTGATGCTACAATCTCAGCAGTTGATTCAATCACTAACATTCTTGAATTAAATTTAAACGATTTATCACCATACTATAATTCAAAACTTACTAACGTTTATGAAAACTTAATCAATAATATAAAAAGCTCCACAAATAATAATGCAGAGCTTGCAAAAACAATTGCAAATTCACTTGGATTTAAACTAGAAAATGAATTAAATCAAGAAAAAACAACAGAAATAACTCAAAATAATACCTACACTAAGGCTATGCCTTTGAACCAAAGTCCAACACAAACAACTCAAGACAACCCAACAACAAATCAAAATTTTAATAGAATAACAACCGCTCAAAATAATTCTGGGCAAAATCAAAATAACAGTAGTTTAAAAAACAATTTAAATTTTCAATTACAAACAAATCAAAACAGCAACTTAAACACTAGTTCACAAACCAATGTAACACAACAAAGTAACAACAATTTAAACTCTACAGATGAATTTAATAAGGCAAAAAGTGTGGATGATCAAAATCAAAATTCAGAAGCTAAAATTTTTAAAGCAAACAGAACACGAAGAATTTTAAGAAATAGGCCAAACCAAGAGCAAAATAAAACAACTGAACAATCAAATTCACATAACTTTTTATATGGTGCCGCTCCACAGGTTGTTTCAAGAGTTCCATATTCCCATATTGAAAATGTTGAAATAAAAAAATAGGGCTATGCCCTATTTTTATATTGTAGTTTTATAATTCAAACCATCATTTGTAAGTTGCAAATTATATGTTGCATAATTTATTACGATTGTTGATGATGAAGTTACTGCATTTGTAAGCACAAATCCTTTTGATGTTGAATTATAACTAATTGTAGTCCCATCAACATTTAGTGTTATCTGTGAAGACATGTCTAACTTTTCTTCGCCATAGTTTGCATACTTAACAAGTACCTTTAAATAATCTTCTGTAATAACATCACCAACATTTAAATTAAATAATCCATTTGTATAAATTGCACTAATTCCACTAATCTGCTTTTGCTTAATATTCACAACATATTGAACACTACTTGACTCATATGTAAAGGTTAATGTAACAGTTGAGCCCGCATTTCCCGTAAATATAATCCCATCACTTGAAGTATACTGTCCAATAATATTTGTTCTAAATGAATCATTCAGTTTTACATTTGTCGTTTTTCCATCAGAATATTTCAAAATGAAATATAATCCAGTATAATCAAACTTATCATTTTGATAATAATCGTGTTCTGTTTGATTGAGCTGAACAGAAGCTAAAACAACTGGCGTTTGCCTTGTAAAATAATATCCCAAAAATGCACCAACACCAATCAAAACAACTAAAACTGCAGCAATTATAAACCTTTTAAAATGTTTTGAATGTTTTCTTTGTAAACGAATTTTCTTAATGCTTTTAACATGCATCAAATCAAATTCATCAACATATTGACCTGTGTATGTGTAATCAAAATCATCTATAGTTAAGGTTAACTCTTGGGTTTTCCCCTTATCCTTGCCACCAAACAGAGCCTTAAGAGCATCATAATCCTGTTGTTGCTGATCATCTCCACCTGCTCCACCAGACTCATATTCATCACCAAAGTTTTCGTCAACAATTTCAATGTTTGAAGACTGGAGAATCTTGGAAATTTTATCCTTAACATTATCAAGTTTTTCAATTTTATTTCTTTGCGCATCGGATAATTTTTCTTCAGGATTTTCTTCTTCTTTTAATTCCGGAATAATAGCTGCATCGGCCTCTTTTTCAGCAGAAGAAACGCTCTCATCTGTTTTAGATGAGTCTTCAAAAACTTTTTCAATTTTTGGTTGCTTTTTCTTTTTTCCAAATAAGCCCATACCACTCCTACCAACTTAATTATAACAAAGCTTAATTTTTAGGTCAAATAAATGATTTAGTAATTTTAACTATTATGTCTAATAACCGCATACTTAATTTGTTTCTTATTGTCAACTGAAAGAGATTTACCCTTACCAGTTCGAGTATCTTCTTCAATCAAAGAAATTGAAATTGCTGAATACTCATCTTCATTAGTTAAAATAACAACATCATCTTCTTCATTAAATGTGCCTGCACAAATAATCATTTGTCCACTTTGATTTGCACCTTTCAAATCAAAAACTTTAACACCTTTTCTATACCTTGCAAGAACATCAATTTCTGAAACATTAATTTGTTTTGCGTATGCATTATCAGACACCAAAACAACTGACTGCCCTTTAACAACTTGACCAGCAAACACAACACAATCATTATCAGCTAAAAGAACTCCTTTAACACCGCCAGAAACTCTACCTTGCTCAGGAATATCGTTCTTTTCTGCATTGAGTCCCATACCAAGTTTTGTAACAAATAAAATTGTTGTATCATCCCTATCAAACTCAACTGAAAGCAGTTCATCACCATCTTTAAGTTTTACGGCTTGGAAACTAGTTTTTGAAACAATATATTCGTTAAGATTAGATTTTTTAATCATTCCATCTTTTGTAAAGAATAAAAGTTGTTTGCTGGTTTCTTCAGTTGGACATTCAATAATTCCAACAGGAATTTCACCATTTGATACACCTGAAACAAGTTTATTAAATTCAATCCCCTTTTCTTTCCATTTTGAAACAGGAAGCCCACCAACATCAACTTTAAAAGCATTTCCCTTATTGGTAAATACTAAAACATCTTTATCAGTTTGCGTTTTTGTAAAGGCTACATGTGCCTCATTAAGCCTTGACTTATCGGTCCAAAGTTTACTTGAACCTGAAACCATTGATGGTGTCATGCTCTTAATAAGTCCATTTGCTGAAATGGCAACATAAACATTTTGACTTCCCTTTGAAAGAGATGAACTTTCACTAGAAAGCTTGTAATTTTCAATATTTGAAATAACTTCCGACCTTCTTGGATCTTTAAACTTCTTTTTAATTTCAAGCATTTCTTGTTTAACAATTTCAAATTGAAGTTTTTTAGATGCAACAATAGCTGAAAGTTTTGCAATAAGTGCTTGAACTTCTTTTAATTCTTGCTCAAGTTTATATACTTCAAGTGAAGTTAATCTTGCAAGTCGCATATCCAAAATTGCTTGAGCCTGTTTTTCAGACAAAACAAAACGTTCCATAAGTCTGCGTTTTGCATCGCTTGTATCTTCTGATGTTTTGATAATTTTAACAACTTCATCAATATTTTTAACTGCAACAATAAGTCCAAGTAAAATATGCTCTCGCTCTTTTGCAATATCAAGATCATATTTTGTTCTTCTGTAAACAACTTCTCTTTGATAATTGATATAATATGCAAGCATATCCATAATACCCATAAGTTGAGGTCTGCCATCTGCAATTGCAACCATATTTATTCCATAAGAAACTTGCATATCTGTTTCTTTGAAGAGAATATCAATAACTTTATTTACATCAGCATCTTTTTTTAGTCTAATAACTGCTCTTGTTCCCGATCTGTCTGATTCATCCAAAATTTCAGTTATACATGATAAATCATATTTTTTGCTATCTCTAACTTCTAAAATACGTTGCAAAAGCTTTGCTTTATTAACTTGATATGGAAGTTCTGTTATAACAATATTTTTCTTTTCATTTGTTTTGCCTTCAACATGAACTTTTGCCCTAATTAAAATTTTACCCTTACCTGTTTCATAAGCGGTTCTAAGTTCATCACCTGCAATAATATATCCACCAGTTGGAAAATCAGGTCCAGGAATAATTTTCATCATCTCATCAAGAGTAATGTCTTTATTATCAATCATTGCAACTGCACCTGAAATAACTTCACCAAGGTTATGTGTTGGAATATTAGTTGCAAGTCCAATAGCAATTCCATTTGCTCCATTGACTAATATATTAGGAAAACGGCAAGGCAATGTAACAGGTTCTTGAAGTGTATCATCAAAATTCAATGTCCAATCAACAGTTTCCTTGTCTAAATCACGAAGAACTTCAAGTGCAAGAGGCGCCATGCGCGCTTCAGTATAACGCATAGCAGCAGCTCCATCACCATCAACTGAACCATAGTTTCCATGTCCGTCAACCAAAACTTCTCTCATATTAAAATCTTGTGCCATTCTAACCATAGCATCATAAACAGAAGTGTCTCCATGTGGATGGAATTTACCCAAACATTCTCCAACAATTCTAGCGCTTTTCTTGTAATCTTTGTCAGGAGTAATATCAAGTTCATGAAGTGTATATAAAATCCTTCTTTGAACTGGTTTAAGTCCATCTTCAACTCTTGGAAGTGCTCTTTCCAAAATAACATGCTCAGAATAAGGAATCATTGATTCACTTAAAACTTGATCAATGTCTTTTTGGATAACGCTTTTACCAAAGCCACTGCCATCAATCACATTAGCTTCTTCATCTTCAGTTTCTTGTTCCAATTCTTCGTTTTCAATTTTTTCGCTCATATCAAAATCCTTTATTATTTCTTTTTGTTCATAAACTCTGAAAGAGAGTCAACTCTAGAAAAGTTTGCATGTTCAGCAATATAATCTTTTCTAAGTTCTACATTATCACCCATCCAAGTTGAAATCATTTTTTCTGCTTCAGCAGCGTCTTCAATTGTAACTTGAACAAGTGTTCTTTGAAGAGGATCCATTGTTGTATCCCAAAGCTGATCTTTATCCATTTCACCCAAACCTTTATATCTTTGAAGTTTGTAACCTTTCCCAACTCTTTTTATCGCCTCTGGAAGTTCAGCATCAGAATAAACATATTCAATTTTATCTCGTTTTGAAATTCTATATAGTGGAGGAAGACCAATAAACACATGACCGTGTGTTATAAGAGGTTTCATATATCTAAAGAAAAATGTTAATAAAATGCTTCTAATATGAAATCCATCTTGGTCGGCATCTGCCAATATAATAATTTTATTATATTTAATTGCATCCACATTAAAGTCTTCTCCAATTCCAGCACCCAGTGCTGAAATCAAAGTTCTAAACTCATCATTCATTAAAACTTGATCAATACGCTTTTTTTCAACATTAAGTGGTTTACCACGAAGTGGTAAAATTGCCTGAAAATGTCTATCTCTTGCTTGTTTACAACTTCCACCAGCCGAATCACCTTCAACAATAAATATTTCGTTATTAGCATAATTTTTGCCAGTGCATGAAGCAAGTTTTCCAATGAGTGTTGAGTTTTCAATTGAATTTTTCTGTCTTGCAATTTCCTTTGCTTTTCGTGAAGCCTCTCTTGCCTTTGCCGCTCCAAGCGCTTTGTCTAAAACAGAAGATAAAATTTTACCAGTCTTCTTTCCTGAAAAATATTCAACAAGTCCCTTATAAACAACACTTTCAACTGCTGGACGAGCTTGTGGATTTCCGAGCTTAGATTTAGTTTGTCCCTCAAACTCAACTGTTTTCATTTTAACCAAAATAACAGTTGTAAGTCCCTCTCTAAAATCATCTCCAACAAGCATTCCCGCATCTTTTTCTTTGATGCTTCCAGTTTTTGACGCAACTTCTTGAATTGCACGAGTAAGTCCACTCTTAAATCCGATTTCATGAGTTCCACCATCTGGTGTTTGAATATTATTTACATATGAAAAAGTACTTTCTGTATAACCATCTGTGTGTTGCATAGCAACTTCAACTTTAATATCATCACTTTCCCCATAAATGTAAATTGGATCATCGTAAAGTGTGTTCTTTGATTCATTAATGTATTTAACAAAATCAATAACGCCACCATCATATTTAAATGAATAAGACTTTGAATCCTCTTGTTTTGCAGCTTCAACAACAAAATCAACTTCAAGCCCTTTGTTTAAAAATGCAACCTCCTCAAGATGTTCTTTAATTGTTCCAACATTAAATTGAACCGTTTCAAAAATTCTATCATCTGGCTTAAATGTTACTTTCGTTCCACTTGTAACACTTTTTCCAACCTCTTTCAAAGGATAAAGTGGAACACCTCCGCGAACCTTTCCCTTTTCATCAGCCTTGCTTTCATATTCTTGGATATATTTTTTTCCATCTCTTGAAATTTCAAGTTTAAGCCATCTTGAAAGTGCATTTACAACTGACGCACCAACACCATGAAGACCACCAGAATATGCATAGTTTTCATTATTAAATTTTCCACCAGCATGAAGCTCTGTAAAAACAACCTCAGCAGCAGACACTTTTTTTTGTGGATGGATTGCAACAGGAATTCCCCTTCCGTTATCTTCAACAGAAATTGATCCATCTTGATAAAGTGTAACAATAATCCTTGAACAATATCCATTTGCTGCTTCATCAACTGAATTGTCAACAATTTCCCAAATTAAATGATGAAGACCTTTTGGTCCCGTTGTTCCAATATACATACCCGGTCTAAGCCTAACAGCATCAAGACCCTCTAAAATTTGGATATCTTTTGCATCATATGATTTCGTTTTAGTTTTTACTTCTTCAACAGTTTTTGTTGCCTTTTTAGTTTCAGCCATTTTGCCTCCAAAAAATAAACACGAAAATTATTTTCCGTATAACATATAGATTATAACAAACTTTAATTTTTTTTTGCAAATAAAATTAAGCCGTAGTAACACAAAAAAAGCAAGTGAATGTCACTTGCTTAATTTTCTAATTAAATTAATTGATTAGCTTCATCCAACGCTTTTTTATCAGCATCACTTTTTGTTAAACCTTTTTCAACTAAATTATTTAAGTAGTTTAACCTTTCTTGAATTTTTGGATGTTTTGAATTTTGATATTTTAAATTCATTTTCTGCAAAAATTCTTCTAGCCCATTAAGTTTACTTATCGTAGTTTGTTGATATGCTTGATATAACTTAATGCTTTGAGCAATTTCAGGAGTGATACCACCATTCATATCAATTGAAAGCTTAAGCCCTGAAAGTTCACCAATTCTTGCATGTCTTTCATTTGGATTAACATAGTAGCAATAATCACAAAGTTCTTTTAAATCTTCATATTCAGGTTCACCTTTTTCTGCTCCAATTTCTTCATCACAATTATTTTGAAGTCCATCAAAACCATTAGCTTTGTTAATCGCACAATCAACTGCGTGAGTAAGTTCATGAGAAAGTGTCATCAAAACTTCAGTCTTGCTCATTCCAGAAAGTTTTGACAAGTTAATGTTAATTGAAAGATCTGCTCCACCATTATCAAAAAATGTTCCAAGTTCACCTTCATTATTGAAAGTTACCGCAATTTCCTTGAGTCCATTTGCATTCATAAAGGTTCGCACATAATTTTTACAAAAATTCTCAACATCATTACTTAAATTGTCTAAAGTAAGGTTTTTATTTTCTGAAAGAGCTTCTGTTTGTTGTTCCCAACTATTCCCTACTTTTGGAACATTGTTTTTATCTAAAAGCAAATCTCCAACAGGTGCAATTTTTTTACCATTTACACCTTGAGTGTAAAGCGATTCATTTGATGGAAGAGTTGAAGCGACTTTATTAATAATTTTATCAAGATTATCCATCTTAACTTCATTATTTCCATTTAAAATTCCAAGAATTTCCTCTTCAGTTAACTGCTCTAAACATGCTTTTGCTACACCTTCAGAAATTATTTTTAAACTTTCATCAAGGTTTTCAATTTCTTGTTTGCAGTTATCCTTAATATATTTTTTAAAATATTCAGTAAGGGCGTTAAAAAGAATTCTTTGATTTGATAAAATTCTATCACCACTAAACTTTGGCTCATTAATTGAATTAGTTATTTCATTAATCTGCCTTCTATTTAAATCTTTAATCATATTAACCATACACATGGCACATAAATTTTCATATGACATTGATTTAAATTTTTCAATATTAAAAACAAAATAGCCTGTTTTCGTTATTTTCCCATTTTTGTTATCACTATTAATATGAAACAATCCATTTGTTTTCTCATTATTTGCCGCAAATTCAATATCTTTTAAATCAAGTTTTTTAGCTACTGATCCATTCAACAAAAAGTTTTTCAACTTATTTCTTTTTTCAATTTGGTTTTCATCTAAATTGAATCTATTAAATTTACTTTCTGCCATAAAAATTACCTCTGTTTAAATTATACAATATGATACTCACAATGTCAATTTTTATATAAAAAGAATTTTTATATAAATATAGCATAAACTATAAGTATGAACAAAACTATAGTTTTAACAGGTGGAGGCACTGCTGGTCATGTTATGGTAAACATCAATCTCTCACCCTATTTAAAAATGAATTTTAACAAAATTGTTTATATTGGCTCAAAAAATGGAATAGAAAAAAACCTGATAACAAATCAAACAAATTATGAATTTAAAGAAATCTCAACAGTTAAACTTGATCGAGCTAAAAAATTATCAAATTTACTCATTCCATTCAAACTTTTAAAATCAATTTATCAAGCAAAAAAAATTTTAAAACAAATTAAGCCTGATATAATTTTTTCAAAAGGCGGCTATGTTGGACTTCCTGTTGTAATTGCTGGTAAAAAATTAAAAATCCCTGTTGTTGTTCATGAAAGTGATATGAGCCTCGGCCTTGCCAATAAACTCGCTAAACACTACGCAAATGTAATCTGCACCGCATTCAAAAAAACTGCTGATGAAAATAAATGTATTCACACTGGAATCCCATTAAAAATTTCAAGTCTAACAAAATCGGAAGCAACACAAAAATTAAATATTCACACCAACAAAAAAATACTCTTAATTCTCGGTGGCAGCATGGGGGCAAAATCAATTAATGATTTTATTTTTAAAAATATAAATGCTTTAACAAAAAAATATTATGTCATTCACATAGTTGGAAAAAATAATATAAATAAAAATATTAAAAATAGCAACTACAAACAAATTGAATTTTCAAATGATCTATGGTCAATTTACAAAGCCACTGACATTGCAATTTCAAGAGCCGGTGCCAACACAATTTATGAATTATTTGCAAATCAAATACCAACAATATTTATTCCCCTACCAAAAAATGTATCACGCGGCGATCAAATTGAAAATAGCTTATACTTTAAAAACAAGCACCTTTGTAGAGTGATTTTTCAGGAAAATTTAAATATCAAAAATCTGCAAAATGAACTAGAATATATTGAAAATGAATACAATAATTTAAAAAATAACCTAAAATTAGCAAATTTTGGAGACGGCACTCAAAATTTAATAAAAATTTTAAATCAAGAAAAAAACACGCACAATTAGCGTGTTTTTTTAAACAATATCAATCTTATCATATGTTTCATTCATACCAGCAACCAGCGAAACAGGAAGGGCAAAAACCATACCCCTTGCTTCCGATTTAAAATCAGCAATAGAGTAAATTGCTTTCATAACAGGAACAACATTTTCCTTTTTAACTAAAATCATAACCACTGTATTTTCAGGATTGATACTAAAACCAAAAAATCGCTTTTGGATTTTTTCAACACCTTTGGCCTGCATCAATGTTGCCCCAGTCTCTCCAATAGCCCTTGCGGCCTCAAGCACATCAGTTTCAAAACCTCTTTTAACTGATGTTAAAACAAGTGTGTATTCATCATCAGAAAAATAATCACTTTCTTCAAAAATATTCATATCTTCATTCATAATTTTACCCTCCTATTCAACAAAAGGTCCCTTGGCCCCCATGTAGCCTAAAATATCAATAACAAAAGCCTTTCCTTTCCCCGGTTTATCTAACTCAAAATGTTTAACAAAATCAAGCATCAAAATATCCGTTATTTCAGTTTGACACATTGCCAGAATAAAATAATTATTATAAATATATCCATCAACCATTCGAAGAATACTATTTCTTGCAAGTCCAGCACATGGAACAGCTGCAATAACACGTCCTCCATTATTTAAAATAAAATCAAGTGAATCGTCAAGTTTGTCATCATGAACAATAAAACAACACATTGAAAGTTCATTTATTTGTGATGGATAAAGTTTTTGAGAAACTATGACATATTTTTTATTATTTTTTTTCATAACTCTTTCTTTCCTTCATTTTGTTATACTCATGCTCTAATTTTTCAATATTTGAATAAAGATCTGCACTATACGAAACTCTGAGTGCGATTTTTTGATCGGCACGCTTGATGTGAATTAACTCAAATCTATAAAATAGTCCAAGTAATTGCAAAACAATAATTGGACTCATGCCAACAATTCCAATAACACCAAACCCATCCATAGGATTCGAACTACTTGCTGCAAGTGCAATCATTATAGGAAGAACGAATGCAGAAGTCATTGGACCAGAAGCAACTCCACCAGAATCAAATGCAAGACCGGTAAACATATCTGGAACAAAAAACATTAAAACCAAAGCAATAGTATATCCTACTAAAATTATATAAAAGAAATTAATTTGATAAATAATCTTCAAAGCAGCAAGCGCAATAGCTATTGCCATAGCAATCGCTATTGTTATAATAACTAAAACATAAGGTATATTTCCCTTTGTAGTTGATTGAACTTGTTTTGCCAAAACAATAACAGAAGGTTCTGTGAATGTAATTATAAATCCAAATACAACGCATAATAAAATTAAAACCGGCGTACTTAAACTAGCCATAAAATTACCAATTTGAGTTCCCATTGATGAAACCCCAAAATCTATACCAAACAAAAATAAATATAATCCACCAAATGTAATAAACAAACCAATAACAAACCCAAGCTTTCTTTTTATTGGAAGTTTAATCAAAAGCAAATCATAAATTAAAAAAACAATGGCAATTGGTAAAATTGCAAGGGCCGCATTAGAAAATACAACTAAAAATATATTTAAGTTTGAAGTTGAAATAACACCTGAAGCAATTTTTTCACCAAATATAACAAAGAACAGTAAAACCGCTATAACTGGCCCAAGCGAAGCCATTCCAACCATTCCGAACGCTTCATTATTGCTTTTATTTTTAGAAAATTTTGTTGCAATACCTGTTGAAACTGCAAGCAAAAAAGGTGCTGTAATAATACCAGTTGTTGCTCCACCAGCATCAAATGCAATTGTCATATATTCCGGCTTTACTTGCGTTCCAAGCAAAAATATAATCGCAAACAAAAATATATAAACATATTTTAGACTAATATTTTCAATCATTCGCACAATTGCAAAAGCAATAAAAATTCCAACACCAAAGCCAATAAAAAACACAAAAAGTGTCTTCGAAATTCCAATTCCTGCATCAATAACTTGTCCTGAAAAAATTGTTATGTCAGGTTCAGCAATAGTTGCACAAAGCCCAAAAATTACAGCAAAAAACACAAAAATAAACATCTTTGCAGCTTTATTAACAGAGTTAACCATGAGTTCACCCATTGGCATAATAGTTGAATCAATACCGGTAAGTAAAAGTGATTCACCAATGCAAACCAAAAGAATTGAAACTAAAAATTTCAATAAAATTTCAGTTTCAATGTGATAAAAAAATATATCAATGGTCAGCACGATAGCAAGTATCGGCAAAAGGCTCAAAAAAGTGCTCTTTATATTTTTAAAAATTTGCATCAGTTATTTTTCCTAATTAATCAAAATCATATGATCCAATGATATCCGTATCAATCTTTCTCTTTCTCTTTCTATGAACAGGTTCCTTAATTTGAACTGGTTCTGGTTCAGCAACTTTAGTTTGTTTGCGAGTTGTTGTTTTTGTCTTTTTAGGTTTAACAGTAACCGCTTTTGCTTCAGTTGCACTTTGAACAACTGCAGTATTTTTCTTTGAATGTGCTTTTGTTCTCTTTTTTGTTGAAGATCTTTTTGTTGAAGCAACTCGTTTTGTTGTTTTTCTCTTTGTTCCATTTGAATCATCTTCAAATCCTGAAACGGTTTGTTCCAAAAGTTTCTTATCCATCTCAAGGTTTGACATTGACACATTTGATTTAAATTCTTTGCGAAGTTCTGCACCCTTATTGTTCTTCTTATATTTTTCAACTTCAATCTCTTTAATTTTTTCTTCTCTCTTTTTAAAATTTGATTCTGCTTGTTGAAGTTGATTTTCTTTTTTAAGTTGTTCTAAATAAGCTTGTTTTTGCATTTCCTCAACATTTCTTCTATAGTTCTCTTCAATTTGCCTAATTCTGTTTTCATATTCTTGAGCCATTCTTTGATTCTCAAGTTCGGCTTGTTGAATTCGCTGTTCTCTAGCATAATCAACCTGTTGATTTTGTTCCATAAGTTGAATAATTTTTGCTTGAAGCTCTGCTTGATCTGCAAGTGTTGGATTATTTAATTTTTGTTCATCTTCATTATTTTCTTCAACAACTTCAGACTTTTTATTCGTTTTATACATTTGAGCAAATTTATCCATAAACTCGTCCGTCATTGTTCTAAAATCTTCTTTTGTCAAAATGTCTTGCCTTTCAACTTTGTGTGAAGTGTTAACTTTTTGATCAACAACATCTGCTTTGGTTTCATTTGAAGTTACTTCAACATTATCAACTGGCTCTTGTTTCTTATCAGTTTGAACATCTGGTTCAACTGTTGAGCCTTCTTTATCATGTTCCTCTGTTTCTTTCACATCTTCAACTTTAGTTTCAGTTCCAACATTGGCGTTTTCATCACTGTTTCCGTCATCAGCTTGTTCATCTTTTGTTTTTTCATGTTTTTCACTTTCCTCAAACTCATCATCAATTCCGAGTTTTTCCAAATCAAAAACATCTTCCGTATCTTCATCTTCAGTCATATCAGCAACTTCTGTTGATAAAACTTTTGAGTTTGTTTTTTCCTTAATATGCTGGGTTTCAAGTTCAATTTTTCTAAGTCTTTCTTTAATCTTATCAAGTTCTTCGGTTTCAAATCTAAATTGTTCACCATTAATTTCACTGTTTAAGGCAATATCTTCAGCATTAACTTCGGATGCATCATCAAACGACTCATCTTGAGATGAGTCTGCGATGATTGATTCATCAAATTTTTCAATTGGTTCTAACAAGTCATCATTTGTTTCAAACTTGTTTTTAACATCTGTCTGCTCTTCAAGTTTATGCATATAACTATCAAGTGAAAATTTTTGATAAACAGGATCATCACTAGAAAGTTGATTAATTGGCTTTTGTGTCGTTGAAGTCAATTCATCTGAATCATTATAAATTTTATTTCTTGTTTTACTATTCAAAAAGTCTGAAATTGAAAATGTCTTTTGCTCTTTCACATCAGAGTTTTCAATATTCTTCTCAGTTTGCCTATAGTTCTTATTTTTCCAAGATGAAAAATCCTTCATGTCAAAATTTTGTCGCTGAACAACCCTAGGTCCAAAAAATTTACCAAAAGGTGAAGGATTAAACTTTTCACTCATATTGGTATTTCTTTTTTGACTAGTCTTAATTGTACTTCTTGACGATGCATTTTCATTAAGACTTGGATCACTCGAAAGAACATTGATAACAATTGGCTCATCATCAGTATTTTTAAGTGCTTTTTTAAATAAAGCATAATCAGAACCATCATAGAAAAAGTTATTCATAATCAACCCTCATTATTAACTAACCATAGTATACAATATAACCAAAATTTTTACAAAACAAAATAACATTAAAATATAAATTTTGTCAAAAAAAATTCGTAATATAACAATATTACGAATTTATATTAAAATATATTGGTAACAAAATCACTCTTCACTTGTGTTAGTGAGTTTTGTTTTTTTTCAGCAATGTTAATCAATTTAGAAACAAATGAGTTTAATAAAACTGTTCCCCTACTAAAAAAGTAAAATCCCAAAGATCCAGGTATTGCATTAACTTCGCAAACATAAACTTTTTTGGTTTTTTCATCATACAAAAAGTCAATTCTAATCACTCCAGATAAATTTAATGTTTCAAACACACGCGATGCAATTGTTTTAATTTTTCTTTTAAGTTGGTTATCAACATTGGCTGGTAAATTACGTTTCTGTGAAGCCAACGATTTATTACCAAATTTCATGCTTTTAGAACTTTTTGATGATAAATATTTATCCGCAAACGACAAGAGTTCATGATTTTTAATGGGTTCGTCAATTTCCGAAATGTCATATGAATTTAAATTTCCTAAAATCGCAACATTGAATTCCCTACAACCTTCCAAAAATTTTTCAACTAAAACAAATTCATCAAACTCAAATGCATTTTGAAGACAATTTTGAAATTCATTAAAATTATTAGCAATAAAAACACCAATCGAACTTCCACCATTATTAATTTTTAAAATAACAGGAAATCCAAATTTTTTAATCTTTTCTCTAACATGCGCACTTTCACACTCAAATTCATTTCTACTGATTAAAAACCCATTAACCACAGGGACTCCTATGCCTTTCATTGTGTTTTTAAATAAAAATTTATTCATAGAAACAGCTAAACCATCAAAACTTCCAGCCGAACTATAAATTCCAAACATTTCAAGCCTTGAAACAAGTTTTCCATTTTCTCCATCTCCACCATGACACGCCATAATTGCAAGATTGGATGTTAAGAAATGTTTCAATCCAAAAGCAGTTTTTATAAATAGTTTTCCATTTTCTCCAGAAATAAAAAACAGTTCCTTAAATTTTCTTTTATTTTTCACTTCACTATCTTTAAAATCTGTCAAAATAGGACTATCTTTCAAATAAAAATAAAATCTGTTATCCTGCGTTAAATAAATTAAATTAAGTTTATAATCGTCTAATTTTGTTCTATTGAAAATTTGAAGTGCTGTTACAACTGAAATATCATGTTCATAAGATTTTCCACCAAAAACTAATAACACATTTTTCATATTTTTCTCCTATGTTATTATATGAAAAAAATCTTTTTTGTGTGAAAAAAAACAGGGTGTCACCCTGTTTTATGAATAGTTATCTGGTAAATCATTTTCAAATAGAACTAAATCATCTTTACCAGCCATTTCCATAAGAAGCTTAACCGACTGCGAAAGTGTTGCAGTTTGAATTATATTCTTTTCATCAAACCCCGCTTGAATTAAGCCACTTGAAATCGCTTCAAAGTTTTGCGCATAATCAATTATAACAATGTCTGCAACTTTTGACAAATTATGTCCGAATTCAAAGTTTGCATCATATTGTTCCTCACCAAGTTCAACCATGCCTGGAGTAACAACAATTTTTCTACACTTAAAGTGTGATAAAACTTCAATTGCCGCCTTACTTCCTTCAACAGAACTGTTATATGCATCATCTAAAATAGTGTAAAATTCATCTGATTTAACAAGTTCAAGCCTGTGTGGAACTGGTTTGAGTTTTGCTATTGCATTTGCAATTAATTCAAGTGATAATCCCATTTTATATGCAACATTTGCAGATAATAAGATATTTGAAATATTGTGTTTTCCAAGCAAAACAGTCTTGCAATGAATTGTTTTATTTGCATCGCTTAAGTCAAATTCAGAACCATCTTTAGTAACTTTTATTTTTGAAACGACAATTAAACTATCTTTTGATTTTAAATTAATCTTTACAGCATTATCATATTTTTCAGCAAGTTTTTTTGCATTGTCTGACTCCGTAGAAATGAATACATCACCATTGTTTTTCGAAACAAATTCAGCCAGCTCCCCTTTTGTTTCAATAATGTTGTCAATATTTCCAAATGTAAGTAAATGTTGATTTCCAACTCCGGTAATAACGCCGATATCTGGCTGAACAATTCCACAGAGTTCTTTGATATCATAACGTTGTTTTGCGCCCATTTCGGCAATAAAAACTTCATCATCACTTTTCAAATTTTTTAAAATTGTTTTTGACAAACCAAGTGGAGTATTAAAACTTGCAGGAGTTACACAAACTTTAAATTTTTCTTCAAGGATTGTACCAAGAATATTTTTAACAGACGTTTTCCCGTATGAACCTGTAATTCCAATAACCTTCAAATTTAATTTTGCAAGTTTCTTCTTTGCTTTTCTTAAGTAATGTATAGAAATTAACTTTTCAAATGGATATGTCAAATAATAAGCAATAAATACTATTCCAGGCAAAATAATCGGAATAATTCCAACAAATCCATACGACAGATATGGAATAAACATAAATCCAATATATGAAAACAAAACTGTAAAAATCAAAATCAAAATTGCATAAACAACCAAAAATCTTGTCATTCTTTTTGTAAAGACAAGTGGCGTCTTTTGACGGGCCGTATAAAGATTTGAAACAAAAATCGTAGCAAACAAAAAGTAAAACAAAATTGAAACATAGTTCAAAATTCTAATTACAAAAAAATCCTTAAGCAAAACATTTGTCATCAGCATTGCAGCGACTGACAAAAAAGAAAGCATAAAGAGCCTTGAAAAATATGAATATTTTGTTTCCTTAAACCAACGAACAAAGCCATTGATTTTGTATCCAGTTAACTGAAGAACTTGCAAAAGTTTATATCCTGCAAAAATAGTCAAAATCGTAGAAATAACGGATATTAGCCCCAACATGTAAATATCAATCACATGTGTAAAACCAAGTGGAAGTAATAAAAAATTTTTCATACATACCTCATATTTATTTTATTAATTTTCTATTAACGTGTCAATGATTTTTAAAAAGTCATTTGGATAATCTAAAAATGAAAAATGCCCTGCATTTTCGTAAACTTTCAAAACAGAATTATTAATCAGCTTTGAAAGTTTTTTTGCCATATAAATTGGCGTCTCTTTATCATTTTTTCCCCACATTAAAATTGTTTGAGATTGAATTTTTTTTGCATCAAATGACAAATCTTCATTTACAATATTTTTAAATGTTTCCTTCATAATCGGTGATAATTTTTTATAATCACTGGATCCGAAAGCATCAAGTTTTTCTTTTAATTCAGGTCGCTTTTGTGAAAGCTTTTTAATTATTTTATACTGAAAAATTTTAAAATAATAGTTTAATCCACGCCGTGGTTTAATCCCTGCAGAATCAACCAAAAGCAATTTGGTGACGGGAAATAAATTTTGAAACTTAGACAAAAACTTAATAGCAACTCTACCACCAAATGAATGTCCAACCAAAACAAGTTTTTTAATTTCATAGTTATCCAAAATTGTCTTTAAATTATTAGCATATCCATCAACAGTGAGCGGAAACTTTGGTTCTGGACTCTCCCCAAAACCATCAAAATCTACAAAAATAAGGGAGTAATTTTCAAAAAACTCCCTCGTCCACAAAAACGAATTTTTATTTGCACCCCACCCATGAAGAAAAACTATATAAGATTTACTTAAACCAAATTTTAAAAAATTCATAAATCACAAATTTCAATTATTCAATAGTTTTTTTCATTAAAATAGCATCATTGTCGCCATAATATTTTTTTCGTTTGTCATAAATTTCAAAACCAAACTTTTGATATAAATTGATTGCAACACTATTTATTATATTCACTTCTAAAAAAACTGTCTTAACATTTTTACGCTTTAACGTTAAAATTAAATCTTCAACAAGTAATTTGCCAAAACCATTTCCCTGAAACTCTTTTTTAACAGCAATGTCGTAAAGTTCTGCCTCTGGGGAAATTACACTTGTCTCATAAAATCCAATAATGTTATCATCGTCTTTCAAAACACGAACAACCATATTCTGATTTGTTAAAGTTTTTTCCATGGCTTCTTCATCACCTGTTCCAA
This sequence comes from Clostridia bacterium, assembly GCA_017467625.1. Lineage (GTDB taxonomy): Bacteria > Bacillota > Clostridia > Christensenellales > UBA1242 > RGIG1681. Next base: position 588,445 of record JAFUSN010000004.1, on the reverse strand, counting down.
TCATTTCACGCTCAATTGCCGCAATTTCACTTATATCTTCAAAATTTAAATTTTCAATCTCCATATTATTTTTTCCCGGCAAGTTTTTTCTCTCTTTCAAGTTCAGCTTGCGAACTTCTTAAATAAATTGGATTTATTTGAGAAATATCAATTTTATTTCCATTTTCAAATTGATTACAAAAACATTTCACAGTTGAATTTTGCGCTAAAATAGTGTTAATTTCATATTTTTTTAATTCATTTTGCAGTTTTTGTGATTGAACATAAACATCCGCATTGGTATCTAAAACATATTTAACAACAGCTTCAATTTCCACACATGAATCGTCAAATGTATGATTTTGATATTTTCTCACATAAACCAAGTTTGAAAAACCATCCAAAATTAAAACTGAATTTTCCTTATTATAAACATCATAGATATCAAAATTTGAAAGGACAAAAACATTAACTTTATCCTTTATTGATACAACAAGACCTTTAACAAGTGAAACAGCCACCCTAATTCCAGTAAAACTACCAGGACCAACACAGACACCTAAATTGTCAATATCAAAAATTGAAATGTTAGCGGACGCAAGTAAGTCATCCACCTTTTCAAGTAAGCAATCGGAATGTTTTTTTGAATTTGAATCAACAAATGAAAATTCATTATTGTCGGTCTTTAAATAAACACCCATTCCAGCTGAACAATCAATGATTAAACTATTCATTTCCACTCTCCTCAATAATAATTTTTCTTCTGTTTTCATCTAATTTTAAAATCTTAACACTAGTTGAATTTTTAGGCAAAACTTCTGGCGCCCTCTCTGGCCATTCTATTATACAAATTCCATCACCAAATAAATATTCTTCAATTCCAATTCCATAAAGTTCATCAACACTTTCAATTCTATAAAAATCAAAATGATAAATTGGAGGACTTGTTCTATATTCATTAACTATAACAAAAGTTGGTGAAACAGCTATTTCCTTTCCATCAGAAAGAGCTAAAACAATGCCTTTCGTGAAAACAGTTTTCCCCGCACCCAAATCACCATCAAGAAGAATTACATCACCTGCTTTTAGTTTTTTTGCAAATTCTGATGCAAACAAAATTGTATCTTCTGCCGAATTCGAAATAAATTCCATATTTTTCTCCATAACCATTATATCATAATTTAACAAAAAATAAAATCATAAAACAGAACTTGTTCCAATTCTATCAGCACCAAGAGAAATTAATTTAACGGCTTGATCTCGCGTTTTAATTCCACCAGAGGCTTTAATCTTAATTTTACCTGCGCATACTTTTTTCATTAACATTACGTTTTCCTCAGTCGCTCCGCCAGTTCCAAATCCAGTTGAGGTTTTAACAAAATCAATTTTAGTATCCATACAAATTTTACATAATTTAATAATTAAATTTTCATCCAAAAAACAAGTTTCAATAATTGCTTTTAAAATATGGTTTTTAGAAGCTTTTCTAATTTTTTTTAATTCATTTTTTAAATAAGAAAAATCACCCTCACGAGCCTTTCCAATATTGATCACAACATCAATTTCATCTGCACCATCTTCAACAGCTTCTTCAGTCTCAAAAACTTTTACAGCAGTGGTAGAAGCACCAAGTGGAAACCCAACAACAGAGCAAACTTTAATTTCATTATTAAAATTTTTCAAAATGTACCCTTTAACGAATTTAACGTTAACCGGATTTACACAAACAGCGTAATAACCATTTTTATATGCAACTTGAACAAGTCTTTCTAAATCTTGAACTGTTGCTCTAGGATCCAAAAGTGTAAAATCAATCTTTGAGTTTACATCAACAACACCATCCATATTCATAACCTCAAATTTATTTTATCACAAACTTTAATTTACAAAAAATGATTATACAAAAAATTTTAGGGAAAATTTTATTTAATGAAAAGCAGGTTTTCAATTATTTTAGATTCCATTTTAATTTCTTTATTGTTGACATTTGTTGTTTATGTTTGGATATTTAGATTGACAAAAAACGCAATTTTGAGTGTTTTATTGTGTATTTTTATCTCATTTTTAATCAGTTTCTTCTATTTTAAAATAAAAAACAATAAAAATACAGCTTTAAAATCATCAAAACTCGACTCAAAAATCTTTAATAATTGTTTTAATTATATAACTTATATGGATAAAAAATCACTTTCAAAATTTTACTCAAAACTGTTAAATTCTAATCAGGTTGTTGATTCAATTTTTAAAAATAAATTTTGTATATTTTATATTAACTTACAGGAAAAATTAACCGAGCACGACTTTTTCGTTGCAAACACATATTACAAAGAAAATAATTTTTCAGAGCCATTATTATTTATTTCAAAAAGTTATTCAGAAGACTTTTTAAATCTTTTAAATTCAAGCAACTACAAAATCGTCTCTTTTGAGGAGGTGTTTAGTGTTATGAAAAACTGTAATATATATCCAGAAGGATTTTCAATTACTCAAAGTAAAACCACCACTTCTAGCAGACATAAAATTTTCTTTAATAAATTATTTAAAAATTTTTCCCGTTCACATTTTAAGCATTTTTTTATTTCTGGACTTTCATTATTAATTTTTTCTATGTTCACATTTTATTCATTATATTATTTACTTTTTGGTAGTTTTTTAATTTTAATTTCATTTGTTTCTCTTTTTTTAAAAACAAAAGTTGAAGAAATTAAACCAATAAATTTAAATTCTTTTATAAAAAAAGAGGAGTAAAATTACTCCTCTATCCTCTTATTTCAAGTCCATTCTTTTCTATAAAATCAACAAATTCAGTTCTAAACTTTTCAATCTCTTCTCCTGAAAGTGTATGATCAAAACTTGAAAGATTAAATCTGAGTGTAACAGATTTTTTACCAGGAAGTGTTAAATCATTTTCATAAATATCAACAAGTGTGGTTGATGCTAAAATTTTTGATTTAAATTTACCAAGAATTTTTGAAAGATCTGCATAAATTAAATTTTTATCACAAACAATGTTATAGTCAACATCAACTGCTTGATATTTTGAAATTTGTTTTATTTTTTTAGCATAGCCACGAGTGTTTGCAAGTTTGGCAAAGTCAATTTCAAGTGCAACAACATTAAATCTCTTATCAATTGCTTTTTTAACCTCAGGATGAATGACACCAATATAACCATAATCATCTGTTCTTGATTTAACTCTAAATGAATTTACAGGATGCATAAATTTTGATGTTTCACCTTGATCAAGCATCAAATCAATTCCAATAATGTTTTTCCCAATATCTACAATTGCTGTTTTTAATTCTGAAAAAAGTTCAAATTCACTTTCCTTTTGGCTAGCAAAAACAACAGCAAGCTTCTTGTTTTCAATACACAAATTTTCTTCATCAAGCCCAGAAACAACATGACCTATTTCGAATACTTTTATTGTTTCAAAATTGTTTTTATTATCGTCAAGAGTTCTAAGAAGTGTTGGAACAAGTTCACTTCTAATACCACTTTGACCTGCATTTGATGAATCTAAAAGCGAAACATATGACTCTGTTTCAATTTTATGTTGTTTATTAAAATCTTCATAATTCCATAAATATGAGTGAATTTCATTTGCACCATACTTTTCAGCCAAAAGGAGCTTTGTGTCATACTCATATTCAATTGATTGGATAATCGTTTGTGGTGCACAGTCAAATGCAAGTGGTTTTGGACTAATGTTATCGTATCCATAAAGCCTTGCAACTTCTTCAACCAAATCTTCTTTAATTGAAATGTCTTTAGTTGCACGGAAACTTGGAACATCAACTAAAAGCTTATTTTCTTTTTCTATAACTCCAAATTCAAGAGCTTTTAAAGTTTTTACAATAAATTCTTTAGAGATATCTTCACCAACAATTTTTCCAATAAATTTTGGATCTAATTCAATTTGAACTTTATCATATTTCTTTTTATAACAATCACTGAAGCTTGAAACAACTTCAACTTTACTATCAAGTTGTTTTAAAAGATATAAAATTCTTGCAAGTGCCACAGGTGTAAGTTCCGGATCAAGTGATTTTTCATATCTCTGTGAAGCATCAGTAATAAGTCCAATTGCTCTTGAAGTTTTTCTAATGTTCGCATAATCAAACACAGCGGCTTCAAACAAAACAGAATTTGTTTCATCACTAATTCCAGATTTAAGCCCACCTTTAATTCCGGCAATAGCAACAGGTTCACGGTTTTGATCAGCAATGATAACTGCATTTTTTGGTGGTTTATGCTCTTCACCTTCAAGTGTTGTCATTGTAATGTTTCCATCACTTTCAATTACATTAATTCCCTCAACAATCTTATTGTCAAAAGCATGCATTGGGAGGCCAACATCAAGCATAACGTAATTCGTAAGATCAGCTAAAAGATTAATATCTCTCATACCAGTATAATTCAAACGAATTGCCATTTTTCTATCACTTTTTGTTTGTTCAATATTTCGTACAACAATTGATGAATATCTAAAACAGTTTTCAGTTTCAATGTTAACAGAAACTTTTGGAAGTTTTTCATATTGTTTCAAATCATCAACAGGCATCTTTTTAAGTGGTCTATCAAAAATTGCAGCAAATTCACGAGCCAATCCATAGTGCCCCCAAAGATCAGGCCTGTTTGTTAATGATTTATTATCAATTTCAAGAACAATATCATCGACTGGCCAAACTTCCTTAATGTTTTGTCCAATTGTAACAGGCTCCAAAATATCCATAATTCCATTATCGTCAGCACCGATTCCAAGTTCATCTTCAGCGCAACACATTCCAAATGAATCAATACCAACAAGTTTTGTGGCTTTAATTTTTCCAGCACAAACACTTCCACCAACCTTACAAACAGCCGTCACCATTCCAACTCTAACATTTGGCGCACCGCATACAATCTGCAAAACTTCATCACCAACATCAACTTTTAAAACATGCAAATGATTTGATTCTGGATGATTATTAACTTCTAAAACTTTTCCAAAAACAACATTTTGAATATCTTTTCCCTTATATTCAACACCCTCAATTTCTGCTGTTGAAAGATTAAATCTTTTAACAAGTTCATCTGTTTCAATTCCAGAAAGATCAACATAATCATTTATCCAATTTATAGAAACTTTCATTTTCTTTCTCCTTACATCTTTGTTTTAAACTGGCTCATAACTTTAATGTTATTGCTATTTAAATACCTAATATCATCAAGATTTGTCCTAATCATAACCAATCTATCAAACCCAAGGCCAAAAGCAAATCCATTATATTCATCTGGATTAATTCCAGCCATTTTCAATACATTTGGATGAATCATTCCGCATGGGCAAAGCTCAATCCAGCCAGAGTTTCCACATGTATGGCATCCCTTTCCTCCACAAAATGGACACTTCGCATCCATTTCATAGCTAGGCTCAGTAAATGGGAAAAATCCAGGTCTAAGTCTAACATCAATATCCTTTTTGAAAAGGGCTTTAAGCATTGCTTTTTCAAAATAAATCAGGTTTGCAACTGTGATATTTTTACCAACAACAACACCTTCAATTTGGAAAAATGTATTTTCATGCCTTGCATCAAGTTGCTCATTTCTAAAGCATCTTCCCGGGAAAAGCACCTTACATTCTGGACCATAAGTCCTCAAAATTCTATTCTGTGCTGCAGAAGTTTGCGTTTTTAAGAGTTCACCATTATTAAGCCAAAATGTATCTTGCATGTCCCTTGCAGGATGATTTTTAGGAACATTAACAGCTTCAAAATTATTATACTCTGTTTCAATTTCATTACCATCTTCAATAGTGAATCCCATATTCTTAAAAATATCAACAACTTGTTTTTGAATTATTGTTCTTGGATTTAAAGAACCAGTTTTGGTGTCAACTGGAAGTGAATAGTCAAACATCCTTGTATTTTTAATTTCCATTTCAATTTGTGCATTTGAAAGATTTGTTTTCACTTCTTCAATTTTAGATTCAATACGATTTTTAAGCATATTAATTTTTTGACCAAATTCTCTTTTAAGCTCATTTGGAACTTCTCTAAACTTTGCCATTATATCAGTAATGATGCCTTTTTTTCCAAGGTATTTTAATCTCAATTGCTCAAGTTTATCTAAATTTTCAACCTCTGTCGCATCCTTAACAAAACTTTCTTCGGTTTCATCAATATTTTTTAATTCCATAAATTTCTCCTCATAAAATAAAATGCTCTTAACGCCTAAACATTTAAGGACGCTAAGAGCATGCGTGGTACCACCTTAATTCGCGAAAATTTTCGCCTTATTCAACTTTGACGATAGCTTAATCGAAATATATTTCTATATTCAGCTCCAGTGCCGAAATTCACACATCTGGTTCAGTGCTCTGCTCCCAGCCTTGTCAGAACTCTCTAAAACCTTTCCCAGCGGCTACTAAATCACTTTCACAGCTTTTAACAAATAACAAATGTAGTCTAACATAAACACAAACTAATTGTCAACACTAAAATCTAATTTAAATCAATATGTTTAACACCTTTTTTAGTTGAAAATCTATATATTGAAAACTTCCTACCAATTGAATTAACTTCTTCCGCTCCAAGCTTTATGCTTGCCTTATGAAGGCACTCTTTTGCATCCATTTCAGAACTTTCAAGAACTGAAACTTTTATAAGTTCTCTAGCAGTTAATTCTTTATCTAGTTGAATTAAAACAGTTTCTGTGAGCCCATCTTTTCCAATAATTAAAGTTGGCTCTAATTTACTTACCAAACTTCTAAGTTTTGCCCTTTGTTTTGAATTTAACATACTTACTCCTTAATTTCAAAATCTATTCCCTTAATTCTAATTGTTGAATTTTCGTCTGCACCAAGTTTTTTAAGTTCTTTAATAATTCCCTTATCTTTAAGCACCTTTTGAAAATATGAAAATGATTGAAAATCGTCAAGATCAACTCCACGTGCAAGTTCATCAATAAATCCACCAACAACTTCAAATGCTCCATCATCAGCACGAACAATTTCATATTTTCTTGGATCTGGACGAGTGTATACAAATGGATCAAATTCAAGCTTCTGTTTTGGTGGAAGTTCTTTATATTTATTAACGGTGAGCCTTAATAATTCATCAAGATTTTTATTTGAAACAGCTGAAATTTCAACAATATCATATTTTGTTTTAAGTTTTGAAACCTTGTTTTTAAACGCAGAAATTTTCTTTGGATCATCAACAAGATCAATTTTGTTTAAAACAATAATTTGTGGGAGTTTTTCAACTCCTTCACCATGCTTTTTAAGTTCATTATTAACAACTTTAAAGTCTTCATATGGATCTCTTCCCTCGCTCCCTGATATATCAATAACATGAAGCAAAAGCCTAGTCCTTTCAATATGTCTTAAAAAGTAATGCCCAAGACCAACACCTTCACTTGCCCCTTCAATAAGCCCCGGGATATCCGCAAGCACAAAACTTGTATTGTCAAATTTACAAACACCAATATTAGGTGTTAATGTTGTGAAATGATAATTTGCAATTTTAGGTTTCGCATTGGTAATCATTGATAAAAGCGAACTTTTACCAACATTTGGAAGCCCAACAAGTCCAACATCTGCAATTGTTTTTAGCTCTAAAATAACCTCTTTTTCCTCAGTAAGTTGCCCTGTTTGTGAAAAAGTTGGACGTTGTCTAGTTGAAGATTTAAATCTTGCATTTCCAAGCCCACCTTCGCCGCCTTTTAAAACTAATATCCTTTCCCCATCTTCAAATAAATCTGCAATAATATTATTGGTCTCATTATCACGGATAACAGTTCCGCAAGGAACCTTAATAATAAGATCTTCTGCTGATTTTCCAGTTTTGTTTGAACTTCCGCCGTTGGCACCGTTTTCAGCTCTAAAATGCTTTTGAAAGCGAAAATCAATCAAACTATCAATACTTTTATCAGCAACAAAAACCACCGAACCGCCTTTGCCGCCATCACCTCCATCAGGTCCACCTTTTTCAACATATTTTTCAGTATGGAAACTTGTTTTTCCGTTTCCACCATTTCCTGCTTTAATAAAAATTTTTACTCTATCAAGATACATAATTTACCTACTTTTTATTCCTATAATATTTACATAGTCCAGAAAGCTGACAACTTTCGCACATTGGCTTTTGTGATTTGCAAACATACCGGCCATGCAAAACAAGCGCATAATGAAATTTAATCCACTTATCTTTTGGAATATTTTTTTCCAAATCTTTTTGAGTTTTTTCAACTGAAGATGAATTTGCAAGCCCAAGTCTGTTAGAAACTCTAAAAACGTGTGTATCAACTGCAATTGCAGGAACCTTAAATGCAGTGGCTAAAACAACATTTGCAGTTTTTTCACCAACACCAGCAAGTCCCTTAAGCTCCTCTTTATTATTAGGGACTTTTCCATCGTATTTTTGAACCAAGTCCTTTGAACACTCTAAAATATGTTTTGCTTTATTATGAAAAAAGCCACAAGGTTTTATAATTTTTTCTAATTCACCTTGTGACAACTTAATCATTTTAAATGGAGTATCATAATCCTTAAAAAGTTCTTTTGTTACAAGATTAACTCTTTTATCAGTGCATTGTGCAGAAAGAATAACTGCAATCAAAAGCTCATAGTTAGAATTAAATTCCAATTCACATTTTGGATTTTCATAAAGGTCATCAACTTTTGAAATTATTTCCAAAATATTATATTTCATTACCTTTTCCCCATTTTATCAAAAATTGTTTCATAAATTAATGTTAAAAATTTAAAACTAATTGCATCATCAAAATTACGAACATTTAATCCAGTAATCTTGTTTATTTTTTCAATTCGGTAAAGTAATGTATTCCTATGCAAAAAAGCATTCCTACTCGTTTCTGAAATGTTTAAATTATTCTTCAAAAATGAATTAATTGAATCAATAAGTTCTTTATCTTTCATAACAGCAACAATACTTGGTGAAATAAATTTTTCAGAAAGTCCAAGTTTTTGTTCCTGCGAAAGAGTGTTAAAAAGGTACTTATAAATTGATGAAAAAGTAGAATCATCAAATGATGATTTTTTTAATTTTGGTGTCTTTGCTGGAACTGTAGCACCTGAAGCCTGTTTCCCAGATAAGTAATCCATAAGTCACCTCCAATAACTAAAATTCATTATATCAAATATTTTTTTTAATTTCAATGTTTTTACACAAGTTTTAAATCAATCTAATTCCATCTAAATTTGAAAATAAAAACCACTCGCCATTTTCTAATTTATTTGAAATTTGTTGATCACTAAAATCATTTAAATTATCAGTGTAAAACAATTTTGCATTTTCGCCTGTAATCAAATCAAGATTTTTACCACCAAGTTTTTTACTGATCTTTCTATCAAATTTTCGCAAATTACCATCAATTTCAATGAAAAAATCATCTTTTTTCTTAATAATTAATGTATTTTTTGCATTAAATCCATCAATAAAATTCATGGCATCAATTGTTGGTGGATTTAATTTTAAGTCCTCAATTGAATTAAATTCATAAGCCTTTGTAATGCTTAAAAATATTATTTTGTTAAATTTTAAATTAAACATTTCCGCTCTGTTATTATTAAATGAATTTTGATCAATAGCAAAAACAATAGTCTTCTTCATTTTAATTAAAAAATTATATATATTTATCATATCAACAGTTTCAGTTTCATTTAAGCCATCAAATTGATCATCAATAAACATAACTTCAGGGCTTTTAATACAACTTCTAATAATTGCGAGCTTGCGCTTATCAATCAAAGATAACTTTGAAACTTTTGTTTTCATTTGATTAGTTAAATTAAAAATTGAAAATAAATTAAGTTCATCTTCACTTAAATTTTTTCTGCATAAAACTTCAAGCAAAAATTCAATATTTTTTTCTACACTCTTATGTTTTAATAAAACTGGATTTGAATATAACATTGATGTATTTTTATCTCTATTATCAATAGAAGCAAGTTCTTTTTCATTAAGTTTAACACTACCAAAATAACTCTCTTCTATTCCACTCAAAACTTTAAGAAGAGTCGTCTTGCCACTTCCATTTATTCCCAGCACTAAAATTTTATCATCTTCTTCAATCGAAAAAGATGCATCCTTTAAAATTAATGGCGACTTATAATATGAAAAACATAAATTATTTACTTCAAATTTCATAATCAAAGTATATCACAACAAATTATTTAGTGCAAAAGAAAAACACATGGCTTTCTTCATGTGTTTTTCTTTTTATCTAGTAACAATAAGTCCATAATTTCCATCTTCTCTTCTGTAGAGAACATGAACATTTCCTGAATGAGCATCACGATAAACATAAAAATCATTGTCCAACAACTCAAGTCTGTTGATTGCTTCTTCTTCAGTAATTGGATCAAGTTCAAATTCTTTGCGTTTTACAACTTCACCAACTTTAGTTTCTGGAAGTTCATCAAAGAATAACAAATCATTAACTTCAACATTTTTAAATTCTTTTGCCTTTCCTGAAATTCTAACAATTTGTCTTTCAATTTTTGCAAGACATGTATCAAGGTTAGCGTACATATTGTCTGACTCAACTTCGCTTCTAACAAAAATATTCTTTGCACGAATTGTAATTTCCATTTTATAGCGTTCTTGATTATTAACTTTTGAAAGTAACACTTTTGCATTTGCGCCATCATCTAAATACTTTTCAAACTTTTGCACTTTCTTATTTATGAGGTCAGTTAATTTTTCCTTAGCCACATAATTTTTTTGTATTAATTCAATTTTCATAAAACACCTCCACAACAAAATTACCTTTGTTGTAATTATATTATACCAAAGACATTTCAATGAAGCAAATCAAAAACTAACACAAAACATTAAAAATAAAATTATTTCCATTTACATCAACTTCAACAGCCCCTGTTTCAGAAAGCTCACCTGAAATAATTTTTTCTGCAAGTGGATCTTTAATTTCCTTATCAATAACTCTTCTTAACGGCCTTGCACCATAAAGTTCATCATATCCTTTTTCACAAATCAAGTTACGAGCACTTTCAGTAACTTTGAGAGATATATCTTTCTTTTTAAAGCGATCTTCAAGTGAATTAATCATAATGTTAGCAATCTTCATAACACTCGACTTTGACAAACTATCAAAAATTACAATTGAATCAATTCTATTTAACAATTCTGGCTTAAACTTATCACGGAGTTTATCCATTAAAAATTCTTGTGTCTCAACTTTAACTTGCTCTGGATGTTCCTTTTCAAATTTTCGTCTTGCAAGAAGATCCTGAACACCATTATTACTTGTTAAAATTATAACTGTATTTTTAAAATTAACAACTTTACCACGCGAATCTGTTAATCTTCCTTCATCAAAAATTTGAAGTAAAATATTAAATATATCACTGTGTGCTTTTTCAATCTCATCAAATAAAACAATTGAATAAGGGTGTTGTCTAACCTTTTCAGTAAGTTCACCTCCATCTTCATGGCCAACATATCCAGGAGGTGCACCAATAAGCCTCGAAATTGAGTGACTTTCCATAAACTCACTCATATCAAACCTAATTATATTGTCTTCACTATCAAAAAGCACATCTGCAATTGCCTTTGTAAGCTCAGTTTTTCCAACTCCTGTTGGTCCCAAAAACAAAAATGAACCAATTGGCCTTTTAGGGTCACCAATTTCAGCTCTTGATCTTCTAATTGCTTTTGAAACTTCAGCAACTGCCCCATCTTGTCCAATAACTCTGCTTCCAATAATTTTTTCCAAATTCAAAAGAGTTTCCCGTTCCGAACTAGTTAATTTTTGAACTGGAATATTTGTCCAATTTGAAACAACTTCTCTTATATTTGATTCTCCAATTTCTGTAAAACTTACACCCGTTGTTTGAATTAAATTTAACTTAATCTGCTCAATTTTAAGCTTTAGCGCAGCAATTTGTTTATTAATTTCATTTGCTTTCAAAAATTCTTCAGCTTGATGGTAAACTTGTTTTTGTTTCTCAAGTTCAACAATCTGCAAATTAATTACTTTAACTTCATCCGGAACAGCGAAGTAACCAACTCTCGCTTTACTGCATGCTTCATCAAAAAGATCAATAGCCTTATCAGGAAGATAACGATTTGTAATATACCTCGATGAAAGTGAAACAGCGGCATCAATGGCTTCATCTGAAATTTTAACACCATGATATTTTTCAAATGAAGGACGAATTCCCTTCAAAATTTTAATTGTATCATCGGGACTTGGCTCTTCAACTCTAATTGGTTGGAATCTTCGTTCAAGCGCCGGATCCTTCTCAATATATTTTTTATACTCATCAACAGTCGTAGCTCCAATAACTTGAAGCTCACCACGCGCTAAGTATGGTTTCAAAATATCTGATGGTGAAATTTCTCCATCTTTTGAACCAGCTTCTGCAAGCATATGAATTTCATCAATAAAAATTATTATATTACCACTAGATTGAATTGCATTGATTGCATCTTTAAGTTTTTGTTCCATGCTGCCACGAAATTTAGTCCCAGCCATAAGTGATGCTAAATCAAGCGCAAAGATAGTTTTATTGGTAATCGTTCCAGGAACTTCTCCTAAAATTATTCTCTGGGCAAGTCCTTCAACAACCGACGATTTTCCAACACCCGCTTCACCAACCAAAACTGGATTATTTTTTGTCTTTCTGCAAAGGGTTTCAATAAGTCTTTCTGTCTCTTGATCTCTTCCAATTATTTTTGCCATATCACTATTTGCGACTTTCTTTGTTAAATCATATCCAAGTCCTTGCAACGACTCAGGGATTTCTGCAAATTTATAAGATGGTTTTTTTATTAAATTTACACTTTCAGTAAATGCTACATTTCCAATTAGATTTTTTATTTTTTGTTTAACAACTTCAGGGTCAATATTAAAAATTCCACGCAAAATTTTTACGGCTTTCAAATTACTATTTTCCATCATAAAATATAAAACATGTTCAATTTCAGCATTTTTAATAGCATTTTGCATACAAAATTTATCTGTTTTTGCAAAAATTTCAGCCACGGATTTACCAGTCGCAATTTCATTTTTAATAACTACTGATCTTTCTCCTAAATTGTGAATAATAACCATTTTATATTTTTCAGCAAAAACTTTCATCTCATTTAAAATTTTAACAGCCGGTGAAGTATCAACAGTTAAAATTCCATAGAGCAAATGTTCTGATTCCATTTGTTTTGCACCCAAACTAATAGCAAACTTTGTTGCATTAACAAAAGCTGTTTTAAGCGTAATTGAAAGATCCATAATTTCTCCTATTTAATTCGTTTTGATTTTAAAACATTTGTTAAAAATGATGCTCTATATTTATCAAGTTCAGTCATTGATACTTTAGAACCAGAAAGCTTTGTAAGTGAATATGGCTTAATATCAATTATCAAATTATCAATAAAGTTAACATCTTTAAATCTAACAAGATCAAGAGCAACACCCATTTTAAGTTCGCCCAAAAGTTTTTGAGCTTCATCAACTTCAATTTTGTAACAATTAGTCAAAATTCCCCAAGCTCTAAAAATTTTATCTTTAACGCTATCAATATTTTTATTTGAAAGCAATTCATTTCTTGCACGAATTTCCATATCACAAATTTTTAAAACACATTCAGTTATTCTAACTATAAAATCAGTTTCTCTTTTTCCAATTGTTAAATTATTTGTAACAAAATAATTGTATGCACTTGAACTTGTTCCTTCATCACCAAATGATGTGAGTTCAATATCTTCATTTGCAACGCTGGCGGCAATTTCTTTCACTTTTCCAAGAATTGTGAGTGCTGGCAAAAATAACGAAACACTCGCTCTCATTCCAGTTCCAACATTTTTAACACTTGAAGTCAAAAATCCAATTGAATCATCATAAGCAATGTCTAAATTAGATAAAATTTGATTGTCAATAGCATTAATATTGTCATATGCACTAATTAAATTCAATCCCGGAAGTGTGAATTGTTCAACAATATGATCACTTTCGTTAACCATAATTGAAAGGTGTTCATCAGGAGATAAAATTACAGCTCCATAAGCAACAGCATCTATCAAATTTTCAGAAATTAAGCCTTTTTCATGCATAATGTTACTATCAAGTTCTGGTAATGTTTTCATTTTATAAAGCTTGTAAGATGGATTTAATTTTAAAATATTATCAGCAGTTTTATTAAGAGTTTTAATTCCTTCTTCACCATCAAGCATTGACGGAAACTTAAAACCAATCATATTTCTCATGAGCTTTATTTTACTTGAATTTACAATTGAACTAAAATCCTTCATACTAAAGCTCCTCTTTTAATTTTTCAATTTGGTTTTTAAGTTTTTCTGCAACAATAAAATTTTCTTCACTTGCAGCAACTGATTTTTCCTCTTCAAGTTGTTTAATTTTTTCTCTAATTTTAACTTTTGAAACAAGTTTAGATGAAACTTTTCCAATGTGATTAATTGAACCTTGTGTTTTTATAAGTTCATTATGGATTTCTGACTCAAAAACTTTGTAGCAATTAGCACACCCAACTACTCCAGAACGTAAAAATTCAATTAGTGCCGTTCCACATTTTGGACAAACTTTCCCATCTGTGTAACTTACATCACCACTAATTTCATCAAGTTTAATAATCGTATTTTCATCAAAATTAAACATATAAAAAACCTCTAATTTCCACTAAGCATGAGTTGTTCTAAAATATTTTTAAATGATTGTGCTCTAACCCTATCACGAATTGTTGTCGGCATTAAAAGCGAGTCGTCCGAAAGACTTGATTTAATTATATCTCTCTCCCTTCCACTAACAATTTTATCTTCTGAAAGTTTATCTAAAATTTGTGATAATCTTTTAAAATTTAAATCTTCACCAACACTGTCTTTAATTAAAACACTTAAAAATTCATTAGAATCTGAATGTTGAACCTTTGTTATTTTAATAAATCCACTTCCGCCTCTTTTGCTCTCTTTTATAAATCCTTTATCAAGAGTAAACCTGGTGTCCAAAACATAGTTAATTTGGCTTGGAGCACACGCAAAATATTCAGCAAGTGAATTTCTTGAAATTTCAATGCTTTCGCTATCAGCCATTGTTGTAATTATAAACTGCTCAATACTGTCAGATATATTAGCCATAAAGCCTCCAAATGTATTTTAGTCAAAGATGGTCAAAACCATAGAACAATGATACATTAAAAGCCCTAATATTGTCAAACAAATATGCTATTGATAAACAAAAAAAAGAGACATAAATGTCTCTTTTAATTACTATTTTTTAATAAAAATAATACCTATCGTTCCAGGACCCGCATGTGCACCAATAACAGGACCAATAGCAATCCTTCTAATCGAAACATCCTTCCCTGACTGTCTAATTTTTTCAGCAAGTGAATCTCCAACTTCCTTGTTATCGGCATCAATAATATATGTTTCATATTGTGATTCATTTGCATATTCAGAAACAAATTTATCATACATAAAATCAATAGCTTTCTTTGTTCCCTTAACAGTGGTAAGTTTTTCAAGTTTACCTTCTTTTGAAACAGTCAAAATTGGTTTAATATTTAAAAGCGTTCCAAAGACAGCTGAAGTCGACGAAATTCTTCCCCCTCTCTTTAAATATTGAAGGCTATCAACATAAAAATAAATTCCAATTCTGTCACGGAATTTTGTTAAAAATTCAACCACTTCTTCATCACTAGCACCAGCATTATGCAGTTTACATGCTTCAATAACTTGAATACCAGCACCAAGACAAATATTTTTTGTATCAAAAGTTGTAACTTTTCTTTCAGGATATTTTTCCTTCAATATTTGAAGAGCTGTTTCCATATAATTAAATGTTCCTGAAAGTTCAGACGAAAAATGAACATACAAAATGTCCTCGCCTTGCTCGAAGATTGGCTCAAAATAATCAATATAATCTTGTGGACTAAGTGCCGAAGTTGTAACAACCTCACCTTTTCTCATTTCGTTGTAAAAAGCCTTAATATCTGTATTTTTCCCAAAATCATAAACATGTTCTTCACCTTTAAGTGTGTATGGCATTCCAATAACATGCATGCCAAGTGCTTCGGCATCAGTATATGACATTTCACAATCTGTATCCGTAAAAAAAACGCTCATAATACTCTCCTTAAACTAACCTAATTTCATTATAACATATGCAACAAAAAAATGAAAATGTTTTTATCAATATTTAACATCTGTCAAAATCAATGGATATGCAGGAACTAATACTCCTGCTAAACTTCTCTTTTTCGAATTTAAAATTTCCATTATTTTTTTTGAATCAATTTTACGTTTGCCAACATCCAAAAGCGTTCCAATAATAATGCGAACCATGTTATACAAAAATGCATTTGCTGTCAAAATAAATGTAAAAACATTGTCATTTTTATTAATTTCAATGTTTTTAATTATTCTCACATGATTTTTAACTTCATTATCTTTTGTTGAAAATGAAGTAAAATCATGCTTACCAATAAGCAAATTGGCAGCTCTTTTCATTTCATATATGTCAAGTTCTTCATCAACTTTTAACATATCCCTTTCATAAACTGGAATTATATGTTTTGAAACATAAACTTTATACTCATAAGTTTTTTCCTTTGCCGAAAACCTTGCATTAAATTTTTCACTAACCTTTTTAGATGAAAAAATTTGAATATCTTTTGGCAAAAGTTTGTTTGCTGCAAAACAAATATTGGTTGGAACTATCGTTGAATTTGTATCAAAATGTGCAACCTGGTGAGTTGCTGAAACACCAGCATCCGTTCTTCCTGATGCAACAATTTTAATTTTTTCATTCAAAAGCTTAGTTAAAGCCTTTTCAATTTCCCCTTGAACAGTTTTCATATTTGGCAAAATTTGAAAACCAGAATAATTTTTCCCGTCATATCAAAACTCAATTTTCACTCTCATAACAAATTATATTCCTTAAACCTTTCTTCATAAAGTTTTTTATCATAATCTGAAAAGACACAAAAAACAACCTTTAAATTACTCTGTGTTTCCTTGAGCCATTTGCTAACAGTTTCAACCGCAATAATTGAAGCCTGTTCTCTTGGAAATTTATACACTCCAGTTGAAATAGAACAAAAAACAATATTTTTAAAATCTGCTTGCGCAGCCAAATTTAAACATGATTTATAACAATTTGCAAGATCAATTTTATCACGATATGAAACCCTATCCAAAATCATTGGTCCAACTGTGTGAATTATATATTTTGCTGGAAGATTATATCCTTTTGTTAATTTTGCCCTGCCATTTGGTTCAGGATGACCCTGCTGTTTCATTAAATAATCAAGATCTTGCCTAATTTGAAGTCCCCCAGCAGACATTATAACATTATCAATACTTGGCTCACACGGTTCAAAACTTCCAAGCATTTTTGAATTTGCAGCATTGACAATAGCATCAGCTTTAAGTGTTGTTATATCTCCTTCAAATATAGTCATACCATGATGATAAGTAAAAGTTTTAACATCAAAAATATTCCTATGATCTCTTTCATAAGACAAAATTTCATCTTGAAGTTTAATAAATTCAGAATCTAATTGCTTTGGCTGCCTTTGGTTTGATAATCCTCTAAAAATCATTCTTTTGTCAGCAAGTCCCAATGAGTCTAAATTAAAAGAATCAATATCAATTTCTTCGTCATCACATAAAATTTCAATTAGCCTATCAAGTTTTTCGTTCAACTCATCCTCAGTAAATTCAATCATTATTGTCCCCTTTGAGTTACTTGTGATTGCTGTTTTTTTATAACGGCCTTAACTTTCCCGTCCTCAATAACTTTTTCATCAACATATTCAGCTTGTGTTGCCTCAATAATTTTATCTTCATCAATCATTGTTTCACGCAAATCAACAACGGCATCAGTCATTGGACGAGGTTCAGTTTCAGCCTCTGCAATTTTTTGAATTTCAATTGCTTTTGCTTCATATTTTTGAAAAACTTCTTTTGCTTTATTAACTTTTTTAATAAACACTCTTAAATCTTTTTTTACCATTCCACTTGGTGTATCTTCTAAAATTTCTGCTGGTTCAATTTGAAGGACTTTAACAAGTTCATCTTCAATTTCTTTAAATTCCTTTATAAGTGTTTCATTTTTTTTAGCCATCATAAACCTTCCTTTTGAATTAAATAATTAAGTCTTTCAATTTGACTGGATCTAATCATTTCAAGTCTGCCAAGCATTTTATTTAACTGTCTCAAGTATTCTTTGAGCGCTTCAAATTCTTCTAAAATAAAACTTTCATCTTGTGGAACTTTAAACTTTGTATATTTAAAATACTCGTGTGTAAAATAATTTCTTTTTTCAAGAAGTTCCTTAAGCAAATTAATTTCATCATAACTCAAACTTTTTGATTCATAAACTATGCCAATCATTTGCCCAAAAGTCATAGTTTCCATCTTCTCTTTTAAATAAGCTGCATCACCTTTAACCTGCTCAAAATCCGCCAAAGTCATTTTAGAATGTCTTCCAAACTCTTTAATAATTTCACTATTTTCACAAAGCTCACCCACTGTTTTTTCAATGATTTGAGTAACTTCAACAATTTTTCCAAGTGCACAATAAATTCTATTCATAATTTAACCTACTTTTAATTTAAAAAATTAAACCCCGTGTGTCAAATAAATCTAAATAAGAAAGTTAAAACATGTCTAACCTTCTGCTTTAATCTGATCTGAATTTTTTCTTAGGTTAAACACTTTAACAAACATAACCACAAAAAGAATAAAATTGATTATTAGAGCTATATAAATAAATATAATTCTACCAACACCATATGAAATTGATGGATACATCGCAAGAAATTGAGAAAACACCAAACCTAAAGCAATATTTCTACTGTATTTATCAATCTTAACAAAATAATAAATCAAAGCTAAGCACATAGAAATAAAGTAAAATCTATCAATCATCTTTGGCATAAAAAATACCATTATAAATGAAAATACCATTCCAAAGAAAATTAATTCATCAAATGACAAGTTTTTCTGTTTATTGTATTTTAAAACAATAAACAATAGTATAGCCATTACAACAAACGTTATAAATATATGAAAATAAGATAAAATGGAATATATATTTGAACCGTATAAAACACCCGCATTGAAATAAATAAAACAAATATTTGCACAGTCACCGGAAATCCTGTTGTCAAACCCCACTTGATTAACATAAACCAAAAGTAAATCTAGAACATTTCTACCAGTAAAAATTGGAATAAGATTTATGGCATACATAAGTGGTGCAATCCAAATATCTTTCCATTTTAAATAATGCTCACCATTTTCATCTTTTATTATAAGCAATATAAACAAAATAGGAACAATAAATAAAAATTGAAGTTTAAATGCAAATGCCAATCCAATGTTCATAAATGAAAGCTTAGATTTCTTTTTTAAAGCAAAATAAAGTGCCAAAAGCGAAAACAAAACATAAATTGCATCGCACTGTCCCCAAGCGGCATACTCAATTAAAACAGGTGGAACAATCATAAAAAAAATAAATCTTAAAAAATTAAACTCATCTTTCCTAATATATGTAATAATCTTTTCAACAACAAAACCAAGCCCAATTGAAAAAATAAATGTCAAATATTTAATCCACAGAACTCCCTTTGCCCCGATTTTATATATAAATATTAAAAAGTAATTATAAACTGGAGTATAGTTACTTATATCAACAATTTTATAAAATGCATCTTTAAGTGATAATTGACTATACTCTGTTCCCCAAACATTCAAAAAAGCAACATAATCACCAGATTCATAAAATGCCAATACAACAGTACACACAAATATGAAACTTATTATTGTCCAAAATGCAAATAACTTAAGTTTTTTATATTTTTCGCTTTTAATAATTTTTTTAGTTCCAAAAGTTCCAATTAAAACAAGTGGAACTAATACTAAAAATACATATAAAAAAAACTCAAAATCAAAAACAAAAGTTGAAAATCCCGGCATTAAAATCAAAAGCACACCAATCAAAGAAATTGATATAAAAATTGATAAAGCAAGCAATATTTTATTAAACACATCAACAACTAAAGTTTTAGTATAAGTATTCATTCGTATCTCCTTAAAAAAATTTAGGCTCCTTAAATCCAGCAGTGCTTTTCCTTTCTTGAAGTTGAAATCTATATTCTTGTTCAACATAAGGATACTTCACTTTATCAACTTTACTTGCAAACATATCATAAGGTCTAACATATCTTAAACCATTACCATAAAGTGCTCTATATAAAACCATTTTCTCTTTGGTTTCTGAATTAAAAACAACATCTTCAACCAAATATTCGTCACCCTTAAAATGTTTATAAATTCTTCCTGGTATAATTTCCACAATCTTCTCCATATTTCTATTATAAATTTACAAATAAATTTAATCAACTAAATCAAATAAAAATAACACAAAGGCTCAATTTTAAAATTTATAAACATTTAAATTATCTCTAAAAAAAACAAAACAAAAACCCAGATTAAACTGGGTTTTGTGGTGGGAGGAAGTGGATTCGAACCACTGAAGACGAAAGTCGACGGATTTACAGTCCGTTGCATTTGGCCGCTCTGCAATCCTCCCAAATATAAATTTTTTGGTTAGAATTTAGCGGGCAATGATTTATTTAAAATCAATTGCCCTGCTTTACAATAACCATATTTGTGGAGCTGGTGGTCGGAATCGAACCAACAACCGTCTGATTACAAATCAGATGCTCTACCATTGAGCCACACCAGCATATAGATTCCGAATTGCTTCGGAATTTGGTGCCGCGGGGCGGAATCGAACCACCGACACAGGGATTTTCAGTCCCTTGCTCTACCGACTGAGCTACCGAGGCATAAAATCACCTGTTTTGATTAAAACAGGTAAAACAATTTGGCGACTCGGATGGGGCTCGAACCCACGACCTCCAGCGTGACAGGCTGGCGCTCTAACCAACTGAGCTACCGAGCCAAATTTCAATATTAAGTTGTTTTGGTGGGCCTTCACGGACTTGAACCGCGGACAAACCGGTTATGAGCCGGTTGCTCTAACCAACTGAGCTAAAGGCCCAATTCTCAGTCAAACAACAATGGTCGGGGTGGCGAGACTCGAACTCACGACCCCACGGACCCAAACCGCGTGCGCTACCAAACTGCGCTACACCCCGATGTTCCCGTGTTGCAGACTAACGATATAATCTTACACTATAAAAAAATAATTGTCAACAAAAAATGAAAAAAAATATATAATTTTAAGCAGGGTTTAAGACAATCTTTAAACCCTGCCCTCCATTAAAGAGATTAATCAAGACCAAGATAATTGTTATAGGTTGTTTGTTTATCAAACACTTTTGTTTTATCAATTGCAATAATTCTATTTGCAACTGTTTGCAAAAGCTCATGGTCTTGGCTAGTAAAAAGAATTGGCGACTTATAATTAATCATCCCTTTATTAAGAGATGTAATACTCTCCAAATCAAGATGGTTGGTTGGTTCATCAAAAATTAAAAAGTTTGCACCTGAAAGCATAGCGCGTGCAAGCATACATCTAACCCTTTCCCCTCCAGAAATGCAGTTTGCCTTTTTCTGTGACTCTTCACCTGAAAAAAGCATTCTTCCAAGCCAACTGCGAAGAAAAGTTTGATCTTTTTCTTCAGAAAATTGAGCAAGCCAATCAACGAGTGACAATCCCGAATCTTTAAAGTATGAATCATTGTTTTCTGGAATGTAACATGGATTTACTGTTGTTCCCCATTCAAATGTTCCACCATCCGCAGAATCTTCACCCATTAAAATTTTAAAAAGCATAGTAATAACATTTGCGTTATCACACATAAAAGCAATTTTATCACCCTTATTAACCGTAAATGAAATATTTTCAAACATTCCATTTTTGGTTAAATTGGTAACTTTTAACACCTCATTACCAATTTCTCTTGCTGGCTTAAAGTCAACATAAGGATATTTTCTAAGTGATGGTTTAATATCAACAAAATCAAGTTTTTCAAGTTCTTTTTTCCTGCTTGTTGCCTGTTTACTTTTTGATGCATTAGCCGCAAACCTTGCAATAAATTCCTTCAGTTCTTTTGCACGCTGTTCAGCCTTTTTATTCTGCTCTTTTGCCTGACGCTGCAAAAGTTGACTGGTTTCATACCAAAAGTCATAGTTTCCAACAAACATTTCAATTTTGCCATAATCAATATCGCAAATATGTGTGCAAATTTTATTTAAAAAATATCTGTTATGTGAAACAACAATAACAAGATTTTCAAAATCAACCAAAAAGTTTTCAAGCCAGTTAACAGTTTTAGCATCCAAGTTGTTGGTAGGTTCATCCAAAATCAATATATCAGGATTCTTAAAAAGAGCTTTTGCCAAAAGAACCTTAACTTTGAGTTTTGGTTCCAAATCTTTCATTAAAACATCAAAAAACTCTTCACCAATTCCGAGTTCACTAAGAAGATTTTGGGCCTCACTCTCAGCTTCCCAACCACCAATTTCCATAAACTCATTTTCAAGTTCACCCGCTCTAATTCCATCAGCATCAGTAAAATTTTCTTTGGAGTAAAGCTCATCTTTTTCCTTCATGATTTCCATGAGCCTTTCGTATCCATGCATAACAGTTGAAATAACTGAATAATCATCCCAAGCTTTTTGATCCTGTTGCAAAATGCTAAGTCTTTTGCCCTTGTCAATAACAACATCACCTGAACTTGGTTCAAGCTGTTTTGTAATAAGTTTTAAAAAGGTTGATTTACCAGCGCCATTGGCACCAATAATTCCATAGCAATTTCCGTCTTCAAATTTAAGATTAACATCCTCAAATAAAACTCTGCCACCAAATTGCAGTCTAACATTATTAACACTAATCATAAAATACCCTCTCTAACATGCTAAATTATAAATGATTTACCTCATAATTGTCAAACACAAACATAGCATGAATATAATTAAATAAAATGCTAATAATTCAAGTATGACAAAATCATCAACAAATAAAACTGAAACAACAAACCAAAACAAAAATGTAAAACATAAATGGTGGATTGACGCCCTGCTCTTTATTGGTGGAACAATAGCTCTTGGAGGTCTTGCAACACTTCTTGGAGGAAAAATGTTTAGTTTTGAAGGATATCAAATGCCACCAGGAACAGTTCCAAAAATTGTTTTTCCATTTGCATGGGCAATAATTTATATTGCAATTGGAGTTAGCACTTTTTTAATGTGGCGTGACAAAGAAATAAATTCAAAAAACAGACGCATAAATTTAATTTTATATTTTGTTCATATGGCATTTAATATCAGTTGGCCACTCTTCTTTTTTAGATTAAACCTTCCAATTGTTTCATGCATAATTTTAGTTGCATTACTTTCAATTGCACTCGTTTGTCTTTATCGATATTTTATAACAAACTTACCATCTGGAATAATTTTTTCAATTTATTCACTTTGGTTAATTTATGCACTATATTTAAATTTGGGAATTGTGTTAATAAATTTTTAAAAAAACGCAAAAATAATGTTTACAAATCAAAAAATCCATCAATATTGATGGATTTTTGTTAATTTTATTCATTTGTTGTATTTTCAAACTGGCTTGGATGTTTTTTAAAAAAGTCAAATCTAGCCTCAATAAATCTAGGTTTATGATGTTCTTTAGTTTCAAAGAAATTATAAATTGGTTCATTAATTCTGTCCCAATTAAACACGCTAAAATCAGTTCCCAAAAAGTCTGCTAAATTTTCAATACTTGCTGGAGCAACTGAATGAAGCATAACCATTGCAACCTTTGCATAGTGAAGAGTGTTAATAATGCACTTTGCCTCTTTTTCTATATCATCACTTGTAAAATTTTTAACCCAATATTTATTTATATTTCTAAGAAAACTATCAAGTTCATACATACACATATGGAATTTATTTTCCATCATGCACTTTTCAAATTTGATTGTGCTCATTTCACATTCAAGTTTAACATCTTCGTCAACTTCGCCATATGGAATTTCACCATCAAAATCCTTTTGCCATGTATAAAACAATGTTCTCAAAGTTCTGTTATAAACATTTGTCAATAAGTTTCCATCTTTAACAACAGGATCAACTTCATTTGGATCAGCATCTGGATTATAAACTTTTGGATTGAATGAAGAAGATGTATTTCCAACATTAAGTGCCAAAAAGTGTGCACGAAGTTGTTCATGGGTGTAATAGTTAAGCAAATCATCTGCCATTGGTGGTTTAATGTGACCAGATGAACTTGCTTTGTTTCCCATAAAGAGTGAATGTTTATTAACAATCAACTGACTCATTTGCAAATCCCCTTCGGGTGCATCAACTGTAGGAGTTCCATTTTGGGTTGCAAACCACATTGCATGCTGTGCTGGGCCATAAAAATATATATTATCCTCGCCTAGAACTTGATAAACTTTAGCATCTTTTGTGCACCACCAATTTTTCCACTCATCATCTGGCTTTCCAATATGTTTTAAATAAGTTCTTGTGAATGAAATTGGTGCCCAAAGAGATTCTGGCCAACAATAAAATGTCAAATCTTTCAATCCTTCCTTTTCTGGAACTGGAACACCCCAAGTAATATTTCCTGAAAGTCTAAATGGAACAAGCGTTTTTCCTGTTCTAAATCTAATTGTTCCAGCCGAAATCGGATCAACCTTATCTTCTGGTGCAACATCACTTTTTTCCCATTCAGCAAGTGATTTTCCAGATAAAATTTCGCAAGCTTTTTCCCTATCTGAAAGAGTATCAAAAATAATAACAAAACTTGCTTTGCTCTTATCTTCAATCATTTCAAACTTTGGAAGAAGATGTTTAATTTTATCAAACTCTTCCATATAATCTTTTTTAATATAAATTTCAGGTTTCTTTAAAAACTCTTTAATTTCTTTAGTAACAAATTCGCGGGTAGGAGTTTTCTTTTCAAGTACATCAATCCAATCCTTTAAAAGATCTGTATAATTTTGCAAGTTAAAATACCAGTTTTCAATTTTTCTAAGCTCTGGTTTCGTCCCTGTTAAACAAGAAATTGGATCAATTAATTGTTCCGGCAAATATTGGTGCCCTAAATCACATTCATCAGCATACCCCTTTTCACTTTTGCAACCATCAATTGGACACTTTCCAACAACCTGCCTTCCATTCAAAAAACTATTGGCTTTGGTATCATAAAATTGATATGTTGCCATTTTTGAAAGAGTTCCATTTCTGTATAAAATTTCAAAAATTTCATCACTTACTTTTTTATGCATTTTAGATGATTCACCAATTGCAGAACCTTCATACCAATCTAGACCAATTTCATAATCTTTAAGTGTTTTAAGTTGCTGATCATGGAAATCTTTAACCATATCATTAATTGTTCCAGTATAACCCTCTGCAACCATATTTCTATATTTTTCAAGTGATGGTGAACCATAACAATCTGTTCCAGAAACAAAAATAACATTTTCTTTACCAAGCTTATCTTTTAAAAATCTAGCAAAAAAATCCGCATAAACAAACATTCCGCAAACATGCCCATAGTGAAGCCCTTTGCTTCCGTAAGGCATTCCAGCAGTAACAATTGCTCTTTTTGGATATTTTGGCAAACTCATCTTCATTCTTTCTAAAACTTCTTTCATTTTTGCTGTATCCATAAAATCTCCTTAAAATAAAAAAATCACCAAGTCATGTTGCTTAGTGAAGATTTTGTTAAATCACAAGCAACAAAAATGCTTGTGTACGAATTTCGCACACAATTTTAGCATTGTTGTTGTAATTTAACTGATAAATTTCTCATAACTAAATATTACACCCTATTTTATTTTATGTCAATGTTTTAATTTATTTAAATTTAAAATGTTTAATTCCAGCACCAAGTTCAAAATGATATTTAACTATCCCAAGATCAACTTTTGAATATGGACCAAGCAAACTTTTTATAACAACCTTTCCGTCATCATAAAAAATTTTAAATTTCTGTTGGTTTAGCGCAGTTGGCGCAAGCATGGCAAGCTTAACACCATTATTAAACCATTCTGGAGTTTCAGTTTTCGTTGAAACAATTTTTTCAATTGCCTTTGATTTATGTGGAACACCTTGTTTTTCGCCAACCCCCAGAGCAATCACAAGAACAAGTTTTTCGTTTTTATTAACTTTAATTTTTGCTTTTCTTTTGCTGTATGAAAGCCCAACCCAACATGAATTTAAACCAAGTGATTGCGCCAAAAGAACAAGCCTTTCACCAAAATATCCAACTTTTTCATATAAGTCAATTCCCTTTTCTCCGACAAGTGCAATATAGTTTTTAACATTTTTAAATTTTCCATACTTTGCCCAAATTGTATCAAAAGCACTTGCATCGTTTATTATAAACTGAATATGAAGGTTCTCTTCTTCATTAATTTTTTTAATTTCATCTTCAATTCTATTTACAATTTCCTTAGAAATTGGTTCATCTAAAAACCACCTCACAGAATGTCTGTTTACCACCGCATCAATCAAATCTTTACTCATAAAAAACAACTCCAACACTTGATGTATTTATGCAAATTTTCATAAAAAGCAATTATACGTTGCAAATATTACACAAAACTGACATTGATATTATATTATTTTCATAAAAATTTGTCTAATAAAATTAAATTTTAAAAGCACAACACTTCCAATCAACTGACTTATTTTGATAAATTATACAAAATTTTTATTAAAACACTAGACAAACAACCACCAAATGATTATACTAATGGAGTAATTTGAAAAAATTACAACTCCCTTTGCGAGGATGGCGGAACTGGTAGACGCGATCGTTTAAGGGGCGGTTCCCGTACGGGCTGAGGGTTCGATTCCCTTTCCTCGCACCAAAGGAAATAAAAAAGACTTGGCATGCCAAGTCTTTTTTATTTTATCAATTAAAATATTGAACTTTAAATAAGTTTAAAAGAAATTGCAACAATTCCATTTTTTTCCATTGATTCAGCCGATTCGCCAGCTAAAAACAAATCGGAAACCTTATCAAATGTTGCACTTTGTTTAAATCCGCATGCTTCCTTTCCAAGAATTTCAACAGCTTCTTTAACATCATCAAAATAGTAGAGGTTTTCAATTTCAGCACTTTGAAGCATTTTTAATTTATTTTCTTCAATCAAAACTTTTTGTTCTTCCGTCAAATCACTAGAATCTCGAACAAATTTAATTTGAGTTCCAGCATTATAAACCCTGCGTTTGGGATCATTAATTGCCAAGTGAACCGTCTTTGTACCATTCAACAATTTTTCAAATTCATCATTTTCCAATGTGAACTCATAAATATCTTCCATAATCAACCCTCATTAGTTACTAATTCAATTATATATTGTCAAAAAGCCATATGTCAACAATGCAAATTAAATTTTCCTATTCTTATAGATGTTAATTGCCGCATTTACTTTTAAAACATAATCTTTTGTTTCATACATATCAATTTTATCTAAAACCAATAATCCATTTTCATCAAGCCAATTACGCGCATTCCCCTCACCGCCATTATATGCCGCAATCACAACGTTTTGATCTGTGAATTTTGAAAATAAATAATTTAAATAATAACAACCAAACTCAATGTTTACATCTGGCTCAAAAAGTTTGTTTTCATCAAATTCAATTCCCATTTTTGTTGCGACCCAACTTGCAGTGCTAGGCATAATTTGCATAAGCCCAATTGCTCCTCTTTTTGATTTTGCATTAGAATTAAATCCACTTTCAACTTTAATAATCGACATCACTAGCGTTTTATCTAAATTATATTTTGTTGATAATGCGTTAATTTCATCACAAAATTTTACTGGATAAATTACATTGAAAAATAAAAATCCACTTCCAAATGTAAGCATAATTAAGACAATAATTGCACAAATAAAAGCTCTCTTCACATTCTAATTATTAACAACAATTTTTTTTCAAAACAAAAAAAAACCAGCTAATTGCTAGTTTTTTTAATGTCCATCACTCCATCTATAGCTGCTTTGAATATCAACTTCAAGTGGAACAATCAGTTTTGCAGCATTTTCCATCTCTTGTTTTAAAATATTTCTAACCGCATTTTCCTCATCTTTTGGACAATCAATAATCAATTCATCATGAACCTGCATAATCAGTTTTGCTTTCAAACCAGCATTTTCAAGTGCCCTAAAAACACCAACCATAGCAATTTTAATAATATCTGCCGCAGTTCCTTGAAGTGGCATATTTTGACTTGCGCGTTCAGCTCTAGTTCTAACCATATAATTGCTTGCATTAATATCAAACATTTTTCTAGTTCTTCCAAAAAGAGTTGTTGCCTTCCCAGTATCTTTCGCTTTTTGAATTGAATTTTCCATAAAAATTTTAACTGCAGGGTGATGCAAGTAAAAGTTTGAAATGAGATTTCTTGCCTCATATGGTTTAATTTTTAAATCATCAGCAAGTCCATATTCACTTATTCCATAAATAATTCCAAAATTAACAACTTTTGCAGTTCGCCTCATTTCTGGTGTAACTTCACTTGCCTTACAACCAAAAACAGTTGCTGCCGTTTCTTTGTGAATATCCGCACCAGTGCTAAATGAGTTAACAAAAACTTTATCACCACTCATGTGAGCAAGAAGTCTTAATTCAATTTGTGAATAATCAGCATCAATCAAAACATTATTTTCATTTGAAGCAATAAACATACTTCTAATTTCCCTGCTTTCATCTGACCTAATTGGAATATTTTGCAAATTTGGCTCAATTGATGAAAGCCTTCCAGTCGTTGTGAATGTTTGCTTAAAATATGTATGAATGAATCCAGCACTGTCAATATGTGAAGAAAGCCCAATCAAATATGTGCTTAAAAATTTTGCAACCTTTCTGTATCTCAAAATAAATTCAACAATTTTATGTTCGCCTTTAATTGTTTCAAGTTCTTCTGCACTTGTTGATTTCTTTTTTTTGTGAGATAACCCAAGTTTATCAAACAAAACTTCACCAAGTTGTTTGGGTGAGTTAATGTTAAATTTAACGCCGGCTTGAAAATAAATTTCTTTTTCAAGATTTTTAAGTTCAATTTCATACTTGTTTTTTAAGTCATTTAGAACATCTAAATCTACTTTAAATCCTGCATTTTCCATACTAAAAAGCACTTTTACAAGCGGAATTTCAACATTATTAAACAAAAACTGCAGATTTTCTTCAAAAATCTTTTTGCTTAATTCCTTCTCAGCTTCAATCATTTGTGATGCTAAAACCGGTAATTGGTTTTCATCAAAAACATCGCTGGTTTTATCAACTGGAACACCATCAACTAAATATTTTGCAACAGAAATATCAAAGTAATTAACAAGATTAATTTTATATTCTTTAAGTTTGTACATAATTTGTTTTGCATCAAAACAAATTTTCAACACCGATTCATCTTCAAAAACTTGTTTAAATTTATTAAAAAATTCAAATTCATTAATTCCATCACCAAGCAAATTAAATGAGGTTTTAAAAATAATTTCGCCAGTTCCAACCGATAAATGAAATTCATCACTAAACAGTGCTAATGCAAATTTTTTCTCTTTATCAATTAAATTTAAAATTTTATTAAATTGTGATAGATTATCAAGTTTTTCAATGTTTATTTCAATGTTTTTATTTTCTAAAACCTCTTCATCAAAATTAAAGTTGGATTGATTTTTTAAAAGTGTTCTAAACTCATAATGTTTAAAAAAGTCATATACATTTTTTGAAAATGGAAAATCAAATTTTAAATTTTCAAGTTCAACATCAAGATCTCCCTCGGTCAAAATTGTAGCAAGTTTTTTTGATAAATAAGCCACATCTTTATCATTTTCAAGTCTTTCTTTTACCTTACCTGAAATTTTACTTAAATTGGCATAAATTCCGTCCAAATTGCCATATTTTTGAATTAAATCTGTCGCGGTTTTAGGTCCAACACCTGCCACTCCTGGAATATTATCCGAAGAATCTCCTTGAAGTGCCTTTAAGTCAATAAATTGTTTCTCATCAACTCCATATTCTTCTTTTAAAGTGCTTGGAGTTATTATTTTAAGTTCACTTGTGCCATGTTTCGTAAAATAAACTGAAGTATTTTCATTCACAAGTTGAAATGTATCCCTATCGCCAGTGACAATTATATTTTGAACCCCTTCAAATTTTCGTGATAAAATTCCAATAACATCATCACCTTCAATCCCCTGTTTTTCAATTAAAGAAATATTCATGAGTCTAAACATTTCTTTCAATGGTTCAATCTGACTTCTTAATTCACTTGGCATTGGTTTTCTCGTCGCTTTATATCCATCAAACATATCATTTCTAAAAGTATGTTTAGAAGCATCAAATGCAACAGCTAAATACTTTGGTTTAATGTTTTGAATTATATTTTGAATTTGAATTGCAAATCCATAAACAGCATTAGAATATTCACCTTGAGAATTTGAAAGCAAAGGCAGCGCATAAAAAGACCTATAAAAAATACTACTTCCGTCAATAATAACAAATTTATCCAACATAAATTTTTCCTCTAAATATAGTATACCAGTTTTTTAAAAAAAGTAAAAAGAAAAAGAGAATTTTAAAATTCTCTTTAACTATTTTTAAGTTCAATATTTTCATCAAAATTAATTGCATAGTTTTTAGTTTCTGCATCTTTATTCCACTTAACCGAAATTGTTGTCGTATTACCAGGGACAACTTCTAAAATGATGAATGTATAGTCACTTCCGTTTAAGTGTTCTGCGTCATAGTTTCTCACGCCATTAACTGAAATTTCAACATCTTTTTTCACAACATCTTCATCTATTGACGAAAGTTTAATTGCAACAACGTGAGAAACATCATCATCAATTTTAAACTCTTTTTTAACTCCCTCATCATCAAGTTTTTCCACTGAACCAAAAATTTTAAAAACATTTCCGTCATCATTAATTTGAACACCTGAATTAGCAAAAGTATACGAATCATGAATTCTATCTCCTGCTCCAGTAAGTTCAATTGCTTTACATCCATTCCCGCAGCCACAGCCAATCATCAAAATAGGAATTAACATAATAAACAAAAAATTTAAAACTTTTTTCATACAAACCTCTTAAATTTAGTTTGTAAAATAAGTTTAATTTTATACAAAAAAAACAGATGAATTATTCATCTGTATCTTTATTTTCAATTTCATTTTCAAATTTTAATAAGCATTCATCAATTGTTTCCATTGCTTCCTTTTGCCCTTTAATGCTTTCAATTTCAACTGGTTTCCCTTCAAGTTGTTTATAAACCTTTAAAAAGTGAATAAGTTCATCAAAAATATGCTCTGGCAATTCTGAAATATCAGTGTAACCATTATTTTGTGGATCACCAAACGGAATAGCAATAATTTTTTGATCCAGTTCATTTCCATCAATCATTTTAATTACTCCAATTGGATAACATCTAACCAAACTCATTTTCTCAATTGGTTGACTACACATAACAAACACATCTAGTGGGTCATTATCCTCACTTAATGTTCTTGGAATAAATCCATAATTCATAGGATAATATGTCGCTGTAAAAAGCACTCTATCAAGAATAATTAAAGATGTTTCTTTATCAAGTTCATATTTATTTTTTCCACCTTGTTCAATTTCAATAAAAGCAACAAAATCATCTCTTTTAATCCTATCCTTATTCATCTCTTTCCAAATATCCATCTTAAACCTCCGGTTCAATATTCTAATATATCAGGAAAAATATGTCAAATTTTTAAATAAAAAAGAGGGCCATTCGCCCTCTTTATTGTTTAGAAATTAAATTTAATTCTTCGCCATTTTGTTTTACTTCAAAAGGCTTATCACCTTCTGGTGTAATAATCAAGGATTTATCAAAGTAATTTGGCTTAATATTAACATTACCAACAAGAATAATTTTATTAACATCGCCAATATCCGTTTTTACTGGTTCAACAATTTGTGACTGTGGAACATCCTGAGGTAATGTCCTTGCTGTTTTTGGCCTTCTAACATACTTTGTCATATCAAATCCAAAAATTCGTCCAGCAAGTCTTGTCATTTCTGCAAATCTCACAAAAACATCTTGACCTTCTCCTCTTTCATTTGCTGTAAGCTTTCCAATTTCAATTAATTTTTTAAATCCATCGTCATAGGCATTAAATTCTTCAGTTGGCAAATTAAGCAATTTTAAAGAATTTAAAAGTTCTGCATAAAACTCAATAGTCCCTTCGTCCGTAAAATATGCAAATTCTGGAAGAATATCCACGCCTTCAATTTTAACAGCAACACCGTTTTGACTCACAACTGGCAAAATTGAATAATTTTTGCCAGCTTTAGAAGCATATGGTCCACTTTTAAACACTTTCTTTGCATCAGTGTAAGGTTTAAATCTTTTTCTGTTTCCATTAATATCTTCCCCAGTATTCAAAATAATCTCACTTGAAATTGAAGCTGTTGATTGTTTTTGTTCACCAACCACATGATTTCTATTAAAACTATTAACAGTACCAACCCTTCTAACAATTTGATCTAAAAAAGGATCCCTGTTTTGAGTAACTTCAATTGTTGAAAGTTCACTGAGTGATCTCCTATAAATGCTTGCAATTCTATTTGAATAAAGCATACTAATAACATCATAAACCGCCTTATATTTACTTTTGTATGCGTTCAATTCATCAAATGTTGAAACTTTACATGTATCGCCAACATATTCAAAATATCTATCAACCAATTTAAATTCTGGAAGATAAATAACACTTTTCCCTTTTTTCAGCAATGTTTCCATTGTCTTTTCTCGCATAAATAAACTATCTGCCATTTTTTATCCTACCTATTTCCTTTTATATGTTTTCTATTCATTAAAATATTCCCAATAATAAGTTGCCTTGCGTTAACATTGTTAATCTTAAATTCTTCATCAATATCATTTTTAATATCTTCGCCATCATCTTCATCATAGGCAAACATTGTTGCCATTTCAATTCTCTTTTGATCTTCAGCTTGTGAAACTGGACCAATTGCTGCAGTAACTCCACCATTTGCAAGAGTTTGATGTGCTCTTTCCATAAGTTTTGTTTCAATATTATCCGCATTTAAATGTCTGTTTCCATTTGTAACAATATATGAATCGGTTATATGTGGTGAAAACATTTCATCAAAATTATCATCACGAATACATCTTGAAAGCCTTCGTGATTTATCAAAGTGCCCATGTTTTTGTTTTAAAAGTTCATCTTTAACTGAGGTTTCATTAACATCTGTATCCACCTCATTATTATCAAAAATTTCAACTTTCTCATATTTTTGTTCACTTTTTACTAACTTTGAAACCTTTTTATCTTTAGAAACGAACTGCATTTTTGAAAGAAGTTCATCTTCGCTTATGCTTGGTTCATCAACAACTTGTTTTTTTTCTTCATGTGGAGTTTTAACTCTGTCGTAAACCTTTTGAATTTTTGGAACTTTCTTAGAGTTTTTTAATTTTTTTTCTCTATCAGTTTTTGATTTAAAAACAAGCTTAGCACGCTCATCCATTTGTGGTTTTTCAACAAAGTCAGTTTGCTTTGTCGTCTCTTGTTTTTCAGACTGCTTTTTTGTTTTACCTTTTGCATTAAAAAACATTAGAACAACAATCAAAAGTAAAGAAAAAACGCCAATAATTATCACAAATGGATTTGAAAAAATTCTTTGAATCATATTTTTTCACCTCTTATTTGTTTGTATCTGTGTTATTCTTTTTCTGCATAGCGGCAAGTGATGCAAATCTTGCAGCAAGTGGACTCATTGGAGCCTGTTGCGATTGAGATTGAGTTCCAAATGTAGAAGTTCCTCCAAATGGATTCGATGAAACTGTTGATGGCTTTTGTGGTAAAGTTTCCTTTTTTGAAATCTTTTCAGCTTTTTCTTCTTCTGTTTTACTTAATGAATTTCTCATTGCCGTATCAGCTTGAATATTCTGCATTTCGTAATAATCATTAACAGAAATTTTTCCCATTGAAAGAGCTTTTGCAAGCGCTTTTGGAACTTCAGCTTCTGCTCTAATAACCTCTGCCCTCATTTCCTGAACTCTTGCCTTCATTTCATTTTCAGCAGCAATAGCCATACTCTTTCTTTCCTCGGCTTTTGCTTGAGCAATTCTCTTTTCTGCCTCGGCTTTTGCAATATTAAGTTCAGCATCAATATTTCTTCCAACATCAATATCTGCAATGTCAAGTGACGAAATATAATATGCAGTTCCCCTATCAAGCCCCTTCTCAAGCACAGTTGAAGAAATTAGTTCTGGGCTTTCCAAAATCATTTTATGTGAATCGGTTGAACCAACCGTTGTAACAATACCTTCACCAACACGAGCAATAATTGTATCCTCACCAGCACCAGAAATCTGCATAAGCATATTTGAAACAACG
The DNA here is from genome assembly GCA_017467625.1 of Clostridia bacterium. Classification (GTDB taxonomy): domain Bacteria; phylum Bacillota; class Clostridia; order Christensenellales; family UBA1242; genus RGIG1681. The sequence goes on along the minus strand of JAFUSN010000004.1, from coordinate 554,095 downwards.
GTAACTTTTGCTTTAACAATAAGTTCAATTCCATCTTTTGCAACAGCTGAAATTTCAGGGGTTTCAATGATCTTTGGCACAACAGTGTTTTTAACAGCTTCATAAACATCACGACCTGCAAGATCAATTGCCTTTGCTTTTTGAACGGTTAAATCAATGTTTGCAGAAAATGCTGCAACAAGCGCCTTAACCACATTTTCAACATTTCCACCCGCCATAAAGTGAGTTTCAAGTTCATCTACGCTAATTTTAAGACCAGCTTTTCTGGCGGTAATATAGTTAAGCGTTATTAGCTGACAATCAACTTTTCTGAGTTTCATTGCAATAAGTTTGATCATTGAAATATGTGCCGAAGAAACAAGTGCCCTAAACCACAATCTAAATGGAACCAAAACAAGCACAATAATAAGTCCAATTAAAAGTAAAAGCCCCGCAACTGATAGTCCAATAATCCACCCCAGGCTCAAATTTGCACTGCAAATAAACATAAGCACACGCCTCCTTTTGGAAATTCTATATCATGAAGAATTATAACATAGTTATAATCAAAAATCAATACCCCTAAAAAAAATAATTATAAAATAATAACATATTTTGTTTGCTTAAAATAAAAATAAAAATGCAAATAATAATGATAATTTATTAATTTCACTAATATTTTGCATTCTTTTTTACATTTTTTTCAATTTTATACTTATAGAAAAATCCATATTTTTTTCTTGCTTCTTCATCTGATTTTTCGTAACGGTTAACAACATTTTCAAGTGTTTTTTGAAAAACATAATCATTTCTATACTTATATCTATACTTTTTTAAAAATTTAATTGAATATTTTTGAGCGTCTCTTTCAACCGATTGATTGTTATACATTAAGTTATCTGAGGTTGATGAAAAATATCCAGCCCAATTTCTTTTCCATTTCTTAGCAGTAAATTCATACCATTTCAACTTTCTTGAAGTTGCCTCAAATTGATACGCATGCCTTGTTTCGTGAGCAATAGTTTCCATAGCATGAAATCTCAAAACTGGATCATCAATAAGCTGCTCATTTATATAAATAAATTTTTCACCACCCATTGCATTAAAAGCACCAAAACAATTCCAGTGCTGACTATCTGGATGAATCACAAGTTTAAGTGGCTCAATTTCTAAATTTCGAGCAACTTTTTTTTCAAGGGCACACAAAACCAAAAACCTCTTTTCATAAGTAAGTTTTTTCCATTTTTTTTCTTTAAATTTTGAAAACAAAAATAACATAACTCACCTGTTTTTATTTTAACACATTTTCACCACACTTTCAATAATTTTATTGTCTTTTAACGCTCAAACATTTATAATTAAGATATGATATATGAAGTTAAAGATAATAAAATAATAGTTAAAGACACAACTCAGTTTAATCCAAAACACATACTTGAATGCGGACAAGTTTTCAGATACGGAATAAATGCCGAAGGAAATTATTTTGTTTATTCAAAAAACCACTATGCGATAATTATAAAAAATGCAAAAACATACGAGATTGAGTGTGATAATGTTGATTATTTTATAAATTATTTTGATTTAAATAGAGATTACAATCAAATCAAAACAATTCTAAAAAAGAATAAGGTCCTTTCACCAATGATTGATTATGGATATGGAATAAGGATTTTAAACGGCGATGCAGAAGAAATGATATACTCATATATAATATCACAAAATAACAATATTAAACGAATTCAAAAAATTATTGAAAAACTCTGTGAAGTTGGTGAAAAACAAAATAATTTTAATGCGTTTCCAACAACAAAAAAACTTTCATCTTTACCACTAACCTTTTTCCAATCTCTCGGTGCTGGCTATCGCGATAAATTTTTAAAGAATACAGCAGACGCGCTTTTAAATGTTAATTTGGAAAACATCAAACAATTATCAACTGATGAAATTTATAACTTTTTAATTTCACTCAATGGTGTTGGGCCAAAGGTTGCCAGTTGCATTCTTCTTTTTGGATTTGGCAAAACAAATAAATTTCCTGTTGACACATGGATTGAACAAGTTTACTACAATCATTTTTCCACAGAAAAAAGGACAAGACCAGCTATTCAAAAATATTTTGAAGATGAATTTGGCGAATATTCAGGAATCGCTCAACAATATCTTTTCTATTACGAACGAGAACAAAAAAATGAGGGTTAAACCCTCATTTTTTCTATCATATATATTTAGCAAATAACTTCTGGTGCAGCATGAAGTGAGTGAATTTTTGCTGACATATTGCTTAAATAAAAAACCTCAAAAATTTTATCTTCTTCATTATAAGTTTCACGAAGTTTTGGGTTTGCATTAAGCATCGCAACTTTTACTTCTGGATTATAATCAAAAACAACTTTTCCTGAAACCCTAATCCATCTATCTTCATCAATTTCAGCACAAAGCTCAACCATTGGATTTTTTACCATTTGCGCATAAGCACTTTTGTGATTGTTTGTGTAAAAATAAACTTTCCCATCAAATTCAACAACCGCATTAAATGGCCTAACAAATGGAACTCCATCATCAACCGTTGCAAAGAAAAATCTTCCAGCATTTTTTAATATTTTAACAATTCTATCATTACTTTCGTTCATAAATGTTACCTCTTAGTCATATGATATCACAATCGTATAAATTTTAACAACTAAATATAAAAAAAAGTGGCTGAAAGCCACTTAAATTTTTATTTATTTTCTGCTGGAACAACTGAAACTCTCTTTTTGTCTTTGCCAAATTTTTCAAATTTAACAACGCCATCAATTTTAGCATAAAGTGTATCATCATCGCCAATGCCAACATTTTCACCTGGATGAACATTTGTTCCTCTTTGGCGAACAATGATGTTTCCACCTTTAACAGTCTCACCTGAATATTTTTTAACTCCAAGTCTTTGTGCATTTGAATCACGGCCATTTTTAACAGAACCGCCACCTTTGTGGTGCGCAAATAATTGGATATTCATAAACATTGTCATAAGTTTTTAACCTCCAATTCAATATAGTCTGAAAAACTTTCATTCAAATCCGAAATTCCACAAAGCATAGTATCTAAAATTGCACTCGCTTTAATCTCTTCCTCTTCATTAAGTTTTTCTGGTAAGGTGAATCTTAAATAACCTTTCTCATCATCTCTTTTCATATCAAGTTCAATGAGGGCCACCATAAGCAATCCAAGGACCGCCGTTTGAACAACACTTGAAAGAGCCGCACAAACTATGTCTTCACCCTTTTCTCCATAATTTGTATGCCCATCGCATTCAACCTCATGGATTTTATTGTCTTTTTTTACTATTACAACCTTTGTCATTTTTATCTCTCAAATATTTTATTTTGCGATTGAAACAACTTTAAGTTTAGTAAATGGTTGACGATGACCTTGTTTCTTGCGCTCGTTCTTTTTTGGTTTATATTTGTAAACAACAACTTTCTTTTCTTTACCAATTTCCAAAACTTCACAAACAGCTTTAGCTTTCTTTGCTCCATTTGCAGCAATTTCAACTTTTTCGCCGTCAGCAACAAGCAAACATGGAAGTTCAACTTTATCACCAACATTAGCATCTAATTTTTCAACTTTGAAAAATTTGTCAGGTTCAACTTTATATTGTTTTCCACCAACTTCAACAATTGCGTACATTATTCGTTTTCCTCCTCTCTCCAGTCTCACTGCGAAGGTGCGTCAGCAAAGCTAACAGACTTGTATTTTTGCAAAACAAAAAAACCTTTTGCAAGTGGCACGCTAATAATTTAACACTTAAAGCGACTCTTGTCAAGGTTTTTATATAATAAATTATATTTTAGTAAGTTTATCAATCAATTCAATTTCATTCATTTCAGAAACTTTTCTTCCCTTTTCATCAACAAAAATAAATTTAGTCAAATGGTATCCATCAATATGCCTAAAAAGCATTATATTGTTACAATTACAACTAACATAAACACACTTTTGAATTAGCCCAGACTTTATTTTTTTTAATTTATTTTCAAAAAAAAGTGAACGCTTGAACGAAGTTTGCGAAGCTGAATTTGTTGCCATAAAAAATAGGTTAATTGAAGAAATTCCAATTAGCAAATTAAATTCAAAAAATGCAGATATCAAAAAAACTAAAAATAAAATTAAAATCATAAAAACTGAAATATTTTTCACAATTTTAAGTGCTGTTTTTCTAGATACTTTTTTTGAAAACAAAACAAGTAAAACCCTACCAAAATCAAGTGGAAAAATTGGCAACATGTTAAACACAAAAAGAGATAAATTTACAGTTAAAATATCATTTAAAAAATTATAACTTTCAGGCCAAAACCAAAAACATAAAAAACAAATAACACATATACATAAATTAAAAAGTGGTCCGGCAAAAATAACTTTAATTTCATCCCCTGCTGAAAAGTCATCAAATCCCTCCAATTTTGCACCAAAAAATGATAGTCTAACTTTAGCTGGCAAGTATCCTAATTTCCTTGCAACTGCAACATGGCTAAGTTCATGCAAAATCATAAAAATTATAAATAAAAAATACATTCTAAAATTTTCACTTAAAAATGCATAAATTGCCAAAGCAAAAAACGATAAATCAATTTTGATAAATTGAAATTTTTCTACAATTTTTCGCAAAAAGTTATAAATTTTTCTAAAAAAATAGCCCATTTTTATAATTATATGCATTTTTTTGTTTTGTTTATAACTTTGAAATTAAAGAAAATCCATCTGTTTTAATATCAACACAAACATTTATTTTCCCACTTTTTAAAATATGGAAATTTATTGAAATATCCTCATTTTTTAAGTCAATTGAAAACCTAGAAAATACATCAATTAAATCATACTTCATCTTTTCAAAAACCACCTTTGGAACAGCCGATTTATCTTTATCAACAATCTGCTTCAAATCAATAAATTCCTTGCTCAAATTTTCCATAAATTTTTCTCCTAAAAAAGCCTTTAATTCCCCTATATTTTTTCATCTCAAAATTTTCAAATTTTTTATTATTTAAAATAGCTTTGACAAGTTCTTTAAAAGTTTTGTTTTTATAACTATAAATAAATGGGTTATTTTTAAAATAAAACGGCAAAACAAATTTAATTTCTACCATTAAAATTTTCTCAATTTCATCACTGCCAAAAACTCTTTTTTCAATTGAACTTATCACTCTTGCCTTGTTTAAAATTAAAAAAATTTCAGTTTGCCCAAGCAATTTTAATTCATGAATAATTCTTGATGAGTTTTTAATTGAACTTACACTGTCATTCATTACTAAAACCATTTCATTAATAACACTTAAACACTTAACTTTTCTTCCAAAATCAAATAAAATAAAATCGAATTTTAGTTCTATATTTTTCACAAAGCATTCAATTTCATTTATGTATAATTCATAATTAAAATTTTTTGCATTAGTCGAAACAAATGACAAGTTTGAATTTATTTCAAATAGCACATGCTCTTCATTTGTTGTCTTAACTAAAAACTCTTTTAAATCAACAAAATTACTTTTTTGCATTGTTAATGGTAAGTCATTCATATTAAAATTCATATCAATAACACAGACTCGTTTTTTAGTTGATAATAACCTAGAAATTTCCCGTATAATACTCGTCACCCCAACACCACCAGATGATCCAATAAAACCTATATTTCTGCTCATAAATTAATTTTAACTTTTATAAGTGGATTTTTTCAAAAAAAATTCTGTAAGATAAATACTAAATTTGTAAAAATATAAAAAAATAAACGTTTGTATTTGTAACAAAATAAAAAATAATATATAATAAAATTGAGGTGATAATATGTCAACTGCTTACATTGGCCTAAAAATGGGCTCAACAACAACCTATATTTATAAACCAGGCAATGGAATTGTTTTGAGAGAACCAACCCTTGTTGCAGTTCCAACAAATCCAAAAGTAAAAGAAATTACAGCCGTTGGAAAAGAAGCAAAAGATTTAATTGGAAGAGTTTCTGAAAACACTTCCATAATTTCCCCTATTGTTGATGAACTTATTCAATATGAGGACCTAACAATCTCAATGCTTAAAACTTTTCTCAAAAAAGTTTTTCCATCAAGATCATTTGGTCTTAACATTAAGGCAATTGTGTGCACTCAACTTGGTCTTTCTCCTGATGAACAAAAACAACTTGAAAGGGTGTGTTTTAAAGCAGGGATTGCCGATGTGTATCTTGTTCCAGATGTTTTATGCTATGCGCTTGGTGCAGGTATTGATATTAGCATAAACAATTCTGCAATGGTTGTGAACATTGGCGGAAATACCACTAATATAGCAACAATTTCAAACAATACAATCATAGATGGCTATAATTTGACAATTGGTGGCTCAATATTGAATATTGCTATTGCTAAGTATATTGATGAAACGTATGGAATAAAAATTTCTCAAAACCAAGCCGAAAAAATTAAAGTTGAAATTTGTTCCCTTTTTGATACATACGATGCGTCTATATCCATAACAGGAATTGAAAAATTATCCAACTCAAAAAAAGAGATAACAATAAATGCTGATGAAATATATCCAATTGTTGAACATTACTATGGAAAAATCGCCGAATCAATTCAAGCAGTTATTGAATCAAGCAAACCCGAAGTTGTTTCAGACATTGCTAAAAATGGAATCTATTTTTATGGCGGCGGAACACAAATTGTTGGATTTGAAAGATTTATGTTTAACAAGCTTCAATTTAAAATCAACATATCTGAAAATCAACGACTAAACATTATCGGAACTGGAGAATTAATCAAATTTCCTCAATTATTGAAAAAAATCTTAAAAAACAATTAAACGGTCATTTTTAAGCGCAAATAAACCATTTTTGCGCTTTTTTTATTGTATATATAATTTTTTATATAGGTATTGACACTTTAACGTAAAAATGATATAATATTTGCGTTAAAAGAAGCTGTTAAAAATTTTTGATTTAGCAGACACTCTTTTAATCTTTGGTTTATATTTTTAAGGGAGTGAATATGGAACCTAAGAAAAAGAAAAAGATATGGCTAATTATTTGTCTAATTGCGCTTGTAGCAATATTGATCACAACAATAATTATTGTAGTTGTCAATTCAAGAAACAATAATATTGAATCAAATCAAAACAAAGCCAGCAACACTAGTTCAGTTGTTAACATAACCAACTCGTTAAATGATGCCATAATTAATCAAGAAATTCCAATTGAATACAATGGAACATATGAATACAACAAAGTTGCTTACCTTTCATTTAATTTTGAAAAAACCAATTGGGATTCAACAACCCAGGAAGAATTTAAAAAATCTTACTATGAAAAGTATGGCACACATGATTTTAATGGACTTATGCGTTATGTAAATAACAAAAAAACATCTGAACTTAATGGCGAAAGCGAAAAGATTATTTTTGAAAGTGGAAACTACATTAAAATGTTGGGGACAAATATAACCGAAAATGGAAAATATGTTGGCAATGAAGATTTAACACTTGTAACACTCATAAATTCAAAAAACACATTTTTTATTTCATTGAACTATAAAGTTCCTACAACAGCACAATCAATTTCTGTTACATCAAATGAAGTTATTGATTTAACAACAGTCTATGTGTTTAGAACAATAAAAAATGAAAATTCAAGGGTTTCAATTGATATCGTTTATGAATATAAACTTATTCCAACTCAAAGCCAAATATCACAAACAGACTTAGATCTTGAAATTTAGGAGAAGATATGAAAAAATTATTAAAAAAATTATCAAAAGCGCTATATGCAATTCTAGTATGTGCAATAGTATGCGTCGCAGTTGCTTGTGGCGCAGCAAAAAATAAAACTGCCTCCCCTGCAATAAATGTGGATATAACAGAGGCAGAACCAAATTCAAATACTAACGAAGCAACAAATGTATCTGAAGACAATCAAAACAATGCAAATGACGAAACAAATGCATCTGAAAATAATTCAAACCTCTCAATGCAACCAAATCAAATAGAATTACTCAGTGGAATTTATAAATTTGAAAAAACCAATTATTCTTTTGCTGATATTTATTTCAAAGATTTAAATGAACTTCTTGATTTCTTTGGTACTCATGATTTAAATGGTGTTTATTACACTGTTGCCCCTCTTGGTTTCAATGACTTTACAAATCAACTTACTATTGATGATAATAATCGTTTTAATATGTTCTATGTTGATGAAACAGAATCAAAAATGTATTTAGGAAAATATGATGATAACAACACATATGAAATTATTGAAGAATTAACAGAATTGATTTACAACAATGATGAGGGAATAATTGAAACACCAGCATTAGGAAATAAAGTATTAATTGAATCAAGCAATAATGGTGATACCCTCACCTATTCAAAAATGTTTATTTATACCGATGCAAATGGAAATTCAGTTGAAACACCTCTTTATATTAAAGCAACTTTAAATAGAGTTGACGGAACAACAGATGTTTTAGATGAATCAAATTCATATAGATATATTAATAATTCTTTAAATATCAAGGGAACAAATGTAAACGCAATTGAAAATTCAAAAACAATTTTAGCAGAGCTTTTTGGTGTTGATGCAAACTCAACAACAATATATGCAGATATTGAATCTATTTTAGCTAATTGGAAATTGAATTTTAATGAAGACTATTCAAGAATTATCTTCTACTCTGATGCAAATGACGGAAATTATTTTATTGTAAATGAAAATAATGGTTCATTTGACCTTAATGGAATTACCATTAATTTTAATAGTTATGTTGCAAACACATCAGTTGAAGCACTTGAATTTACCATAACTTTAAATGACACAACAACTCTACTTTTTAGGATTTCTAAATAAAAACAAAACCACCCAATTGGGTGGTTTTTATTTTATAAAAAAAGACCGCTATGGGTTGTCAATTTTGAAACTTGCAAAAAAGACTAAATTTGATTTTAGTCTTTTTTCTTACATTGTGGACATTTTGATTTTTTTCTTGTCCAATTATTCATAGTTGTTTTCCACGAAAATCCACAATTTTTGCATTTTCTCCATACATACGCAGCAGAACCATGTGTTATTTCATTTGGCTTAATAGTATTCTTTTCATAATCCCATTCACATAATATTTCTGGATGAGTTTCACATATAGAACCTCGAGTTATAGCTTTTAAATGTTTTGCTAACGAAGAATTAATTATTTTACAATTTGGGCATCCAGATGGTTTGTCTTTTCTTGTTCTTTCGCCTATAGAAGCTATCCATTCATGCCCACATTTACTACAAATCCACCAAACTTTTGTATTGTGTCTATTTAATATTTTATTTGGCATTAATTCATTTTTATTAGAATTCCACTCAGTTAATAAATTAGGATATAGAGTTGCAAAATCATTAATGCCTTCTTTTAATATTCTGTTGCTACAAACTGGACATTTATTATGACCACTTGTCCTGTCAACAATTTTAGCTTGCCACTCATGTTTACAGTTATTACATTTCCACCAAACTTTTATTGTTGATGAAGAAGTAAATGCATGTGGATTAAATGAATGATTTTTTTCATAATTCCAATCTTTCATTATTTCTGGGAAATAGTTAACAAAACTATTATCTTTTTCTATCAAAAACTTGTTTTCTAAAATCTCAAATCTATCTTTATCGACATTAATTTGATTATCTATTGTACTCCATATTTGATATGGATTTGTTCTTGTCCATGAATTATTTTCAGGATCAAGTTCTTTTAAAACCAATCTAATAATATTGTTTAGTTGTGTATAATCTTGTAGATTTTCTATTCCGAAGCAATTATCACATGTATCGTGGTGAAATTGTGCTCGTGAGTCTCTAATACGAATTAGTTTTATTTTATGTTGTTTACAAATATTATATTTCTTTTTTTCTCTTAAAAGGCTATCGTTGGTATTGTGCCAATATATGCCATCAAATTCAATTCCAGTATTTATTGATGGAATAAAAATATCAAGTTCAATTTTGTGATTATGGTATCTATTAACTGCATCAGGAAATATTTTTTTAACATAATAAAATAGTGCTTGTTCACCAAATGAAGTTGTCTTCATTGTACATGCTGGACAATTTCTTTTATTTGTCGTTCTATTGTTTATAGCTGTTTGCCATTCATGGCCACAATGTTGGCATTTCCACCAAACTTTTTGGCCACTAAAAGCAGTATAATTCTTTGGGCTCTTAATATTTTTTGTAAAATCCCAATCTTTTATCAAATTTGGAAATAATGTTTGTAAATCATTAACATTTTCAATAGGTTTTTGATGTGCGCAAAACGGACAACCGTGCCCAACTAAAGTTCTTTGTCTAATGGCTGCTTGCCAAGAATTATTACACTTTTTGCATTTCCACCAAACTTTTTCTTTACTAGTTGGTAAAATATATTTTGGATTAATTGTTTTATTTTTGTCATAATCCCATTCTTCAACTAAAGTCGGATATGTTGTGACTAAATCATTGGTATTGATTAATAATGTTTTTTTATGGCTTTCACAATAGGGGCATTTTGAACCACCACTAGTCCTACCATCAATTCTTTTTTGATATTTATGATTATTAGAACAAACCCAATGTGCAATTTTTCCACTGCCATATGATATTTTATCAACAAACAAACCTATGGCATTATTGCTTTCATAATCCCATTCATCTAACAAATATTGTTTGTTGTTATTTTTACAATAATCATATAACGTTTGTTTCATGCATTTATTATAGCATAATAAATACAAAAAGTCTTGATTTTGTAAGAAATTTAAATGGCATTTAAACGTGTGCTTGTCTTGATACAAGTCGTTGTCACTTCGCTTCAACGAAGACAAGCACAACAAACAAACCTAGTTAGAAGAAAGAGTGTGTGCTGGCAGAGCAAACGCACAACACCCTTTCTTTTCTCTCTTTGTTTTTTATTGTAAACGAATATTCTTTGTCGTCAAGGTTAAAATGTATGTCTAATGATTATTAATTTTAAGATAATAACGACAACCTATGACAACGGCATAATATTCGTTTTGTTGACTGGTTAAGAGAGAATAAAAAAACACTCTAACTTTTTCAAGTTAAAGTGTTGATATTTGGCTTGTTTCAAAAGTCAATGGCTATTTGCAGTCTTTTTTTTATTATAAAATTTCAAGTTTTTTGTGGAATATTCTTTCAAAATCCCTTCCAACTTCCATGCCTCTTTGAATTTCAAAAGTGGCATCAGCAGTTGTTATTGTTTTCATAATAACTGAATCACCTAAAATGTCGCAATTGATATCAACTATTGCATTGTTTTTGGTTCTATCAAAACATTCAGCAAGTCTTAAAATTATACCAAGTTTCTTGGTTGCATCAACATCTTCTTCAGTTAAAATTCCATTATATCTTGCCCAATCAGCCATCTTTATTTCTCCACCAGCATGAAGTGAAGCAACAAAACTTGCCAAAACTAATTCTCTATGAGTAAGTCCATAAATTTCACTATTAATAACAACTTCAAAAGAATGTCTTGCATGATTTTTATAACTAATTCTCTTTCCAACATCGTGCATATATGATGCAACTCTTAAAATTTTAACATATCCTCTTGGAAGCTTATGCAGAACTCTAAGTTGCTTAAATAACAACATTGAAAGGTTATAAACTTGTTCATTGTGTTTTGCTGAATCCGCTTCAAATTCGGAAGTTTGAGCCATTACCGAAAAACCAACGATATCAGAATTTGGTTTTTCAGTTGTGCTTGGGATAACATTATTAAATAAGATTCCTTCAACAAGTGAACGCGTTGTTATTGTAATTGTTTCCCTATTAACAGCATCAACAATTGTTTTCATAACTTCAACGGCATATGCAAACACATCCGCCCTTGACTCATAAAGGTTTTTAAGCCTTTTATTCTCATTTAAATCAATTGCTTTAAGTTGATTCAAAATGTGCTCAACGTCTGCAGTTTCAAACACATATCCATCATCTCTATCAAGTGGATATTTCTTATAAATCCTATCCATGCTTGACAAATCTTCAAAATATGGGCCATTTCCAACTAAAACAAATTCTGGTTCAATGTTGGAAAGCCATTCAAAATCAGAAAGTTGTGCGTTAATATATTTTGAAACTTTTTCAAACGCCTCTTCTTTCCCATATTTTGAAAGCGGATACATTTCAATTAAATTTCTTGGACCAACAGGTATAAATGCCTGATTTAAAATATTTCTCCTGTTGTAATGAATAATATGAATATTATCTGCTCCAACATTAACAATAACAGCCTTGGGAATATCATAGCTGTTCATAACACCCGTATATATAGCTGAATTTTGTTCCTCTGGTGTCATAAGTGAAAATCTAAATCCACATGTAACAAAAACTTCATCAAAAAAACTATATATATTCATTGGTTTTGTATCTTTAACAAAATCCGCAATTGCAATAGTTTTATTAACTGAATACATATCGCAAATTTTCCTAAAGTTTTTCAATGTGCTAATGATTGACATTATTTGATTTTTCTTTAAAAAATGATCCTCATCCATTTCAAGACCAAACTGAATTGGTTCAATCTCAACATCGCAAATTGAGAAAAAGTTATCTTGAACATAGTTTGCAATAATAAGTTTTGCAGAGTATGTTTCAACAACAACGACAGCAATTTTATCCACTACATTCGCTCCTAATCATTATTATTTTTCATTGCTTTATTATATCATAAACTTAGCAAAAAGTATACAATTATAAAGATATTTTTTAATCGATTTAACAACTATTATGTTCACTTATAATGTATTATAAATCCACTAAATTCTTGATATTACATGCTCTGGACAAGCCGCAACACACTTGCCACATCTAACGCATTTTGTATGATCAATTTTTGGAAGTCCGCCCACCATTGAAATTGCCCCTGATGGACATGCAACAACACACGCCTCACAGTGTGTGCATGAAACCTTACAGTTTCTAGTTACCGCCGAATCTGTAGATGAATTGTTGCAAACAACTTCAACATATTTGCTATAAGGAATCAAGTCAATGAGTTTGTTTGGACATGCATAAACACATTCCCTACAACCAACACATTTATCTTTATCAATAATCGCGCATCCTTTTTTAGATATTGAAATTGCATCGTATTTACATGCTTTAACACAATCTCCACAACCAAGGCAGGCAAACTGACAAAACTTACAACCATCATGAATTAAATTTTGACTTGCGCATGATTTATCACCAATATACTCATATTTTTCGTTACAATCAATTCCGCCCTTGCATTTAACAAATGCAACCATATCAAATTGAACCTTGCGTTCTCGCTTCATAATCTGTCGAACTTTCATAAAGTCTTTTCCACGCAAATATGGACATCTGTTTGCAGCGGTTTTCCCCTTTGCCAAATCTTCAGCAAACTTTCTACATTCACTTCTTCCGCATTCCCCACAGTCTAAATGGGGTAAAAACTGAAACAAAACTTCACTTGTTTTATCAAGTTTCTTATTTTTCCTGGTTATTGAAGCAATAAATATAGTTAATGCCAAAATAGCTACAATCACAGCAATATAAATATAAATTTGCATCTTGCCGTTCCTCCTAAACTAAAAGTCCTGCATAATAAAACAAAATTGATAAAATTCCAAAAAAGAATAATCGCGCTGATACACTTCTAAAATTAATATTCATATATCCACGATTAAAAGTTCTAACAAAGAAACCAATAACAATGTTCATAAACATAACAACAATTGCAACTGCAAGAAGTTGTAATGCAAATTCAACAATCGCAACATCAGTGTTAAGCATTAAAACTGTAGCAACCATATAAATTAAATCAAAGGCAAATGAATATGATTTTTCATATAAGTAAAAATTGAATGTTGAAGTCTTTTTCCAAATATTATTAACAATAATATTATAAATCCCCGCAATTAAAACAATAATTGAAAACCTTGCAAATTCAAAATTAAATGATCCATAAACATAATGCGTTAAAAAATAATCGGCAAAAGCAGTCAAAATAATTCCTAAAACTGTAAACAGTGCATTAAAATATCTAAATTTACGATACATTTTTTCACGCTGAAATTCAAGAACTCCAGAGCCATTAAAAACCATCACATTACTTTTAATTCCAAACAAAATTAGATAAGATAAAAATGTATTAACCATTAATCTTCCTCCTTTTTATCTTGTCTGTCAAAAAGTTTTTCAACCTTAGCTTCCTTTGAAACCTTTAATTTTTTGCCATGTTTTTTCTTTTTTGTTTCTTTTTTTTCTGTATTTTCATCGGTTTCATCAGACTGTTCTTCATCAGTTAAAGTTTCATTTTGATTTGATTGTTCTTTAATCTTTTCAGCTTCTTCATCAGAAATTTTTCTAATTTCAATTGTATTTGAAAGCAATTTCTGTCTTCTAAGTTTATCATACTGAAAGATTTTTTCATTGCGAATATCTTTAACAAACTTTTCGTAATATATTCTATTGGTTTCAATATTTTTATTAATAGCTCTATAAATCGCCTGAATAATTGCAGCAATAACAGCAAGAAACACAAATGAAAATGCCGGGGTTAAGAAGAACTCCTGCCCATCAAATGTTAAAATTTGTCGTCCAAAAATTTTACCAGTTCCAAAAATTTCTTTTACAGCAGTAAATATAAATAAAACAAAAACAAACGTTAAAACAATAACAATAGATTTAACAATGTTTCTCTTTAAAACATCTTTATTATCAATATAGTAAAAGTCAAGCGATAAAATAACCGAAGATAGCGCTGCAAAGTAATAATTATCAGATGTGATTAAACCCAAAAATGATGTTTTTGTAAGGATATAATTAAACATTGTAACAATAAATGAAGATAAAACTGCAGTAACAAAAACTTTGAGTTTCCTATCTAAAAATTTTGAAAATAACCTACATACGCTAACAGAAATTAAAAATGCAACGCATGCAACCACCGCAAAAACAATTCCCTCCACTGTCGTCATAGTTAAAAAAACTATTGGACAAATTGCAAGGATAACAAAGTGTGCTAAATTGAGTTCAATATTAGTTCTTATGTGCATGTCGATAACCTCCCAGCTTAGATGGTTTAACAATTAAATAATGATCCATAAATGGAACTAGAAGATCCATAAAAATAAGGACTGCAAATGCTGTGTTTTCACCCAAAAATTTAAAGTGCCAAAGCAGCGCACATAGCCCGCCATACAAAACTGAATAAATCACCTTTCCAAAAAATGTGTTTGGTGATGTGTTTGGATCAGTTAACATAAACACTGAAACAAAAACAAATGAACCTGAACACAAATTCATAAATCCCAAATCTAGACCATCAAAAATAACAGCAACAACAAAGTATGAAAGAACTGCTAAAATTGGAATTTTATAATCAATAACTTCTGCATAAATCAAAAATGCACAACAAATTAAAATTGCAATAATACAAGTAGTTCCAATTCCTCCAACTGCCTGTCCTGTTAAAAGTTGAGTTATTGTATTACTTCCGCCAGCTGTTAACGATGTGTAAATTTGATCCTTATAATTGAATGTAAATATATCAGTTGACAAAGTTGCAAACAAAATACCAGCAAGTGCCCTTCCAATCACTGATGGATTGAATTTATTTTTACCAAGCCCACCAAAAGCAAATTTAACACCGAAAATTGAAACAAATCCAGCCAAAGCAACAATCCAAAGTGGTGCATTATAAGGCATTGTTAAAGCCAGCGTCATCGCAGTTACAAAAAACGAAAAATCTTTCACAATAAACTTTCCAGCAACAAACAAATTGTAAAAAATTTCAGATAACAAACAACTAAAAAATGCAACTAAAATAATAAACAGTGCTGGAAGCCCAAAAAACATAACACCAAAAATTCCAGGAATAACCAATGCAATTCCTGTGTATAAAAACATTTTATTGATATCATTTCCACTATGAATAAAAGGTGCACTCGAAACAACATACTTATCCATTTACAGCACCTCCTGACTTTTTATCATTAAATTTTGCAAGCGCAATTCGCTGCGCCAAAAATCTTTTTGCAGGACAAACATACGAGCAACACCCGCAATCAATGCATGAGTGAATATCAAGTTGTTTCAATTCATCAATATCCTCATCTAAAAATGCTTGATCAATTCTAGCCGGATTCAGCATCATTGGACAAACCTTCTGACACTTTCCACATGAAATACATGGATTTTCAGTTCTCGTCGTTAATTCATCAAACTTATTAAAAATAATTGTATTTGATAATTGTGAAATTGAAATATCTCGATTAAACTGCGCCTTACCCGCTAAGATTCCCCCATCAATCAAAACTGATTTCGCCTCTTTATTAACAATCCCAGCAAAATCCAAAAGACTTCCAAATGAAACACCATTTTGAATAATGTAGTTCCCCTTGCGTTCAACATTATCGCCATCAAGCGTAATGACATTTGTTGTAACTGGCTTATTAAATTCAACTGCACGGCAAAAATTATAACACGCCTCAGCGCTTTCAATAGAAATTCCAGAATCCAAAAAACTTGTTTTGTTGTTAATTTTCTTGTTGCAAACCAAATTTGCTAAAATATGTGGATTTTCAAATGGATATTTATTAGGAATATACTTAATTTTAAAGTCGTAATTTTTTTTAGTTTCTTCAATATGCTTTTTAAGCTTTGTTCCAAGTTTGTAGTTTGCTTCAGTCAAAACAAAAGTAATTGTAGATGCACTGGTAACATTCATAAAATACCTTGCACCATTAACAACTTCCTCCATTTTAAACTCAGTTAATGTTTGGTTAACAGTGTTATTAGGATCAGTGCTATCCAAAAAAATTAAAAGAGTTCTGTATGACCTAGATCCAGTATAAGCATATTTCAAATAAGCAGGCATTGATGAAATTGTATCAATAACCCCAGCGAGCCTAAGCCTATCAATCAAAACAACATCACTAATTGAATCAATCTCTGGCAGATTTTCAACTTCATCTTTATTGTTATTCATAATTAAAATATGTTTTGCCATTTCTCCTGAAGATGTGAGTCTTGAAAAAATATTTAAAACTTTTCCAGAAACAGGAGAAAAAATATTAATTCCAACCCGTCCAGCAGGTTGTGCAATCAAAGTTCCCTGTTTAACTTCATCTCCAATTTTAACACATGGAACAGATTCAGGAATTCCTGAAACTTTTAATGGCACATTATAAAACTGAGCTGGCGTCATTGTCACCAAATCAAGTCCAGCAGTTTCTTTTTTCTTTTTAGGATAAATTCCCTTAAATTCAACTAATTTCACAAGAATATACCTCTTCTTATTTTACAAGTCAATTTTATCAAATTTTGGTATTTTTGTAAAACAAAAATAAGCCATAAAACAAATTTACTTTATGACCTCTTTTTAGCTTTTAAAATTGAATTAAAAAAAGAAAATAAGCCTAAAGCGATAATAAATATTGCAAAGCAAAATTTAAGTGTTTTTGAACTAATTTTCAATGTGAAAATTGATGAAATTGCAGAAATTAAAACCGCAGGAATTGAAACAACAAAAAACATTTTAAAATCAATAAGTTTATTTTTAGTGTAAATTATAACAGCAAAAATAGAAATCACAATAAAAACAATCACATTAGTCGATTGTGAAATTATTTGTGTGCAACCAAAAATTATGGATAGAGCGGGAACCAAAACAGAACCTCCACCCATCCCCATCCCAGAGATAAATCCTGATAAAAATGAAATGATAATTATTAATAAAAAACGCATTTTTAAATTAAAATAACTGTAATTTGATATATTTTTTTAATTTTTAAGCAAAATTTTGCAATTTATAGTGTAATCATCATAATTCCACAAAAAATTAAAATTATTGAAAATAAAATTTCAACAACAATATTTTTAAACTTTTTTAATGCAAAGGTTCCAATAATGCATCCCAAAATCGCACCAATTAAACAATTTCCAACAAGCCCATATTCAACATTTCCACTTATGGTATAAACAACACCTGAAACCAAGCACATAGACAAAACAATTAGGATGCTTGTGGCGTGTGCTTTTTTACTTTCCACTTTCCCGATTAATTTTATTCCAGGAACAATAACAAGGCCACCTCCAGCACCAAAAAAACCATTTACAACACCAGACAAAAAACCAAGAAATCCAAGCATAATTTTTTGCTTGATTTTTAACTTTTCACTACTATCCATATAGTTATTGTTCCTCTTTTTGAAAATGATATAACAAACTCCAAAAACAATTGATTTTTTGACAAAACTTTTAAAATTTTAACCTCTATAAATCCTTTTAATTTTTGTTAAATGGTTGATTTTTGGACATAAATATACTAGAATATAAAAGAAGTTAAAAATGGGACGGAAACACAATGAAAAAATTATCTGAATTTTTAAGTAAAAACAAAAGATCAATTGGAAGTATTCTTCTTGCGGGATTATTGGCATTCACTTTTAACTACTCCCCTTTAAAAATACTTGCAACAAATTCAAGAAATGCAGTAGCTTACAAATCATCAAACATTTCTTCAAGCAGCTACTACACTTCTTCTTCAACTTCATCAAATTCA
Organism: Clostridia bacterium; assembly: GCA_017467625.1. GTDB lineage: Bacteria > Bacillota > Clostridia > Christensenellales > UBA1242 > RGIG1681. The sequence goes on along the minus strand of JAFUSN010000004.1, from coordinate 535,526 downwards.
CTTCAGGCAAATTATCCTGATGGTTTTGCTGAATATTTTGAAGACGGTGGAGCAACATTTAATTTTAGAAATTATTATGACGCTCAATTTGAAAAAGTTTATTCAACATATTTAAATTCATACATTGCAACTCAAACAACCTACCAAGCAAAACTGGATGAATTTTTAGAAGATAATGAAGTTGATTCACTTCTTGAGTATTATAAAGATCATTTCAATTCATCTTCATCAAACATCAATGCAAACAACTTTATTGAATTTGCTGAATATTTTGTAACACATGTTTGGCAATGGACCAAAAATGGCACACCAAAATCAATAGACCCTATGATTAATGATGCGGATTCACATAAGGCAGAATCAAACTTATACAGAAATCTTATTATGTTCATTTCTGGTGAAGCATATTCATTTGATGATTCAGATGGAAAACTTGATGGGCTTGGAAATGAAGAATCTTTCAACCATGTAAATAGTAAATCATATTTAAAATTCAAATCTCTTGTTGATAACAAAATTGCAGAAACATTTGCAGTTTACACACATGATGGAAAAACACAAGATAAGACCATTGGTGCAATAATTGCAAATGATTCCCCTGTTTCATTAGCATACTACTATGCTAAAAATGCTCGAAACACAGACTACATTTACACATCTTCAACTGAACCAAATGTTACCTATGTTTTAAACGAAGCTGAAACAGGAAATCAAGTTTATGAAATTGGCGAAAACTTAACGCAAGCTGAATTTGAAACAAACTTTTTAAAATATAGAATTGTAACTCCAGCAGACGCCGACTATAACTCATCAAAAACTTTGTTCTATAAATATGCATCAACAAATGAGAATCCTTATTCAAAATCATTATCAAGAGGAATCATTAATGTTTTTGTTAAAGATGATAGCGTAACAGATGAAGAAACCGCAACTTATGGTTCACTCTCCTACACAGCAATTTCATCAACGGAACTTGCAGAAAATTCAAAACTATATGTAAACATTCCTTATTCAGATTCATTAAAACAATATTTTGAATATCTTTACTCAACAACTGATTCTCAAAAATTTAACAATTTTGTTGAATTGTTTACAAATGGAACTGAAAGTCTTTTATATTTCAAATTTAACACTGTAGACAATAATTATGTTTACATTGAAGAATCTCAAATGTCAGCGTTTCTAGCCGCATATCCAAATTATGAATACAAAAATTTTATAAAAACATTCAATGTTTCTGATCCAGAATACAACGCTGATGATTTTAATTTGGTTGAAAATTCCACAACTCCAACTTACTATTTAAGACAATCAAAAAATTCACCTGATGTAATTGATACAGAAACCTACAAAATTTATTTTGAAAAATCAAAAGTATACTACACTTCTCCAAAAACAGATGATTCTGCTTATGAAATGGATGGCACAAATTTTGTTTACGAAACAAAAAGAATTGCAAATGTTACATTTGAAAACGTAACCATTCCAACTGCTGCATATGAATTAGATGGAGAAAATAAAGTTATTTATGTTTTAAATGAAGATAGTACAACGCTAAATGTAAACGGCGTAGTTTATCCAACAGTTAAACAAGCTGATCTCGAAACAAGAAATTTATTTGTAAAACTCCCTGATTCAATTGCATCAAATCTTAATGGTGATGAAAATTCATATGAGTTTTATTATAAACACACCACCGAATCTCAAAAACAAATATATGTTTTAGATAATGCTGAAAATGCAGAAAATAATGAAGTGTATAAAAACTTATACTACAAAGTTTTAACAAAAACAACATATGATGAAAACCCATCAAACTATGTTGCAATTGCAAACACTGATGCAAACTACAACTCAAATTTCACGCTCTATTATAAATATAACACATCAGTTGCTGACACTGATAGATTTGTTCAAAATTTAATTTCTAACAAAAATGCAATCTATATTAAAATTGACAGTCCTTCTGATATAAATAAGGAAGACTACAAAAATGCTGGGATAACTTATGTAAATTCTTCAACATTTAATGCAGAATCAAATATGTATGTTGAAATTTCAAAAGACGATCCAATTTTCTCAAATAATCTCTATTCATCATACACCACTCTCTATTACAAATATCAAACAGAAAGTCAAGAAAAAATTGTTTACATTTATTCTTCAACTTCATCATCCTCTTCAAACTCAAATTATCAAACATTCACTGACAACAACAATTCAGAGTTTGTCGCTGAAGACTATGTTTTAATTGAACCTGGCGATGCAAACTATGTTGAAGGAACAAAACTCTATTATAAGAGAATTAGAAAAGACAATCAAACAGTTGTAACTCCACAAAATGCCTATTACTACTTAGGGACAAAATCAACCACCACCCTTTCAGCAAACAGCTATTATTTGCTTTCTTTCTATGTATACACAAATGGCGAATATGGAGATGGAACAAAAATGCAAGCTTCTGTTTATGTTGAAGATAGCAATGGTTATTTAACTAATGTTAAAGCTGAACATCTTTCAACTGAAGGAACTTGGAAACAATATAATATATTTATTGCAACCGATTCCCTTCTTTCATCAACAATAAACATGCGTTTTTACATGGGCGACAATCAAAGCATTCTAGGAACTGCAGATTCTTCTTTAACAACTGTTTCTGGAACTGTATTATTTGACAACATTAAATTAACATTAATAAATCAAACCGATTTTAATAAAACTTCACTTGATGAAAAAGCAATTTATTCAACAACTTTAAAAGACCAAGACGGAAACGACATTGTTGGAAAATATGCTGACTCTTATAACAATGAGGTTATTGTTGCTGGAAGTTTCAATTCAAAAGTAACAAATGATGTTAAACTTTGGAACAACAAAACTTGGAATGAAATGTTCAATGTTGACAATCTCGACCTTTCATCACTCACCTTCATTGACGGAACTGATGGTTACACTGACTATAATGAAATGTGGCAGTTCTACATTGGTCGCGATGTTTCTGGTCAAGGTCATAACTATGAACTTCAACAATATCAAGCAGCTTATAATAATTCAAACAGAAAAGTTAATGTTTCTGTTATAAACGAAGAAACAATTTTTGATGACAAATCTTCTAATGATTCAACTGAAGAATCTTCAAATGCAACAACCGACACTGATGATGTTTCATATGTAAAATCAACATTTAATGATAACAACAAAATTTTGAAGATTGAAAATAAAGATAAGCTCATTCCTCTTGGAATCACTTCAAACACCATCACAATTGAACAACAAGCTTATTACAAACTCACAGTTTGGGTATATTCAACTGATAAAGATGCAAAAGCTACAATTATATTAAATTCAGTTTTATATACAAATGGAAAACACATTCTTGGAACAAACCTTCAAACAAAAGCAGAAGTAAATGCAAACATAAAGGGATATACTTCAACTCCAACAAATGAATATGGTTGGATTCCAATTTCTTTCTATATTGAAGGAAATGCACTTCACAATCAAAATGTAACCCTTGCCCTTTTGGCAAGTAAAAGTTCAACAGTTTACTTTGATAATATTTCAATTGAAAGAATAACAAGCACAGTTTATGATAATGCAAACAATGATTCTGATTTAACAACCTATGCAATTTCACTTTCTCCAAGCTCTTCAGCAATTACAAATGGAATTTCAAATGGATATTTCAATAATGTGACAGTAACAACAAATTACAAAAATGCTATTGATTTTGAAACCCCAAGAACTGCTGAAAATTGGTCAGCCGAAACTGGAAATTCTGCAGATGTTGTTGCTGGTGTTGTTCCAACAAGCGATGACTACATTTCAGTTTATGATTCAAGTGATCCAAATTCCCCTAACACATTCTATTCAAAGAATGGTATTTCAACTGAAAAATTTGAAAATTTAGTTAATAATGTGTTTGTAATTTATTCTCCTGAAACAATTTCAAGCGAAATTGCAAAAGGCAAGGCAAATTACACAACATCAAATATTTACAAAATGTATTCAAACTCAATCAGTCTATCTGCATCATCTGTTTACGAAATTTCATTTGATGCATATGCAGATAAAGATTTTAAAGGAACCATTTTTGCAAATCTTTATTATTCTTCAGTAACTGAAGCAAACAAAATTGCAACTATTTCTATTGATTTAGAAAAAGTTTCATCACTTCGTGACTGGGAAAATTACAAGTTCTATGTAGCAACTGGATCAACAACAATTGGTGTTTATCTTGAACTTGGTGTTTCAAATGCTAGTGGTGCTGTATTCTTTAAAAATGTTCAAAGCACAACTTCATCAAAAACAATTAACCAAATTCGTGACAACATGTTCCCTACTCACAGCACCTCAACAAATGTTGATATTTATAGCAATGAATTATTTAACAATGTAAGATTCATTAATTTTGAAAATGCAACTCTTTCAATTCATAGCGATATAATTGATGAAAGTTCAAATACTTACTCAAGTTCTGAATTTAAGAACGAACTTAAAAACACCTCAACTTATACTGTTGGAAAAGCTGGGGTCGCAATTGCCTCATATTACGATCTTGAGGTTGAAAATTCTTACACCGTAACAATCGACAAAGTTGAATATTATTTAAAAGCTATTGAAAACGAAGATACACATGAAATTACATACAAACTTTATAGTGATTCAATTTATAAAAATGAAGTAACAAAAATTGACAACAAAACAGTCACAATTCCAAATGAAAAGAAAGTTATTGTTGGAACAACAACAACTCAAAAAGAATATGAAACAACGGAAGTAAAAACCACAAGCTATCAATATACATTTACCAATGATGTTTCATTAAATAATAATGTTATTCCAGCAGCAGAACTCAATAATGATTATTCACAAAATGTATTAGTTCTTTCAAATGGAATGACAACTGACTATGTTTCAATCACTCCTGCAAGAACTCAATCACTTTCAACGGGTTCTTACTACACATTAAAAATCTATGTAAAAACCAGTGATTTTGAAGAAAACAATGGATTGAATATTGTTGTAAGCGGAATTCAAGTTGATGGAAAAGACACACAATGGAACAACATTAACACAACAAATTCAGAAAAGGCTGATTCAAATGGTTTTGTTTGTTATGAAGTTTTAATTAGAACAAACACAACTTCTGTTTCTGGATTTGGCGTAACCTTCTCTCTTGGATCAAGCGACAATACAACAACTGGTTATGCAATCATTGCAGGAACTGAACTTAAAAAATATTCAACTGAAAAATTATTCACAGAATATTCATCACTCTTTGATGAAAACGATAAAACTGTTTTAAGATTCACGGGTGTTTCAAACTCATCAACTGACAATGACACAACAACAAAAGATCCTGATCCAAACAACTGGACAGCAACATTCTTCTATATTTTCTCATCAATTCTTCTGTTTGTTGTTTTGGTAATGGCTTTAGTTGCAATTATTTTGAAAAGGCACAAAAAGAAAGCTCCTGTTGAAGTTGTAAATGAGCATGAAAGAAATTCAACAAAAAATCTTAAATCTGGAAAAAAGAGCGTAATTGAAGTTGATGAACAAAAACCAGCTAAAACTGAACCTCAACCTTCAAATAAAAACGATGACAAAAATGGATTCGTTTAAAATCTAAAAAAAAGAGATGGAAACTTTCCATCTCTTTTTTTTATCAAATTACTTAATTTTCTTAATGTAACATGTCTTTCTTCTAATTAATTCCCTTTCAAACATTTCAAGTGAACGAATCGCACCTGTGTTTGTTTCCAATTGAACGCCTGTATCGGCATAGTCAATATTAGGAATTGTTGAAAGCCTATCTAAAAGTTTTTTAATAATAAAGCCAGTAACTCCAAGTTTTTGGTATTCTTTCTTTACTGCTTGAATTCCAAGTTCAACAACTGTTGGATGTTTAATGGCATGAAGCCATTTAATAAATCCAAATGGAAGAGCTCTACCATGTGTTTTTTGCATTGCATCGGCAAGTGATGGCCAAGTAAGACCAAAACCAATAAGTTTTTCCTGTTTATCAAAAACTAAACAAATATATCTCATATCTAAAACAAGTTTAAACATCTCAATTGTCTGTTTTCTAAGCTCTGCATTAAATGGCATAGTTCCATAAATATCAACAAATGTTTCATCAATCAAATCAAAAAATTCATCACCATGATGTTTAATGAGTTCACCAACACTTTTATAATGTTTTTCATGGAAACCATATCTCTTTTCAACAATATCGGCAACTCTTGCAACTCTTTCATCCATTTTAATTGGAAACTTCAATCTCCATTCAACCCATTTGCAGTCGGGCTCAAAACCATAACTCTCAACATATTTTTGATAATATGGTGCATTATAACTTGCAATGAATGAACCTTTATTTTCAAAACCATATGTCATCAACCCTTCTCTTTCAAGATCATCATAGCCAAGTGGTCCATGAATGAATTCCATTCCCTGAGCTTTTGCCCAATCTTCTGCAGTTTTCAAAAGTTTATGTGCAACTTCTTCACTATCAATCATATCGAAGCGTGTAAAACGTGCATATTTTGAATTGTTCTTTTTGTTATATTCATGCATAACTAAACATGCAATTCTTCCAACAACCTTCCCATCTTCTTCAGCCAAAAAATAAGCCTGCTCACATTCACCATAGTGTGCATTCTTCTTCCCGGTCATTTTCATCTCGTCCATTTCCATTGGTGGAATATAGTTTGGATTGTCTTTATAAAGTTCTGTTGGAAACCTAACGAATTTTTTATAATCTCTCTTTTTAGAAATTTGTCTAATTGTAATCATATGCCACCTACTTGACTTCATTATATAATATATTTTAAAGGTTTGACAAATATAACTTGTAATTTTTTTCAATTTTTAAAAATAATTATTCAATGGTCAAAGTCAGTCAAATAAATAAAAAATAAAATACTAATAAGCATTTTTTGTGCATACAATTAAATTATGAATAAGTTTTTTAAAGCAATGTTTTGTGTAACATTTTTTTCAGTTGCAACAAGAGCCCTTGGCTTTTTACTAAAAGTTTACTTATCACGAAAACTAACGAGTGAAATGCTTGGAAGTTATCAAGTTGCAATGAGTATATTTGCTGTTTTAATGACATTTGTTTCAAGTGGAATTCCAGTTGTGCTATCACGAAACGTAGCATTTTTTGCTGGAAAAAATGATAAAAAATCTATCGGTTCAATTGTTTCTTCTGGCTTAATTTTAACTGGAATAATAAGTTTAACTGTAACGCTCATTTTAATTTTATTTCCAGAAATAATAAGTAAAATTTTCACATCATCTGCTTCAAGTGAAATGATTTATATGCTTTTGCCCGCTTTAATTTTTAGTTCAATTTATGAAGTTTTGCGTGGCGCACTTTGGGGCGAAAAAAAGTTTTTTGCAATAAGTTTTACTGAATTTATTGAACAAGTGATGAGAATACTTATAATTGTCATTTTGTTTGAACTTCCATTAATTTCAATGTCAGGGACGGGCAAAACTGCATTATCACTAAGTTTAGCTTGCATAATATCTTCTTTAATAGTAATTGCAATATATATAAAACATGGTGGAAAGCTATCAAATCCAAAATATGAATTTAAGTCTCTCTTAAAAACCAGCACACCAATAACCGCCGTTAGAACAGTTTCTGCACTTGTTTCTTCAATAATTTCAATAATAATTCCTCTGAAACTTATGGATTATGGCTTCACTTCAAGTGAAGCATTGTCAGAATTTGGAATCATAACTGGAATGACTCTCCCCCTTTTAATGATTCCTTCAACATTAATTGGATCACTTGCTGTAACAATAATTCCATCAATTAGTGAACAAACAAAAAATATTGATGGTGGTGAAATCAAAAATTTTGAAAAATTAAAAAATAAAATTAATTTTTCAATTAGAACAGCCGTGATTTTTGGCGGTATATTAGTTCCCGTTTTTGCGGCTCTTGGCATTCCAATTTGCAGATTTTTGTTCGATAATAATGAGGCTGGAATTTATCTTTCATGTGCTTCAATACTAATGATTCCTCTTGGAATTTCACAAATCACTTCATCAATTTTAAATGCTGTGGGTCTTGAAATGAAATCTTTAAAAAATTATGTGATTTCATCAGCACTTCTTGTTATTTCAATTTTCTTTCTTCCTAAATACATTGGAACATTTTCACTTATAGTTGGTTATGCATTTATGTCAATAACATCTTCTGCTTTAAACATAAAGATGCTTGCTGATAGAAAACTTATAGATTTTTCGTTTATAAAAACCATAATATCAATGCTAACTGCTTGTATAATTTCTGGTGGAATTGGATATTTCGTAAATAATTTGTTAAGTTCAAGTTTAGTTTTATCTCTAATTGTAAGCGGAATTATTGTAATTTTATGTGAAATTATATCAATTTTTGCGCTCGGACTTTTTAGTTTTGACATTTTTAAATCAAAAAAATTGTCATTAAAAAAATCATAAAATATTTTCAATTGAAAATTCAAAATCACTTTTATAGTGTGCTAAATAATCTTGAAGTGAAGCAATTTCAGCACTTGCTTCAGTGTAATCATTTTCACTAATATAAACTGTAATCCTAGCCATTCCAACTTCTGCATCTTTCACCCAAGAATGCCAAATTAAACACTTTAATCCTGAAAGTTTGTTGTGCCAATTTTCATGAATATTTTCACTCAAACTTACAAACTCTTCATAATCAATTTTATCTTTGCTATCATCAAGTTTTGTTTGCAAAATTTTAAGATTACTTGAAAGTTCATCAATAGAAGAATTTATGAACCTACTTTCAAAAATGCACCCAACCACCAACAAAGCACTAATCACTATCATAACAATCCATTTTTTCACCACTTTCCCACTCCATTAAATTCAACTTGAAAAGCATAAAACGACCTCTCATTTTTTCCCTGAATAAAAACCTTACCATTATTATCAAGAGTAAAAATTAAAACTTGTTTAATAGTTTTAAGTTTTGTCTTTTTTAAACATTTTTCAACAAAGGCTTCATCAATGCCAGCAAGTTTAACATTTTCCTTCATCAATTTTCCATCCATAATAATGTTCATTGGAAGCCCAGCTTGATCAACTTTAATTTTCAAATCCTCCCGTGTTGGCTGATCAAGTTCTGCTCGTTTAATCACGCACAAATTTCCATTGGTTTCAATTATTGCATAAGCAATTTCTTCCAAATTAAAAACTGAACACCCACGAATAAGTTCCATTAAATCATCAAGTGTCATATTGAGAGCGCGAAGTTCTTTATAGTTTATTCCATTTCCATCAATAACAATTGCTGGTCTACCAGAAAGCAAATACCTTGCAAACATTGATTTTCTTGATAAAAAGCAAATCAAAAAATGCACAACCAAAAGTGTTAAAATTGGAACAATTCCATGAAGAAGCGGCACCGAAAGTTCACTCATTGGATTACAAGCAAGATCAGCAATAATTAAAGTTATAACAAACTCAAATGGTTGCATCTCACCAACTTGCCTTTTCCCCATTAATCTAATTACAAAAACCACACAGAAATAAATTATTATTGCTCTTAAAATCATTATAGTCATAAATTAATTATTAAATTTTTGCAAAAAAAAATACATACATTTCGTATGTATTTTTTTAATTTTAAACAATAACTTTATAGTTGAACGCCAACTCAGCACTCAACCCTGGATAATTAAAGTAAACAACTTTTGCATCAGCAGTTGCGCTTGTGTCAAGTCTTGGTCCCTCTCCTCCATTATTTAAAAGTTCATCAGTAATTTTAACTAATACTGTTCTAACAGAAGAGTTTGATGTTGACTTAATCACCAAATAAATATTTTTCTTTGATGATTCAATAGTTTGTCCAATTTTAAATGAAATTGGCTCACTAACTTCAACACCATCAGTAAAAATTGCTGTTTCAGATGATAAAATTGGTTCAATTCCTGATTTTTCAGTAGTATTTATCGCAATGATATATTCAATAGTTTTTGAACCACTCTTTTCTCTTGAAACAAATTGAATTGAATCAGAACCTGCATATTTAGGAACAATACTATATTCTTTAGCCCCAGCATTAACTGTTAATGTATTGCCACTAATTGAATAATTGTAATTTGAATCAAACAATCCATCATTTAAATAGTATGGTTTTTCATAAGATGAAAGCTCACTTCCACCACGAGTGTAGTATCTAAGTTTTCCATCTTTTTCAAATTTAAACATAACAGTTGCATTATCTGCATTAAAGTTTTTCTCTTCTAATTTAGTTCCATCATATTCAAAAGTTTTTTCTGACTTAATGTAATAAAGTTGTCTTGCCATTACAGTGTAATTGATTTTGTTGACAAAACCTTTATAAATGATCTTCATTTCATCTTGTTTTTCTTTCTTACCTGTAGAAAAACCCTGAATTTCAACATTGGTCGATTTGAGTGGAAGTTCTTTAACATTGCCGTTTTTATATTTAACTTTCAAAATTGCATCTTGAAAATTGACATTTTCATCATCAACTAAATAAAGAGTTTGAATATCACCAACAATTTCAACAGAGTCAACAGTTGTTGACCTAAAAATGAAAACGCCAAGCCAAACAATTCCAACGGTAATTACAACTGCAAGAATGATTGTAATAAATTTTTTCATGGGCACTCTCCCTTTGAAATAACCATGTTGACACATAGTTATATCTTAAAAACATTATATCATAAAAGCAAACCTAATTCAATACTATTTAAGAATATTTTTAAGTGCAATGCCAGTATATGATTTTTCACAATTTGCAACCTGTTCAGGCGTTCCTTGAACAACAATTTTTCCACCATTATCCCCGCCTTCAGGACCAAGATCAATAATATAATCTGCAACCTTAATTAAATCTAAATTGTGTTCAATAACAACCACGCTGTTTCCTGAAATTGTTAATCTCTGCAAAATTCCCACAAGTTTTTGAACATCATAACTATGAAGTCCTGTCGTTGGTTCATCTAAAATATAAATTGTTTTACCTGTTGGGCGTTTTGAAAGTTCAGTTGCAAGTTTAACTCTTTGTGCCTCACCTCCTGAAAGAGTGGTTGCTGGTTGGCCCAAATGAATATAGCCAAGACCAACATCATAAAGTGTTTGAAGCTTGTTTTTTATTGATGGCAAATTATGGAAAAATTCAAGAGCTTCTTCAATTGTCATATTCAAAACATCGTTGATATTTTTCCCTTTATATGTAACTTCAAGTGTATTTTTGTTATATCTCTTTCCACCACATTCATCACAAGTAACATACACATCAGGCAAGAAGTGCATTTCAATTTTAAGCACACCATCACCACCACAGGTTTCACATCGCCCGCCTTTAACATTAAAACTAAATCTGCCTGAAGTATATCCTTTTGCTTTTGATTCAGGAACACTTGCAAAAAGTTCACGAATTGCTGAAAACACACCAGTGTATGTTACAGGGTTGCTTCGTGGAGTTCTTCCAATTGGACTTTGATCAATCACAACAACTTTGTCCAAAAATTCAGTTCCACGAATTTCTTTATAAGTTCCTTCTTCTAGTGATTGCTTATTTATTTTGTTAGCAAGTGCTGGATAAAGGATTTCATTTATCAAACTAGACTTTCCACTTCCTGAAACTCCAGTAACTGCGACAAACATTCCAAGAGGAATTTTAACATTTATATTTTTTAAATTATTCTGTTTAGCCCCGATAATTTCAAGTGTTTTGTCAGACATAGCTCTTCGTTTTTCCGGAATTGGAATACTCATTTTTCCAGATAAAAATGCACCAGTGTACGAATTTTCAACTTTTGCAATTTCATCAGGTGTTCCAGTTGCAATAATTCTTCCACCATGCTCACCTGCTTTTGGCCCAACATCAACAACAAAGTCCGCTGCTTTGATTGTTTCTTCATCATGTTCAACAACAATAACGCTGTTGCCAAGATCACGCAAATGCTTTAATGTTCCAATAAGTTTGCTAGTGTCCCTTGGATGAAGACCAATGCTTGGCTCGTCCAAAACATATAAAACTCCAGTAAGTCCGCTTCCAATTTGACTTGCAAGTCTAATACGCTGGGCTTCACCACCAGATAAAGTTGCAGCAGTTCTTGAAAGCGTTAAGTATTCAAGACCAACATCAACCAAAAATTTCAGTCTTGCATTAATTTCTTTAAATATTGCAGCTGAAATTGCCTTTTCCCTGTCTGTAAGTTTAAGATTTTCAATCCAATTTCTAATTCCAGTTACATTCATATCGGTTACATCAATAATTGATTTTCCATCAATTTTAACTGAAAGTGCTTGTTTATTAAGCCTTTTTCCATGACATGCATTGCAGGTTTTTGTAACCATATACTTTTCAATTTCATCACGAACAAAATCACTTGTTGCATTTTCATGTCTACGATAAAGATTTGGAATAATCCCCTCAAATTTAGCATTAAAAACAGAGCCATTTTGAGTTTTCATATTGATTTTTTCGCCATTTGTACCATAAAACAAAACATCAAGAACTTCTCTTGGAAGATCTTTTATTGGAGTTAACATGCTACAACCGAATAAATCTAACACAGATCTGTAATACATTCCACCAAAACCATAATCACCCCAACCAAATGTTGAAATTGCACCTTCTTCAAGTGATAAATTCCAATCTTTAATAAGAGCATTCTCTTCAATAATTTGTTTTGAACCAATTCCAGAACACTCTGGGCATGCACCGATTGGTGTGTTAAAACTAAAAAGTCTTGATGAAATTTCATCAAATGAAAATCCACAATTAGGACAACTATGTTTTGATGAATATAACTTATCTTCACCATCTGTGTTAATTATCACAAGCCCATTTGAGATTGCTAGTGCCGTTTCAATACTTTCTCCTAAACGAACTGCCATATTATCGGTTCTAATCAATCTATCAATAACAACATAAATATCATGTTTTTTCTTTTTATCCAGCACAATTTCATCATCTAACGAAACAATTTGCCCATCAATTTTAGCACGAACATAACCTTTTTTTCTAAAGTCTTCAATTAAATCTTTATATTCTCCCTTCTTTCCACGGGCAACTGGTGCAATAACCATCATTTTTGTTCCATTGTCACAAGCCATTGCAAGCCTTACAATTTGGTCAACTGACATTGAATTGATTTCAGTTCCACAGTTAACGCAATATGGGATTCCTATATTAGCATACAAAAGTCTAAAATAATCATAAATTTCAGTTACTGTTCCAACTGTTGATCTTGGATTTGCAGAGGTTGTTTTTTGATCAATAGCAATTGCAGGAGAAAGTCCGTCAATTTGATCAACATCAGGTTTCTTCATTTGACCCAAAAATTGCCTAGCATAAGATGATAATGACTCCATATATCTTCTCTGTCCTTCTGCAAAAATTGTATCAAATGCCAAACTTGATTTTCCGCTTCCAGATAACCCTGTGAAAACAACTAACTTGTTTCTTGGTATTTCAAGATTAACATTTTTTAAATTGTTTTCTCGGGCACCAATAATCCTAATAAAATTATCCATTTTACTCCTTATTTTTAGTGTTATGTTAAACATAACACTTGATTTTTTCGCATTTTACACCTATTTTACCGGCGTTGACTTTCTTGTTCTTTCATAAACTTTATTTCTTGTTTTTTCAATCTTTTTAATTGGCTTAAATTCCTTACCTTCTTGTTTTGCCTTAAGTTCTGCAATTTTATCACGAAGTTCAATTGCTTTTTCAAAATCAAGAGATTTAACCGCAACATTCATAAGCGCCGTTAAACTTTCAATTTGCCTTGTTACATCTTCAGGTTTAAGTTTTGAAATATCAGTTTCTTTGGTTGTTATTTTAAGAGTATTAACAATATCTTTAATTATTGTTTTTGGAACAATTCCGTGTTCTTCATTATATTTTTTTTGAATTTCACGCCTACGGTTTGTTTCATCAACAGCCCTTTTTAAACTATCGGTCATTACATCTGCATACATAACAACTCTGCCCTCTGCATTTCTTGCGGCTCTTCCAATTGTTTGAATCAGTGCACCTGTGCTTCGCAAAAAGCCCTCTTTGTCTGCATCAAGAATTGCAACAAGTTTAACTTCAGGAAGGTCAAGACCCTCACGCAGAAGATTTATTCCAACCAAAACATCACTTTCGCCACTTCTTAATTGATTTACAACAACAATTCTGTCCATTGCTTTGATTTCACTGTGCAAATAAGTCGTTTTAATCCCCTTGTCTGCAAGATACTTTGAAAGCTCTTCAGCCATTCTTTTAGTTAACGTGGTAACCAAGCATCTTCCACCACTTTCAATTGTTCTATTTAATTCACCAATAAGATCATCAACCTGGTTTTTAACAGGCTTAATAACAACTTCAGGATCAAGAAGTCCTGTTGGACGAATAATTTGTTCAGCAATATTATCCTGCCTTTCCATTTCATAAGGTCCAGGGGTTGCTGAAACACAAATCATTTGATGAAATTTACTTTCAAATTCATGAAATTTAAGAGGCCTATTGTCATAAGCAGATTTAAGCCTGAAACCATATTCAACAAGTGCATCTTTTCTTGCTCTATCACCATTATACATTGCCCTGATTTGAGGAAGCGTCATATGGCTTTCATCAACCAAAAGCAAAAAATCATCTGGAAAATAGTCAAGAAGCGTGTAAGGCATTTCTCCAGGACTTCTTCCATCAAAATATCTTGAATAGTTTTCAATGCCGCTGCAATAGCCAATTTCTCGCATCATTTCAATATCATAACTTGTGCGTTGTTTTAATCTTTCAGCTTCAAGAAGTTTTCCATTTTTCAGCATTTCATCAACTTCAATTTGCATGTCCCTTTCAATATTTGCAAGGCACTCCTCCATTTTGTCCCCACCAACGGCGTAGTGAGAAGCTGGATAAATTGCTATATGCTCCAATGTTGCAACAACTCTACCTGAAATTGCTTCAATTTCACAAATGCGATCAATTTCATCACCAAAAAATTCAATACGGACTGAAATTTCACTTGCATTTGATGGAAAAACATCAAGAACATCACCATGAACTCTGAATGTTCCACGCGCAAAATCAATATCGTTTCGCTTATATTGGTTTTCAATTAATCTTGCAATAATTTGATCTCTTGAAATTTGCATTCCTGGGCGAAGCGAAATTGCCATTTTGTGATATTCACTTGGTTCGCCAAGTCCATAAATGCACGAAACAGAAGCCACAATAATTACATCTTTTCGCTCAAAAAGTGCACAGGTTGCTGAGTGACGAAGTTTATCAATTTCATCATTTATTGAAAGTTCCTTTTCAATATAAGTGTCACTACTTGCAATGTAGGCTTCTGGTTGATAATAATCATAATAGCTAACGAAATAATTTACTGAATTGTTTGGAAAAAATTCCCTAAATTCATTGCAAAGTTGAGCAGCCAAAGTTTTGTTGTGGGCAATTACTAAAGTTGGGCGCTGAACACGCTCAATAATATTTGCCATGGTAAAAGTTTTACCACTTCCGGTAACACCCAAAAGAACTTGAGTTCTAAGCCCATCTTCAAGCCCTTGAACCAAACTGTCAATTGCCTGAGGTTGATCACCTGTTGGTTTAAACTTTGAAACTAATTCAAATTTCTGCTCATTTTTAGCCATATGTTTATTATAACCAATAACTAAAAAATTTACAATTACAAATTGCACATTAATAAAAATAAAAAGAGCCTAACTTACGCTCTTTTTTGGTTTCCTTCCCTGCACCTAACCTTCCGCCCCTTCGCACAAACTTAGTTTAACATACATAAAGTGCGTTTTCAAGTTTTGGTGACATACCATAATGAAAATTATAATTCAATATTGATTTTTTCAAAGTATGGTACATTTGTAAATTCACTTATAGTCATATTAAAAGCATCTGCAATTAAAAATACCGTGGAAAGTTTTATATCCTTAGTTTTATTTTTTAATATGGACTGAATTGTAGTTTTATCTAAACATGTTATTTTAATTAATTTATATTGCGACATGTTATTCTTTATCAACAATTCATTTGTTCTTTTAGCAACCGCTTCACTTAAATTCATTCTGTACACCTCTATTAGTAGTGTACCAATAATGTGAATATATTCTAGGTTGAATTAAAACCACCTAATTGGTTGACATTTAACAAAAAAGTTAATAATATTAATATATGAGAAAAAATGAAGAATTGTTAGAAAATTATTACAACGAACAAATTATCTTTTATAATACTAGTGAAATAGAAAAAGAAATAATCAAACTTGAGTGTGAGTTACAACAAATCTTTACATATAAACAAATACAAATATTTCAAGAATTAAAATTATTATATTTAAAAAAACAAAAACTAGATAATTTAAACTTAGTTGATTATATTTTAAATCAAAAAAACAGCTCAAAATAGAGCTGTTTTTATTCACGACGAAGTGCATCAATTGGCTGCATGTGGCTTGCTTTTACAGCTGGGAACATTCCAAAAATGAGACCAATTGCTGTGCAGAAGCCCAAACTCATGGCTATTACCCAAAGAGGAATGTTCATTGCAAATCCCATCACATGACCGATTATTGCTGTTCCTATTGCCGAAATTCCAAGACCAATAAGCCCACCAATAAGTGAAAGCATTAATGCTTCTATTAAAAATTGCATTAGTATTGAAGCCCGTTTTGCACCAATTGCCTTCCTGACACCAATTTCCCTTGTTCGTTCCGTCACCGCAACAAGCATTATGTTCATGATTCCAATTCCACCAACAATAAGTGAAATTACTGCAATTACAGTGAGCATTGTGGTTAAAATGCTCATAACTTGTGCAATGATTTTTGCAACAGAATTAAGCGAAATAATCATGAAATCCGTCATATAACCATAACCAGCTTGTATCATTGCAACAGTTAAATTGCTTGTGCTATCCGTCATCACATCTTCTGTTTTGTAACGAAGATATGCATAGTTTACAATTGTATTATTTACTTCAGTTGAAGTTTGCCCGAGTGGAGAAAGATTTGAATTATCAAGAAGCATATAACACTCGCCCTTCCTACTTGAAAACATTACACTAGACAATGAATTTTCAGATTGACCAGAAGTTGTTGCCATGCCGGTGAAAAGCGAATTATCACCTGTAAGCACACCTACAACTGTGTATAACTTTGAAGCAGAAAAATCAAAATAATCTGTTATTGTGATTGGATTTACATCTGAAAATTTACCATTTACTTCTGTACAAGCAATAAATTTTTGCGTGTTTAACTCCTCACTTTTCATAGTTGTGAAATATTCAACATTAACCGTCATCAAATGTGAAGCAGCATCATAAGTATAAAGACTTTCATCATCATTTGGAATTATTGTGAAATACAATCCAACATTCTTCGTATCCTCGCCTACTGTTATTTCGTAGTTTCCTGTTATATATTCACAAACTTTTTCTAATTCACTGGCTGATATATCTTCATTAAAGTTTAACTTTAATTCAGTGTAATACTTTGAACCAAAGATAACCTTTGAGCCAATTACATCTGAATTTTTTATATCTTCACCATAAAACGAAGTTTTAAATATTTCATCCACAATGATTTCGTCAGTATTTTCTGGAAATTTTCCATCAAAAGTCAAATCATAAACATCAGTAAAGTTTTTATCAACTGCATAAACCGAAGTTGAAATGGCTCTTGCCCTCTTTTTTGCAAGTTGAGTCATATAAACAATTTTTTGAATATCTGTAAGTGAATTATATTTTTCAGTGGAATACTCTTCACTCAAAATACTCTCCTGCCTTATATAATCTTTAACTTCATTTAATGTGTATTTTCTTGAAGTATCAAGACCTGCAATTTCATCAGAATAAATTACACTTGAGTTTAATATCATTGAATATTCATAGTAATTGTCATCTGCTTTATTTGGTTGTTGGCTTTTCAAAACATTGGATAATGATGAATATGTCATTTTATTTGACGTGTTCATTATTATTGAAAGAGTGCTTTGAGAGCGAATTGATGAAACAACGGCATCTGAAACACCTTGAGCAACGGTTGTTAAAAGCGTTACTGTTACAACACCAATAATGATTCCAAGCATTGTTAGAAACGAGCGAAGTTTGTTTGTCCAGAGAGATTTAAATGCCATTTTTATGGCTTGACCAATATGCATTTACACGCCCTCCTTATCTTCATTCAATTTATCAACTTCAACCGTTTCTTCGTAAAGTTTAACCGGATTAACTAGTTCCCTATTATCTGGAATATTTTCATTGATTTCATCAGAAGCAATTTTTCCATCGTAAATTCTAACAACCCTTCTTGATTCACTTGCAATGTCATCATTGTGAGTTATTATGATTACTGTGGTTCCATTTTTATTGAGATTATGAAGTATATTCATAATTTCTTCACCTGTTGCAGAATCCAAATTTCCAGTAGGTTCATCAGCCAAAATGCACTGTGGCTTTGTTGCAAGAGCTCTTGCAATTGCAACACGCTGTTGTTGACCACCAGAAAGCTCACTTGGCCTATGCTTCATTCTTTCTTTCATTCCAACCATTTCAAGAGCGGCAATGGCACGTTTTTTCCTTTCAGCCATTGGAACGCCTTGGTAAATCATTGGAAGTTCAACATTTTCAAAAGCATTCAAATTTTGAAGCAAATTGAAGCCCTGAAAAATAAAGCCCATTGTTTTATTTCTGAGACTTGCAAGTTGATTTTCAGAATATTTTGAAACCTCAACACCATCAATGAAATATTCGCCAGATGTTGCAACATCAAGCGCACCAATTATGTTCATCATTGTTGATTTTCCTGAACCAGATGGACCAATGATGGTTACAAATTCACCATCATTTACTGTGAGTGAAACATCATCAAGTGCTTTGACAACATTATCACCCATTTCATAATATTTTTTTATATTTTTGAGTTCAAGCATTGTTCTCTCCTTAACGTTATTTATTATATTGAAAAAAACATTGAGTTGTAAACGAATTTAAGCCACTTAAAAACATTTTTTGCAATAATTAAAATTTTAAATTTAATTGACAAAATTTACTTCTAAACCTATAATGTTATTGACGCTGTGAAAAAGAAAAGTAGTTTTGAAAGTTGCTTAAAGAGAGCTTCGATTGGTGTGATGAAGCAAGTGGACGCAAAATGAAGGCGCTTTGGAGCGAAACATAAAAAGAGTGAGTGCTTTTGCACTAATAAGGGTGGAACCACGGGTCTAATCTCTCGTCCCTTGTAGCAGATTACTGTTGCAAGCGAAGATTAGGCCTTTTGTTTTGGGCTTCAAAACAAAATAAGTTTTAGGAGAAAAAATATGTTTGAAAAATTAACAATGGACAAACTTGTAAGCCACTGCAAAAACACAGGAATTGTTTACCCTGGTTCAGATATTTATGATGGACTTGCAAACACATGGGACTATGGCCCTGTTGGTGTTGAACTTAAAAACAACATTAAAAAAGTTTGGTGGAAAAGATTTGTTCAAGAATCAGAAAACAGCTATGGTGTTGACGCCGCAATTATGATGAATCCAAAAGTTTGGGAGGCATCAGGACATGTTGCTTCATTCACCGATCCAAAAATGGATTGTAAAAGCTGTAAAACCAGAATGAGAGCAGACTCACTTATTGAAGCTCATTCAAAAGGAACTGTTGATGTTGATGCAATGACAAATGAAGAAATGCAAGATTATATCAACGAGCATCAAGTTAAATGCCCTACCTGCGGAAACTTTAACTGGACACCAATTAGACAATTCCACCTAATGTTCCAAACAAGCCGTGATATTACCGGAGACAAAGATGATGTTATTTATCTTCGCCCAGAAACAGCACAAGGTGAATTTGTTAACTTTATGAATGTTCAAAGGACAACCAGAGCAAAAATTCCATTTGGAATTGGACAAATTGGAAAAGCCTTTAGAAATGAAATTACCCCTGGAAATTTCACATTTAGAACAATTGAATTTGAACAAATGGAACATCAATTCTTCTGCAAAAATGAAGAAGAAGGCTTTAAATATTACGCTGAATACAAAAAACTTGCAATGGATTTCCTTTTGGATCTTGGATTTAAAAAAGATGATTTAAACTTTAAAGATCATGAAAAACTTGCTCACTACGCAAAAGCTGCATGTGATATTATTTTTAAATATCCATTTGGCTGGAATGAACTTAATGGAATTCATTATAGAACAAATTATGACCTTGCTCGTCACCAAGAATTTTCAGGAAAAAACATGATGTATATTGATCCTGTTACAAATGAAAAATATATTCCTCATGATGTTGAATATTCAATTGGAGCCGACAGACTTACACTTGCAGTTCTTTGCGAATTTTATGACGAAGAAGAACTTGAAGGTGGTGACACAAGAATTGTTTATCACTTCCACCCTGCTATCAGCCCATATAAAGTTGCCGTGTTACCACTTCAAAAGAACCTCAGCGAAAAAGCAAAAGAGATTTACAAAAAACTTTCAAAACACTTTATGTGCACTTATGATGAAGCAGGTTCAATTGGAAAAAGATATCGCAGACAAGATCAAATTGGAACACCTTATGCAGTTACTATTGACTTTGACACTTTGGAAAATGAAACTGTTACTGTTCGTGATCGTGACACAATGGAACAAGTTAGAATGACACCTGATGAACTAATTAAATTTGTTGAAGAAAAAATTATGTTTTAACAATAAAAACACTTCCAATTTGGAAGTGTTTTTATTTTGCAAAAATTGCTGTAAATGCTTAATTTTTAAGGTGTTATGTTTGTCATAACACTATTAAATTAACGACGAATATGCTTGAAGAGAATCGGTGTATGCCGCCCTAGCTTCGCTTATCTCTGATTCATTTTTGTTTGCCATTATATATGCATCAAGCCTACCCCTACAAAGAGTCATATGAGCATGTGATTCAATAATTTTCAAATTTAAATTTGTTTCACTATCAACTTTGATTTTTAAATTTGAAAGCCTTTCTTTTAAAAGTTCATCCGTTGTTTTTCCACTTGAGTCAAACATTTCAAGAAACTTTGTAATTTCACTTCCCTTTTCTGCGCTGGTTAAGTTTGATGATTTTAACCATTCAACAAAAGTTGTGAATGTGTATTCATTTAAATATTCACCCGCAAGTGATGAATAAACAAAAGTTAATGCATTTTCTTTTGATTCATTTAATTTGATTAAACAATTTAATTTTTGATTTGCAAGGTAACTTTTTACATTTGCAATGTATGGAATTAATGATTTGTTTGTTGTTGAAGTTATTGATGATGAATCAAGTTTGTTTGCAAAGTCATCAAAATTTTCAGCACTAATTAGTATATTTAAATATTTAAGTTCTTGTTCAAAATTTGAACTGCTGCTTTCAAAAATAACCAAATTGTATAAGTCAGATAAATTTTGCGATTTTTCATATATGCGATTAAGTGAATTTTCCTCTGCTTTTTTTAATCCAAAAAAATTATAAAGTTTTGCACTAGCACGAGGGAAAAGAACCGTGAGTGACGCAACAGCAAAAAACCAAACTGCAATAACCACAAAGCAAATTTTGCAAAAACCTTTAAGTCCTGACAAAACCGCACGCTTAACACTTACATCTTCATTTGAGTTTAATGACATTACTTTTTAACCTCGTTTTCAATTTCTGTGATTTGATTGAGCCTTCTTACATGCCTACCACCTTCAAAATCAGTTACTAAAAAAGTTTCAAGCATCCTACCCATTTTTCTTCTGCAAAGTTTGACTTCATAAATTTCATCACTATAACCCGCACCAAACACAATTGCATTTGCATTTTCATGACGTCTAGAAAAATAAGCCTCCGCTTCAGAATTTGCCAAAACACTTCTGATTCCATCAAACTTGTTTGCAACCACATTCATTCCAATTCCAGTTCCACAAAGAAGAATCATTCCATCAGCCTTTTCTTTTTTAAACACTTCAAATGCACGCTTTGCAAGAAGTGGATAATCGTTAGCCTCACCATTATCATCAACACAAACAAATTCAATTGAATGAGAGCCTAAAATCTCCTTAATTTTTTCAATATATTTTTGTGCAACCCTATGGTCATAAGTTATTATAAATTTTTTAAACATAATTTCACCTGTTTTAAGTTTATTATTTTAACAAAATAATGTCAAACGAACAAAAATAAAAAGAAGCTAAAAGCTTCTTTTTATTGCCTTTCAGGAACTTTAATGTTAAATCCTTCTGGTGTTAATAAGAAAATGTTGTTATCAACACGACGAATGTTTCCATTTAATGCAAATATTGCACCACTAACACAATCTAAAAGACGCTGTGAATCACTTGGGTTCATGTTTGTTAAGTTGAGCATTACAGATTCACCTTCTTTTAAGAAATTTATAATTCCCTCAACTTCTTCAAACCTTGTTGGATAAGCAAACTCAACACTCTTTGTTCCATATCCGCCAACATTTGTTGAATTTACACCATAATTATTTACTGGTGCATCATAGGTTCTTGATGTGTTGTATTGATCAGGATTTTCCTCATAAGAATTTGCCCTAACCTCTTCTTTTTGCTGAACATCTTTGGTTTGTTTCAGTTTATACCTATTCGCAATTTTATCTGCTTTTTCTTGAGCTTTTCTTGCTTTATACTCCTCTTTTTGGCGCCTTTTTTCTTCTTCACGGGCTTTTCGCTCTTCATACTTTTTTTGCTTCTCAACGGAATTATCATAGACTTCTTCCGATTCAAAACCAACGCCCTTCATGAGCCAATCCATAAATCCCATATCACGCCCTCCTCATAGTAATTTTATCATAACATATTTTGTGAAAATTTCAAATTAAAATCTCTCAATTTTTGATAATTTGAATACTATTTGACGCAATTAAGCTGAAAAACATAAGTTCGACAAACATTTTTTGAGCTTGATTTATGTATGCACTCATTAAATTTCGTTTCAAACAAAATTCATTTATGGAGTTGATTGACCTTGTTATTAAAGAACGAATTTCATTATTTTTAGTTGTTTTTCGCAATTTTTCTAAAAGAAGTTTATATTTTTGAGCTGTTTCAACTCCACTAAATTCATCAAAAAATCTTTCTGTTATTTCAACAAAATTAAATTGATTTAAATTATTTTTCAATACTTCTACCCTTTTTAAATTTAAAATTTGTGATTTAATTTCCACTTCATCACAAAACTTTTGAGCTTTTAATTTATTATCAAAAACTCCAATGCAGTAATAATTAAAAATTCCATCGTTAATTTCACTGCCAACAATTGATTGTTTTTCTGCATCACTTTTAGCCTGATTATTGTTTCCAGAAACTTTATATTTGGCAATATAAACAAAATAAAAGTTACGCATGTTGAGTTTTGAAAAGCTGCACCCAATTAAATTCATGCATAATGAAATTATCAAAATTAGCGTGACAATGTGATGGCACGGGTTCTTGAATTTTGATATTTTGTGGGTTAACATGATGGTATAAGTAATTTTATGGCTTCGCAGGAAAATAAATGACAAACTTCATGTTATAAACCAATTTAAGTTACATATAATTTATTAATTAAGGAGATTTTTATGAATTTAAAACCTTTGTTTGACAGGGTTGTTTTGAAACCAATCCAAAAAGAAAACAAAACAAAATCAGGAATATTTATTCCGGAAGTTTCAAACGACGAGCCTATTTTGGCTGAAGTTGTTGCAGTTGGAAATGGAGAAAATTTTGATGGCAAAAAAAACGAAATGTTAGTTAAAATTCATGATAAAGTTTTATATAACAAATATGGCGCAGTTGAATTTAGAGAAGATGATGAAGTTTTTGCCGTTGTTAGGCAAAGTGATATTTTTGGAATTGTGGAGGTAAAATAATGGCTAAAAAAATTTTATTTGGTGATGAGGCTTTAAACAAATTAAAAAATGGTATTCAAAAACTTTCAAAAGCTGTTAAAGTTACCCTTGGACCAAAAGGCAAAAATGTTGTTTTAGACCGAGAATTTACCACCCCATTAATCACTAATGACGGAGTTACAATTGCGAAGGAAATTGAGCTTGACGATCCATTTGAAAACATTGGCGCAAAAATGATTAAAGAAGTTTCAGTTAAAACAAACGACAATGCTGGAGATGGAACAACAACTGCTTGCATTTTGGCTGAGGCAATGGTTGTTGACGGACTTAAAAATGTTGCTAATGGAGCAAGCCCAATTGTTGTTAAGCGAGGAATTGATAAGGCGATAAACACTGTTTTAGACCATCTTAAACAAATTTCAAAACCAGTTTTAAGTGAAACCGAAATTGAACAAGTTGCAAGTCTTTCAGCTGGAGATGAATCAATTGGAAAACTAATTAGCGAAGCTTTTAAAAAAGTTGGAAAAGATGGCGTTATAACAATTGAAGAATCAAAAACAGCTCAAACTAAATTAAAGTTTACTCAAGGCCTTGAGTTTGAGCGTGGCTATATTTCGCCATATATGGCTCAACAGGATAAAGGATTTGCAGAACTTGAAAATCCTTACATTTTGGTTACAGATAAAAAACTGTCAGTAACTCATGACCTTTTGCCTCTTCTTGAAGAAGTTATGAAAAGTTCAAGACCTCTTTTAATTGTGGCTGATGATGTTGAAGGTGAAGCTCTTTCAACTCTTATTTTAAATGACATAAGAGGATCATTTATTTCAGTTGCAGTTAAGTCACCTTCTTTTGGCGAAAAACAAAAAGCATATTTAGAAGATATTTGTTTGCTAACTGGTGCAAATTTAATTTCTAAAGAAATTGTTCATGATTTTAGTAATGTTAAGCTGGACGACCTTGGAGAAGCAAATCTTGTTAAAGTGTTTAAAGACAAAACAATCATTGTTGGTGGAAAATCAAAAAATAATGAAATTAATTCACTAAAAAATAGAATTAAATTAGAACTAAATAATGAACTTGACACATTTGATAAAACTCTTTTAGAAGACAGACTTGCCAGACTTTCTGGTGGAGTTGCTGTTATTGAAGTTGGTGCGCCAAGTGAAATTGAAATGCATGAAAAGAAACTTAGAATTGAAGATGCTCTTTCTGCAACAAAATCTGCAAGTCAAGAAGGTGTTGTTGCTGGTGGCGGAATTGCTCTTCTTTCAGCAGAAGAAAAAGTAAAAAATATTTTAAATTTACTTCAAGGTGATGAACAAATTGGTGCAAAAATTGTGCTGGATTGTTTGTCAATTCCACTAAAACAAATTGCAATAAACTCAGGTGCGGAACCAGGAATTATTTTAAGCAAAGCAAGAGAATCAATTTCATCGGAAGTGGGATTCAATGCACTAACTGGGACTTGGGAAAATATGTTTAAATGCGGAATTATTGATCCAACAAAAGTTACAAAAAATGCAATTTTAAATGCTGCAAGCGTTGCATCAACAATTCTTACAACCGAATGTTTGGTTGCTGAAATAAAACAAAACACATAAGTAAAATTGATATTTTTTAGTTTATATACGCTTTTTTATACATTTTAAGAAATATAATACAAAAAAAATAAACCATGATTGTTTTTCATGGTTTATTTTTATGATTAATTTATTTATTATTTTGTTTCATCAAAAACATCTTGAAGTGATAAAAACTTTTGTTCAAAAGTTGCTTTTTTAGGTGTTTCCTTTTTTATTTCTGTTTGGGCAGGTGCTGTTGTTTTTTGTTTGAATGTTGGGTTTCTTAAAAATCCGGATTCGATAAGTTCAGCCCTAGTTTTATTTTGTGCTTCTTTAATTTCATTTTGAATGGAAGTGTTTGAATGTACTTTAATTTCATCTTCTTTTTCTGTCATCAAATCTGCCATGATATCTTTTAAAGAAACATTTGGATTTAAAGCTTCATCAAAATCAAACACACTATCACTTGATTCAGGAATTGTTGATGCAACTGCTTTTTTATTTTTAGTTGGTGCATCATAGAAAATTTTATTTAATTTTTCTTTAACAGATTCATCTTGTTCAATTTTCTTTCCTGGCTTGTGCCCAAGCCCGATTGATGCAACAATACTTTCATCTTGTTTCTTTGGACGACCAGGTTTTCTTAAAACGCTCTTTCCAATTTTTTGATCAAACTCTGTGCGGAGTTTATCAAAACGAGAATCCATATCCCCCTCAGCCTTTTTAGGTTTTGGTGGTTTTTTGTTTGAAATGAAATCTCTATCACTTTGCGTTATGATTGCATTAGCTTCAAGCTTATTGCAAATTTCATAAAGTTTTTCTTCAACAACTTTTAAATCTGCACTATGTCTTTTCACAGTGTCACTAACACCTGCTCGTTCACAATCCACATTGAATGCATCGGAAAATTTATCAATGGTTTTGCATGAATCAAGGAGCTCATTAACAAGTGTTTCTTTAAGCCAACGAACCTTGCGCTCATAAATAATCAGTGCACGAGCTGTCGCCTTTTCACGATCTTTATATTCATCAATTATTTTTTTATTTTTTAAACTTTCTTTTTCAAGTTTTGCAAGTTTGTCATTTGTTTCAACTGTAGAAAGTTCATGTCTGGTTATTTCCTCAATATTTATGCTATTTTTTTTCATTTTTAACCTCGTTTTCAGTGTCATTTTTTATTCTTTTGTTGGCGCATACAAACAAAAGAATAACTCCAATTACTATCATTAAAATACTCAGCGCTTGTGAAAGCCTAATTTTGCAAAGCATGTAAACATATTCGCTTTGACGAAGTGGCTCTAAAATTGTTCTAACCGTTCCGTAATAAATTAAATAAGTTGAAACAGTTAAACCACTGCGTTTGGATTTAAAAAATACAATTGATGTAAAAATAAACCCAATTAAATTTAAAACACATTCATAGAAAAACAATGCTTGATAATATGTTCCATTAATTTCAACTGCAAATGGAAACTTTGCCCAGATTGAAGTGGATTCAATCACTTGACCATACACCTCACCGTTGAAAAAATTTCCCCATCTTCCAATTGCTTGAGCAAGAAGCAACACAGAGGCTGTAATATCAAAAATTAAAAGTATATCTTTGGTTTTGGTCATGAGTGCATAAATCAAAAGACCAAGCGCTCCACCAATAACGGCACCAATGATGCTCATTCCACCAGTTGAAAAATTAAAATAATCTGAAAGGTCAAGCCCCGCATCAAACAAGCAAGCAAACAACCTTCCAAAAATTATTCCCATTGGGATTGCAATTATTGCAAGAGTGAAAGGAAGATCTTTTGAAATTCCCTTCTTTTTGCAAAACAAAGTAGCAACAATGATAACAACAATCATTGCAAAAGCAATTATTATTCCATACCAATAAATTGGACGGTTTCCAATATGAAAAGCAACTGGATTTACTGCTAACAAATTTTCCATAGTTTTATTATATGAACTTAAAAAATTAAAGTCAAGAAAAGGAAAATAAATTAAGGCTTTTAGTTCACTAACTTTTTTGCAAAATAAAAATCCTTACAAATTGTAAGGATTTTTATTTAACTATGGTCTTTCATATTCATCTTGATTTCCATTGTCATTTGTTTTTGGAGCTGATGTATTTCCACCATTTCCATAAGCCAACAATTGCTCTTGTGTGAAAGTGTATTGTTTTCCGGTTGCATCATCTTCAAATACATATAAAACCGTGCTACCTTCTTGACGCATTTCTACAAATGTGTAGCCATATGTATTTTCAATAATTGAAGCACATATTGCAATATATTGATTTACAATTTCCTGTTGTTCAGCATTTGCAAGATTTGCATTTTGAAGTTGTTCTAACAAATTAGCAGCTTGATTTTCAAGTTCTGCAATTTTTGCAGCTTGTGCAGCAATTGTTGCAGCTTGATCGATAAGCTTAGCCTCAGCTGCTTCCGCTCTTGCAATTGCAGCATCTCTTTCATTAACGAGCCCAGCAATTTGGCTGTTAAGAGATTCAATTTCACTATTAAGTGATTCAATAATTGCTTCTTTATCTGCATTTTGATTTTTTAATTCTTCAATTTGATCTTTCAAACCTTCAATTTCGCTGCTCTTTTGAGCAATTTGGCTATTTAAATCTGTGATAGTTGATTTTAATGTTTCAATTTCAGATTTATAACCATCAATTTCTTGATTAAGTTTTTCAATTAAAGCATCTTTTGTTGCAAGGTTTAAATTTGCATCTTCTAAATCTTTTTCCAAGCCTTCAACTTGATTTGTGAGCTCTGTAACCTTTGATTCCAGTTCATCAATTCTTGCATTTTGTTCTTCAATAGTTTTATTGAGATTAGAAATTTTATCATCTTTGTTTGAATATGCGTTTAACAAATGCTCTGCTCTAGCTTTTTCATTTGCATCGGTAATTTTTGAAACAAAGTTGTTAACAAGATCAGCATTTTCCTCTGTTGTAAGGTCATTATCAGTTGTATATTCAATCAATTTATTGAAGAATGCTCTATACTCTTCACTAAATTCCTTGTTATCATTCTTAATTTTATTAAATTCATTTGCTGTCTCTAAAAATCTTTGATATGTTGAAGCTGGTGAATATGTTGACGCTTTTCCTGTGTAAGCAACTTCTTTCTTTGCATCTTTATCTTCGCCAATTACTTTATAAATGTTATAATTACCTTCAAAAGCTTTATTGATGTCAGCAACTACCATTTGACCAACATTCAAATCGCTTTCTGTTATATTTTCCCAACTCAACAATTCACCGTTATTTAAATACGATGCAGATGGGGCTGAACTATTTTCAGCAAAAGCAATGTTATGCAAAGTTTCATAATCAGTATCGCCAGGTTTTTGGAGTTCAAAAACAAAGCTTGGATAATTATTTAAAATTAATTCACCTTGTTTTTGGAAACCTTCCATTTCGCTAGCATCTATATTAAGGACAATTGGAGTTGGTTCTGGTTGAAGTTTTTCTTTCTCAGATGCTGGAAACATTCCCAACTGCGAAAGAGTCAACAATGTTATTGCAGTGCCAACTGCCGCTCCAGTAAAGAACACTCCAACATTATGAATAATTTTTCTAGCTAATAATGCACCTGATGCCCTTGCTCTCGTTATTCCAGAAACAAATAATGTTGATTCGTCTGACTTATCAATAGTTTCAGGAGACGTATGAGTAATCAATGTTCCCTTTGTCATTGATGACCCATCTGACATTGAAACTTGAAACTTCTTAGGTGATTGCTTTGCTTGACGTTTCATCATTTCCATTACTTCTGCAGCATCAATCTTTTGCTTTGTGTCAGAAGGCATAGCATTAAATGCGGCCTCAACATCTTTTAAAAGAATTGCAAGTCTATCAGCTTTTTTAACTTTTACTCCATCAATCACAACTTCCTTTTCAGTGAACAGAGCTTCATATAAATATCTGTTACGAGCAGCTATAAATGATCTATCAATAGACATTCCTGATTTCAAATCATGAACATCAGAAGTTATTGATGAAAAATCAATTTTGCTTAATTCATCTACCTTTCCTTGGATGTCAATAATTGCAGTATTATCCGCAGTCATTGTTGATTCCATACCAGAAATTGTTATTTCCAAGTTACGAATTAAAGCAGTAACATCACCAGATTTTTTGTTAATAGTTGTCCTAATATCATGAACAATTTCATTTAAACGATTAATAACAACTGCAGATACTGGTTCACCCTTTTTTAATTTTTCAAGTTCAGCTTTGAGTTTTAAAATAAATGCTCCGCTTTTGATTGAACCACCAAATGCTCTGGTTTTCATTGCTGAAATTGCTTCTCTTTTATCGTGAACGGCATCATAAAAGTTTTCGATTTTTGCACTATCGAATTTTCCAAATTCACTTTCAAGATCGTTTAAATTTGCTGGAATTTTATCTTCGCCACCAAAAGCTGATACAAGCGCTGCTTTGAAAGCTTGCGCATAATCATAATAAGCTTTCATAACATCTTCTTCAGCATCAACAGCGCCAACTGACTTCTTGAACTCTTCATAATTCTTGTCAGTCATAAGGTCAACAACTGCCCTGTATTCTTCAGCACACTTAATTAAATAATCTTTCTTTTCTGCCAAAATTTCTTCCGATGTTTTTTCTACTTTCTTTGCCATAATTTTCCTTTTACTCCCTTAATTTGACTTTTAAGTCCAACGCTTGAATTGTAACACGCAGAAATTCAAAAATCAATACCCTTTTGAAATTTTCTTATAAAAAGTGCATTCTGCGGCTACGCATAGCAAAATGATTAGATTAACTAATCACTAACCATATCCTTTATGGTTATATATATTATACTATAAACGCACGCATGTGTCAATACCAAAATTAAAAAAGTAATATAAAAATAACTAATAAGGACTAAAAATAAAAGGACTAATCTTAGTCCTCTAAATCCTTATTTAACTGGGCTCTACATACTTTTTTAATAAGTTCAAAATCAAACCCTTTTCTTGCTAAAAAAGCATACATTTTTTGAATCTCTTCACGAGTTTCTACACTTTTTGTTTTTAAATATTTTTGAGAAAATTTAACACATAGTTCATAATCTTTGTTTGGATTTGAATTTTTTGAAACCTTTTCAATAATTTTGTTATCAACGCCTTTTTGCCTTAATTTTCCCTCAATTACACGCACTGAATATTTTGAATTTGTTTCAAAAAACCATTTTGAAAAAATCTCATCATTGACATATGAATAACTTTCAAGTTTTTTTATTGCAGCATCAATAACTTCGCTTGTGTAGCCTTTTTTTAATAGTTTTTGAGCGAGTTCTGATTTTGAATGCATTCTTGATGCTAAATAATCAATTCCTTTTTCAAATGCACTTTTTGTTTCGCTTTCAAAGACCATTTCATTTAAAATCTTTTCATTAATCTCCATGCCCGTTTTAAGCCTAAAACTTACAGCGGTTTCTTTTCCAATCCCACAAAAAAAATCGCCATCAACGAAAATGTTGACGCGCTTTTTATTTTTTTGTTCTTCAATTTTGGTTATTTGTGCCATTTTACTCCGTAATTGTTCCCTTGTATGGAAACTTATAAAACCCTGTTCCATACTTATTTATAACTCCAGCACCACGAGTCCTTGCCCTGACACTATTTAAAACCTTTTCAGAGGTTTTAACTGGAACTGCAATTTTAATTATTGGCATAGATTCATCATTTTTTTGCTCAATTATATGCACATTTGAATCCGCAAAAAGCTTGTTTACCGAACCATAGTTTTGATAAGACACTTTAATTTCAACTTCATTGCAGTAAACCATGCTATATTTTTTTGCTTCATTGAGTGCACCAATTGCTGTTGCATTATAAACTCTTGTTAACCTACTCTTTCCAAGTTCAACACCACCAAAATAACGAACAACAGCAACAAGAGTGTTTGTTATATGAAATTTTTTGAGCGCTTCAAAAATTGGAGCACCAGCAGAACCCGCTGGCTCACCATCATCAGAATTTTTTGCAACATCATATGTTTCACCCAAAATGTATGCATATGCAACATGCTTAGCATTTTTATTACTCTTTTTCAAATTTCCAATAATTTGGTGAACATCATCATCGCTTTCAACATGAAAAGCCATACCTATAAACCTTGATTTTTTCATATCAAGTTCAACTGGAATCATTTCTTCAACAGAGGTAAAGTCGTTTTTTATTTCCTGTTTTTCTTTACCCTCTTCTTCATATATTGTGTCAACATTAACATAACCTGGTTGTCCTGCCATAATTACCTCACACTAATAATATAACAAAAAAGTTAGTTAAAAATCAAATTAAAAGTATTAATAATTCAACTAAAATGAAAACTAGCGCAATTGAAACAATTCCAGCAATACTCAAACAAATTATTTTTAGTAATTTGAGTTGCTTTATTGATGCTGCTTCACCATTAAATAATAGCCCTGCACTTAAAAATCTTTCAGGAAACCCAAATTCCCTTTTTAACACTGGAATTGAATTTACATCAAAGAAAAATCCACGATTTTCAGCATCGCTGCACATAAAGATTTTACAGGCTAAACTTTTTTCCATGCAGCGCTCGTTTGTGAAATATTTACACCTACTTGCACAGCAACTATTCTTGCCTAAATTAAGGTTCCTATATTTTTCACATTTCCCATCAATAAAATTACACATGTTATTGAGTTCATTTTCCCTATCAAGATAATCACATGCAACTTCATAAGCTCTTTTAAAACGATTACTTCTTTTTGTGTTAAATTGAATTTCAAGCATTGAAGAAATCATAAAATCATTATTATTTTTTTTGTTTGAAAGATTTTCAACATAAAACTCACCTGAAAAATCAATTTTCTTCCTTTTCGTTAGGCTAACAAATTTTTTGCAGAAATGAAAAAGTTTCATCATCTTTTTTAAATTGTCTTTTTGAATTAAAACACTTTCTTTTTTTGTTGAGCCATATAGTTTTTGATTTAAGTTTAAAAGCTTTGAATCTATCTCAACTTTTAAAACTTTATTTTTAGATAAAAACAATTCAACTTCTTTTATGTTTGAAGTTAAATCAAGATAATTTTCATGTTGTGATTTTTCTAAAATTTGAAAATTCATATCTTCCTCAAATGTGGTTTAAAGTCTGATTTTTTCAAATGTTATGTTTAACATAACACTAGATTTTTTCATTTATTTTTATCTTTTTGATGGCTTTGAACTTTAAATTTTTTCTAGTTACCTTTTCCTGTTTAATTCCATCAGGAGTGCATAGTTTTAATTCAATTAAACCCTCTTTAATTACTGGTCTTCTAATCACTCGTGAGCCACCCACTTGCATTTTATCTTTACAAAAAAGTAAATAAAAATAATTTTCATCTTCATAGTTTTTCATTGCTGATTTAGACACTTTTAACGCACCACTTCTTTCAGTTCTTGCATAAAAAGCACAATAGTCATTTTTAAGTGGACACGGAATAGTGCAACACGGAGCAACAAGTGTCATGTTGTTTTCCTCGGCAATTTCAATTAGGTTTATATAATCAGTATAAGTTTTTGGAGTTCCTGTATCAACAATTAAAACAAACTTGTTTGATGAATTAATTAGGTTTTGAAAAGCCTTTATTCTATCATTATTTGAAAGTTCTGAAAGAACATAGCTAGAAACAACTAAATCAGCTGAAATTGGTAATTTTTCAGTAATTATATTTAATTTTTGAACACTTGCAGTTCCACCGGAAATATCATTAAAAACTTGAATCATTAAATCATTTATTTCATATAAATTTATTTCGATTTTTTCAAATTCGCTCTTAATCGCAAAATAACCAGACCCCGTTCCTGAGCCCACATCAGCAATTGAATTTATATTTTCAAAAAAACCCTCCATTTTAAGCTCAACAAAAAGACTAACTAAAACTGAATATGTTGCTGGCATTCTTGAAATTGCATATGCTAAACTTTCATCTTTACTAACAATAAGTGATTGACTTGTTCCAGAATTTTGCTTGTATTTGCCAGTTAAAGTTTCTCGGGTTTCAGTTAATTTATTTTTCCCAATTGATGAATAATAGGTTTTTAATTTTTCCTGAATAAATAAAGGGAGTTGCATTATTACCTCACTATGTTATGTTTCACATAATACTTGAAATTTTCAGTATTTATACCTTGTTTTAATAAAAATAAGAGCATGATTTTGCTCTTATTAATCATCATAATTTGTTCTGAGTGACAGATATTTTTCAAGGTTAAACTCATTCCATGCGCTTTCTGTTTCTGGTGGATAAACCCTAAACACAAGTTTCTGCTTTGTTGTTGGATGATAAAACGAAAGTTCAGCAGCAAACAAATTGAGCATAACTTTATCCATTCCCTCACCACCATATTTTTGATCACCATAAACTGGGCACTTAATACTTTTCATTTGAACTCTAATTTGGTGACCTCTTCCTGAATATAACTTAACTTTAACCAAACTTCTGTTTGTTTCTTTGTTGTATTCCAAAACCTCATAATCAAGTTCAGCACGCTTTGCACCAGTTGTACTTTGTGGAACAATTACAGCAGTGTTGGTTTTTTCATCTTTTTTAAGATAACTCACAATTTTACCTTTTTGTTCCCTTGGCTTTCCACAAACAACCGCTAAATAAGTTTTATCAAATTCACCATTTTTAAGTTGTTCAGAAAGACGTGCAGCTGCCTTACTGGTTTTTGCATAAACCAAAACTCCACCAGTTGGACGATCAAGTCTATGCACCACGCCAACCCAAGCTTCACCAGGCTTATTATACTTTTCTTTAACATAAGCTTTAAGTTGAGTTAGCATGTCATTGTCACCAGTTTCATCTGGTTGACTTGCAACACCCTGTGGTTTGCTTACAACAATTATGTGATTGTCTTCATATAAAATATCCATTATTTTCTCCAATTAGTTACCAATAAAAATTCCACTTGTTCCACATGGAAGTTTAATTCCTTCTTCTGTTGGCAAGCACAATTCATATGTTTCAATTTTACCTTTGAATTTTTTCATTGTGAGTTCCAAAATATCTTCTAGAACCGTTGCACCAAGACCAGTTGTGTAGCTGTTTATTAAAACAAAAAGTGGCCTCTCTGTTAAAACTTCTGTAACAAGTTCAACAAAATCATGCAAATTATCTTCAAGACGCCAAACTTCACCATTTGAACCACGACCATAACTTGGTGGATCCATGATTACTGCATCATATTTATGACCACGCCTAATTTCACGCTGAACAAACTTTGTGCAATCATCAACAATGTAGCGAACTTTTGCATTTTCAAGCCCAGAAAGCCTTATGTTTTCTTTGCATCTGTCAACCATATTTTTAGCTGCGTCAACATGACAAACACTTGCACCAGCCGAAGCACATGCAACAGTTGCACCACCAGTGTAACCAAATAAATTTAAAACATTTATTTCTCTGCCAGCCTTTTTAATTAAATCAATCATTAAATCCCAATTATAAGCTTGTTCAGGAAATAGCCCCGTGTGCTTAAATCCCATTGTTTTTAATGAAAATTTTAAATTTTTATAAGATACAATCCATTCATCTGGCGTATTTTTTAAATATTGCCAATGCCCTCCACCGGTTTCACTGCGATGATACCATGCATTTAATCCTTTAAATTTAGAAAGATTTGTTTTTGCATGCCAAATTACTTGAGGATCTGGACGAAGCAATATCACTCCATTCCAATTCTCAAGTTTTTCACCATCACCCGTCGCCAAAACCTTATAATCTTTCCAATCACTTGCAAGTTTCATAAAAAATTCCTTAATAATTATCTAAAACATTATTTAAATCAATTAAATCAACTGAAACAACAACTGCTTTTGCTGGTTCAGTGTAATTTCCATTTTCAGTTAAAATTACGCTTGAAAGTTTTCTGTTTTGTTGGAACATATAAAGCACATTTTCAACTGTTAAACTTGCCGGCGCAACTTCATAATGGTTTGTTTCGGTAAATATGTCCATACATTTTGAAACAGGTTCTTTTATTGAATCATCAACATCTTGCCCTCTTTCAATGAATTTTCCAATACCATCAACAACCATTTTTCTGTTTATAACACCAACCAATGTTCCCTCAATATAAACCGGAACAACTGAATATCCATTCTTATACATTTCAAGCATAACTTCTTTAAGAGTTGTTTCACCGGAAACACTGAAAACCTTTCTTGGTTTTATACATTCAATTACTTTTGGAGGTGTGTTGATTAACCTTGCAATCTTTTCAATTTTTTCAACAACATCAATGTGAGGCTCAGCAATAATTTCATCACCACTTCTGTGAACAATTGCGTTGCGAAGCCTGCCATAATCAATTAAATCTTCTTCAAATTTACGAACAACAGTGTTTACTGTTGCAACTTTTCTAACCATATCCGAAAAAGTTAATGTGCGCTTAATTGAATAAATGTCACGAAGGCCCTGATCAAGCCTGTTGTAAGCCGCAATGAACCTCGTTGCATTTGGATAATTTTCTTCCATAAACTCTCCTTACATGCCTATAATAACAAAAATTGCCCAACTTTCAAAATGTTTTTCAGTTTGTTTTTAGTTTATGCAAATTAAACTTTAAAACTTAAAATAAATTTTTTAGCAAATTTCAAATCTTTTCGCAATAACTGCAACTTACTTTTTTACGACATAATTTTCGCCTATTTCCAATTATATCACACAACACGCACCTTTGAAACTGGTTTTGAAAATTTTTTACTTGATTTTTAATGCATTTATGATATAATAAAGAAGCTAGGCTAAATGGGGAGCTAGTAGTGCCCTGTAACCTGAGATCTACTATAGCAGGATTGACCGCACTTCTAGATGCATCATATGGGAGGTCGCACCCAGCGAGCAGTGTTGATATCAAGGTCCTAAGCAATAAACCTTTGTGAACCGTGTCAGAGCTTGACCGCAGCAGCACTAAGCAAAATCGTTTATGTGCCTTGGGGTAGCTTTGAAGGAGCCAGCTACTTGGTTTCCACTTCGGTTTGGTGCAGCGAAAAGTGTGCCTAGCATTTTTTAAAAAATAAAAGTGAACTCAAATGAGTTCACTTTTTTATATGTTTAACATTTATTAAAACATCGGCTGGCTGTCTTCACTTTTCTAATTATTAACAATTGGTTTTTAAAGTCCTTTTTGCATGTTATTAATCATTTCCATACTTGATTGTAAAATTGCTTCAGCTTTTTCAATGTTTGCCTTTGCAAGGGCTGCTTTTTCACGGTTCCTTGAATACTTTTTTAAGTTTTCACTTTCAATTTTTATTATTCTCACACACTTTTCCTGAATTGCCATAAGTTCTTCAAAATTTTCATCACCTGTTAAAACTAAATCATATTCTGCTTGTCTTAAAAATGATGCCGGTTTAACTCTCTTATTTGTTCTTTTCTTATGTGCCTTGCCTCTAAAATTAGAGCCTGCATGTATGTGTTTAAATGATATAAAGCTCATATCTTCTCCTCCAACTATTCATTTTTCATTTGATTTATTTCTTTCATCAAAACGATTCTGCAAAAATTTTAAATAATCAAGCCACATTACCCAAGTAACATTCAACTAAAACAAATTCTAGTAGTATGTTTATTTTTTTCGTAATTTAGTTTTTGAATAAATTTGCATATTGTTAATCTCAAACTATTTTAATTATATCAACAATAATTTAGAAAGTCAATATCAAAATAAAATATAGTTATTAAATAATAATTATGCTAAACCAAAATAAAAACGGCAAAAGCCGTTTAAACTTCAAGAAGCATTTTGTCTGCAACAAGTGCAATAAATTCACCATTTGTTGGTTTTTCATTATTTGAATAAACAGTGAGTCCAAAAATGCTGTTTATATTTTCAATTTTTCCCCTATTCCAAGCAACTTCAATTGCATGTCTAATTGCCCTTTCAACTTTTGAAGCAGATGTGTCAAAACGCTCAGCAATTGATGGATATAATTTTTTTGTTATTGAATTGATTATATCAGGATTTTCCATAGCAAGTTTTATTGCTTCCCTTAAAAACTGATAACCTTTTATGTGGGCTGGAATTCCAACTGTGATAAATATATTTGTAATTTTTTCTTCAATTCCCTTATCTTGCCCAATTTTTGACTCAGTTACTGGTTTTGACGATATATTTGCAAGGTCAATTACTCTTTTCACAAAAACTTCAGTGCTAATTGGTTTTAGCATGTAATAATCTACACCTAAATTCATTGCTTTGTTGATAAAAATTTCATTTGAAAGTGATGATGTTGCAACAACTTTTATTCCTTTGTTTTTTTTCTTTAGTTGTTCAATGACTTCAAATCCATCAATTCCCGGCAAAACCAAATCAACAATGGCAATGTCATAACTTTTTGTTTTTGCAAACTCCAAAGCAATTATTCCACTTGAAGTTTTGTCAATTGTGTCTAATCTAATTTCATCAGTAAGTTTTTCAATAAGGGAATCATATTCTCCTTCTTTTTCATTGGCAATTAGTAAACTAATTGTCTTTTCCATAAAAACTTCCTCTTTAATTTTTTGCTTAACAAAAGCATTAAAATTTTATCATCTTTTTGAACTTTTTAGCAAGATTTAGTGATTTATGAAATGATGATTATTAGGTTAATTTGAATTTTTTTGTCTAAAAATGTTGATTATGCTTTTTGCTTTGTGTTTTTTAAATTTTTTAAATTTAAAATGCCAAATAAAAAAGCCTCAAAATGAGGCTTTATGCTTTATGAAAATTGTTTATAACCTTTGTGTTTGCCCTGCACTCTTTGCACATTGAAGGACGGAAAAATCCTTTTTCTTTGAAAAATTTTTGTTCTGATGCAGTCCAAATCCATTCCTTTCCACACTTTTTACATGTTAAAGTTTTATCTTCAAAAGTATTTTCTCTCCTTTCTTTTTCAGCAAGCCACTCTTGGTGACGGCGCTCTTTTTCTGCTAAATATTCTTGATGCTTGCGTTCTTTTTCTAGCGCCTCTTCTTGCTTTCGTTTTTCAGCTGCTTCAATTTTCCTTTTTTCAGCTTCTTCAGCTTCCCTTGCAAGACGCTCATCTTCCATTGCCAAAAGCTCTGCCATTGTGTATTTTTCTTCCATTAGTTAAGCTCCTTTAATTTTTGTTCAATTGAAGCTTTAAGCTCGTTGTTTCTAGAAAGTTTCTCTTTTTCGCTTGCAACAAGGGCTTCTGGGGCCTTTGCCATGAATGCTGGATTGTTTAACATTTTTTCACTTCGCAAAATTTCAAAGTTTACTTTTTCAAGGTCTTTGTTAAGCACTGCACGTTGAGTTTCAGCATCAACCTTCTCCTCAATTAAAACAAACTCTGCAACATTTGAAACTAGCGTTTTTCCCTCTTCATTAGTTTTTGGAACTAGGATTATATTTGCAAGTTTTTCAATTATTGCCTTGTGGTTTTCAACAAATGTTGAAGTTGTGTATGCAAAATTTACTTTTTCAGAAGATTTTTTACCATTATCTAATTTAAATTTACGAATGTTTGTTATCAAAAGAACAAGTTCTTCAGTTTTTTCAGCATCTTTTTTAAATTCCTTAAACTGCTCAAATGTTTCAATTTGACTTATCATTATTGATTCATCTTTATGCTCAAAATTCATTCTTTGATAAATGTATTCAGTTGTGTATGGAATAAATGGATGCAAAAGTTTTAAAATTTGATTAAAGCAAGCTGCAAGAACACTTACCATTTTTTGTTTTTCTTCACCACCTGCAAAAATTGCTGGTTTTGAAAGTTCAATTGCCCAATCACAGAATGTGTCAAGCGTGAATGAAACAATGTTTGTTAATGCAACACCAACATCAAACTTATCAAGGTTTTTGAAAATAGTTTCGGTTATTTCATAAGTTTTATATAAAATCCACTTATGTGTATCAGCAAGGTCAAAATTCTTTGGGTTTAAAAGTTCAACACTTTCTTCATGCATTGCAATAAACTTTGATGCATTCCAAACCTTATTCATAAAGTTTCGACTGTCATCAACTTTATAATCACTGAACCTGGTGTCCATACCCATACCCATATCTTTAATGAGCGCAACACGAAGAGTGTCTGCACCATAATCTTTAACTATGTCAAGTGGGTCAATTCCATTTCCAAGACTCTTGCTCATTTTCCTTCCCTGGCTGTCACGAACAAGTCCATGAATTAAACAATTTTTAAATGGAACATCATTATTGCATTCAATTCCCATATAAACCATTTTTGTTACCCATTGGGTTAGAATATCAAAACCAGTAACAAGCACAGTTGTTGGATAAAAATAATTTATGTCAGGAGTTTTTTCTGGCCAGCCAAGTGTTGTTATTGGCCAAAGTGCAGATGAGAACCATGTGTCAAGAACATCTGGATCTTGATAAACATTTGTCTTTCCACATTTTTCACAAACTGTTACATTTGTTTTTGATGCCATAACATGCTTGCAATCACGGCAATAATAAATTGGAATTCTATGACCGGTCCAAAGTTGCCTTGAAATGCACCAGTCACGAATGTTGCGAAGCCAATGAAAATAGTTCTTTTCAAAACGCTTTGGATAAATTTTAAGTGAACCATCTTCAACACATTTGATTGCAGGTTTAACAAGTTCACTCATTTTAACAAACCACTGCTCTGTTATCATTGGTTCAATTGCAGTTTTGCATCTTTCACAATGGCCAACCGAATGAGTGTATGGTTCAATTTTTTCAAGAACACCAAGTTTTTTAAGTTCTTCAACTGTTTTTTCTCTTGCTTCTAAAATGCCTAAACCCTTGAATTTTTCAGTAGCTATGTCTGTCATAACACCATCTTTTGAAATAACTTCAAGCACATCAAGATTGTGTCTTTTCCCAACTTCATAGTCATTTGGATCATGAGCTGGTGTGATTTTAACCATTCCAGTTCCAAAGTCTTTTTCAACATAATTATCAGCAATAATTGGTATTTCCCTGTTTACAATTGGAACTATTACTTTTTTCCCAACAATTGATTTATATCTTTCATCATCTGGGTTAACTGCTACTGCAGTATCTCCAAAAAGTGTTTCAGGCCTGGTTGTTGCAACAGTGATATACCCACTGCCATCAGCAAACTTATATTTAACATGCCACATTGAACCCTTTTCATCAGAATAAATAACTTCATCATCGCTAATTACTGATTTGCATTTTACACACCAGTTTGTTTCCCTGGTGCCACGGTAAATGTAACCTTTATTATAAAGCCTGATAAAAGCTTCTAAAACTGCATTGGTGCTCTTTTCATCCATTGTGAAACGATATCTATCCCAATCAGCTGAAAAACCCATTTTTTTGAACTGGTTTACAATGGCGCCACCATAAGTGTCGTACCACTGCCAAGCCTCTTTATCAAACTCATCTCTTCCAATACCTTCTTTTGTTTTTCCTTCAGCCGCAAGTTTTTCAACTATTTTATGTTCAGTTGCAATTGCAGCATGGTCGGTTCCTGGAAGCCAAAGTGCTTCAAAACCCCTCATTCTTTTGTATCTAATTAAAATGTCTTGAAGCGTCATGTCAAGCGCATGCCCAATGTGAGCTTTGCTTGTTACATTTGGTGGTGGCATAACTATTGTGAATGGTTTTTTATCTGGATTTACTTTAGCTTTGAAATAACCTTTTTCTTCCCAGGTTTTATAAATTTCATCTTCAAATTGTTGAGGGGCAAAAGAACCCTCTTTGTTCATTAGTTGCATAAACTATCTCCTAGTAAAATTATAAAGTATTTTATTACTCACTTGAGTTTTTTTCAAGTGTTTTATTTTTTTCTGTTATTTTTTTGGTATTCATAACTTGACCTGCACATATCTTCAAGTGTTTTTGTTGCTTTGAAGCCAAGTTCTTTTTCAGCTTTTTTTGACGATGCATAGCACTCATCAATGTCACCTGGGCGACGTGGGCCAATTTCATATTTAACCAAATTTCCATTAACTTTGTTAAAAGTGTTCACAATATCAAGCACGCTGTAGCCCGTTCCAGTTCCAAGATTATAAATTCCAAGCCCAATATTTTCCTTTTTAATTTTTTCAAGTGCCTTAACATGACCAACGGCAAGATCAACAACATGAATATAGTCACGAACACCAGTTCCATCTTTAGTTTTATAATCATTTCCAAACACATTAAGATGATCAAGTTCACCAACTGCAACTTTGCAAATGTATGGCATCAAATTGTTTGGGATTCCATTTGGATCCTCGCCCAAAAGCCCGCTTTCATGCGCACCAATTGGATTAAAGTAACGAAGAAGCACAACATTTGTTCCTTCATGAACTTTTTGATAGTCAATCAAAACATGCTCATTAAAAAGTTTTGTTCTGCCATAAGGATTTGATGCTGAAAGTGGAAATGTTTCATCTAGTGGCTGAACTTCTGATTGAGCATAAACAGTTGCTGAAGAACTGAAAATTATGTTCTTAACACCATATTTTTCCATGAGTTCAAGAATGTTGAATGTTGAAATCATGTTGTTTTGATAATACATTAGTGGCTTTGCAACCGATTCACCAACTGCCTTGAATCCAGCAAAATGAATTATGGCATAAATTTTATGCTCTTTAAAAATTCTTTCTAATGCTCTTTTTTTGCAGACATCAATTTTATAAAAAATTGGTCTTTTACCCGTTATTTTTTCAATTTTATCAAGCACATTTAATTTTGAATTGCTGAGATTGTCAGCAATGATTACCTCATCACCACGATTTAAAATTTCAACAGCAACATGTGAACCAATATATCCAAGGCCACCAGTAAGTAATATTTTCATAAAAAATCTCCTTTTGTTTTATCTCCAAAATAAATTTATTAAAAGCAGCACAAGCATTGCTAGGAAACACAAATATTGAACACGAATATAAACTCTTGTTTCATATGGTTTTGCGCCCTTTCTTCTCTTGCTCATTCCAATACGACCAAACACAACAGAAACAACTGCCAGCACCACAATTAAAAATAGTATTATTATTTTAACAACCGATTTTGCACTCATTCATTTGCATCCCCCTGCTCTCTTTCTGCTCTGCTGATTCTAATTTCAACTAACTTAGAAAATTTTTCTTTTACTGTTCGCTTTTTAATTTCTTGCTTTCTTCCAAGTTTCACAACATTGAAATAAATTTTTAAGAAAATTTGACAAACCTCAAAAATAATTGCATCAACAGCAAACCACAGTGATGAAACACTGTAGAAGTAAGTTAAAATGCAAATCATCGTTCCAAGTTTAAAAATATTGATTATTTCACTTTCAATGTTTGTGAAATTCCTGCTTTTGATCACAAATAAATCAATGCAAATTAATGCAAGT
This sequence comes from Clostridia bacterium, assembly GCA_017467625.1. Classification (GTDB taxonomy): domain Bacteria; phylum Bacillota; class Clostridia; order Christensenellales; family UBA1242; genus RGIG1681. The sequence goes on along the minus strand of JAFUSN010000004.1, from coordinate 492,801 downwards.
TCAATTGCTCCTAAACACATTAACAAAATGTTTAATAGATTGGTGTGAACTGAATATTCATAATAAATTATTGCTGCAACAGCAACCGCCGTGGTTAAATCAATAAAAAAGAATGTTAATTTATAGTTGGTTTTAAAGCCCGACGCTCTTATGTTCATTAAAACTAAAACCACACACAAAATTGCAGCGACAAAATACACATTTGCAACAACAAGTGGTGAAAAGAAAATTCCAATGAGCATTGCAATTGCAATTGGCACAAACATGAATGTGAAAATTAATGTAAATTTGTTTTGATTTTCCATAAATCTCCTCTTAGCCAAGTTTATTATATCAAATATATAATAAAAGTAAAAATGTTTTTAAGGTTTTTAGCGGAACATTAAGTTTTAATTTATCATAAAATGGCTTATGAGGAAACACTTGTTTCCTTAAAAATAAGGAGGAAAAATGAAAAAATTACTAACACTTATTTGTGTTGTGGCGCTAACACTTTGCTCATGTTTAACTTTTGTTGCATGCAACAACAATAATTCTAATGTTTCAAGCGGAAAAATTAGAATCAATGAAGTTACTCATAGTGTGTTTTATGCACCACTCTACGTTGCAATTAACAAAGGATTTTTGAAAGAAAACGGCATTGAAGTTGAACTTGTTAATGGTGGCGGGAGCGATGCAAGCATGACAGCCTTGCTTTCAGGTTCAGCAGATATTGCCCTCATGGGGCCAGAAACAGTTGTTTATGTTGAAGCAAGTGGAAGCACAGACCACCCTGTTGTGTTTGGTCAATTAACTAAAAAGGACGGTAGCTTTTTAATTTCTAAATCAAACATAACTAACTTTGATTTTTCTAATGACTTGAAAAATAAAACTGCAATCATTGGAAGACGCGGCGGACTTCCAGCCATGACATTTGAATGGGTTTGCAATAACCACGGGCTTAAAAATGGAACAAACATAACACTTGACACTGACACAGCGTTCAACATGATGGTTCCAGTTTTTGAATCAACCGATGCTGAATTTTGCACAATGTTTGAACCAACCGCATCAGCATTTGTTAACAACAAAAAAGGATATAATCTTATTTCAGTTGGCGAACTTTCAGGTGAAATTCCTTACACATGCTTTATGGCATATCCAAAATTTTTGAATCAAAACAAAGAACTTGCAACCAACTTTTTATCTGCAATTCAAAAGGCTTATAGATTTATAATTTCAAACTCTGCAGAAGAAGTTGCAAGTGCTCTTATGCCATCTTTTGATGGAACAAGTAAACAAGATTTGGCGGTTGCTGTTCAAAAATATTTAGAAATTGACGCTTGGTCATCAACACCAGTTATGTCAAAAGATTCATTTAACAGACTTTTATCTGTTTTGAAAAACGCTGGAACAATTGAAAAAGATATAGACTTTTCAAAAGTGGTTGATAACACAATTGCAAACACAATTTAATTTTCCCTAAAATTCGCAAAAGGAGAAAAATTGTGAATACAATACTTGAACTAAAAAACATTGGCTTAACCTATCAAACCTTGGACTCGGAAACAGTTGCACTTGAAAATGTGTCATTTGCTTTAAATTCGGGTGAATTTGCAAGTATTGTTGGACCAAGTGGCTGTGGAAAAACCACCATTTTGTCAATAATTTCAGGACTGATTAAAAAGACATCTGGAAACTGCTTACTTGATGGAAATGAAGTGGAAAAAGTTTCAACAGACATTGGCTATATGCTTCAACGAGACAATCTTTTTGAATGGTTAACAGTTATTCAAAACATACATATTGGCGTGAAAATTAACCATAACAAAAATTGTTTACCTGAAGATAAAATTGAATTATTAATAAAAAAATATGGGCTTTCAGGTTTTGAAAATGCAAAACCTAGTGAATTATCTGGAGGCATGCGACAAAGAGTGTCATTGATTCGCACGCTTGCAATCAGCCCTAAAATTTTGCTTTTAGATGAACCTTTTTCAGCTCTTGATTATCAAACAAGGCTTGAAGTTCAAAATGATATTCATTCAATAATTAAATCAGAAAATAAAACTGCCATTTTAGTTACACACGACATTTCAGAAGCCGTTGCCATGAGTAATAAAATTATTGTCTTATCAAAACGACCAGGAACAGTTAAAAACATTATAAGTTTAGATTTTGATGAGTCACTTTCGCCACTTGAAAGAAGAAATTCTCCAAAATTTAACAAATACTTTAAACTAATTTGGGAAGAACTGAACAATGGATAAAAAACAATTTTCACTCAATCATAAAAAATTTGTTGCTAAAGAAAAAAGAAAAACATTTTTTGTTCACTTTGGAAGAATTTTACTTTTAGTTTTAATTCTTGGAATTTGGGAAATTTCAGCTAATGCAAATTGGATTGATCCATTTATAACCTCTTCTCCATCAAGAATTGTGAATGAAATTATTTCACTTGCCAAAACCGGCTCTCTTTTTAAACATGTTTCAGTAACTGTTTATGAAACAATTTTAGCATTTGCACTTAGCACAATAATTGGAAGCGCTGTTGCTATTATTTTGTTTTTATGGACACCTGCAAGGAGAATTCTTGAACCATATCTAATCATTTTAAACAGCCTTCCAAAAATTGCTTTAGGCCCACTAATTATTATTTGGGTTGGAATTGGAACAAGCGCAATTGTTACTATGGGAATTTTAATTTGCGTTGTGATAACAATAATTAATTTGCTTAACAGCTATCTTGAAGTTTCAAGTGAAAAAATTATGTTGCTTAAATCAATGGGCGCAAACAAATTTCAAATTTTAACTAAACTTATTATTCCCGCAACCCTTCCAAATTTTATGGCAACACTCAAAATTAATTTGGGCATGGCTTGGGTTGGAGTTATTATGGGAGAATATCTCTCAAGTAAAGCTGGGCTAGGCTATCTTCTTGTTTATGGTGGACAAGTTTTTCAACTTAATTTAGTCATGGCCGCAATCGTGCTACTCTGCATTTTATCGGGTGTTATGTATGGCATAATATCTATTTTTGAACGAATTATCATAAAAAAAAGATGACCTCTTGGTCATCTTTTACTTTGCTTCAGTTTCTAATTTATCACCTTCACTTGCCTTTTCAAGTTTCTTCTTTTTTCCACGAACTATAAGTGATTTTATTACTTCATAAATAACTATTAAAGCAAATAATATTAAAAATGCATATAGCACAATAAGTGTGTTATCTTTAAACAAATATGACACTAAAAGCATAATTAGTCCTGCACAAACATTGCCTGTCAAAACACTGCAGAGTGTTTGTTTTTTGTTTAATCCAATAAATAGTGCTAAACATGTTCCAGTCCAAACACCAGTGAGAGGTATTGGAACTGCAACAAACAAAAACACACCAATTAATTTTAACCTTAAAATTCTCTTTTCACTTTTTTCCTGCTCTGTTTTATCATTAATTCCCTTTGCGTTTCTATTTAGTTTTCCTTCAATCCATGTTGCGAATTTTTTAAACCCCTTGGTTTTTTTTAGCCAATTGAATAATGGCCAAAACAAAAAAGTTAAAATGACACAAACCAAGGAACTCCCAGCAAGTGCAATCAAAAAGCTTTGCCAAATAGGAAGTGCGTTTTCACCCCAAAATGATGATGCCGCTCCAAAAGGAATTGCACCACGCAATTCAACAATTGGAATCATTGAAATCACAAAAGTTGCAATTCCACTGTGAGATCCAAAAATACTTACAAAAAGTGTTTTCAACCACTCGCTCATATCTTTCTCCTAAAATTCAAACTCTTCACCATCATCAACGGCCTTGATTTCATGCATTTTAGCATATTCATAAGTTTCATCAGTTGTATGTACGGCGTAAATTTGGGTTTGGTTATATTTTTTAATTAATTTCTCAACTTCATTAGTTGACAAGTGCGTTTCCCCTTTTGTGAAACGGCACATTTCAACAAATGCATAGTTTGACTTTTTCAAAATGTTATGAAGATTTTCACACATTGATGTGTCCGCTGAAAAACCAACAGTTTTCCCATTTTTATCTGTGAAAGTAAATCCATATGTTTCAGCTCGTCCATGATTCATTAAATGAGCCTTAATATGATATTTTTCAGTTTCAAATTCCATGCCATCACAAAGGTCAATAAACTCAATGTTTTTTGTTAGCGCTGCTTTATTTATTTCATCATCTGCCGCTTCAATAACCTTATTGAATTGAATTAATCTTTCCAAAATTTTTGTTGGGCCGTATATTTTTAATTTTTCACTTGGTTTTAAATTTAGTTCCCTCATGAATCTTGTTGCAATTATATGCAAATCACCAAAGTGGTCAGCATGAAAATGAGAAATTAAAATTACCTTAGTTTTTAATAAATCACAATTTTTTATTATATATTTATATGAACCACTTGGAACATCAAAAATTATATCATCATCAATTAAGTAACTTGTGTTGTTGCGCTCATACCATGTGCACGAAGCACCTAAAACTTTAACTTTCATTTTCACCTCATAAAATAGTATAACATTATATTGTTTTTTTGAAAAGTAAAAAACTTTAAATTGAAAATATAAAAAATAAGGTGTTATGTTTTGCATAATACCTTATTTTTTAAGCGTTTACATCATTTTATATACTCAACCTTAAGGCTAAATTATACATTTCCATATTGAATTTTCGCTTGCCGTTTAACGCTTCTTTTATTGGAACATAAATAATTTTTCCGCCCCTGTATCCAGTTGCACCACTCTCTTCTTGCATCAATCCATCAACTGCCCTTGCACCACATTTCATTGCTAAATTTCTGTCAAATGCAGATGGACTTCCTCCACGTTGAACATGGCCTAAAATTACAGTTCTGCATTCAATACCTGTTTTTTGAGTTACCATTTTTGCAAGATCATTTGGATCGCAAACATGCTCGGACAAAATGATGATGCTTGATTGTTTGCCTCTCTTTTTTCCATCAACAAGCTTATTGCAAACATCGTCAATACTCCAAGGAACTTCTGGAACCAAAATTACATCAGCACCAGATGCAAGCCCTGCTTCAAGAGCAAGGTCACCACACCCAGCCCCCATAACTTCAACAACTGAAATTCTGTCATGTGAAACAGATGTATCACGAACATTGTTGATTAAATTTGCAATCGTGTTTGCAGCAGTGTCAAAACCAAGAGTGAAATCAGTGTAAAACAAATTATTGTCAATTGTTCCAGGAACACATGCAACTGTTATTCCCATTTTACTCAGTTCCATTGCTCCTCTATATGAGCCGTCACCACCAATTACAACAAGTCCATCAATTTCATGAGATTTAAGGTTCTCAACTGCCTTTTGAAGCCCTTCCTTTGTCATAAACTCCTTGCTTCTTGCAGTTTTTAACATTGTTCCACCAACATGAACAATGTTTCCAACACTTCTTTCATTCATTGGAAAAATGTCATCATTAATAAGTCCATCGTAGCCACGTCTAATTCCAAAAACTTTTAATCCTTGTGAAATTCCATAACGCACAACAGATCTTATGCATGCATTCATACCTGGGCTATCGCCACCACTTGTTAAAACAGCTATTGTTTTCATATTTATCTCCTTACAAAATTATGATATTAAGTTTTTATTAAAAAATCAACTAATAATGGCTTTAGTTACTGAATTTTAATGTTGTTTTCACCAACAACACCAGCAAGTTCTGCCTTTAATGCAACTGATGCTTCAACGGTAACTTTAAGTTTATAAAGTTTTCCAGCATGCTGAACAAACACTGGACTATCACCAATATATCCACCCAAAATGTCGCCAATTATGTCAGTTAATTCACGATTTGTTATATCATATTGCAGATACACATTTGGAACTTTCTTAATTTTTTGAATTTCTTCACCGAAAACATTATTCCTTTCTTCAATGGTTTCATTTTTATCTGTTTCATCTAAAAATTCAATTTTTTCAGCAAGAATTATTGGTGCATCACCAGTTCTAATTGAAACCTTTCCAGTAATGTGAACAATTCTGTCATTTTCAAGAAACTCACCAATTTGCTCAAACATTTTGTTGAACACCATACATTCAAATTCACCATAAATATCTTCAATGGTTATAATTGCCATAGGTTTGTTTGAAGCTTTTGTGAAAATTTTATGAACATTTGAAATTACACCACCAGTTTCAACCGCCATTCCATCTTTTAAATCAGTGAGTTCGTCATCAAAAACTCCCTCATCATCTAGTGGCTCAATTTCACTTGCAGATGAATCAATCATAGATGAATTAAAATTATAGTTAAGCATTTGTGGAAGATAATCATCAAGAGGGCTTCCTGAAATATAAATTCCACAAACCTCCTTTTCCTTTTTAAGCATTTCAAAAGTATCATATTCTTTTAAATCAGGGTAATCAATTTTAATGGATTCATCACCAGCCATAATGTCGCTGAACATTGAAAATTGGCCTGCAACTTTTGACTTTGCATCCTTTGCAGCACAAGCCATTGCATTTTCATAAACGCTTATTAATTGACTTCTCTTTTTACCAAAACAATCAAACGCACCTGAATAAATGAAACCTTCAATTAAACGCTTGTTTAAACCAAAATCAATTGTTCTCGTTAAAAAGTTTTCAAGCGACTTATAATGGCCGTTTTCTTCCCTTTCTTTGATGATTTGATCACAAACTCCAGCACCAATTCCCTTTATTGCATTAAGCCCAAATCGAATTTCATCACCTTTAACTGAAAACAGGGTTTTTGAATAATTTATGTCTGGTGGTAAAATTTTAATATTTTCACTTCTTGCATAAGTAAGGTATTTTTTTAAGTCGTCTGATTTATCCATTCTGTTGTTTAAAGTTGCAGTGATAAACTCGGGTCTAAAATAATACTTTAGATATGCCGTTTGATAAGTTACATAAGAATACGCAGCCGCATGAGACTTGTTGAATGCATATGAACCAAATTTTTCCATTCTGTCCCAAAGTGCATTTGCAACTTCTTCACTTACACCATTATTTACACATCCAAGAACTGCTGGTTTTCCTAAAATTGATGGACAACCATGAACGAAAACCTCTCTTTCTTTTTGAAGGTCTTTTAATTTCTTTTTACCCATCATTTTTCTAACAGAGTCTGCCCTTGCAAGAGTGTAACCTGCAAGTACCTGAACAATTTGCATAACCTGCTCTTGATAAACAATAACACCATAAGTGTTTTTCAAAATTGGCTCTAGCCTTGGATCAACATAGTGAATGTTTTCAGGATGATGTTTATTTTTAACAAAATCAGGAATATCTCCCATTGGTCCTGGACGATAGAGCGAAACTCCCGCAACAATATCTTCCAAACAGTTAGGCTTTAAGTCTTTCAAGAATTTTTGAAAACCACCACTTTCAAGTTGGAAAACAGCAGTGGTGTTTCCAGATGAAATCATTTTGTAAACATTTTGGTCATCATATGTGTTGTTTTCAAAAGAAATTTCAATTCCTCTATTCTCTTTGATATAATCAATTGCATACTTTATATCAGTCAAGTTGCTTAAACCTAAAAAGTCCATTTTTAAGTGGCCAAGATGTTCCATTTGTCCACCATTATATTGCGTTGTGATCTCATCACCAGAGCGTGAAAGTGGAACATGTTCATCGAGTGCACTTTGACCAATTATGACGCCACATGGATGAACAGAAGTTTGCCTTGGCATATCTTCAAGTTTTATTGCATTATCAATAACTTCTTTCAGTTGAGGATTATTATTGTAAATTTCAATAAGTTCAGGAACTGAATAATCAACGCCAAAATCCTTATCGCCTTCTTTTGGTTTGTAAAAACCAAACACTTTTTTCAAAATAAATGGGCGCTTAACTGTGTTTGGAATTGCTTTTGTTATTTTATCTGTTTCAGAGTATGGAACTTTTAAAACTCTTCCCACATCTTTAATTGCATTTTTAGCAGCCATCATTCCAAGAGTAATAATTTTTATTACTCGCTCGTCGCCATATTTTTGTCTTACATAATCAATAACATCTTGTCTTCTGCAGTCTTCAAAGTCAACATCAAAATCAGGTGCTGAAACTCTGTCTGGATTTAAAAATCTTTCAAAAAATAAGCCAAAACGAAGTGGATCAAGTTGAGTTATTCCAATTAAATATGCAATAACTGAGCCCGCACCAGAGCCCCTTCCAGGTCCTACTGAAATTCCCATTTTGCGTGCTGCATTGATGTAGTCCCACACAATTAAATAATATTCAATGAAACCCATTCTTGAAATAACACCGAGCTCATATTCAATTCGTTCATGAAGTTCATCGGTCATTTTTCCATAGCGCTTTTTAACACCTTCATCAATGAGTTTACGAATAAATGTCATTGGATCATCGCCATTTTCAGGAATATATCTTGGGAAAAGATAATGACCATATTGAAAGTTGTAGTTGCACTTGTCCATAATTTCAAGTGTGTTATTTATTGATTCCTCATCTAAGCGTTGTTTCATTTCTTCATATGATTTGAAATAAAACTCATCTGCCCCCATTCTCATTCTGTCAGGATCATCAATGGTTTTACGCATGTTAACACACATAAGGATATCTTGGCAAAAAGCATCTTCTTTATCAAGATAGTGAACATCATTAGTTGCAACAGTTTTAACACCAATCTTTTTTGCAAGTGCATAGAGCTTTGGCAAAACATAAAGCTGCTCTTTAAGTCCATGGTTTTGCACTTCAATATAAAAATCACCAGGGGCAAACATATTTTTTAATTTGAGTGCAAACTTTTCAGCTTCATCATCTTGGTCATGCAATAAAAGCTGTGGAATTGTTCCAGCAATGCACGCTGACAAACAAACCAAGCCTTCAGAATATTGTTCCAAAAGTTTATAGTCAATTCTTGGCTTAAAATAAAAACCATCACGAAATGCAATTGAATTTAGTTTGGAAATGTTTTTGTAACCCTGTTCATTTTTTACAAGCAAAATTAAATGATTAAGTTTTTCACGCCCCTCTTTTTTTGTGTGGTCAGGGGCAACATAAAATTCGCAACCCAAAATTGGTTTAACAATTGGCTTTCCATGCTCTTTGTAATAAGCCTCATCAAGTGCAACACACGCATCAAAAAATGAAACTGCACCATACATATTTCCATGATCAGTCACAGCAACTGCTCTCATGCCCATATTTTTTGCGCGTTTAACCATATTGTCAATTCTGCATGCACCGTCTAAAAGCGAATATTCAGAATGCAAATGAAGATGAACAAAACCCTTCTCATTTATAAATGAACGCATTGCATTTCGTGGTTTTGTTACTTTTTTAAAAGCAAAAATATTGGAAAGATATTTTTTCCCGTCATCACTCAAAACAAATTGTTTACCATTTGTTTTTGAATACTCACTTGGTAAAATTTTACTTGCCATTATCATCTCCTAGTTCTTCTGCAATTTTTATAATTTTGTTAAATCGTTGAGCAAGAGCGCCCTTACTAATTTTTGTTGAAAGTGTTTGAAGCAATTCATTTAAAGTTCCCTCTGGGTTTGACAGTCTTGAGAGCGCTGCTTCTTGCAATGGCTCTGGCAAACTTTCAATTCCAACAGTTGAACGAATTATATCAATTGCTTCAAGTTGTTTCACACCAGCGTTAACAGCTTTGTCAATGTTTGCAGAAATGCAGTTGATTTGCCTGTTTGTAATATTATTCATATCGCGATTAACCTGGTTGCTGGTTAGTTCCAAAACAACTTTGCTTGCCCCCATCATTCCCAAAACATCAAAAATTGTTTCGCTCTTTTTAAGATAAACAACAAACTCTTCATTTCTTTGAATGACCTTTGCAAAAACATCAAAATTTGACAATATTTCACTAATCAAATCTGCTTGATTTTTTGTTGTTAAATCAATTTCAAAGTGATAACCATAACTTCGATTTCCCTCTGCCTCTCGTGGAACACTAATTGTTCCAGAACCTAAAAACATTCCTGTTAAAAAAGCCATCATTGAATTTGAATTTTTCATAAATGCACGATCTGCCACATCTGAATAGTTAACTTCATTTGAAGTGTTACATTTAACAATTCCAAGGTTAACTAAAACCTTTTCATTAAAATTTTCACTAACCGTAAGTTCAAATCTCTCTTTATTTTTAAAACTTTTAACAAGTTTAACAATTTCAATCTCAATTCCTGGAAATAATTTTTGAAAGTTATCCCTCAAAAATTCAACAACATTTTCACTGTCAACCGACACAACAAAAGAAAGTCCACTTTTTGAAATAATTAAACTTCCAGATGACAAAACTAGGCCCTGAACCAAAGCCCTTGTTTCTTGTTTAAAAACATTCTTTTTTATTATCTCGTCTTTAACTTGTTTTGAAAATGTCATATGCCCTCAAATTTATTATAATCACTTTCAAATTTTATTCAATAAAAAAATGTCAACATGTTGACATTTTTATTTATTATTTATATTTAATAATATCACTTGTCATCATCATTTAAAATTCCAAGTGGATTAAATTTAGTTTGAGCCTTGCTTTTTGTTGTTTTTGTTTCAGCAGTTTTTATTTCAACACTTTCTTCTGCTTTAATTTCTTTTTTTGGTGCAGATTTCACCAAATTTATAATTGCATCTTCATGAGAAATTTCATCTTGAACTTGCGCAGAAGCATCTTGTTTTGGAGTGTCATTCAAATTACTATCAAAAGTTTCAGTGTTTTCAACATCTTCAATAGTATCATTCAAACTCACGCCGTTGTCACGCAAATACTCTTGCGCTTCTTCAACAAGTTTTTCATATTCTTCATCAGGTGCAACTTGAATTTTGATGTCATCATTAACTGTTTGCCTATGCGCCCTTTCATAATTCACATAACCTCTTTCATGTGCAATTTTTTCAAGGGCTTCTTCCATTTCGTCAGAAAGTTTTTCAGTAAACTCTGTTTCTTCTTTCTTTTGAAGTGCAATTTTTTTGTCTTCCAGTTCAGCCTCTTTTTCTTTTCTAATTTTGAAATATGAATTAATTTCTTTTTCATCCTCATCTTGCTCATCTTCGCTAAATTCAACATTGGCAATATATTCATGAGGAATATTATATTTTTTTATGAGTTCAAAAGCATGATCTGCAACCCCAACATCTGCCCTTTTGTGAGCGTCTGAATCAACAACAAATGCACAACCACTTGCAACTAAATCATTAACCTCATCTTCAGTCCAATTTGTGTGTCTGTTATTTATTTCAACTAAAACATCTTTTTCTCGGCATGCAACACCGATTTCATAAAGGTCAGCATTTAAAATTGAATTTACATGGGCAACAATAGAAACCGGATTTTTGTTGATTGCGTTAACAAAAGCTCTGGTAACTTTTTCCCTTGCCTCAGGGGTTTTTGGCTGTGCACCAAAAAAGCCTGCAAAATTTGTTTTTATCATCCTGTGATAACCAATAATCAAAATGTCAAGCATCGCCATTGTTTCTGGATCAACATCAAGATCACCATTTTCAGAAATTATATCAGCTTCAAGTCCAAGCAAAACTTTTGTTTTTGACCACTTGTTAATTTCATCAATTTCTTTTCGTGCTTTTTTGATGTTCTCTTTGTTCGTTCTAAACAAGTGCTTAAAGCCATGATCAGTTATTGCAACTTCTTCAAGACCAGCTTCATTTGCCTCAATTGCAATTTCTTCAATTGTATTTTTTCCATGCAACCACCTGCTATATTTTGAATGGGTGTGATAATCTGACAAAAGTTTCATTTTTGTTCCCTACTTTTTCAATCTCTGGAATGAGTTTAACCCCAAATTGTTTTTCAACAGTATTTTGAACCTGTGACATAAGCCGTAAAAAATCCATCGCTGTTGCACTACCATCATTGATGAAAAAATTTGCATGCTTATTTGATATAATAATTCCACCAATTTTAGTATTTTTTAATCCACATCTCTCAATATAGTAACCTGCTGAACGATTTAAAGTTTTACAAAACACCGATCCAAGTGAATAACCACCAGGTTGAGAAATGCCCCTTTTATAAGCAAACTCATTACATAGTTTTATTATATCATATTCATTTTTCTTTTCAAACAAAAATGTAGCTGAAATGATAATAAATCCTTCAAGGTTTGACCTGTGGTGTGAAAACTTTATCTCACACTTAAGCCTTTCCTCAATTTGTCCATTATGAAACACTTTAACTTTAATCAAATTATCCGAAATTCCATACCCAAACGCCCCAGCATTATTTTTTATCATTCCACCAATTGTTGCAGGAATCCCCGAAAGTCCTTCAAAGCCAGAAATTCCAAGCTTTTTAAATTTTTCAGAAAGTTTTGGCATTTGCGAGCCGGCAGAAACTGAAAATGTGTTTCCATTAATTAAAATTTCATCATTCATTTTGCATGTGAAAATTGAAACATAATTTATTTGTTCAACAAACAACACATTTGAAGCATTTCCAAAAATTCTAAATGCTATTTTGTTTTGCCATAAAAATTTTAATAACCTTTCAAAATCTGTTGTTGATTTTGGAAAAATTGCAACAGTTAAAACGCTCCCAATTTTTATTGAAGAAATTGAGCTGGAATCAAAATTTTCATAAAATTCAATTTTCTTTTCAATCAAAAAATCTTTAAATTTGTCGTTCAAAGCCACCTCACAGTGGACTAGTTACCTTTCAAATAAAAACATTATTTAACGCATAATTTCCAATAATTTCAGGTGTTATGTTTGTCATAACACTTGAAATTGAATCACAATTGCTTCCGTTTACAGAAAACATTTTTGAATTAACAACAATTTGTTGCGATTCGTTTTCTGTTAAAAATGAAACAAACTTTTCAACCTCAATTTGCTTTTTTGATGTAATGTTTTTTGATTTGAAAACAAATTCAACAAGATCCGTGAACTTTGTTAATGGCTCATATATTATTCCCTGAACCTTTCCTGCCTTTTCGCGCAATTCCATTCTGTGAACATCGTGATTTGTTCCAAGCAAAATAACACTGTTTCCCAAGATAAAATTTGAATAAGCTGAAAACTGAGAAGAATTTAAAATGCTTTTATTAAATGAAAGTTCATTATCTGTTTTTAGTCCAATACCATTATATGCCTTAAGCGCTAAGTCTGGTGAAAGATATTTAGACTTTGAAGTTGCTAATGAATAAACAGTGCGTGTGTTTTTTTTCGTTTTAACAGTATAACCAGAGGAAAGTGCTAAATCATGAAGCATTTTTCCATCAGTTATTTCAACTTTTGCTGCGGCAAGATTTTTTTCAGTTGAAATTAAATAATAACTTTCAAAACACCAAGCAACAGCAAATTGCAATCCATTAAACTTCCCCGCTTCTAAAAAATTTGAATAGGTTTTAGCACTAACATTTGCAAATGGTTCAACATAATTTTGAAGTTTTTTTGCAATCCCATATGAAGCAGAAAAAAGGTCTGGAAACTCTCCACAACTTAGTGCATTAAAACACTCAAACTCTGTCATATTTTTTATAATAAAACTAACACCTTTATTTTTTCTTGCATACACCTTGGCAATATCGCTTAATAAAATTGTTTTAGATTTTGTTACACCGTCAAAACTGTCAATATTCCAAATTTCAATCATACCATCAAAATCACTTTTTTCACCAATAAATTTGCTGTAAATTACATCAGCCTGACTTTTTGATAAATTTATTACAGGAATATAAATAATCATAATCACAACAAAAATAGAAATTAAAAATTTTACTGAAATTTTTTTTAGTGATTTAAACTTTAATGTCATAATAAAGAATATGAAAAATAAATTTATAATATGAAAAAACCATGGAAAACCATGGTTTATTTTACAACTGTTTCATGATAATAATCAAAAATTGTTTGAGCTAAAACTGGGCCAATTCCTTCAACTTTTTCAAGGTCTTTGGAAGAAGCTTTTGAAATTGCTTCAACTGATTTAAATGCACGAATTAAGGCTGTTATTTTAGCATCCCCAAGTCCTTCAATTTCTGTTAGTGAACTTTTTAATGATTTTCCACGGAGGTTTCTATGAAATGTTATTGCAAATCTGTGCGATTCATCACGAACACGCTGCAAAAGCCTTAAAACATAATCACTTTTTTTTAGTTTTATTGGAATATTGTTTTTTGTTGTGCAAATTTCTTCATCCCGCTTTGCAAGTGAAATCATTGGAATATCAAGCTCCATTTCTTCAACAACACTATATGCTGAGTGAAGTTGCCCATATCCACCATCAATCAAAATTAAATCAGGGCGTTTGGAAAAATTTTCCTTTTGCTCAACATAATCAGTTAACCTACGTTTCAGTGTTTCCTTCATTGATGCAAAATCATCACTTCCAACAACGGTTTTTATTTTAAATTTTCTATATTCTTTATATGCTGGTTCACCATTTTCAAACACAACCATACTGGCAACACTAAACTCACCACTAATGTTTGAGATATCATACCCTTCAATTCGTTTTAAACGCTTAAGTCCAAGCAAATTTTTAAGTTTTTCAAGTGCCTCAACAGTCATTTCATATCTTTTTTGAATTCTGGCCTTTGAATGAGAAAGCTCTTCTAGTGCATTCTTTTTGCAATTTTCAACAAGTTCCTTTTTTACACCAATTTTTGGATTTGTAACCTTAACGACTCTGTTAAAGTTCACAAGCAATGTGCCTTGAATCATTTCCCTATGCTCATCATCTAGGTCTTGTGTTACAATTTCTTTTGGTAAAATATTTTGATCTTTGTAGTGATTATTCATAAATTGCAAAAGCAAATCTTGACTTTCTCCAACAACTTCTAAAATTGGATAATTAATTTGCCCAACATTTTTACCTTTGCGAATCATCATCAAATTGATGCAATAAGTCTCATCTTGTTCAGCGATTGCATAAACATCAATATCACTTTCATTTGAAAGATTTGTTATCAATTCCTTTTCCATTGTTTCAATGGATCTAATTTGATTGCGAACAACCAAAGCTTCTTCAAATTTCATAATTTCAGCAAGCCTGTTCATCTTTTCTTTTAAAGCCTTTTTTATGTCACCAGTTTTGCCATTCAAAAAATCAATAACCTTATTTAAATTGTCCATATAAATTTTAGCACGCTCCTCGCTTAAACAAGGGGCATTACAATTTCCAATTTCGCCATGAATACATGGTCTTTCCAAAAATGGTTTTGCATCAAAGTTGATGTTGCACCACCTGATTGGATATGCACTTTTAATCAAACTAACAAGTTCACCAATTCTTGTTCCAGTTACATATGGTCCAAAAAGCAAAACATTTTTTTCTGGCTTTGGACGACGGGCAATTTGAATGCGAGGATATCTTTCATTTAAATCAATTTTAATGTATGGAAAAGATTTATCATCTTTTAACAAGATATTATATTTTGGCATGTACTTTTTAATTAAATTGCACTCAAGGGAAAATGCATCAACTTCAGAGTTTGTTAAAATGTAATCAAAATGATCAATGTTTGAAACAAGCGCATAAGTTTTTTGTGTTTTTGGGGTCCCATCAAAATAACTTTTCATTCTGCGTTTTAAAATTTTTGCCTTGCCAACATAGATGACTTCGTCACCTACGTTCTTCATTATGTAAACTCCAGGACTCTCTGGAACTTCCTTTTTAACTCTTTCTAAAAGTTCTTCTCTGTTCATAACAAAAGTATACCACAATATAAGTTAAATTAAAATAAAAAATAATTATTTTTGGACTTAATTTAAAATTCAAACACAGAATAAATAAACTACATTATGAAATGTTAAATCTGCTGTAAACATCGAAAAAATAAGGTGTTATGACAAACATAACACCTTTAATTACTCTTCAATTTTTGCAAGTTTTGCCTGTTGGTCAGCAATTTCTAACGCCTTAACCATTTCATCAATATCACCATTCATAAAGTTTTCAAGAGAATAAATTGTCATGTTGATTCTATGGTCAGTTACCCTGCTTTGTGGATAATTATATGTTCTAATTTTTTCACTTCTTTCACCAGTTCCAACTTGAAGTTTTCTTTTTTCAGCATAAGCAGAATCTTCTTGAGATTGATAATAATCATAAAGTTTTGACTTAAGCCAGTTCATTGCCTTTTCTCTGTTTTTGCCTTGGCTTCGTTCATCTTGGCATGCAACAACAATTCCAGTTGGAATGTGTGTGATTCTAATTGCAGATTCAGTTTTATTTACATGTTGACCACCTGCTCCACCTGAACGATAATAATCAATTTGCAAATCTTTTTCATTTATATCAATTTCAACATTTTTTGCTTCAGGCAAAACAGCCACCGTTGCAGTTGAAGTGTGAATTCTTCCAGAACTTTCAGTTACTGGAATTCTTTGAACTCTATGAACGCCACTTTCAAACTTAAATTTGGCAAATGCACCCTTTCCTGTTACCATGAAGTTTACTTGTTTAATAACATTGTTTTCGCCAGCTTCTTCATCTAAAACTTCAACTTTAAATCTATTTTTATCTGCATACATGCTATACATTCTAAATAAATCGCCAGCAAAAATTCCAGCCTCATCTCCACCAACGCCAGCTCTAATTTCAACAATTACATTACCTTCATCAGCTTCATCTTTTGGAAGAAGCAAAATTTTAAGTTCTTCCTCAATCTTCTTTAACTTTTCTTTTCCGCTGTAATATTCATCATTGAGCATTTCAACCATTTCTGGGTCATTTTCAGTTTTGAGCATTTCTTCAGCATCTTTCATATCATTTTCAGTCTTTTCATACTCATTAAACTTTTCAACAATTGGAGCGAGATCAGCTTGCTCTTTTGATTCTTTTTGCCAAACTGACATATCAGCCAAAATTGCTGGATCCATCAAATCCTTGGTTAACTGTTCAAACCTTTCCTTAATTTTTTTCAATCTTTCAATCATAATTTCCTCAATTTTGCGAAAACAACTCTGTCATTTCCACCATAATCTTTCAAACATTTAATTTCACAAAAGTCATCTTCAAGAAGTTTTGAAACACTGTTTTTTTGATTGTAGCCAATTTCAAAAAATATCATTCCATTTTCGTTTAAATGAGATTTTGCATCAGCAATAATTTTTCTGTAAAAATCAAGCCCATCACTTCCACCATCTAACGCCAAAATTGGCTCATAATCCTTAACTTCACTTTCAAGGCTTTCAATAATATCACTTTCAATATATGGCGGGTTGCTGACAATAAAATCAAAACGTCTTCCATTTAAATTTTCAAATAAATTTGAGTGAAGAAGTTCAACATTTGCTGCATAATCATGAACATTTACAAGTGCAACACGAAGCGCCGCCTCACTCACATCAACAGCTGTGCACCTTGAACCTGTTTCTAATGAAATTGTTATTGGAATTATTGCACTTCCAGTTCCAATATCAAGAACTGACTGTTCCATTTTCCGTTTTTTAATTTCATTAATAACTGCTTCAACCAAAATTTCAGTGTCCATTCGTGGAATTAAAACATTTTTGTTTACCTTAAAATCCCTGCCATAAAAGCTTGCCTTCCCAAAAATGTATGCAAGCGGAATATGAGATAGCCTCATTTCAGCCAGCGAAAGAATTTGTTTCTCTTGCTCTTTTGAAATCTTGGAAAATGGAAGCATACTTCTTGAAACACCTAAAATTTCAACCATAATCCAATCAATATCAGCTGTTTCAGTTATTTTTGCTTCTTCAAACTTATTTTCTAAAATTTTTCTAAGACTTTTATAATCCATAACCTCAAAAAAAATGTGCATAAAGAATTTTATTCCTTTAATGCACATAAAAAAGTGCAGACAAAAAGTCTGCACGATGTTTCGTTGCTATTTATTGATTCCGTATCTCTTATTGAATCTTTCAACACGACCACCAGCATCAACAATTTTTTGAGTTCCAGTGAAGAATGGATGACATTTATTGCAAATATCAACTTTAATTACATCACCATCTTTTGTTGAGCCTGTTTCAAAAGTGTTTCCACAAGCGCATACAACTGTAACTTTGTGGTAATTTGGGTGAATATTCTCTTTCATTTATCTATCTCCTTAAAAACATAAGCATTGAAATTATATAATAAGCAGGCTTTTTTGTCAAGCCTTTTTATTTTTTTAAATAAATTTTGAATATTTTTATTTTATTATCCAAAAACTAATAGTAATTTGGAGGATTTTAACTCATGAAAATGTGTTCTTTCCCATCATTTGATGAACTTGGCGAAACTCTTGAAACATATTCTGAAGACGCCTATGTTTTTTGCGCCCCAGAAACTAATGACTAAGCAAAGACATCTGCATCTGAATGATTTTTAATAAAATCAAGATAGCGTTTTGCTGTGTTTGCTGAAATCGGCGTGTAATTGTGATAAGCCAAACAAACATTAAATCCAAACTTTTTGACTGGTGCAAGCGTGTGAACATGCCCAAACAAACTCATACAATCCTTGGCATGAGTGAGTGGCCTGTGAGTTAAAAACACTCTTTCTCCAAGCACACTTTCATCTAAATAAATTCCCTTTTCATAAACTTCTGCAAAACCTAAAGCCAGAAGCTTTTTTTTGAAGTTTTCAAAACCTTCTGCACGAATATCCTCTTCTTCATAGTTGCCACAAATTAAAATCACTTTTCCATTTAGCTTTTTAATTACTTCATAATTTCCAAAATCACCAAGATGATAAACTGTATCATTTTTTGAAACAACACTGTTCCATCTTCTCACAATTTCATCATCAGATTCCTCAACGCTTTGCCATGGAACTTGACGCAAAGCAATTTTTCGCCTTTGAGTGAAATGAGTGTCTGAAATAAAAAATACTTTACTAGGAAATGGATTAACAGCATAACCATTTATTGAACGCACAACATCTCGCCAAATGACTGCATTTGCCTTCATTTCAAAAACATAGTGAATGGCGTGTGGACTTTCAAGTTTACTTTGTTCCTTTAAAAGTTCATTAACTGAAATATCTTTAACCTGAAAAAATTCAGGATGAAGCACATATCCAACTGGAACAACATCATAAATTGTTTTTATTCCAAGATTATTTGTGTTTTCACTTTCTTTTGCAGCTTTTAAAAGATATTTTCCAATGGCACTTTCGTGCATATTATGTTCAATTTCATACACACTTGAAACAACGTGTCGCGCAACATAGTTTGGAATCACCGAAAAATCCACACCTGATTTTGCAACAATTTCAAAAGCATCTTTATCACTTAAATAGTTTAAATCACTAAACAAATCAAGCATTAAATTGCCTGTTCCAAGCCAAATTATTTTAATGTTTTTTGCATGTTCAGGATAAAACTTTATGAACATTGCAACATTTGTTAGTGCACCAGTAGCAATTATTGTTAAATCTTTAAATTTTTCAGAAAGTTCAACCATTTGTTTCACTGCTGGTGTAATTTGATTGTAACCATTTGAAATAAAATCTTCACTTCCACGGAAAATAAAATTTTCTCTTTTTATTCCCATGTAAGTCATAATTCTCCTCACTTCTGCACTTGATTCTAATTGCATTTCATCAACTGAAATATCCCTAGCAATGTTTTTATATGGCTCAATTGTAACAGCCAAAACATTTATTAAAAGTGAGTTTGAAAGTGCGTAACAAATTGCAAACATGTCATCAACATTGTTTGTTACATCACTATCAATAATTACATTGGTTCTATTAAATTTTCTTTTCATAGCTTAATTTTATATTTTTGATTTATTTTTTGCAAATAAAAACGCCACATAGGTGGCGTTTTTACGCTTTGGTTATTTTAAGTTTAACATTTTCACCATTAAGATCAATTTCAATCATTGTTTCATCTTCACAAAGTTTAAATGAATCTGCAAGTGTATCATGTTTAATCATTTCAGCATATTCTTCAAGAACTTTTTCAGTTTCACCATCTGCCTTTGCCTCAATTAAAATGTGGTCAGTAACTTCAAAACCAGTATCTTTTCTAGTTTGTTGAACTTTTGAAATAAATTCACGAACAAGCCCTAAATTTTCAAGTTCTTTTGTAAGTTCAGTTGAAAGAACAACCGTCACTTTTCCATTGCTGTCAGCCGTGAAACCTTCTTTACTTATTGGAGAAATAAGCAAATCTTCTTTAGAAAGTTCAATGTTTGTTCCATCTGCATCAAACTTAACTGTTTCACCTCTGTTGACCGTTTCAACAACTTCATTTGCATCACACGAAGTAAGGTAATTTCTAATAAGACCAAGTTTTGAGCCATACTTTGGTCCTAAAATTTTAAGCTGTGGTTTAAGCTCATAATTCAAATATTCCTTTGTGTCGTGTTTGAATTCAACTTCTTGAATGTTAAGTTCATCTTTAATCAATTCAACAAGTTCTGTTGAAAGATTCATTTTTTCAGCTGCACCAACAATAATTTTTGAAAGTGGTTGTCTATTTTTTATTCCACTTGCATTTCTTGCGCTTCTTCCAAGAACAACAATTTCAAGAACTTCTTCCATTCCCCTGTTGAGTTCCTCATCAATAAGGCTTTCATCTGCAACCGGATAATCACAAAGATGAACTGAAACAGGCGCATCTTTATCAACACTGCGAACAACATTTTGATAAATTTGTTCAGTAATTGCAGGCACAAATGGAGCAGCAAGTTTTGAAAGTCCAACCAAAACATAATTTAAAGTTGTGAACGCTGCAGTTTTATCTTCAGTTTCACCATGAGCCCAAAATCTTTCACGGCTTCTACGAACATACCAATTTGAAAGGCTGTCAACAAAGTCATTTATAAGCCTTGCTGGCTCAGTTGTAACATAATCAGCTAAAAATGCGTCAACTCGGCTAACTAGCTTATTGAACTCTGAAACAATCCACTTATCCATAAGCGACAACTTTGTGTTGTATATTGAATGTTTTGAGCCATCAAATTGATCAATTTCGGCATAGAGAATGTAAAATGCATATGTGTTCCAAAGCGTTCCCATAAATTTTCTCTCAAAATCTTCAAGTGTTTCCATGTTGAAGTTTGTTGAAATCCAAGGAGCATTTGAAATGTAGAAATACCATCTTGCTGCATCAGATCCTGCTGTGTCAAAAACTTCCCAAGGAGTTACAACATTTCCAAGGCTCTTACTCATCTTTTTTCCAAACTTGTCATTAACAAGTCCAAGTGGCAAGCAACGCTTGTATGGTGCTTTGCCAAAAAGAAGAGTGTTTACTGCAAGCATTGAATAGAACCATCCACGAGTTTGATCCATACCTTCACTGATAAATTCAGCTGGGAAATATCTATCAAACACATCTTTATTTTCAAATGGATAATGGAGTTGTGCAAATGGCATACTTCCACTGTCATACCAGCAATCTAAAACTTCAGGAGTTCTGTGCATTGTTTTTCCACATTTTTCACATGGGAATGTTATATTATCAACATAAGGTTTATGCAAGTCAAGTTCAACGGATTCATCAAGACCACCAAGTTTTTTAAGTTCAGCACTCGAGCCAACAACATGAATATTGCCACATTCACAAACCCAGAATGGAAGCGGAGTTCCCCAATATCTGTTTCTGGCAATATCCCAATCAATCAGTGAACGCAAAAATCCACCCATTCTTCCCTCTCCAATTGTTGCAGGGTGCCAATCAACTTTAGCGTTGTTTTCAATAAGCAAATCTTTAAGCGCTGTTGTTTTAACAAACCAACTGCTTCTTGCATAATAAATAAGTGGAGTTTTACAACGCCAACAAAATGGATATGAGTGAACATGTGGCATTTCTTTTAAAAGTTTGCCTGAGTTTTTAAGATCTTCAATAACCAAACTATCGGCATCTTTAACAAAGTGACCAGCAAAAATTCCAGTTTCTTTTGACATATTTCCATTGTCATCAACAAGTTGAACAAATGGCAAATTGTATGCCTTTCCAACATTGCTGTCATCTTCACCAAAAGCTGGAGCAATGTGAACAACACCAGTTCCGTCAGTAAGAGTTACATAATCAGCATTTGTAACAAACCACGCTTTGCCTTCATATTTGTTTTTAACAAAATCAAAAAGTGGTTCATAAAATCTCTTTTCAAATTCTTTTCCCTTTTTGGTGTAAACCACCTCATAAGTTCCGTCTTCAAAAAGCGAACCAATAAGAGCATTTGCCATTATGTAGTTTTCATCACCAACTTTGATTTTTGAATAATTTTCCACTGGATTCATGCAAAGTGCAACATTTGATGGAAGAGTCCAAGGGGTTGTTGTCCAAGCAAGATAGTATGTGTTTTCTTCATCAAGTGCTTTAAACTTAACAAAAACTGTTCTATCTTTAACATCTTGATATCCTTGTGCAACTTCATGACTTGAAAGAGAAGTTGCACATCTTGGACAATATGGAACAATTCGGTAACCTTTGTAAACCAAACCCTTTTTGTTCATTTCAGCAAGACTCCACCATTCTGACTCAATGTAGCTGTTTGTGTATGTTACATAAGCATCATCTGTATCAACTGTGTAACCCATGCGGTCTGAAAATTGTTCCCACATATCTTTATATTTCCAAACACTTTCACGGCAGAGTTTAATAAATGGCTCAATTCCATATTTTTCAATATCCTGTTTGCCGGTTGAACCAATAATTTTTTCCACTTCAAGTTCAACTGGAAGTCCATGGGTGTCCCATCCAGCTTTTCTCAAAATATCCTTGCCCTTCATTGTGTTGTAGCGCAAAAAAACATCTTTAATTGTTCTGGTTAAAACATGGCCAATATGAGGCTTACCATTTGCAGTTGGTGGACCTTCATAAAAGGTATAAGGCTCACCACCCTTGTTCTTTTCAATCATTTTTTTGACAACTTCTGTTTCTTTCCAAAACTTGACAACATCAGTTTCACGAGCAGCAAAATCAAGTTTTGTGTCTACTTTTTTATACATTTTTCATCTCCTTATATGTTTTGCTAGAAATGTGAAAATAAAAAGCTTCCACAAGCAAAATATAAGAACTTTGCTTTGGAAGCCACAGTCACCACTTATATTTTGTATGCACTAGCATGCACCACCTTTTTAACGGTCAGTCCCCGTAGACAACTAATAAGTTTCCCTTTCATCATCTCTGCTACGCTGGTGATACTTTTTAGGTTAACTTTGTTTGCTTTCACCAACCGCAAACTCTCTTGAAAGTGCTCCTAAAAGCGTGTCCAGCATCAAACGCATTTATTCAAACTATTTTTATTATAAACTACTCGCCATTTTTGTCAATGTTTTTAAATTAACTTTCAGTTAATAAAAATCAAAACACATCATTTTTTTAACATATGTGCCAAATTTTCAATTGTTCCAGCACCCAGAATTAAAACAACATCATTTTTTTTGGTAAGTTTTTCAATTTCATTTTTTGCATCATCATAATCTGTTACAAACTTGCAAACGCTCACACACTTGCTTGTTTGTTTACATAAATCATCTGCCTCAACCCCATCATTTTTATTTTCCCTTGCAGAATATGCAGGCAAAAAAATCACTCCATCTGCACCATTAAAACACTTTTCAAACTCATTTAGTAAAAATTTTGTTCTTGAATAAGTGTGAGGCTCAAAAACAATAAAAAGTTTTCCATCTCGCTTTGTTGCAAGACTCTTTCCAACTTCAATCATTTTTTCAATTTGTTTTGGGTGATGTGCATAATCATGATAAATTAACACACCATTGTTTTCCGTTATAAATTCACAGCGCCTTTTAGTTCCCAAAAAATGCTCAAGTGAAAATTTTACAGTTTCAAAATCAATCCCAAGGATAATTGAAATTAAAACAACCACAAGTGCATTATAAACATTGTGCTTTCCTAAAATATTAAGCTTTATATTTCCAAGTTTACATCTGCAGAAATATACATCAAAAGAATACAGTCCTGGTTTATATTCACGAATTTTTTTTGCAACCAAATCCGCCTTACCTTCAATTGAAAATGTTGCCAAATTTGGATAAATGTTTTCATTAAAATTTTTGTCATCTGCATTGGAAATTATAATCCCATTTTCCTTTGTTTGTTCAGCAAATTTTTTAAATGATTTTTTTATGTTCTCAATCGTTCCAAAGTAATCTAAATGATCTTTATCAACATTTAAGATGACGGAAATGGTTGGCGTTAAATATAAAAAATTATCCTTATACTCACATGCCTCTGTAACAAAAAATTCTTTTCGCCCAATTCCAAAATTTGAGTTTGTTCTACAAAGTTCTCCACCAACATGGTAACTTGGTTTTAGCCCTGCTTCAATCATTGTTTCAATGAGCATTGCCGTTGCAGTTGTTTTTCCATGACTGCCTGAAATTGCAATCACATTTTTAAAATCTTTTGCAACAATTCCCAAAAGTTCTGCTCTTTTAATAATTTTTATTTTGGAAGAAATGGCATATTGAAGTTCTTCATTATCTTCTTTTATTGCAGAGGAATAAACAACAAAGTCGGCTCCAAAAATATTTTCTTTTTTGTGACCAATCATCACACTAATTTTTTTCTTTATTAACTTTTTCACTTCATCATTTTGAGAAGCATCTGAACCCTGAACAATTGCTCCACTCTTTTTCAAAATTTGTGCTAGTGCGCTCATACTTATTCCACCAATACCTATAAAGTGAACAACTTTATTTTTAAAATTTTTTAATAATAATTTTTCCATATCAATATTTTATGAATAATAGTAACAAAGTGTTACCAAGCTAAAAATAAGGTGTTATGTTTCGCATAACACCTTATTTTTTCAGCATTTACATCGTTTTTTAATTATTATTTCTAATTAAATATTTTTCAACTTTTTCAGCAATTTTAAGACCATCTGCTGCGCTTGATGTGATTCCTCCAGCATATCCAGCACCCTCTCCAACTGCAAAAATTCCAACATCACTAATCATTCCATTTTCGTCACGAACAATTTGAACAGGAGCGCTTGACCTACTTTCAATTCCAATTAAAAGGTTTTCTGGATTGGCAAAATTTTTGATTTTTTTCTCAAATAGCGGAAGTGATAGTTTTAGTGATTCACAAACAAAATTTGGCAAGCATTTTGAAATATCTGCAATCTTAATTTTTGGCAAATATGTTGGTTCTATTTTTGTTGAAAGTTTTGTTGGATTTTGAATCCCCTTCAAAAAATCTTCAACCCTTTCTGCTGGTGCACTATAATTTCTTCCACCGAGTTCAAACGCAAGTTTTTCATATTTACGCTGGAAGCGAACTCCGTCTAAAACATTTCCCTCATCATAATCTTTTGGATCAACATTAACTAAAAGTGCACTATTTGCATTTTTGCCATCACGAGCATAGTTGCTCATTCCGTTGGTTACAATTGTTCCATCATCGCTTGACGAGGCAACAACCTCACCACCTGGACACATGCAAAAAGTAAACACACTTCTTCCATTTTCAAGATGCTGAACAAGTTTGTAGTTGGCAGCAGGAAAATTGCTATCATTTGTTCCAAATTGTGATAAGTTTATATCTTCTTGACTTTGCTCAATTCTAACACCCATTGCAAATGGTTTTTGTTTCATTAAAACATGTTTTGTTAAGAGCAAATTATACGTATCTTCAGCACTGTGTCCAACGGCTAAAATCAGTGCAGAAACCGGAATTATTTTTATTTCGCCCGTTTGTGTATCGTTTAGTTTTACTGATGAAATTTTACCATTTTTTAACTCATAATCAACAAACTTGGTATTAAACCAAACATCTCCACCATTTGCAATTATTTTTTTACGAATATTTTTGACAATTGTCTTTAATTTATCACTGCCAATATGAGGTGTTCCGCTATAGAAAATTTCACTTGGAGCGCCCGCTAACACAAACTCGTTTATACATTTTTTTGTGTGTTCATTTGAAACATTTGAAGCAAGTTTTCCATCGCTGTATGTTCCAGCACCACCTTCTCCAAACTGAACATTTGAAAATTTATTTAGCTTTCCTGTGGTCCAAAATAAATCAATATCTTTTTGTCTTTCATCAACACATTTTCCCTGTTCAACCACAATTGGTTTAAATCCAGCAAGGGCAAGTCTTAAAGCAGCAAACATACCGCTTGGTCCAAATCCAACAACCATTGGTCTTTCACCATTAAAATTAAATTTTTCACATTTAATTCCAAGATGATCAACTTTAACCTCATCAACATTTTTAAGCTTTTTTAATGCACCACAAGTCACATCAACTGCAACATTGAGTTTAATTATAACATTTGGTTTTTGCCTTGCATCAATACTCTCTTTTAAAATATCTAAATTTAAAATTTCATTAGAAAACAAATGATATTTTTTTTCAATTGCCTTAAAAATATCACTCTTTGAATAATTTACGGGAACTTTTAATTCTGTTAATAATATCATATTATAATCTTAACATAACATAGTGTCTTTGTAAATCATTAAATTTAAGCAAACAAAAAACACGCTTTCGCGTGTTTAATTTAAGGATTTATAAAGAGCAAATATTACTCTTCAACGGCATTTTGTTTAGCTTCTTCAAATGCTTTGAGAACGATATCCTTAATCATCTCTCTAGTTTCAGTGTTAAGTGGATGAACGATATCTTTAAATTCGCCATCTGGTGTCTTTCTGCTTGGCATTGCAATAAAGTATCCTTCATTTCCTTCAATAACTTTGATGTCATGAACAACAAAGCAATCATCAATTGTGATTGAAGCGCTAGCTTTAATTTTACTCTTGTCTGTTTTTACAATGCGTACTCTTACGTCTGAAATTTTCATATTCTGCTCCTTGCTTTTACATTTTGTCTAGTTCTAGACAATTACATTTTATATTATCCCCAAAAAAATAGCAAATATTTTTAAAGTGTTTTAAAAACTTTTAAAAGATGCTTTTTAAATTATTTCCACAATCCTTTTTCATATTTTCCTGCATCAACTAACGCTTTGATTGAAGAAACAACCTGATCTTTATCTTCTTTATATGTTACGCCATACCAAACTGCATTTGTTTCTGGAACTGAAGCATTAACAATTCCCTTTGAAATAAGTTCATTAACATAAATTGGAATAAGATATTCACAAGTTTCATAATTGTTTTTATTCTTTTCCAAAAATTCAGCAAGTCCCGTCTCAAGCAAATCAAAAAAGCGTGGTGTGAATGCAAGCATATTCATTGAAACGAGGCTATTGTCATCAACATCAAAGCTTTCACCTCCATCAAGTGGAGTGGCAACAATTTTTCCGTTTATCCTTTCAACTTTTGACTCAATTATTGCACTTAACTTATCATTTTCATCCAGTTTGCAAACGCCTCGTTTTGTTGAACCATTTTCGCTTAATGTGTTTTTAATTCTGTAACCAATAACAGCAACATCATTTGAATTTTTATCAACTTGCTTCAAAAACTTTGCAGCTTGTTTGTAAGCATCTTCTCCATAAAAGTCATCTGAATTGATGATTACGAAATTGTCTTTAACAACATTTTTTGCACATAAAACTGCATGAGCCGTTCCCCAAGGCTTCTTTCTTTCCGGATAAACATCAAGGCCTCCTTGGAAAACATATTCAACCTTAATTTTCCCCTCTATTCTCTTACCAATTGTTTCTCTGAAAATTTCATAATTCTCTTCTTTAATTATGAATACAACTTTGTCAAAGCCATTTCTAATTGCATCATAAATTGAATAATCAATAATAAAATTTTTGTATTCATCAATTGGCTCAATTTGCTTAAGTCCGCCAAACCTACTGCCCATTCCCGCAGCCATAATAACTAAATCCATATTTTCCTCCATAGTAACTTACAATAATATTTTAGCATAAAACAAACTCTAATTAAAAACTAATAATCAACACTTCATATAACAAAATTTTAGGCTAACTATAACTGAATTTTATTGGTGCAAATCAAGTTTTTCAAATTCTTTTTCATAACCAGCCAGCATAACATTAATGACCACAAACGCTGACATTGACAAAATAATTAAAACTTCAATTGCCAAATTCATTGAATTAGGATAATACTTCCCAACTATATAACCAACCAATGTCATTATTCCAAAAACAAAAATTCTAACAATATCCATTCCAGCTTCAATAGTGCACTGATATTCCGCAATAAATTCCCTCATGTTTAGTTTTTTAACTATATATCCTCGATGAGTATCATAAATTAAATCATAAACAACAAAGAAAATGTTATATGTAAAATTAAAAATCGTTACAGTTACAATATCAAGTTTAAAAACCAACAAAACGGCAGAAATCAATGGAAATATAATTCCAATTAAAAACAGCCAATTACGCTTTCCCTGCTTAGTTAATTTTCTAACAAAAACCACCGTAAAAATTCCAACTGCAGCAACTAAACCTGACTGAATTCCAAGTGAAAAATTTGAACCAAACGCAAGCATAATTAAAATTGTGTTAAGTGGAATTGTTACTTTCCCAATTCCATAACAATATCCCATGTGAAGACACTTTTTTATAAATGGCTTATATTTGCCAGAATTATTGATAAAATCAATAAATCGTTTATATTCAAATGCTGATCCATCAGGTTTGTCGCACCTTATAAACAACGAAACAACAATTCCAATAACAGCCAAAACCAAATTGATTATTGCGCTGGTTTTAAACGAATCTGCATCAATAATTTTTCCAAACACAATTGGAACAACTATTGTTACTACTTTACTAACAATAAATTGATAAGAACTAAATCTTCCAACTGTATTTTTTCTTATTGTTTCAGTTTTCAGCAAATTAAAACTACTCCAATAAAGTGCAAGTGAAATTCCATGAACCAATCCAGCCAAAATTACATTTTGAGCAAGCTTATTTCCCCAGAAAATTATCAAGAAAATAAACAAAGACCTTGCAATTGTGGCAACACGATAAAATCCAACTCGATTTGTTCGATCAACCCAAATTGAAAAAATTATCATAAGTGATGCACAAGCAATATATGTGAATAAATAATAAAGCCCAATATCAAACACATAGTTTGATGAAATTGAGTAAATGTATGAAATTAAAAAAGTTGACACAAAAATATCACTCACAATATAAATTCCGTGAGTCGCAAGAAGTGCAATATTTGAGACCGTGAATTTGCTGTCAAAATTTCTTTCTTTTTTCATACATTCCTACGCTAAATTATTTTCAACTAATTTATCTTCATATTTCATTAAAATAAAATTTGCAAACACATACGCAAGCACTGACACACCTAAAATTACTTTGAGCGCAATAATCATTCCACCTGATCCAAACCCTGCACCAAGTGCGCCAATAATTGCCATTAAACCAAAAATCACTGCCCTAACAAATTCCATAATAACTTCAATTGTACACTGAAATTCTGCAATATCATCATACATATTAAAGTTTTTCATAACTGCATTTCTATGAATATCATAAGTGTGGTCATATGTTACACTTAAAATTGAATATAGTCCATTAAAAATTGCAGTAGTTATTTGATTTAAATAAATCATCAAAACAATTGAAGCTATCATTGGAACAAATGCAGTTATTAAAAACAAAACTTTTCGCTTGCCGGTTTTAGTAAACTTGCTAATTACGACAAAATAAACAAGTGAGGCCACTGAAAAAATTGATGTGAAAATTCCAAGTGAAAAATTACTTCCATATGTTAACATCGTTATTATTGTGTTTAAAACGCTAATTGCTGAAACTGCACCAACGAAACAAGTTAAAATTAGCACAGTGTTAACAAAATATTTTTTCTCGCCTAATCCTTTAACATTTCTGCAAAATCCTTTTATATCAAATGATGAGCCATCTGGTTTTTGAGAAATGATGAACATTGTGCTAATTAACTCTAAAATAACCACTATCAAAATAATTATTGCACTTGATTTAAATGAATCTGCATCAATAATCTTTCCTAAAATTAGTGGAATTGCAAAATCTCCCACTTTTGTCATAACTTTTTGATAACTTGCAAATTTTGGCATCAAGCTTCTTCTAACAAGTTCATTTTTCATCAAGTTATAACTTCCCCAATAAAATGCCTCCGAAATTCCATAAAGTGCACCAGCCAAAATGACAAGTCCAGCAAGTTGTCTTCCGGTAAAAAGAACAATTACAATGAAAACTGTTCTAATCAAAACTGCAATACGATAAAGCGAAACTCTATTGGTTCTGTCAATCATTACAGAAACAAAATACATCACAACACCCATAACAAGATAATTGGACATATAAAACAAACCAACATTCAAAACATAGTTCTCAGAAATTGAGTAAATATACGAAACCAAAAATGTGCCAACAAAAATACTGATGATGTTATTTAAACCATGAGTTGTCATCAGTGCAATATTTGTTTTGCTTAATCTATTATTAATTGTTTTTTCATTTGATTTTTGTTTCATAATTACCAACAAATTCATTATATCATATCAAAAAAAAATCACCTACAAAATATCGTCAAAATATTTGCATATTTAAATAATTATGATATAATGAAATTAGAAAATGGAGGGCAATATGGGCTTTTTTAAAACTAATTTATTAAAATCACTCGAATGGGTTGATAATTCTTCTGATACAATGGTTTACAAGTATCCAATGGATGGAAGACAAATTCAGTATGGTTCAAAACTTACAGTTCGTGAATCACAAGTTGCAGTTTTCTTAAACAAAGGAAAAATTGCAGATGTTTTTGGACCTGGAATGTATACACTTCAAACAAGCAACCTCCCTATCCTCACTCAACTTATGAGTTGGGCATATGGATTTAAATCACCATTCTATGCTGATGTTTATTTTGTTAACACAAAACAATTCACAAATCAAAAATGGGGAACCAGCAACCCAATCACAATGCGAGATGCTGATTTTGGAACAATTAGACTTCGTGGATACGGAAACTATGCATTTAGAGTTGATGATGCTGCAAAATTTTTAAAAGAACTTTTTGGAACAAATTCATCATTCACAACAAGTGATATTGGTTCATATCTTAAATCAATTGTTGTTTCAACAATTTCAGATACAATCGCTGAATCAAAAATTTCTGCACTTGACCTTGCAAGCAACTTGCTTGAGTTTTCAAAAATCACATCTGAAACACTCGGTGAAACATTTGCAAACCTTGGCTTGAAACTCACAAATCTTGTTATTGAAAATATCTCCTTCCCTGAAGAAGTTGAAAAGGCTATTGACACAAGATCAAGCATGGGTGTTCTTGCTGATAAAATGGACACATTTGTAAAATATCAATCAGCAAATGCAATTCGTGATGCTGCTAAAAACGAAGGCGGCGCAGCGGGCGTTGGAACTCAACTCGGAACTGGTCTTGCCCTTGGTGAAATGATGAAAGAATCACTTAAATCATCAAGTGAAACAAAAACTGCAAAATCTGCAGACGCAAAATTCTGTCCAAATTGCGGAGCTGAAAATCCAAAAGGTGCAAAGTTCTGTGTTGAATGTGGAACAAAACTTGTGGCAAAGGGAAAATGTCCAAATTGTGGGGCTGAAGTTGGAAAAAGTAAATTCTGCCCAGAATGTGGAACAAAACTTGGTTAAAATTAAAACACATCTGTTTAGATGTGTTTTTTTTGTGCATAATTTTTTTATGCGTAAAAATATATGTGTCATTGCAAAAATGAATGAAGATGGTGTTATTTCCCCTCTTTCATTTTTTTGGAATGGTGAACAATTTGCCGTTCAAAAAGTTTTAGAAAGAAGAAAGGCCGCCAGCTTAAAAGGCGGCGGCACTGGAATTAGATTTAAATGCGAAATCAATCAAAAAACTCATTTTATGTGGCTTGATGGATACACATGGTTTGTTGAAGTTGACTAGCCCTTATGTTTTCCAAGTGTTCCGTGACTGTGGCCTTCTTTTATATCTAGTTCCATAAATTTTTCTTCGCGTAAAACAACTGCCCTGTTTATTGATGTTCTTCCAAACCTTTTTCTTAAATTTTCAACAGTTTGCTCCAATTTCTCTTTTTTATTGCGATCTTTTAAATCAAAATCAAAAGTTAATTGTTCTTCATCTGTGAAATCCGACAAACTTACACCTAGTCCACGCACTTTTTGAGTCCAATTAAAATTCTTTTTAAAAAGTTCCATAACCTTTGCAGATACCTCACTTGAAAGATTTGTTGGAACAGAAAATTTTGCCATTCGAACAGTATAATTAAGCAAATTGTCAATAATTAAAAGTGAAACTGTTCTTGCACATTTATAGCCGTAATCAATCATTCTTGAACACACACTTTCAGAAAGTAAAATTAAAAGTGTTTCAACATCAAGATCAGTATCTAAATCACGATAAAATGTTAAGCTGTTTCCAATTGATTTATATTCATCTTTTTCGGAAAACTTTTTAACTTCCCCATTATCTTTTCCATTGGCATATGCTTTTAAAATTGATCCCCATTTTCCGAGGTGCTTTATCAATAGTTTTTCATCAGCAACTGCTAAATCACCAATGGTTTTTATCATGAGCTTGTTGAGTTTAGTTTTTGTTGCTTTCCCAACATAAATTAAATTTTCAACTGGAAGTTTAAAAATTTTTTCTTTGTAATTTTCCACTGAAATCACAGTAACTGCATCTGGTTTTTTTAAATCGCTTCCAAGTTTTGCAAAAATTTTATTAAAACTAACTCCAACTGAAACAGTTAAACCAAGTTCATTTTTTACACGATTTTTAATTTCTTCTGCAATTTTGACCGCATCACCCCCATATTTTCTGCATGTTGTAATATCCATCCAAGCTTCATCAATTCCAAAAGATTCAACAAAATCAGTATATTCAGTGAGCAGTTCCTTAAACGCCTTGGAATATTTCACATATTGGTCAAAATGAGTTTCACGTACAACTAAATTTGGTGCAAGTTTTTTAGCTTGATAAACAGTCATTCCTGTTTTTATTCCAAGTTTTTTCGCTAAATTATTTTTTGCTAAAATAACACCATGCCTGTTTTCTTGGGAACCAGACACAGCAACTGGAAATTCGCGAATTGACTCATCAAGCAGACACTCAACACTCGCATAAAAACTATTTAAATCAACATGCAAAATTTTTCTCATAATTCTAGTATAATGTTTTCAAAAAAAATTACAAATAGAAAAAACTAATCAAAATTTGTTTTTAAAAAAAAATTACTATGCTATAATGAATTTAGAAAATGAAAAATTAGGAGCAAATATGGATTCACAACAAGTTAGTGTAGATTTTGCAAGAGCATGGGACAATCATCAAGGCAACATTGCTCAAGGCGTTGCGGAAAGAATTTTAAATTATGCAGAAGAAAACAAAATTAAACTTTCATCTGTTCTTGATATTGACTTTGGTTCTTCAAACCTCTTAGGGTATTTGAAAGATAATGGTTTAAAATGTTTCGGAACCGAAACAAGACAAGGAATGTATGAATATTCTAAAGAAAAATATCCTGAAATAACCTATTATTTAACAAAAAGTATTAATGAAATTCCTATGAGAGGAAAAGTTGACCTTGTTACCTGCACTCACGATATTGTTAACTATCTTGAAACATTTGATGAATGGGTTGATTTTTTCAAAAATGTAACAAAACATTTAAACGGTCATGGAATGTTTATTTTTGACTTCTATACAAAAGATAAACTTCAAAATTGGAACGAAACAACATTTACCTCTTCAAGTTGGCTTGACTGTTTAACAAATGTTTCATCCGGACTTTATGACAAGACTGTTATTAACTACACTTATTACATAAATTATCAAAATTACATGATTAAAACTCGTGACATCATGGTTGAGTCATATTATGAAACTGACCAAATTGTTGCAGCACTCAAAAAATGTGGTTTGAAAAATGTTCAACTTGTTGATAAAAACTTAAATCCACTTTCATCAACAAATGGGGTTGAAAGAATTTATGTAATTGCAAGGAGGAAATAACATGGAAGAAAAACAAATGGGTTTGGAACTTGAAAATGATGATGAATTAATTGAAAACACTTCCCTTGATCAAGATAAATCTTTTGCAATTGCATGGAATGAAAACCAAGGTGGATATTCTGAAGGAATTGCAAAAAAAGTTTTAACCTTTGCAAAAAATCAAGGTCTTAAAATTAATACAGTACTTGATATTTACTGCGGTTCAGGCAACTTTTTAAGCATTATGGAAGAAAATGGAAAAACCTGCACTGGAACTGAAGTTTTGGACAGTTATATTGAATATAATAAACAAAAACACAGAAACATGAACTTCATTAAACAAAGTTCCCTCAATGATTTTGATAAAATAGGAAAATATGATTTGATTTCATGTAACCATGATGTAGTTAACTACCTTTCTTCAATTGAAGAAGTTCAACAATTTTTCACAAATGTTTACAATCATTTAAATGATGGTGGAATTTTTATATTTGATTATTACACAAAAAGAAAACTTCAATATTGGAATGAAGTTACATACAGTGAAAGTGATAAACTTGACTACATTAAAAGCGTAACATCTGATGGTGTTTCAAAAACTGAAATTGCTGATATCTACTATATAAACATAAATCCAAATAACAAATCAACAACTGAAAAAGAATATAGCATTTCAAACTATGATTCAAAATTCAAAAGAACTGAAAATATTACCATTGAATACTTCTTTGAAAACCAAGAATTTGTTAATGCAATAAAATCTTCGGGCTATCGTTATTTAATTACCACAGATGCCAATTTCTCCCCTATTTCAAACATTTCTGATATGAACAGAGTTCACATGATTGCAATCAAAAGAGAACAATAAATTTAAATAAAAAAATCCAAGAATAACTGTTCTTGGATTTTTTATTGAAGAATTAACACATAAAAATTTATTTCTTTAAAATCTTTTTGCACCATGTGTGCCTATTACACTTAGGGCACTTTAAATAGCGGGTTGTTCCCATATGCATTGCCTTTAATGCATCAAAATAAGTTGGAACGATTTCACATCCACAATTTTTACATCTATACACACCCACACTTACTTCAAGTTTAAGTGCATAAAAACAAGGGATTAAAAATATAATACAAACTCCAACAATTGTTACAATCTGCCAAATTCCATTAGGAATCAAAAAAGCAGCAATCAAAAGTCCAGCAAAAAGTGCCGTCATGCTCACAATCATTATCACCCACATTGAAAGCCAAATGATTTTATTTTTTTGTTCTAATTCCTGTGTAATTCCAAGTAAAAGTTTGTCATTTTGTTTGTCGTGTTCGCTAATATTTTTTTCTCCACTCAAGAGTTCATTTAAACTAACATTTAAAATTTCACACAATTTTGGCAAAATATTTGTATCGGGAAGGCCGTTGCCATTTTCCCACTTTGAAACTGTTTTTTCGCTCACAAAAAGTTTTTCTGCGAGCTTCGCCTGCGTCATTTTTTGAGATTTTCTTTCAACTGCTATAAAATTACCAATTTTGTTATAATCCATATCAACCTCCGCTTACAAAAATATTTTATCATATTGCATAAAAAATTAAATTTATTTTTACAAAAAAAACTCTACAAATTTACGGAATAATGCCTAAAATATACCAATTACATAAAAAACACTCTGCTTTTTAAGCTAGAGTGTTTTATTTTACAAAATATAAAATTCAAAAATATAAATTATTTTAGCAAACTACCTAACGCTTTTTGCTGCATTCAAAAGTCCTAAAAATAATGGGTGTGGCTTATTTGGACGTGAGAGCATTTCAGGAACAAATATTGTTCCAATAAAGAATGGATGATTTTTAAGTTCCAAAATTTCAACCAATTTTGTTTCTGGATTCATTCCGGCAACAACCATTCCTTCCTTCTCAAACCTTTCATAAAATGCACTGTTAAACTCATATCTGTGTCTATGTCTCTCTGAAATAAGTTCACTTCCATAGAGTTTTGCAGACATTGAGTTTGGATCAAGAGCACAATTAAATGCACCAACTCTCATGGTTTTTCCATTTAAAACAAGTTTTTTCTGTTCTTCCATGATATCAATAACTGGAAATTCAGTTTGAGGATCAACTTCTGTTGTGTTGGCTCCTTTAATTCCCATAACATTCCTTGCAAACTCAATAGCAGCAAGTTCCATGCCATAGTTAATTCCAAGATATGGAATTTTATTCTCACGAGCATATCCAATTGCCTTAATCATTCCATCAACACCTCTATTTCCCCAGCCAGATGGAACAATAATTGCTTTTGCGCCTCTCAAGAACCTATCAACACCAAACTCCTCAATATCTTCAGCATCAATCAAATCAACTTTCGCTTTAACATGGTTAAATGATGCCGCATGACGAATTGCTTCTTCAACTGAAATGTAGGCGTCAGGAACCTTTGTGTATTTTCCAACAATGCAAACTCTAAGTTCTTGATAATTTGATTTAAAATTATTAACCATAAATTGCCAAGAATTTAAATCAATTGGATTTTCCTTTATTCCAAAATATTTCAATATTAAACTATCAAAGCCTTGAGCTTGGAAAGTAAGTGGAACCTCATAAATTGTTTCAACATCTGGCTCTTGAATAACATATTCCGCACCATTTAAATAGCAACGTCTTGCAATTCTTGCTTTAACATCATCAGTAAATTTAACATTACTTTTTGTTCTGCAAACAAGTGCATTTGGTTGAAGCCCCAAAACATTTAAAAGCTTAACAGATGTTTGAAGTGCTTCAACTTTATTTTCATGAATAACTTCAATTCTTGGCAAAATGTCAGCCAAAACTATAAATACATTTTGAGTTCCAACTTCAGTTCGAAGTGTTCTAACTGCATCAAGCAAAATTGATGTTTCTGAATCATTTAATGTTCCACCAACTTCAACCAAAACAATATCAGCATCGGTGTTTCCTAAAGCAAGCATATGTTCTTTAGCTTCTGCTGAAACATGAGGAATTGATTGCACACTTGCTCCAACATACTTTCCCTGCCTTTCTTTGTTAATAACATCTGTGAAAAGCCTTCCAACAGTAACATTATTTTCCTTTGAAAGTGCAACATCTAAAAATCTTTCATAATGGCCAATATCAAGGTCGCAATCTGTTCCATCATTTGTAACAAAAACCTCACCATGTTGATATGGGCTCATTGTACCAAAATCCACATTCAAGCAAGGATCAAATTTTAAAACATCAACTTTAAGTCCTCTATTTTTAAAAAGCCTTCCAAGACTTCCAACAATTACACCTTTCCCAACATTTGTTACTGAACTACCAACAACAATAACATACTTTGCCATATTCCACTCCTACTCTATTTTACCCTTTCATTATAGTAAAAACTTTTGTGCAGGTCAAACAATAAATAGTTAAAACTATTTAAAAATTAAAAAATAATTAATTAAAAAATAAAAATATTTGCAAAAAAATAAAAAATCCATTTTTAGTGGATTTTTTGTTTATTTTTTAGTTATTTTCCCTGGATTTTACATATTGAAGATACCCGTTATAAATTTTTTCAGCAGACTCTTCAACAGTTGAAGTTGTGTTGTTTATTACAAGGTCATATTGCGACTTATCAAGATTGTTGAAACCATACATATCCATATATCTGTCATTTTCAAGTTTCCATCTTTCATCAAGGCGTTTTTTTGCTTCTTCAGGTGAAACATTTGTAATTTCTGTATCACGGTGAACATTTAAAAATCTTCTAACCTGCTCATCATCATCAACATCAACATACACCTTGAATGATTCAGGCACAAAATGCCAAGCAATTCTACTATCAAAAATTATATCTTCTTCAAAATGCTGTTTTGCATACTTAATTATTTCACTATCAACAAGCTTGTCAACAGAATAATCATGAAGTCGATTTAAGTCTAAAACATCTATGCCCCGCTCCTGCGCAACTCTCCTATAAATTTCACCCGCACTAAACCTTTTAAAACCATGGTTTGCAACAAGATATTCAATAATAACACTTTTGCCGCTGCATGGTCTTCCAGTCATTGTGATTATCATATTTTTCCTCACTTAAACTAAATTTCTAGCAAGTATATGTATAATCAGTATATCTTTAAAAACGGCAAATGTCAAAATAAAAAGATTGGTAAATCCAATCTTTTTATTTTATTGTGGTTTCATCTCTGCCAAAGAGTCTGGTTCTTCTAACAATTAGTTGAATTAAAAGCCAAATTCCAGCAATACCCACAATTGCATATAAAATTCTAATGAAGATCCCTGCGCCAAAAATCCATGCAAGCAAATTCCACGAAAAAACGCCTACTGTAAACCAGTTTATTGAACCAAGAATTAAAATGCAAAGTGCTATAATATTTATTACAACCATACCTTTTCTCCTTTAATAATATGATTTGCAATAAATAATAAAAATATGCATAAAAAAACGCAGATTACTCTGCGTTTGATTTACCATGGACGATAAATTCTTGAAAGAACTAAAAATACAATTACCAAAACAAAAATTAAAACCGCTGTGATGATTGTTAAAGTTTTAACTTTTCCTTGGAGTGTTGCACCCTTATTTCTATTATAAAAAGTGTCTGACTGACCAGAAATTGCAGAAACACCATTGGTGTTTGATTTTTGCATAATGGTTAAAATTATCATTGCGATTGAAAGAACAAGCAACAAACACATAATAACAATTTCAATTATTGGGAAAGATTTTACAATCCAATCAGCAACTCCAGTTTGCTCATCAGCACAAATTAAGTTAACAAAATTAAACATGACTCCTCCTAGCAAGGCAAATTATAACATACATTAAATATAAATTTCAAGTGTTATTTATAATAAATTAACAGCAATATAATTGCAATGATAACCAAAATAAACAAATATATCAAAAAACTACGAATTGGCCCCTTTTTAGGAACAAGTTTTCCCTTGATGAGAGAATCCAAAATTAAATAAAAGAGAAACACACCAAAAAATGTGACACCCAAAATGGTCATAGTTTTTTCAGTTGATGTTTGAGCCAAAATCAAAAACATTTGAACAAACTCTCTCATTTTAATCTCCTAAATTATCTGCTCTTTGCAATTGCAATAAAATCTTCAGCTTTCAAGCTAGCTCCACCAATTAAAACCCCTCCAACATCAGCAAGCGCTAAAATTTCACCACTGTTTGATGGTTTTACGCTTCCACCATAAAGAATTGGAAGATCAACATTAAACTCTTCGTTTAAAACAGTTTTAATGTATGCATGAACCTTCGCAATATCTGCAGTTGTGGCAACTTTTCCAGTCCCAATTGCCCAAACTGGCTCATAAGCAATTATTACATTATCAAAATTTTGAATTCCTTTTAAACCTTCAACAAGTTGTTTCTTTAAAACTGACTTATATTTACTCTTTTCTTCAAGTGTTTCACCAACACAAAAAATAACTTTAAGGCCTTCAACAAGCGCGGCAGAAAGCTTTTTATTTAATATTTTATTATCTTCACCAAAAATATGGCGTCTTTCACTATGACCAATAATGACATAAGTTGCACCAGCACTCTTAACCATTTTTGCAGAAATTTCGCCAGTATAGGCACCTTTTTCAGCAAAATAACAGTTTTCAGCACCTGTTTCAGCAAGTTTTTTTGCCTGTTTGCTAAATTCATTAATCATAATTGATGGAACACAAACAACAAGCCCTTTTTCTGTTTTTGCATTTTTCTTTAAATACTTAACAAAAACAGGAATATCTGCAAAATCATTGTTCATTTTCCAGTTTGCAACTATAAGTTTTTCCATATTCACCTCAAAATCTTATTTTTTTGCCGCTTTTTTAGCAGGTGTTTTTTTAGCTGTTGCTTTTTCAACGGTTTTATTGTCACGAGCAGCAAAATCAGGGGTTTTTACAGCCTTTTTATCTTCATCTCTATCAAGAAGAACTGCAACACCTGGAAGATTTGCGCCCTCTAAAAATTTAAGTGTTGCACCACCACCTGTTGAAAGATGCGTAACTTTATTGGCAAATCCAAGTTCTTGGATTGCTGCAACGCTATCACCACCACCAACAATGCTTACTGCATTACTTTTAGCAACTGCTTTGGCAACAGCCAAAGTTCCCTTTCTAAATTTTTTAAATTCAAAAACACCCATTGGTCCATTCCAAATTACTGTTTTTGCATGTTTGATTTCATTCGCAAAAAGTTTGCATGTTTTTTTACCAATATCCATTGCTTGATATCCATCAGCAATTGCATCTGCAGCAAAAGTTTTACGCTTTGCTGTTGGTGAAAATTCACTTCCAGCAACAACATCAACTGGCAAAACAAGTTTAACATTAAGTTTTTCAGCTTGCTCCATGATTTCTTTTGCCACATCAAGTTTATCTTCTTCATATTTTGAAAAACCAACACTATAGCCCTTTGCTGCAAGGAATGTGTTTGCCATTGCTCCACCAATTAAAATTGCATTGGCTTTTTTCATAAGTGCCAAAATAACATTGATTTTATCAGAAACCTTTGCACCACCTAAAATTGCAACAACTGGTTTTTCAGGATTGTTTGTTGCATTTGAAAGCGCAACAATTTCACTATCCATCAAAAACCCTGCAACTGCTGGAAGATATTTTGCAATTCCTGCTGTTGAAGCATGCGCCCTGTGAGCCGTTCCAAATGCATCATTAACATAAACTTCAGCAAGACTTGCAAGTTCTTTTGCAAATTCATCATCATTAGCTTCCTCTTCAGCATGGAAACGAACATTTTCAAGAAGTACAATTTCGCCATCTTGCATTTTTGATGTAAGTTCTTTTGCACTTGGTCCAACAACGTCTTTTGCCATTTTAACTTCTTTATTTAAAAGTTCAGAAAGACGTTCTGCAACAGGTGCAAGTGAATACTTTTCATTAACAACACCCTTTGGACGACCAAGGTGTGAACACAAAATAACCTTAGCTCCCTGTTTAACTAAATAATTTATTGTTGGAAGAGCAGCACGAATTCTCGTGTCGTCTGTAATTTTTCCTACTTCATTTTGTGGAACATTAAAATCCACGCGAACAAAAACTCTTTTGCCCGCAACATCTATATCTTTAAAATTTTTCTTCATAACTTAACCTCAATAATGGTTTTATAGAACTTATTATTCTACGAATATATTATAATTAAAAAAAATACGGATTGTCAACAAAGCAACCCATATTTTCAAGCATTACGCCATGTTTTTTGTTAAAGTTTGCAAAATTTCATCATATGTTTCCATTTTAAGAATTGATTTTAAAACTTCAACATTTTTATATTTCCCTTTCATGTATGATGAAATGTGTCCCCTCATCATCAAAACAACTTGCCTTTCATGAAAAAATTTAAGCAAAGTTTCATAATGAAATTTAATTTGATCAAGTTTATTTATTTTTGTTTCTTTTCCTGTTAAGATTTCATTAAAAATTTCAGGTCTTCCAAGCGCACCTCTTCCAATCATAATTCCATCAGCACCTGTTTCATTTAAAATTTTTAAATAATCTTCTCGGTTTAAGCAATTTCCATTAGCAAAAACTGGAATTTTTACAGCCTTTTTTGCCTGTGCAATTGCATCATAGTTAACATTTCCAGCGTAACCCTGCGCAGTCGTTCTTCCATGAATTGTAATTGCCGCCGCTCCTGCTCTTTCACAAAGTTGTGCAAATTCTGTTGCAACATTACTTGATGCACCATAACCAATTCTAAATTTAACAGTAACTGGTTTATCAGTGTTTTTGGTGCATGCACGAATAATTTTTTCAGCAAGTTCAAAATTTTTTAAAAGCGCTGAACCATCACCATTACGAACAATTTTAGGTGCTGGACAACCCATATTTATATCAATTATATCAAATTTTTGAAGCAATGGATTTTTAACAGCATCTGCCATTGCCTCAGGATCATGCCCAAAAATTTGAACAGCCTTTGGAACTTCATCATCAAGCGTAACCAAAAGTTCCTCAGTTTTTTTGTTCCCGTATGAAAGTGCTTTACTACTGACCATCTCCGTCGTAACAAGGCCGGCTCCATTTTTTAAACATAAATTTCTAAACGCAACATCACTAAATCCAGCCATTGGCGCCAAAATTAAATTAGACTTCAATTCAATATTTTTTATTTTAACCATAAAGTAAGTGTATCAAATTACAACATCATTTTCAACTAATTTTTTAATTCTTTCATAACTAAAACCGAAGTTCGCTTTTCACGAATAAACATTAAATAATATGAAATTATGTAAATTAAAACCACTATGCCACCAGCTAACATAAAAGCAATTTTTTCACTAAAAATTTCAATAAACATTTTGTTTGAAATAAACGAAATAAGCGCAATTAAAGCCGCTTGAATAACAACGCTTTTATATACTGAAAAAATTCTAAATTTTGTATACTTTTTCACCATATAATAGTCCAAAATAAAAATTAACAAAAAAGCAATAATTTCAGCAATTATTATGCCCATAATGTTTATTGACGGAAGAGATAATAATATTGCCGAAAGAGTAAGTTTTACAACGGTTCCAATTGCAAGGGAAATTGCAGGAAATTTCATATTTCCAATTGCATGCAAAATGCCTGTTTCAACCTGAATTAACGACAAAAATACAATGTTTATTGAACTTAAACTAACAAGTTT
Organism: Clostridia bacterium; assembly: GCA_017467625.1. Classification (GTDB taxonomy): domain Bacteria; phylum Bacillota; class Clostridia; order Christensenellales; family UBA1242; genus RGIG1681. The sequence goes on along the minus strand of JAFUSN010000004.1, from coordinate 450,352 downwards.
AACAGCAATTAAAAAATTTTCAACATTAAGTGTTTTTGAAAATAATATATCAACAATTTGGCCGGCAAAAACCGCAAAACAAACAGCACTTACAAGCGAAACACTTAAAACAATTTTGTGAGCTTTTAAAATTGTTTTTTCAACTTTATCAGTCTCCCTCTTTGCAATTAAAGAAGTTAAAGTTGGCATCAATGAAGTTGAAAGTGCAATGGCAATTGCAACTGGAAAATTTAAAAGCGGGGCAACCACTCCCGACTCAATTCCAAGAAGCCCAGTTGCAACAGAAATATCCATTTGTTTACTTAAAATTTTAACAACCAAAAAGCTTTGAATTACACTTGAAAGTGGCAAAATTATACCTGAAACAGTCACAGGAAACGATGTTTTCAAAAGCAGTTTAAAAATACTTTTAAAACCCATCTCAAATTTAGATTTCAACTTCTCCTTTTCTTTATGAGAAAATAGAAAAATTGTAAAAATAACAATAAATGCAACAAGTTCACTTGCACTTATTCCTAAAAGAGCACCAAATGTTGCATAATTAATGCCCCTATAGGCAAGTTTCTTGATTAAAAACAATCCCATCACAAGTTTAACAACTTGTTCAACCAAAATTGAAAATGCAGTTGGAAACATTTTAAGTTTACCCTGAAAATAGCCCCTAAAAACCGAAATTAATCCTGAAAGCAGGATTGCTGGTAAAATTGCATAATAACAAAAATAAGCATCAGGATAACCTTGAAAAGTGGCAAACTTATCTGCAAAAAGAAAAACCGCTAGGCAGGCAATTAGTGAAATACTTAAAACGAAAATATTGGCAGTCAAAAGAAGTGTTTTTGAACTGGCTTTTTTTGAAACATCAAATTCTGCCGTTAGCTTTGAAACAGCAACCGGAATCCCAGTTGTTGTTAAAGTTAAAATAAGTGCAAAAATTGTAAAAATTAATTGATAAACCCCCATTCCCTCTGGCCCTAGAAATTTTGCCAAAGGAATACGATAAATTGCACCAAAAACTTTTCCTAAAATATTAAAAATGGCGAGTAATGCCATACCAAAAACAAAAGAATTTTTCTTCATATTCATAGTATGGTAAAATCTCACCAAAAAATTAGACTTTTATGAAATTTAAATCAAAATTAATTTTTGCCCCCTCAAGATCGTCACCAGCCAGCGCACCCAACCAAACAAAAACTGTAATTTCAATTAAATCCGCACTCCCCTGAATTTTACCAAGTGTAACGATATTGTCTTCAAATGTCTTTGTGCTTTTTTCAACTCCTTTAATAGTGATATAAATGTTTTTACGCTCCTTTTCAATTAGTGATGCATCTTTTCTTCCTTTAATTGAAATATTTGAAATTGTGACCCAAAAATCAGCAGTTGATTCAACAAAAACACTGCCATAATATCCTTCAGTTGTTCCCTCATCATTAACTGTTGTTGGAATTTCAGTTTCTGCATCAACCTCTCCAGTAGCTGGTTTTAGCCCGGTTTCAAGGACAGAAAGTTTTAACTCATTAGCTGTTTGCTTTTTCTCTTCGTCAACAAAAACAACAATTCCATTTGATGAATTTATTTTTATCGTTTGAACCTCAATTTTTTTTGCACTTGCAATAAAAGATGAAAAACAGACACCAACAACTGAAAATACAAGCGCTAGCATTATGACCAATATTGTGGCCGCAATAGATTTCTTTTCCATATAACCTCAAATGAATTATTTTCCAAATGAGATTTTTTATTCATTTTTTGCACAAAAAAAAACAAGCCCAAAGGGCTTGTATTTTTTATGTTATTTCTTAAAATTCTTTCCGTAGTGCCAAACTAAAATTGAAGATACAAGAACCAAAACTGCAATTCCTGCAAATAATCCAATTGACAAAACACTAAAGTTAAGTAAAAACATGCATGCAACACCTGCACAAAGAATTAATAAATTTATAACAAGTGTAATTATAAGCGCTTTTTTTGAAATATCCATTTTCACATTTCTCCCCATATTTAGTAATATTATTATAACACACAAGTTTCACAAATTCCATAGTTTTAACAAAATTTTTTAACTTTTTATTAAAAATATTGTTCTAGCAGCGTCAAGAGTAATCTTTTCAGCAATTCTTGGGTGTTTAAATTCTTTTTTAACTAAATTTTTAATCACTGTTCCACCATGATATCCATGAATCACCACCAAACATTTTGTATCTGTATCAAGAGAATTTAATGTGTAAACAAGTTCAGCCCTGGACTCCTCTTTTGTCATTTGATGTAAATCAACACTTTTATATTTCCCATAATAATATTCAATAAATGTGTCTGGAACCATTTTTCACCTAATCCGTTATTCCTGCAACAGCAACAAGCTTTCCATCAATATAAATTTCGCCATCATAGTGTGAACGCTCATCCCAATAGATGTAGTTATATTCATTTGTTTCTTCATTTTTTGAATAGAATTTATTAAAGTTTGCCACATTAAATTCCGCATATTCAATTTTAAATGTGTTTTCAACATCATATCCGTCAGTCAATTCAACATCAATATCAAAGGTTTTGCCCGGTGATGAAAAATAAGTATCATCCAAAACAAGTGTATAATAAAGCCCATTTGCTGAAATTGTCAAATAACCAGCATCACATGTAATCAAATGATTGTTATCTGTTTGATTTAAATAAACAACATCACCATTTGTGAAAACCTTTCTAAATCTTACATAAAGCGTATCGGCTTTTTCGGTTAAATATAAATTTGATATTCCTTTTTCACCACGAGCCAAAACTCTTCCAATTTCTTCTTGATAATCAAGATAATTTTCAATAAGTGTTGGATCAGCCTCAACTTCTGTATCTGTCACATACTCCCTATCAAGTAAAATGATATGATCATCAAAATCCGGACTTGTTGAAACTTCCATTTCAATAAATTTTGGAGTGTACGCAACAATATAAACATCAACATAATAATTTGCAACAACCTTAATTCCTTCGGAACTTTGGTTAAATGATTGTATTGCAATTGTTTCGTTAACATTTCTGGTTAAACCATCTTTTGCGACTAAAACTAAATTTTTGCTAACTGCATCAATGTATACTTTTTCAAAAACATCTTTGTTATAAGAATTCATGACTCTTAGGTACGAATTATTTACATCTTCTTTTCCGGATGCATCTTTAGCCACATAACCATATGTATATTCATTGCTATCAGCATAGCAAATAATTTTGTTTGGATAATAATTTGCATATTTTCCATAATAATTAACGTCATAAACCGTAAGTTCTTCGGCGGGCTCGCTATGAACAGAAACTGCAAAACTATCTTCAACTGCACCAAGTTTTGCTGTTATCGTTGCCTCACCTTCTCTTAAATATTTAACAAAACATCTTGATGATTCATAAACAACACTTGCAACAGTTGGATTTGATGAAGACAAAACAACATCTCTACTTCCATTTGACGTTGAAACATAAACAGCAATTGGAAATTTATCTTCTTGAGTTGAACTCATATAAACCGTTTGATTTTGCATGAATTTATATTCCACACTATCACTGGTGTAAATGTATCCACCAACATTTTCAACAGGTTCCACAAATCTTAAATCATAAATATAAAAAGTTTTATTTTGTTCAATGACAAAATAGCCGGCGATTGCCCCGACTATAACAACGACAACAATTCCAACAAAGATTAACGCTAACTTAATTGAGTTTTTCATTGCGCCCCCGTTTATTATTACATAATAAATATATAATAATTAACCAAATTATGTCAAACAAATCAAGCGCAAAAAAAAGAAGTGCACTAAGCACTTCTTTTCATTTCAAATTAATCAACAATTGAACCAAAGTTATTAAATGAAAGTGAATCTTCATTGCCAAGATTTTGACGAATTTGAGTTGAAACTGTGTATCTTGGAATATTTCTTGTGTAATATGTTACTCTGTTTGAAAGAGTTCCAGTTGTTCTTGCGTTTCTAGCAAAGAGTGCAACAACAGGATTGTTTTCATCTGTGCTTGAAAGTAAAACTTCACCTTTAAGTTCAATGTATGTGATTGGTTCAGCGTCTTCGTCAGCTGGTGTGAAAATTACTTTTGCATTTTTGAGTTCTTTTGCAACTGCAAAGAGTTTAAGAACATTTGTGTTTGAAGTTGTTTTAATAACAGCATCTTTAATTGTCACATGAACAATTGATGGATCTGTATCTCTTGATCTAACTTCAATAACAACACCTGCAACAACAACATCTTGTTCAGCATTGATTGTTACTTGAACATTTTCAATTGTTGCATTTTGATCATCATTATCTGCTCTAACAACGTTTACAATACCTGCAATTGATGTTACTCTTGAGTCAACATTTTCAACATCAATAATTGCATAGTTGCTAATTCTTTCTGCGTTTTCAATTGCGTTGATTTCAACTTTAGCATTTTCAACAACAAGTGATCTGCCAAATCCAACAACACCTGCAACTCTAAGAGCTTGATCAAAGTGTGAATTTAAATTAACTTTTACATCAACATTTCTTACTTCAACTCCGTAACCATAGCCAGCAACACCACCAACAAATGATTTAGTTGCTTTTGAAGAATTGATTGTTACAACAACTTTTGAATTTTCAACAACTGTGTTTGAAGCAATTGCAACAACACCACCCATTGTGTTTTCAGCCTGAACATCTGCAGTACTGTAAACAACATATGGATCAGCATTAACAGTTACATCACCATTAACAACGATTGTTGCATTATCAGCATAACCAACAACACCTGCAACAACAATTTGTTTAATTGAATTGTTTGTATCTGTTGCATAACCTTCTTTCATGTAAGCATAAGCTTCATCAGTAATTGTTACAACTAAGCCTTCAACATTAAGTTCAACATATCCAGCTTCACCATGAGCAACTTCGTTTGCTTCAAGTTTGTTTTCAAGATCTTCTTTTTGAGCTTTAAGTTCTGCAAGATTTTCAATTGCTGCTTCAACTTCTGTAATTCTTGCACTATTTGCTTCAATTGCTTCTGCTTTTGCATCATATTCAGCAAGAAGAACATCTTTTTCAGCAGTAAGTGCATCAACTTCTGCTTGATCAGCATTTTCATCAGCTAAAAGTTCAGCAATTTCAGCATCTTTTGCTGCAATTTCTTCTTCTTTAGCAGTAAGTTCAGCTTCAAGTGTTTCCTTTTCACCCTTAAGACTTTCAAGAAGAGCTTCATCAGCATCCCCTGTTGCTTCTAAATCAGCAATTTCAACATCTTTTGCTGCAATAGCTGCTTCAAGATCTGCCTTTTCATTTTCAAGAGTTTCAAGAGCTTCACCATCAACCTTTCCTAAAATTGCAATTGCTGCACTAAAATCTGTTCCATCTTCAAATAAGAATGATTCAAGATTTGCTTTAGTTACAGTGATGTGAATGTTCTTAAGAACTTTGTTACCTGAAATAATAATTCCGTTAAATGCTTCATCTTCAAAAATTGTTACATAGTCAACACCTGCAAAATCAACATCTTCAACAACTTCAAAGTATGCATTTTCAGTTCCATGTTCTTTCAAAAGATTGAATGACTCAACATCATAAATATAGTATGCGTTTTCTTTTGTTCCATCAGCAGTTGAGTTATGAAGTTCATAATCAGCAGTTGGATCAACTACTGGAGTTTCTGGCTCCCCTGGATCAACATTAACCTCTTCTGTTTGTTGAGGCACGTTAGAATTTCCACCTTTTGATTTCAAAGGTGAAACAACGTTAACAACTGTCACAGTAACAAGCGCAATTGTTAACAAAATGCTACAAATTAAAGATAAAAATAAATTCTTCTTTTTCATTTTTACCATCTCCCTTTTTTTGTTTAACACATTATACTACTATTGGAAAGAAAAGTCAATACTCTTCTCAAAAAAAATACCCAAAAAAAACCTAAATCCCGATATTTTCAGCGATTGCAAGTTTTTGATGGTTTATTTTTTATAACCAATTAACCATATTATATCACACCTTTTTATCAATTTCAATACCCTTTTGAAAAAAAGTTGATTTTCAACAAAAAAAGATGAGGAAATTCCTCATCTTTTTATAGCATTAGTTTATTTAACTGTTACAGTAAATGTAATTCCAAATGTAGTTCCGTCAGTTTTTGTTAAATTTGTCCATAAACCAATTTTAATTTCTGTATTTAAATCAATATTTTTATCAATGATAATTTGATGATTTTCATTGTCAACAGCGCACAATCTTCCTTGATTGGTTAAACATTCAATATTTGGATAAACATAATATCCTGACAAACTGAATGTGAATAACTTGTAGTTAAACAAATAATCGCCATTTTCATTTGTGTTTAAATCTGAAAGATTTAAATCAAACTCATCACCATCTTGAACAAAAGTTTCTTTTCCATCAGTAACTGCATAGCCATCATTAACATTTTTAACAACATTAACTTTAAGCGTAAGTTCATATTTTGTTCTTTCACCAGTTGTATCATTTAATTTAATTGTTATCGTCGCTGAATCAACTCTATCCATTAAAGATGTAACTTTAAGCCTTGTTTTATCAGGAACAGACACCGTTGTTTCATCACTAGTTGAAATTTCAAAATTGTAATCACTATCTGAAATATATTTTTCAACACCATTAAATACACCAATAACTGGAATTGTGTATGATCCATGAGCATTTAACACAACTTCATTGTGTTCAAGTTTTATTGATGAAGGGTACTCTTTTAATTGAACGAAACAAAAACTTGAATGACGATTGATTGTTATCATAACTCTAATTCTTTGAAAAGCTGCATCACTTACTGTTATTTCACCATTTTCAAGAGTGTATCTTGACTGGTTGATTCCCTCATCACCAACCACTGTGTAAGTTACTGTGTAACCAGACCAAGTTGAAGGTGACGCCTTGTAAGTCAGTTTGGTTGGAGTATTTAAATCTACCTCAAAAACAGCAAAACCGGTTTCATCATCATATTTTTTAGAAACAAATGTAACACCGTTGACGGTGTTTGTTGCCGTTGCTCCACATGCAGTCAAAAAGACTGTGATTGGACAAATCACAACTAGAAATAATAGTAATAACCTTTTTAGAGTATTTTTCATATTTCTCCTATTATACTTTTGTTACTATCAACATATTTGAACCAGATTCCCCAGTAACAACACTAGCAGTTTGAATAACAACATCACCTGTTTTAACATATTTAAATTGTTTTGCTTTTTCCTTTGCAGATTTAACAAGTTCGTCAGTGTTAAAATAAACTTTATCTAAAATTGGATAAACACCCCAAAGCATTCCAAGTCTGAAAAATATATTGTAATGAGGGGTTAAAGCAATTATATCTGCATTTGGTCTAAACCTTGAAATTGCCTCAGCACTCGTTCCAGTGTTTGTTGTCACAATTATTGCCTTTGCATTTAAACTTGAAGCAAGCGCGCAACTTGCATAACCAATTCCCTGAGTTACATCATTACTCTCAAAATTATTTTTAAAGAAATCTTTTTTATTGTCTAATGTTTTTTCAGTTTCTGTTGCAATTTTTTGCATTGTTTCAACAGCCAAAATTGGGTGTTGCCCGGCGCTTGTTTCACCCGAGAGCATAATTGCAGAGGTTCCATCATAAATGGCATTTGCGATATCAGAAATTTCCGCCCTTGTTGGTCTTGCATTAACAATCATTGACTCAAGCATTTGAGTTGCTGTTATGGAATATTTTCCAAGTTTGTTTGCAATTGCAATCATTTCTTTTTGAACATTTGGAAGTCTTTCAAATGGAATTTCAACTCCCATATCTCCACGAGCAACCATAACGCCATCAGATGCGGCAATAATTTCTTCCATTTTTTCAACACCTTTAGCTGATTCAATTTTTGAAATAATAAATGCATCATTTAGTCCCTTGCTCTTCAAAAACTTTCTAACACATTCAACATCAGCCGCTGAATTAACAAATGAAATTGAATAACAATCAACACCTTCTTGAACTCCAAATTCAAGGTCGCTTTTATCGTTTTTGCTGAGATAATCCATATTGAGTTCAACACTTGGAATATTTATTGATTTATTATTTGAAAGTTCACCACCGTTAACAACTTTTGTATGAATCACCGTTTCAGTAACTTTAACAACAACAAGCTCAATAAATCCATCATTCAAAAGGATTCGTGTTCCCTCTCTAACAATTGTTGGCAATTTGCTATATGTAACTGAAACAATAGTTTCATCTCCAACAACATTTTCAGTTGTGAGCGCAAAAGCTTGTCCGTGTTTCAAAACAACCTTTCCATCTTTAAATTGTTTAATTCTAATTTCTGGACCACGAGTATCAAGCATAATTGCAACTGGAAGACCAAGTTCAAACCTTGCTTGTTTAACAAGATCCATAAGTTTTTTATGGCTTTCATGTGTGCCATGGCTCATGTTAAACCTAGCAACATCCATACCTGCCTTCATCATCTTTTTTAATGTTTCAAGATCCGAACATGCTGGACCAATTGTACAAACAATTTTTGTTTTATTCATTTTTCGCCTCACTATACATAATTATTATATTAATAATTAAAAAAAAAGGCAAACAAAAATAAAAGGTGATGACACCTTTTATTTGTTAAATGAAAAATAGTCTGTTGGATCAATAATTTTATCATTTTTGAACATTTCTAAATGAAGATGCACACCATCAGCCTGCTCAGCTAAAAACCCTTGAATTTCACCGAGTTCTTGGCCTTTTTTAACCTTATCACCTTCTTGCACTTTCACATCGGCTGAAAGCCCCTTATAAACCACAATAACCCCGTCACCGATATCAAGATAAATTACTGTGCCATTCATCATTGAACTTTCAACTTTTGTCACAACTCCATCATAAACTGCTTTAACTTTAGTTCCAGCACTGCACGCAAAGTCAATCCCTTGATGAGTGCACCAAAGTTTTGTTGTTTTGTCGTAAAGCAGTTTGTCATCAGCATATTCTTTAGTTATTTCAGCACCATTAAATGGCAAATCAAAAATAATTACACTTGGTGAGTTGGTGACATTTGTTTCTTCATCATCTTTATTGGGCTCATGTTCATCTTTGTTGTTTGAATCATCATTAACTTTATCACCTTCAACTGGAACCTCTTTTGCTGGCTCAACAATGTTATTTGTTTGTATTGCTGCATTTTCACTTTTTATTGCACCATAAGCTGAAATTCCAATAATTCCCAAAACCAAAACTGTACAAAGCCCAACAGTTATTGGATAGATGTTTCTTCTAAAAAAATGTTTAAATTTAAGTAAGAAAGTTTTCATTATTCCCCCTTTCATTACATAAATTTTTAACACTTGAAAATTTTTTATTCAAAAAAAAGAAGATTTATTCAATCTTCTCTTTCTTTAACTTTTTTTCATTTGTTTTTCCATTTACTCTAAAGTTATGAATAATTTGAATTATTTCATGCACAAATCCATGAATAATAATAATGTAATAAGATAAGAATCTCCACGCAAGCAGTGCCCACACAACAACGCTGTTGCTAAGCACAATTCCAAACAAGAATATGAATGCAATTTCAATAATTCCTGTTCCACCAGGAAGTGGAATAAAGTTACTTGCCATCTGACAAATGTAATACTCAGTTATGCACATAAACAAAAATACTACTGGCTGAACTTCAAGAGGTGGCGCAAACGCCATAACCACAAAATATGGAATAACTGCATAAGTTAAGCATTCAACAACTGAAAGCAAAATCATTTTTAATAAAAGCAATTTATGCGTCCACAAGTAGTGCATTGAAAGTTTATATTCAGCAACATGGTTCATAAGCTTTTTGAATGTTTTACGGTAATTTTTAACAATCTTCATTTTGTAACCAAGTCGCAAGATTCCACTGATTGTTGATCTGGTTATCATTCTTCCACTCGAAAGCAAAAACATAAAAATAACAGCAATTGCATAAATAACAAGCCCAATTACACCCAAAACTTCAAAAATGATAATTAAAAGTCTGTGAAGTGAGTTCGTTCCTGAAATTAAAGGGATTCCAAAAATAAAGAATGCAATTCCAATAATAACATTCACAGCGTTATTTATAATCATTTTGATTATAGGAATGCTAGTTGCAACACCAGGCGTTACATCATTTTTTGTAAGCCTAACAATTTGCATTGGTTGCCCCCCAACTGCAAATGGGGTTATGTTGTCGTAATACTTTCCAACAACCGCAACATCATAGGCAAGCCATGGCCTATTTCTCTTTGTAAATTCTTTAATAAGCACAACATACATAAGCATTTGTGCCAAAATATACAAAACATAAATTCCAACGCCACCAGCCAGCCACCAAAGTTTATTTCCTTGGTTCTCAATAATTCCAGAAAAACTTTGGTCTCCAACTTTATTTATTAAACTGCGCACTGTGAAAAACATAAAAATCAGGTTCACTGCAAGCAAAATGAGGTTGACAATTATACTTTTTTTCTTCTTTTTTGGGTTTTGTGTTTCCAAAACCTGTTGCATTTTTTCATCAATGATTTCTTGAGAAAAACCAATACCCTCTTTTTCTGCGCCTAAAGAATTTTCACTTTCAACTTGAACTTCTGTTTCTTGTTTATTTTCTGTTGTTGACAAATCAGCACTAGAAGAAACAGCAGTAGGTTCATCTACTGCTTCCCTTTCTAATTCAATTTCATTGTTATTTTTTGCCATTTGCCAATCCTATGAAATTAATGTTAAATCTACTGAATTTCATTAACAAGCGACGAATATGAGAGTTTATTAATAAATTCAATTTTTCCGCTGTTATAATACTCATTGAGCCAATTGTATTCTGCATTAACAAAATAAGTTCCAGATGAACCTGTTAATGAAGAGTAAACTGAATCGAAGAAATAATCATAAACCGTTTCATTTGATGAAGTGCTTACATAAGTTGACTTCATTCTCTCAATCATTTCATTTACAAATTCTTCATTTTCAAGGTCAATTGTTAAACCTGACATATCAATTAAACTTGAGCCGGCATCATAAACATTTTCAACTTTTAAAATGTGATATCCAAATTGTGAAACAACAGTTTTTGTTAAAGAGGAAACATTCCCTGATGCAACAATTGCATCAATATCAATAATTCTATTTTCAATATCAGCCATTAACGCCCTTGCACCAACAGCAAATTCCATTGCCAAGTTGCCATTTTCATCTGGATAGTTTGAAACAACATAACCAAGTTTGTTTGAAATTTCATTTTTGAGTCCATCACCAGAATAAATCCATTCAAGTTCAACAAACAAAAGAGATGCAAGTTTTTCATTTAAAGCATCGGTTTCAGTGGCCAAATTATCGGCAACTTCAAAAATATAATCCATATCTTCATGAGCATCAACAATTGCAGTTTTTTCATCACCAGTTGCTGACAAATAATTTGAAACAATTGTTTTCCAGCTTGCGAAAGTTTCATCATATGAATCCAAAATGTTTTGTTTTGTTGCCATATGAACTAAATCTTCTTTTTCATATGTGGTTGAATCAACAACATAAGTGCCATCTGGTTGTTCAGTTGCTTTAGTATAAATTCCGTCATCGCCAAGCAAATAATAATCACCTTTAACAATTACTGAAGTTAATTTTTCAACTTGGTCGTCATTAATTTCAGTTAACATTTGTCCAGCAGTTTCTTCGCTTGCTGTATAAAGTTCTCTGTTTGTTCTAAACTCTAATGCAATTTCCTCATCATAATCAACAGATGTTCCACTTGGATAACCAGTTAAGGTTTTAATGTAGTCAGTTTGATTTGAGTTATATGAAACCAAAATATGCTGAACTGTAAAGAAATAGTTGTTTCCATTGAAATGATAAAGAACTAAACTTGCGCCATCTTGAGAATTCATAACAGAAATATAGCCATCTTCAATTTTATAAGTTTGAAGATCAGTGAAATATTCATTCAAATATGCTTCAACAATTGCTTTTGAAGAGATTTCTGAAGATGTTAAAACTTTCTCATTGTTATAGTACTCTTGAAGAAGTGTTGAAAGTTTTGAATTGTAGTATGCATTGTAAATATCTACAATCTGATTTTCAACAAGTGTTTTTTCATCTAAACTTTTTCCAGTTGATTTAGCTGATGTTGAAAGAGACTCAATCCATTTTGAATAAGCTTGTGCTCTAGCACCCTTAATGTAGTCTGTTTCATCAATATCCAGTCTAACTTCATTGCCATCATCATCTGTTTCTGAAACATATTCAAAAACATATTTTTTAACTTCGGCAAGTTTTGCTTTTACTTCATCATCTGTAAGTTTATTTACTGAACGACTTGCTCTATCTGCACTTGGATTTTCTGGTTTAGAAGATTTATAAGATTCAAACAAAGTTACCTCTTCATCCTCTTCAGCATCTTTAATCCAAACTGGATAATTGTCTTCATCATATCCTGCAAATTCATAAATTGTTTTTTCATAAGTGCTTACTCTTGAATAAACATATTCAAGAACAGAATTCCAAACATCTTTTGCCTCTTCATCTGTATAGAAAAGGTATCCATCAGGATTTGTTTCAGCGTTATAAAGCCCAGCCTTTGCTTTTTGGGCAATAATTTCACGAATCGTGAGCCACATATAAAAACCATCTTCAATGTCATCATTTGAATAGTATCCAGATGAAATTGCAGATGAATTATTTTGATAGTACGTTGAAAATGCACTGATAATTTCACCACGCGTCACGGTTTTTCCATCAATAACAAGTGCAGATTCTTGATTTACAACTTCTGTGTTAGTTTTTACTGTTGAGCATGCGCCAAGTGAAAATATGCTGAAAACAGCCATAAAAATTCCACAAAGCAATGATAATATTTTCTTTTTCATAGTATTCTCCAAGTATAATCATTTGAAATTATAACGATAATTTTGCCAAAAATCAACCCTTTTATTTAATAAATAAACTAGTTTTATAAGCAAATTTGAACAAAAGTGTCTATTTAATGGCAAGTTTTTCAGTTGCCTTAATTAAAAATTTCTTAACTAATTCAAAATTTTCAGAGCAAAGTCTCTCACTTTTAAACTTAATCATTGGCTTTGATGACAGATCAATTGTGCAATTCATTCTAAACTTATAAATCGCCTCTGCAATTTCTTCATTGCTGGTAATGTCCGTTGATTTTTCAAAAATAATATCCACTTCTGCGCCGTAGGAATGAACTTCAATTGCACTGATTTTTCCAGCAAGTTTTCTAACAAGTGAAACTGAAATTAAATTTGAAACCACACTTGGAACTTTTCCATAAACTGAATTTAATTCCTGAGTGAGTTTTTGACAATCTTCAAGTGATTCAACAGAAGAAATTCGTTTATACGCCACCATCCTATCTTCACTTGTTGAAATATATTCCTCCGGAATATAACTGTCAACAGCAACTCTAACCGCGACATCTTTTTCTTCACTTATTTTTTCACCCATAAGTTCTTTAACAGTGTCGGCTAAAAGCTTTGCATACATATCATATCCAATCTTTTGAAGATGCCCACTTTGCTCTGCCCCAAAAATATTTCCACCACCACGAATTTCTAAATCACGCATTGCAAGTTTAAACCCACTTCCAAACTCACAAAATTCACTGAGCGCATCAAGCCTTTTATATGCTTCTTCCGTAAGAATCTTTTGGCCTTGATATGTGAAATATGCGTATGCCATTTTTGAACCTCTACCAACTCTTCCACGAATTTGATAAAGCTGCGAAAGTCCAAGTTTATCGCTATCATAAACAATTAATGTATTTGCATTTTCAATATCAATTCCATTTTCAATAATGGTTGTGCAAACCAAAATATCACCCTTTTTGTGATAAAAATCATAAATAACATTTTCAAGTGTTTTTGAATTCATTTGGCCATGCGCAACCAAAACATTTGCCCCCGGAACAAGTGCTTTAATTTTTTCGGCAAAAGCATAAATTTTTTCAACGCTGTTAAACAAAACAAAAACTTGTCCATCTCGTGATAGTTCCCTGTTTATTGCGTCACGCACAAGCGCATCACTAAAATCTGTAACATAGGTTTGAACTCCCATTCTTTCGCTTGGTGGTGTTGAAATTATGCTTATGTCACGAATTCCAGAAAGAGACATTGAAAGAGTTCTTGGAATTGGAGTCGCCGAAAGGGTTAAAACATCGACATTTGGATATTTAACTTTAAGTTTTTCTTTGTCTTCAACGCCAAATTTTTGTTCTTCATCCAAAATAATTAAACCCAAATTTTTAAATTCAACATCTTTGCTAAAAACTCGGTGTGTTCCACAAATCAAATCAACCTTTCCACTTGAAATTCCCTTTAAAGTTTTCTTAATTTCAGCTTGTGTTTTAAACCTGTTTAAAACTTCCACTGAAACACCAAAGTTCATCATTCTTGATCTTGCAGTGTTGTAATGTTGTTCAGAAAGAATCGTTGTAGGAGCAATAAATGCAACTTGTTTTCCATCAACAATGGCTTTAAAGGCTGCGCGGAGTGCAACCTCAGTTTTTCCACACCAACATCTCCACAAAGAAGCCTATCCATAACTTTGCTTGATTCCATATCACGCTTAATTTCTTCACTAGATGAAAGTTGATCTTCAGTTTCAGTGAAAGGAAATGAATTATCAAATTCACGTTGAATATCAGTATCCTCACTAAAAGCAAAACCCTTGGTTTTTTCTCGCTTTGCATATAGTTCAATTAAATTTATTGCAAGTTTTTTAATGGAAGCTTTAACTTTGTTTTTAACATTAGAAAAGTCCTGACCACCAATTTTGCTGAGCTTTGATGGTTTTTCTGCGCCGGAAAAACGATCCAACATATCCATATGGCTTGTTGGAACATAAAGTGTGTCACCACCGGCATAGCGAATCACAACATAGTCCTGCGTTCCAAAGTTTCCAGAGAGCTTTGTAACCCCCTCACAAAGTCCAATTCCGTGATAGTGATGAACAACATAATCACCCACTTTTGGAACTGAAAAAACATTATCTCTTGAAACTTTTAACTTGTTTGCATTTCTTGGCTTCGCAAAAATATCATATGTTCCAATTACAACAATTTTTTCTTCTGGAAGCACAAAACCAGTTTGATATCCACTTGAAAGAACACAAATTCCATGCGTTGTTAAGTCTATCTGATTGTCTAAATCAAAACCATGTGAATTCAGTTGTTTTTTTAATTCTTCTGCTTTTTGTTTTTCACCAGCAAAAATAATAACACTAAACTTTTTGAGTAAAAATCCACGAAGTTCATCATAAAACTCTTTTAAATTGTGAGTGTATCTATTTCCAGGAAGTGTCTTAAAATTAAAAACAGCCTTTGACTCAAAAAATTTGTTTGAATTGGTAATTTTTAAAAATGCAACTGAACACTTTTCCTTTAAACAATCAAGAACTTGTTTTGTTGAAAAGAAACATGGTTTTTCACCCGAAATCAAAGTTTTAGAATTCTTAAATTCTTGAATTCTTTCTCCAACTTCTTGCGAATAACTTTTAATTGAATCATAAAGCTGTTTGCACTCATCAAACACTGTAACATAGTCACAACCAGAAGCACTTAAATAGTCAAAAATTGTTGATCTAAAATCATTTAAATAAGGCGCAAGAACATCCAAGCAGTAACTTCTATCTCTAAGTTCAAGCCTTGAAATAATTTCATCAATTTGGCTTGTAAAAATTGTTTGAAGCGAAACATCATTGGAGGAAGTAGATAACTTTAACTTTTCTAATGTTGAAATTAACATGTTAATTTCGTCTGATGTTAAAAACAAGTCTGAATAAGGGCAAATTTTAATTTCATTAACAGCCTTTGTTCCCCTCTGTGTTGAAACATCAAAAATTTTAATACTTTCAATTTCTGTATCAAAAAAATCAATTCTAAAAGGTTCTGTGCTATTAATTGGAAAAATATCAAAAACATCACCTCTTCGTGAAAACTGCCCCGGTTCAGCAATAAGATCTTCTCTTTTATATCCCGCTTCTGTTAAAATGATTTCAAGTTTTTCAGGTTCAATCACCTTTCCTGATTTAAGCGAGATGGTGTGTGATTTAAAATCTGAAATTGATGGTAAAAAATCAAACAATGCTTGAATTGGAATAACCACAACATCAAATTTTCCGGTTAAAATTTTATAAAGCGCAATTGTTCTTTCAGCATAAAGTTCGGTTGAGCTTGCTTTTTTATAAATAAAACTATCTGAAATTGAAGAAAATCTAACTGTTTTCAAGCCCATCATTGAAAACTGTTCATCATAGTTTTTGGCAATCAAATTGTCTGCTGTTAAATAGAGTATTTTTTTACCAAATGAAGAAACCAATGCAGGACGCATAGAATTTTGCACACCAAAAATTGAGCAGGAGTTATTATTTTTCACCTGCTCAATCAAATCTTTATAACCTTTTCCAAGTGTTTCAAAATTCAAAATATTTTCTTTCATTTATGCCCCATTAAACTTAGTCATAATATCATCAATGGTTTTTCCATTAACATAATCAAAAACAGCCATTGTTGCATTTTCAAGCCCTCTTTTTTGCTCATCACTCATAAACATTTTTGAAAGCACAAAATCAGCCAAATCTTGATGTTCTTTTTGTTTTCCAACACCAACTCTTATTCGTGCAAAATTTTCTGAGCCAACTTCACGAATAATGCTTTTAAGGCCATTGTGAGTTCCTGCTGAACCCGCTTTTCTAATTCTAATTTTGCCAGGTTCAAGATCAATATCATCATTTATCACAAGAACATCACTTAAATCAATTTTAAATTTTTTCAAAAAACTGTTAACAGACCTACCACTTTCATTCATATAAGTTCTTGGTTTAGCCAAAATAAATTTTTCACCAAAAACATTGACTTCTGCATAGTCCGCATCACAACCGCGTTTTGAAAATTTTGCTGAAATCATTTCAGCAAGCCTATCAATAACCATAAACCCAGCATTATGCACAGTTTTTGAATATTCTTCACCAATATTTCCAAGCCCAACAATAAGTTTCATTTTTGCCTACACTTTGCGAGTTAAAACCTCGCCATCATTTAAATTTTCAATAACTTTAGTTCCAGTAACAACCACAAAATTTCCAACAATTAAATTTTCTGAAAGTGCACTATCTGCAATTTTTGCTCCTTCTCCAATGTTTGCATTAGGTGCAATAACTGAATTTTTAATTATGCTTCCAGCACCAATTTTAGAACCTGATTTAATAATGCTGTTAACAATGATTGAGCCTTCGCCAACATCAACACTATCTCCAAGTTTTGAATTAACAACAATTGCAGCCGAGCGAATTGTATTTTCAACTCCAAGGCTTGTTTTACCTTCAAGAGTTGCTCCACTACAAATTTTTGAAGCATAACCAATTTGAACACCCGCATCAATATTTTGATTGAGCCCCAAAAACTCAACTGAATTTCCAGCATGAAATTTTACAAGTTTTTCATTGAGAATATACTTAGCATCTTCAAAATCTGCAAGCGAATTAACTTCAAAAAAGTCATCAGTTGAAAAATTGTATGTATCTGCAGAATAAAGTTCATCAACACTCAAAATGTATTCATTATTGAAAACATATCCTTTTTTCAGCTTCATGGCATTCATATTTTTTCTTTGAACAAACGCAAGAAGGTCCTTAATATGTTCACTCGAAACAAGCGGAGTGTTTGCAAACAAAACAACAGTGTAATCTGCTGAATTTGCATATGGGCGAACAAGTGAAATTATATCTGCGTTCTTTTGAACTTTAACCGTCATCGGTCTTGCGAGACACGCCCTTTGAACCCAATTTACCATTGGAACTCCTAAAAGTTTATATTCATACAAGTTTTTATCAAGTCCCTCATCATTTTGTTCACAAAGAACAAAAAAGTTTGCCGAAACTTCTTCATTTGAATTTTGCACAAACTCCGGTTGTGCATTAATAATAATTTCTTCTGTCACTGTTTCAGTGATATCTTCTACCATTTCCATACTCAAAGTTTATTATTTTAATTTGTCTTTGTCAAGCAAGAAAAAAGACTGTTAGATTAATCTAACAATCTTTCTTTTTTCTTTTTGACTTAAAATAGTTTGAAACCAAACTTGAACACTCACCCTCTAAAAAGCCTCCACAAACTTGTGTTTTGTGATTCAGTTCTGCACGGTTTGAAATTTCCTCAGCCGAAATTGATCCGTTTGTAATCTTTGCCCCAAAAAACACTGTTTCAATTCTTGAATTTAAAATAGCCCCCATGCACATAACGCATGGTTCCAAACTAACATACATTTCTGCACCAATAAGTCTAAAATCACCAAGCTTTTTGCAGGCTTTTTGAATTGCCAAAATTTCCGCATGTGCAGTAGCATCATTTTTACTTTCTCGTCTGTTATAAGCCGATGCTAAAATTTCTCCATTTAAAACAATAACCGCACCCACCGGAACCTCATCACGCTGTTCCGCTTTTTTTGCAAGTGCAATCGCTTTTTTCATAAATTTCTCTTGATAAGCCATATTTGCTCTCCACAAAAACATTATAGGCAAATTCAAGATCTTTCGCAACATCTTTGTTTCGAAAATAAATTTCATTTAAATTTTCTAACTTTATTGGATGTGTTAAATTGTCACTACCAAGCTCAATTGTAAGAGCTGGAATTTTTAAATTCATCACACAATGATCCTTATATCCTCCAGAACTAGTTTTTTCAGGATTTTTAATCACATAGCCAGTGCTTGAAGCAAAGCGTTCTGCAATTTTTTTATCACGCTCAAGAAACCTTTCTTTTTGAAAAAAATTGTAATAAATTTCTTCGCCTTTGCTATGATATGAAATTGTGATAAATGGATTAATTTTTTTTGTATATCTCACAAGAGCCTGTGTTTCCGGCTCGCTTTCAGCAAAGTTTCCATCAAATCCCGAGCTCGCAGGTTCATTTGAATGGACATTTGTTCCCCAATTTGCATCAAAATTGTTATTGATGTCAACCCCTCTGCCATTTGCTTTCCAAAGTGAAAATTCAGTTGAATTTTTGTTAAATTCCAAAAGTTCTTTTCTCGCCCAAACTGGAGCGCTTTTAATTCCATAATTTGAAAGTTCAACTCCATCTGGATTTGCCATCAAAATGAACGACAAATTAAAGTCTTTAATTTTATTAAAAATTCCATCATCAATCATTTTGCAAACCATGTCTGTTGCAATGCTTTCCCTACCATGAACGGAGCATAAAAAAACTGCAGTGAAAAAAGCCGGGTTTACCTGTTTTTCCACTGCAAAAATTTTTCTTTTGAAAATTGATTTTCCAATAATTTTAACATTGAATATTTTTTTATATTGCTTAATTTTTTTACAAAGGGTTTTATAATCCACTAAAACAAACCAAATCCATGAAGCAGCGTTACAATCCAATCAAAAATCAAGTAGCCACATGAGAGAACCATTAAAACAATTGCGATTGCTGAAGTTCCCTTATCTTCTGTTTCCTTTTCAACAGTTTCGCTCTGCGCCTGTGCTTTTTCCAAATTTGGTTCAACCATTCTGCCATCAATTTCCATAACTGCCTCAGAAGCGTTTCCGTCAACCAAAATTTCTGTGTTTGTTTCAATTGTTTCACTTGAATTGATTTTTTCATTTTCTTTTGCAAGCACTCTGATTAACAGCTTAATAATAATGTATGCAACAACCGCAATAGCCGCCCCAATTGCAAATGAAAGCAAAATGCTAATAAATGTTGGTTCAGAAGTGGTTGCTGGTGCAACATCAGTTGAAGTGCTTATAAGTTTCAAAATATAATATTCTGTTATTGAAATAAAATTGTTGAAAAAATGAACCAAAACACCAAGCCACAAATTTCCTGTTTTCAAGAAAATATAACCAACAACAAGGCCAATAATAAACTGATGAACGGTTTGATCTGGGCTTCCGTGCATAAGCATAAAAATCGCCGATGAAACCAAAAGTGCAAACATTGGACCAATTTTTTTAAGTCCGCTCAAAATCACACCTCTAAATAGCAGCTCTTCACAAATTGCCGGTGTTGCACAAATAACTAACACATAAATAAAATAACTTCCAAATGAATTAATCACAATATCACTGGAACTTGAGCTGTAGCCAAGTTTTTCCAAAATTGCAATGAAAACATTAGTTAAGTTTCCAAATCCAACAAGCGCAACAATTGAAATTAAAAGGCAAAGCAGAATAAGTTTCAAATTAACTTTTTTGTTCATTCCAGCGGCTTTTGTAATTTTAATTCTTCTACTTCCTGCAACAGTTAAAGCCACCAAAGCAAACAAAAATTCAATCAAAAATTGCGCAATATATAAAACTATTGAATTTGATTTTACACTCATCGGAACAAATGCAAATGCTTCCAAAAATATAAAATTATAAATGATGAATAAAATTGAGGCGAGAGCCGCATCAAAGAAATTAAAATATTCTTTTTTTGGTCTAATTGGATACTTATTTTCTTCCATTATTCCTCCTCATTAAGTGTAAAATTATTTCCATGCTTATTTTGGAATGATAATCTCAAAAACACATCACTGTCAAGTGTTAGTCCCTTACCTTCAAAAAAACTCGCAAAATTCAAATAAGCCTTTTCATATGTGTTGTTGTTTTCAGAAATGTGCGATAAAACAAAACATTTTGTTCCACCATCATAAAGATAACTTGCAAGCATTAATGACTGTTCATTCGAAAGATGCCCATGATCTCCATCAATTCGCATTTTTGTTAAGTATGGATATTTTCCACCAAGAAGCATGTCTCTATCATAATTTGATTCAATAAAAACAATTTTTGAACCCACAAGTGCTTTTTTTACAGTATCTGTAACAATTCCAAGGTCAGTAACAAAACCAACTTTTGATTTACTTGATACAACATTAACAGTAAATCCAACAGGGGCAACCGCATCATGAGAAACATCAAATGGCGTAATTTCAAAATCGCCTGCATTGAATTTTTCTGTTTCAAATGTATGAAGTTTTCCTTCTTTAAATTCAATACGCTTAAACTGCTCACTTTCGGCAAGCTTTTTATGCACAAAAAATTCCATATCGTATTTTTTTGCAAGAACTTCAAGCCCACGAATATGATCAATATGCTCATGCGTTATGCAAACAAACAAAACTTCACTCAAATTTTTCCCAACTTCTGCAAGCCTTTCTTTTAGTTTTTTTTCAGTAAGGCCAACATCAATGAGTAGAAGTGAATTTTTAAACTCAACCAAAGTTGAATTTCCTTTGCTGCCTGAAGCTAAATTTACTATATGCATATTTTCTCCTAACAAAAGAATTTTAACACAATTTTTGAAAATTGAAAATAATTTTGTTAGTTTACACTTGATATTATTGAAGTTCCATTTAAAAAACCATCAAAAAATCCTTCCACATCTTTGTGACACGCAGAATTGAATGCTTGATAAAACTCTTTCTTTGTTGCAATTTTAAATTTATTTTCTGCATAATATTTTTTCAATCCAGCGACAACTTTTTTCTCTCCAACTGCGCTTGAGAGCGAATCAAACATAATCACACCCTTAACATAAACCATGTATGAATACTCATAATCATTTTGATAATCTGAAAGTTTTAAATTCATTTTTGTGTTAACGCTTCCTCGAATTGTTGAAATAACATCAACATACAGTTCATAACTTGAAACTGCATTTCTCACAATTTCATCATAGCTAATTTTAAACTCTGTATTATTTTTAAAAAATAAAGCCGCTGAAAATTCTGCAAGTGACTCATCAAGCCACGCTTCATCAATTTGGTTGTTCCCAACAACACCATACCACCACTGGTGAGCAATTTCATGCACAATAACTTTAATAAATTCATCTTCATCAGTAATGGAGTCCGAAATTAAAACAAGCCCTGGATATTCCATTCCCCCAAAAACAAACGGCGACTTTACAATGGTTAAACATGAATATGGATAATTTCCAAAATTTTTATTAAAAAACTCCAAACTTTTAGCTGCAACACCTAAATATTCATTAAATTTTGCATCCGTTTTATATCCAGCATAAACCACTTTCGTATTTAACACGCTTGTTGAAATTTCTTGTCTGTTTTTTGACATTGAAATTGCAAAATCACGAACTGCTTGAGCTGAAATTTTTGCCAGATTTTTTCCTTCTGTTTGCAAAATTTCAAAATTCCCCGTGCTTGCAAATGAATACTCATTAGGATAAGCAAACTCAACCACATAATTTGCAATTTCTGAATAAAATGGATCACCTGTTGAGTAGTATGGCGACGTGTCAAAATTTTCACCATTTTTTGCACATAAAATTGGATACCAATTTCCCAGATTCACATTTCCGTCATAAAACCCAAAGCGGTGTGTTGAATTTGGAATTTTAAGTTCAAAATCAATTTTAATTTTTTGACTGGAATTCTTTTTTATTTGATTTTCAAAATCAATTTTTAAAATATCTTCATCCTCGCCAACAATGTTGTATGTTAGTTTATTATTATCGCAACTAACATTTAAAATTTTTAAATCTCCAAAATTCAATCCATTTGGATAAGTGCTTGCCAAAGTTAAGGAAGTGTATGGCTTAAAAAGTGCCCCCTCTCGAAAAGCCCTTGGATAAAGGTGAAAACACAGAGTTGAAATGTCATTATTAAAATTGTTCACAAACAAAAAATTTTCACTTGCTGAAATGGTTTTATCATTATCATTAAATTGTGCAAAAATTGAATAAGTTGACAAATTTTTTGAAACTTTTTCAATTTCATTTGGAGAACAAGAAATAACTGAAATTGTAGAAAAACACAAAAAAAGACAAGAAAAAAGCAAAATAAAAAACTTTTTCATTAAAATAACCTCATTAAAATTTATGAAATAAAATGTTATTCTATGAAAAAGTTTTAAATTTTTATTTATCTAAATTAATTTTATTGCGAACAATATATTTTGGCCTTCCCTGAACCTCGCTGTAAATTCTTCCCAAATAAATATTTGAAGCCGCATGCAAAATCCAAGTTACACTAAACAAAAGCCCAACAGTTGGAAACAGCCAAGCTGTAAGTGGCAAAACAATTTTGCAACAAGCAAGAATGATAAAGGTTAAAAATGTTAAACACGAAAGCACATTTAATGAAATGCCAAATTTAAGCGAGAATGAAAGAGGATAACTGCTGTTTGCAACAATTCCATTTGTTGCAAGTTTGAAAAGTTTTTTTGCGTTATATTTTGTTTTCCCAGCAAAGCGTTCCTTCCTTTCAAATTCAACATAAGTTTGTTTAAAACCAACCCACTCTGTAATTCCACGCAAAAATCTATCGCGCTCTGGCATTGATGTAATAACATCAATAACCTTTCTATCAAAAAGTTTAAAATCTCCACAATTTTTCGGAATGTTTAGTCCAGTAATTTTTCCATAAAATTTTGTATAAACACTTGATGTTGCCTTTTTTAAAAATGTTTCACCTTCACGAACAAGCCTTTTTCCATGAACAATGTCATATCCTGCCTTCCACTTCTCAATCATTGGAGGAATTGCATCAATTGGATCTTGAAGATCAACATCAATATCAATAACTGCTTCGCCTTTTGCTTCAGTAAAACCAGCCAAAAGTGCTGCCTGTTGACCAAAATTTCTTGAAAAATTGATAACCTTAACTCGTTTATCAGCTTTTGCTAAACCAGTCAAAATGTCTTCTGTTCCATCACGGCTGCCGTCATTAACAAAAATCAATTCAAATGGTTCATGCAAACTTTCCATAACTGGAACTGCAACTTTATAAAATGTTGGAATTGTTTCCTCTTCATTAAAACAAGGAACAACAACTGAATATTTAACTGCCATAAATAACTCCTTTATACTTTTATTATTGAAATTTTTGGTGTAATTTGTCAATAAAAAAATATTCATTAACTAAATTTAGTGTTTAATGCCGCCATAAATTAAATTTATTTTGATTATGGTGGCTGTTTTGTATCTAAAATTACTTTCTAAAACAAAAATCGCCATTTGGCGATTTTTAAAAATAAAATATTTCTTCAAATTTTAAGTCAAGTGCAATGCAAATTAAAAGCGCAAGTTTTGCAGATGGATTAAATCCATTTTTTTCAATTGCAATAATTGTTTGCCGGGTTGTTCCAACCATTTTTGCAAGATCTTCCTGTGAAATTTTTTTTAGAGAACGAACTTCTTTTAATTTGTTTTTTAAAATCAAATCTTCTCTCATGCCCAAACTCCTGTAACAAATAAAATGTATCTAACCAAAAAGAATACCCCTGCCAAACATTCAAGTGATGCACCAATCAAAATTCCAGCATAATGACGCTTTGCAACAAAAAATTGCAGAGCATAAAACACACCAGCCCATAAAAAGCATATACTTGCAATTGCATATGATGCTGAAAAATGACCTAGACAACCTTCAGTAATAATAAAAGCAATTGCCATTGCCCCAGCAAAAATCAATGCAATTATTGCACTTTTGCTAATCCCTCTTGCCTCAACTTCGCCAACAACAGTTTTCTTTTCACTAGCTTTTTCCAAAATTTCCTTTTTATCCATAATTCCTCCTTGTGTAAAGTTTTATTTACATTTTTATTATATTCATAGCAAAAGCAAATGTCAAGTTTTATTTACATTTTTTTTGTAAAATTTTCCATTGACAAATTTTCTGTTTTATTTAAAATATAAAGTAGTTTTGCGAATGTAGTTTAATGGTAAAACATGAGCTTCCCAAGCTTAGGTCGTGAGTTCGATTCTCATCATTCGCTCCAAAAACAAAACCCTGATAATTCAGGGTTTTTATTTTTCTATTCAATTATTTTTTTAACTAAATTTATCAGTTTTTCAACTGAATCATCTGTGTAATCATTGTAAAAAAAATAATCAAACTGATTTTTTAGATTTTCATTTTTCATTGCTTCAATATGCTCATCAATTTCATTGAATCTTTCAGTCTCCTTTTCTGCACTCAAGCCCCTCTCATGAAGTTTTTGTTTTGCCATTTCAACTGATTTTGGAAAAATATAAATTGTTTTTATATCCGGTCTAATATTTTTCCAATCAAAAATTGTTGTGTAATGCATTTCAAAAATCCAATTTTCATTTGATTGAATTTCACTTGACAAATAAGCGTATTCACCGCCAAAAACCTTAAATCTATAAGCAATTTCACCTTGTTTTTCCAATTCATCAAGTTCGCTTATTGTTTTAAAATTATTTACATTTTCACCAGCCCTTGGTTTTCTTGTTCTTATTGTGTTAACTTTCTTAAAGTTTAATTTTTCACAAATTTTATCACATAAAAATGATTTTCCAACTCCGGTGATTCCAACTAAAGCTAATAGCATATGCCCCTCACTTTTCAGTTTTTAATATTCTATCAACAAACTTAAATAGTTTTGATGTTTTTGAAAAATCCGGCTCAAAAACCTCATCAATAACTGTCCCAAAGCCGTTTTTGTTTTCACTCTGTGAAATTAAAACGCTGATTCCACCAATTGAGTGAACATATTCAAATGCAAATCTATCAGACATTCCATCACCAAAGTAAACAATTTTCTCATTTGATTTATTTTTTGATTGAATTTCTTTTATTGCATCAACTTTATCCTTATCTGTTAAAAGCTTTTCAATTGATTTAAATTTGCTTTTTTCAAAATCAAAAGTAACTCCAAAAATGCCATCAAGGTTTAAGGCAATTTTTGTTTGCTCAACATAACTTTTAATTCCAGATGTAACAACATATTTTTTAATTTTTTTATTTTTTCCAAAATGGTCAAAAAACTCTTCAACGCCTGAATTAAAAACAACATTTTCTGCACCATCAACAATGCTTTCAGGTGAAAATTCAATTTCCCTTTCTTTGTAAATTTTTTCTAAACACACATAAAATGCCCTGTAAAAATTGTTATCTAAAAGAGCTTCTTTTTTTAAAGCATCTTTAAGCCTTTCATCAGTGTAGCCTGCAAGCTTAAAAATTTTATACTGTGGCAACTTAAATGGTGTTAAAGTTCCATCAAAATCAAAAATTAAAATCATATATTAAAATTTTAACATAATAGGTTCAGTTTTACAATAAAATTTGTTCATAAAAAAATTCTCACACTTCTGTGAGAATTTAAATCTATTTATTATTTTTTCTTCTTTTTGGTGAGTTTGCTTTATTTTCTAATTTCCTGAGTTCATCAACCGCTCTTGAGATTACATTCAGCACTTTCTTTGTGTCTCCCTCACAAAGGGTGTCTATGTTGTCTAGTTTCGCTTGAAGCATTTTTTGACCGTTTTCTGTGATGTTATAGTAAATTTCCCTCTTGTTGATTTTATCTTTATGACTTTCAATAAGGTTATCTTTAATCATCTTTTTTGCTAAAATTGCAAGATTACTTTTTGCAACATTAAGCTCTGCAATAAGTTCCTTTGGAGTTACGGTTTCTTTTTTCTCAAGCAAGTAAAGAATTTGATATGTGTTACTGAAAATACCAGCCAACTCTCCCTTTCCCTCTGCAATACGGTCAGAAATGAGTTTTAACTCAATTATATTTTTTGAAAATAAATTGTTTTCACCTGTTACTATCTGTTTCATGGCTTTAATTATAATAAAATAACAATCCTTGTCAAGCCCATTTTTTAAAAAAATTATGAAATCATATCAAAACCCGCGTTTTTGTTGTGACTTTTGATAAATTTTCCCAGCCTTTTTTGCCCGTGAATTTGTTGAAAGCAAACCTCCGGCACAAACCAAAAATTTATTAAATTTTCCAGCAACAACAATTCTCTTTTTCTTTGAAAGCGCTTTAAGCCCAATTTTGGCAACTTTTTCAACAGAAAGCGTTGATAATTTTCCACCAAGCCCCATTGATTTAATTGACTCAATCATTTCAGGATTTGTTGCCATTCCACCAGGACAAAGAGTTGTTATCACAACATTTTTATGTTTAAATTCAATGGACAACGAAGTCATCATTGAAAGCAAAAATGCCTTTGTTGCAGCGTAAACTGCCATATGTGGAATTGGATAAAACCCAGCGACACTTGCAACAGTTAAAACTTCAAATTTTTCCTCTTCATTTCTAATTCTCAACAGTTTTTTAGTTAAATCAAGTGTTCCAACGCAGTTAACTTCAACAGCGTTCAAAATTTCTTCATCAGAAAATTTTTCAGTGTCACCTTCAATTATAACACCGGCATTGTTAATAAGTTTATTAATCTTAATTGCTCCAGCATTTAAATAGGTGAACAAATTTTCTCTTGACTCTCTGCTACCAAGATTCAAATTCATTGTTTTAACTTTAACACCAGAAAGTTCTTCTTTAAGTTCATTTAAAAGTGCAGCAAGTTTTTTGTCATTCGTTCCAGTCAAAAATAAATTTTCACCATTTTTTGCGCACTCTTTAACAAATGCTTTTCCAAGCCCCCCGCATGCGCCTGTTATAAGTGTGTATTTTTCCATTAACTTCTCAGCCCCCTTGGATACAAATTTTTGAGTTTTCCTCCTGAAATTCTAACGCCACCAACAGCGTAACCGTTTTTGGTTATAACGCCAAATCCTTTTCCGTTTAAACCTGAAAGTTCTTCACCATGTAAAAACCTTTTAAAGTTCTCATCATCAACTTCAATTTTTGTTTTAAACAAATTCCCATATGCCATAAAAAATGCATGATTTGGCTCAAACCTATCTTTTATAATTTCGCCGAGTTTAACTCCAAATGAAACAAATTTAAGTTCATCAAGTGCAGTTTGAATTTTTTCATCAAATCCAACTGGAGCCAAATATAAATTATTGTCAATTTCAAACACTTGTCCATCTGGTTTTTCTGTTAAATTTTGGGTATAAAAATCTTCAATCATTTCACGCACCTTTCTACCAGATTTATCAATAGATTTAAAGTGTTTTTTTGCATAAATTTTTGTTTCAACAAATTCGTCATTGTTTTTAAAAACTGCAACGAATTGTCCTTCGCCAGCACCAGAAAATGGATAAAATTTGCGAGCGTTTTCACCATTGCCATTTTTAAGTTTAACACCGCATGAAACATTTTTAATTTCAGTTGGAATTTCACATAGAGAGAAATTAAAGTTCTTTAAAAACCAATCAACATTTTCTTCATCTTCTTCAGGAGAAAATGTGCAAGTTGAATAAATAAGCTTTCCACCTGTTTTAACAAGCTTTTGCGCCACATTCAAAATCTCTTTTTGACGAGCCGCGCACATTTCAACATTTTCTTTGCTCCACTCCACAATGGTTTCGGGATTTTTTCTAAACATTCCCTCACCTGAACAAGGTGCATCAACAAAAACATAATCAAAATAACCTTCAAAAATGGCTAATCTCTCTGGTTCTTCATTTAAAATAATTGCATTTCTAACGCCAAGTCTCTCCAAATTTGAATATAAAACGCTTGCTCTTTTTTTTATTATTTCATTTGAAAACAAAACTGAATTTTTGCTAATTCTTGATGCAATTTGACCAGATTTTCCGCCAGGCGACGCACACAAATCAAGCACTTTAATTGGTCTATTTTCATTTTTAATTCCACTTGCACAAACGGCAATCATGCTAGAGGGTTCTTGCAAATAAATTAGTCCTGAAATATGTTCTGAACAATTTCCAATTTTTTCATCACTTTCAAGGATATATCCATCATTTGAAAATGGAAGCTTTTCAAGTTTTTCAGTAAAAAGTTTTTCAAAGTCTTGTGGCTGAATTTTCAAGGTGTTTACCCTAAGTCCCCTGCATGGTTCCAAGTTTACTGCATTTATATATAAATCAAAATTTTTTCCAAGTGATTTTTTTTGTCTTTCAAGAAATTCAACTGGAAGTTTTTCACTCAATTTTTCCATATGCCTATATTACAACAAAATTAAATTTAAGTCCATAAAATTTAAAAACAAAAGAGGCATTTATTAGCCTCTTTAATTTTATCGCACTCCCATATAAAATGCGTAGTCAATTGATTCACCAGGATGCATCATCATTTCAGCGACAGTTTCGTAGCCCTCTGGCAATGGTTCAAGTTCAAAATCAACCATCTCTCCAGGTTTAATTTTTATTTTTGGAAACTTAACTTTTTTACCTTCCATATATTCATTACCAAAATATAAATATTTTCTTATGCTTTTATTCTTTTGCAGAACATTAAATACATCAGAATTCCCAACAATTATTATCGTTTGATCTGGCTCATAATCATCAAAAAGTTGATATAAAACTTTCTCTTCAACTTTTTTATCATATCCTGATTTCTTTTCAATTCCAGCTGGATTTGAAAATCCAAATTCTGATAACAAATATGACCAAAGTAGTTTAAACTCTTTCCTCATTGGTTTAAGCAAGTTTGACATATCTCTAATTTTTGATTCATTTAATCCCTCAATCTCGCCATAGTTTCGGCCAGAAACATCTAAAACTTGTTCATTTTCATTTAAAAGTAAACCCGCTTCAAAAAGTGCTTTATACACAATATATGCAGATTGTGTACATCTCTTGTCATCACAATGATATAACTTTACGTTTTCAGCTGAAACGCCTTTTTCTTTTAATATTTCCACTAATTCAGTTGCTGTTTTTTCTAATTGTTCAACACCAACACTAGTCAATGTATTTAATTCTATATCGTTTGACTGTCCTTGTGCCAACCCCTCTTTAACTGCAGGTGTTTCACCATGGCGAATAAAATAAATTTTCATAGTAACCTCTTTCACGTGGCATTGTAACACATTTAAGTATCCATTTCAATAGTTAAGTAAAAATATTGGTATTTTTATGAAATTATTTTTTCTCTCACTAGACAAAGAGAAAAAATGGTGCTATAATTTGCAAGTTAAAACTAGCAAACTTTTAGTTTGCTTTTATTTTTGAGGTAATAAAATGGAAAATAAAAACATAAGAAATGTCGCAATAATCGCCCATGTTGACCATGGCAAAACAACACTTGTTAATGCAATTTTAAAAGAAGGTGGTGTTTTTAGAGAAAACCAACAAATTCAAGATAGAGTTATGGACTCAAATGATCTTGAAAGAGAACGTGGAATCACAATTTTTAGTAAAAATGCATCACTGATGTACAACGGCGTTAAAATTAATGTCGTTGACACCCCAGGACACGCAGATTTTGGTGGTGAAGTTGAAAGAATTTTAAAAATGGTTGATGGCGTTTTATTAGTTGTTGATGCGTTTGAAGGAACAATGCCACAAACAAGGTTTGTTCTTGAAAAAGCGCTCGCACTTGGCCATAGGGTTATTGTTGTTATCAATAAAATTGACAGAAAAGATGCAAGAGTTAAAGAAGTTATTGATGAAGTTTTAGACCTGCTTATGGATCTTGATGCAAATGAAGAACAACTTGATTCTCCTTTCGTTTTCTGTTCTGCAAGAAATGGAATTTGTTCGCTTGATCCAGAAAAAGAAGGAACTGACATGAAACCACTTCTTGACACAATTTTAAAACATATTCCTGCTCCACAAAGTGATGCAAACAAACCATTTAAAATGCTTGTTTCCTCATGTGAAGCAAATGACTATCTTGGAAAACTTGCAATTGGAAAAGTTGAACAAGGTTCAGTTAAAGTTAATGAAACTCTTGATATTGTTAACTTCCATGATGCAAATTATCACAAGCAATTTAAAATTACAAATATTTTTGAATTTCAAGGTCTTAAAAAAGCACCTGTAACTGAAGCAGTTCCTGGCGACATTGTTTGTCTTTCAGGCTCTGATGAAGTTACCATTGGTGATACAATCACAAGCAAAGAAGACCTTTCACCAATTCC
Source organism: Clostridia bacterium (assembly GCA_017467625.1). Taxonomy (GTDB): domain Bacteria; phylum Bacillota; class Clostridia; order Christensenellales; family UBA1242; genus RGIG1681. The sequence goes on along the minus strand of JAFUSN010000004.1, from coordinate 419,627 downwards.
ATTTGTTAAAATTAGTGAACCTTCAATTGAAATGGAGTTTTCAGTTAATGACTCACCTTTTGCTGGAACCGAAGGAAAATTTTTCACTTCAAGGCATCTTCGTGATCGTTTAATGAAGGAAGCTGTTCGTGACCTATCACTCAAGGTTTATGAAACAGAATCATCTGATAAATTTAGAGTTCTTGGACGTGGTGAAATGCATATTTCAATTTTGGTTGAAAATATGCGTCGTGAAGGCTATGAATTTCAAGTTTCAATGCCAAAAGTTATCTATAAAGAAGAAAATGGCGTTAAACTTGAGCCTGTTGACAACTTAACAATTGATGTTCCTGAAAACTGCGTCAGCACAATCATGGGTTCAATGGGTGTTCGCAAAGGTGAACTTCAAAATATGTCTCCAAAAGGAAGCAGAATTCGTCTTGAATTCAAAATTCCATCACGTGGACTTTTTGGATATAAAACTCAATTTTTAACTGAAACCAACGGTGAAGGAATTATGAGTTCTGTTTTTGCCGACTATGAACCATATAAAGGGCCAATTAACACCAGAAATTATGGTGCACTCATTGCCTATGAAACTGGAGAATCAATTGTTTATGGACTTTACAACACTCAAGAGCGTGGAAGGCTTTTAATTGGACCTGGAGTTAAAGTTTATGGTGGAATGGTTGTTGGTGTAAATCCAAAAGCTGAAGACATTGTTGTTAATGTTTGCAAAAAAAAGCAATTAACAAACATTCGTTCATCTGCTTCAGACGAGGCTTTAAGACTTGTTCCTGTTAAAAAATTAACACTTGAAGAAAATCTTGAATTTTTAGGTGAAGATGAACTTTTGGAAGTTACCCCTGAAAATCTTAGAATTAGAAAGAAAATTTTGGATCACACAATTCGTGGTCGTGAAACTTTCCGCAAAAAACAAGAATTAAACGGAAAATAAAAGAGGAGCAAAATGCTCCCCTTTTGTGTTGGAGGGAAATTATGACACCATTTAATAATGAAAAGTATAAATCACTTCAAAAAGAGGCAATTTTAAACCGAATCAAATCATTTGGAAAGCTTTACATGGAAGTTGGTGGAAAATTATTTGAAGATAATCATGCAGCCAGAGTTCTTCCTGGTTTTCAACCTGATGTAAAAATGCAAATTCTAAGAGAACTTAAAAATGAACTTGAAGTTATTTTTTGTGTGAATGCCAATGACATAATTTTAAAAAAGGTTCGCGCTGATAATGGTTTAGAATATGGCGATGAAGCCATTCGTTTAGCTCAAAACATGCAAAATGAAAAAATTGCCGTTGCAGGAATCATGATAACCTTCTACACTGAAAATGAACTGGTTTTTGAATTTGAAAAAAAATGTAAACAAAATAAAATCAAAACATATAAGTCATTTTCAATTGAAAATTATCCACATGATTTGAGAAAAATTACAAGTAAATTTGGATTTGGAAAAAATGACTATGTTGAAACCCACAAAAATTTAATTTTAGTTTCAGCACCTGGTCCAAGCAGTGGAAAACTTCAAACTTGTTTAAGTCAGCTATATCATGAAAAGCAGCTTGGAAATCGTGCAGGATACGCAAAATATGAAACCTTCCCTGTTTGGAATTTGCCACTTAATTCACTTGTAAATATTGCATATGAAATGGCAACAGTTGAACTTGGCGACACAAATAAAATTGATCCTTTTTACAAACAAAAATATCATAAAAACGCTGTAAACTACAACCGTGATATTGAAGCGTTCCCAATTGTTTCAAAACTTTTAAATGCAATTAATGGAAAAGAAATTTATTCATCACCCACTGAAATGGGAATAAATTGTGTTGCGTTTGCAATTGACGATAAAAAAGGTGTCAACGAGGCTGCAATGCAAGAAATTTCAAGGAGACATGAAAAACATAGGCAAAAATTTATAAATGGTATTTTTAATAAAAAAGCCTGGTTAAACAGTGAAAAAACATTTAACAAGGCACTTAAAATTTATAAAAAATAAAAGATGGCACGCCATCTTTTATTTTTTCTTCTTATTAACCAAAACATTCTCAAACAATGCTTCTTCTTTTAACTTTTCTTTTTCATTTTGTTTTGAATTTTCTCTTTTTTCACTTAAAAGTTGTTCTCTTGATTGAACAACAACCCTTGGACGCTTTGCTGTTCTTTCAGCATTGTCAAGTTCAAAAGACATTGTTTTTGGTCTTTCATTAGTTTTTAAAACAACCTCATTTTCATCTCTATCAACATAACTGTCTTTAAGTTTATAAACAGCAACAAAATTTGAATTACGAACCAAAAGCATTCCTTCTGTGTAATTTTTCCAATATTCAAATTGATAAACTCTGCCATCTTCTCCAACTTTTTCAGTTGTTTTTGGTGCAAAAATTGGTGTTCCATAAATTGCACTACCTTGACTAATCACTGTGGTTCCGTCATCATCATAAAAAACATATGTGTATTTTTTTGGAACTGCCCTATAAACTGCATGAATATTTGTGTTTTCAAAAAATTCATTTGTATCATGATTCCAACCAACAAACTCATAAGTAAATTCTTTTGTTTCAGGTTTTGTTGGTTTAACATCATCCAAATTTATTCCCGATCCATATTCAACCACTGCTGTTTTAAGCAAGGTTTTTTCATCATCATCAAAAACATTAACTCTACACTGTGTAACTTTTTGAAGATAAATTGCTTTAACAACAAAATTTCCATTTTCATCAACAGCATTTTTATCCCAACCCAAAAACTCATAAGTAAATTTGTCAGTTGGGGCTTTTGCTGGAACTGGCAAAAATTCAGTTCCTGAATAGTTTAATGACTTATCAGAATAAACTGTTTTAACCGTATTATTTGAAAACAAAGCAATAAATCTTGTCCAAAAATCTGGCTTCACATTTGATTTTTCATCTGTTTTTTTGTTTTTATATTTATCTTCAAGCATCAAAATTGCCAAAAATATAAAACATGAAATAATTGCCAAAATAATGAAAACAAGTGCAACAACATGAAATGTGGTTGCTGCTAAAAAATAATTTACTTTCATAATGACCTCTTAACAAATATATTTTGATATTTTTTAGAATTTTTGTCAAATATTTATAGGTTTTTATTCAACGCTTTTAAGTGAACCAATCATATCAAGTTTATAAATTTTATAAAGACTTCCCAAACAAACAATAAAAATTGTTACAAAAATAATTCCAATTGACATAAAATAGCTCAAAACATTGATATGATATAAAAATGTTACAACTTCAACTTTATTTATCATCAAAACAAGTTTCAAAAGTGGAAAACCTAAACATAATCCAATTGCCGTTCCAAAAATTGCCATTGCCAAAATTTCATAAACAATTGATGATGCAATTGTCCAAATTCCCTGCCCCAAAACCTTGAGCGTTGCAATTTCTCTGGTTCTCTCTTTAATAATCAAGAAAACCAAGTTTAAAAGAACCACAACCGCAAGCAAAATTGCAAATGTTTTTAATGTGTTTGTCATTAAACTAATTGATGAAATTTTGCTATCAACACTTTCATATAAGCCCTGAATTGAATTTGCCGTTCCTTTTCCATTGATTTTATTAACAAAATCAACCTTTGCTTCAGTTGCCTCACCACATAAAATCCAAGCACCTTTTGTGAGCACGGTTGATGGAAGATTTAGTTCTTTTGATGTGTAAATTCCATTCAGTAAACTGGTTTCAAAAATTTTGTTGATTTCAAGTTCGTTTTCAAGTCCATCAGCTGAAACAATAACCTTGTCACCAACATTTACTCCAAGTTCTTCAGCCTTTATGCTTGAAATCCAAGTTTCATTTTCTTTTAACTTAATTTCACTGAGTTTAGAATCTTTTTGAATGCGGTAAACATTCATATTTTTAACTTTAGAATCAAAATTAACTTCTGTATAAAATTTTTCATATAGTTCAAATTCATTTAGCCCTTCAAGATCATTTAATTTAGTTTCAAAATCAGGGCTGGCATAAGTGGTTGTTATGTCATAATGAAACAGGTGCTTAAGATCGTTGTCAACACTATGATTAAGAGTGTCTGTTATTCCAAATCCACAAAGCAAAAGTGCAACACAACCAGCAATTCCAATGCTTACCATAATTGCCCTAATTGGTTTAAGTTTCAAATTTCTCACAGCCATTTTTATTGCAAGTGGAACTTTTTTAAACTTGCCAGAATTCTTTTTTAATTTTTTAGCACTTGAAGAAATTTCAAAACGCAAACACTCAATTGGTTTTTTTGTTATAATGTTTTTACTTGCAAAAAGTGAAACCAAAAATCCCAAAAGAACAACACCAGCAACCACTAAAATTAGCCACCAAATTGGAATTTGAATTCTAATGTAATCATCTGGAATGCTGTAAACCAATTTGTATTTAATAAACATTATAAGTGGAATTAAAATTGTTCCAAAAATTGTCCCCAAAACACCACCAATTCCGCACAAAATTGCTCCATATGACGAATAGTGCCACAATATTTTCTTGTCCGGAATTCCAATAGATTTAAGCGTTCCAATTTTTTGTCTTTCTTGAACAATAAGCTGATCAATTGTCGTCAAAATAACCAAAATTGAAACAATCAAAAATATCACAGGAAAAACATAAATCATCTTTTTTGATTGACTAACTTCATCATTCAAAAGAACAACTGACTCAATCATATCTCGTGAAGCAATTAAATAAAGTTTGCTACTTGAAGTTTCATAATATTGTTTAACTTTATTTTGAATTTCATTAAAATTATCAGTTTTAATTAAAATTTGATTAAATGGAACTTCTGCAAAATAATTTTCAATCCCAACTTTTTCTTTAAATGCATCATTTAAAAGATTTAAAAACACTTTTTCATCAATAAAAATTGGAACTGATGAATATGTGTCTGCACACTCGTCAAAACTCATTTTTCCAGTAATTCTTGTTTGAAAGTCAAATTGATAAGCACCATAACTTATTGAAAATTTAATGTCATTTTCGTAAAGCCTAATTTTGTTATTGTCAGCAAAGTGAACATCAATCAAACAGCCTTCCTTACCGTCATAAATTGGTTCAGAAATAACTGCGTATTTTGCATTGCTTGTCCCAACATAAATTTTTGCATTTGTTTGAACATTTTGTCCAACAACTTCAGCGCTCGTTTCATAGTAAAATCTTTTTGTATAATCAACATTGAGCGAATCAAAAAAATTCTCATCTTGTGATTGAACTTTGTCAGTATAAATCCACATATCTGCTAAATTTGTATCACTGAAATATGTTTCAACTGCCTTTGAAAGCCTTGCTGAGTTCGTTATAAATCCAGCAAGAAGCATTGTTGCAAGCAGCACAATAGAAATAACAGACAAAAACAGTCTGATATTCCCTTTAATATTTCTTGCACCAAGTTTTCTAAAAACAGATTTCATTAAAGTTCAATTTCCTCGATTGATTTTGGATTTTTTTGTGTTACATCGCTAATTATTTTTCCATCTGAAATCCTAATCACACGATCGGCAATTTCAGCAAAAGCACTATTATGAGTTACCACAACAACAATTTTATCCTTATTTTTATTTACATCTTGCAAAAGTTTAATAATTCTCTTTCCAGTTTTACTGTCAAGCGCACCAGTTGGCTCATCACAAAGCAAAACGGTTGGGTTTTTAACAATTGCACGCGCAATTGAAACTCTTTGTTGCTCACCACCTGAAAGTTCTGATGGAAAATTGTTATGTTTATCGGAAAGACCAACAAGCTCAAGCGCTTCTTCTGCCTTCATTTCACCTGGAATTTCAGCAATTTGAACATTTTCAAGTGCGGTTAAATTTGGCATTAAATTGTAAAATTGAAAAATAAATCCAACAACTTCTCGTCTATATCGCGCATAATTTTCTGGTGAAAGCTGTGTTATATCAACTCCGCCAATGTTAATTTCGCCCTCACTTGCCATATCCATTCCACCAATTAAATTCAAAAGAGTGCTTTTTCCGCTTCCACTTGCGCCTAAAATAACAACAAATTGACCAGTGAAAAACTGAAGCGAAACCCCGTCAAGTGCCTTCACCTCATTATTGTCACCATAAAATTTTGACACTTTTGAAACGGTTAATGTCCCTGTAAATCTTTCATCAAAAATAATTTCGTCTTTCTTCATAATTTCCTCTAAAGTAATTATATAAAAAATGTTTTAAAAAGTAAATTACTTTACTTTTAAATATTTGCAAGCGTTTTAATATTATCACAATAAATTGTTTGACAAATTTTAGTTGTTTTAACTAAAATAATGTTGAGGTAAAAAATGAGTAAAATTATTTTTAACAGCACTCTTCATCTCGGTGTTGGTTCAACACACGAACTTGCAAGAGAAATTAAAAACAGACACTATGAAAAAGCGTTTGTAATTACAGATAATGGTTTAATTCGTGCAGGTGTTGCACAAAAGGTTTTAAACATTTTAGTTCAGGCAAAAATCCCATCAGTTTTATTTACTGATGTAACACCTGAAGCAACGGTTCGTGATGTTAAAAATGCATACAATGAACTCAAGCGTTCTGCTGCAGATTTCATTCTTGCAATTGGTGGCGGAAGCCCAATTGACACTGCAAAAGCAATTTCTGTTATTGCAAACAATCCAAAATATGAAGATGTTGTTTCCCTTCAAGGTGAAAAAAATAATTTAAATGAGCCAATGCCAGTAATTGCTGTTCCAACAACTGCTGGAAGTGCTGCAGAAGTTTCAAAAAGTTTTGTTGTTAATGATGCAGTAACTGAAAAAAACATCATTTGCAAAAACGATAAAATGCTTCCTGTTGCAGTATTTATTGATGCAGATTTAATGACCACCATGCCTGACATTGTAACTCTTGGCTCTGGATTTGACGCCTTTACTCATGCTGTTGAAAGTTTAATTTCAAAAAATGCAAATTTGTTTTCAAAAACACTTTCAAAAGAAGCAATTAGGATCGTTGCCCAAAACCTTCCACTTTCCTATGATGAACCTGAAAACATAATTGCCCGTGAAAATATGGGATATGCTGAATATATTGCTGGACTTGCCTATTCAAATTCTGGGCTTGGAATTTGCCACTCAATGGCTCATGCAATCAGCGGAAAGTTTGGCGTTCCTCATGGAATTGCGCTTGCAATGTGTTTGCCAGCAGCGCTTAAATTCAATATGTACAGTGAATCTGCTGCAGAATACAAATTTATTGCAGAAGCACTTGGAGTAAACACCAATGGGCTTTCAGAACAAGAAGTTTGCAGAGCAGCAATTCGTGCCGTTGAAAAATTTAGAAATGATTTCAATGTTCCAAAACATCTTTCAGACTATGGTGTTCATGAAGAAGATTTGGACATTTTAGCCCTTCATGCCTACGAAGATCCCTGCACGGCAGGAAATCCTCGCGAAGTAACTGTTGCAGATATTTACATGATTTTAAAGAAACTTCTTTAGTCATGTATGTACCTAAATAAAAATCACCCCTACTCCCTGGGTGATTTTTATTTGCAAAATTTTGTATTTTTTTGTAATAATGTTTCTAATTTCATTTCATTTATGCTAAAATATTCTTGTTCGCTCCCGTAGCTCAACTGGATAGAGTCGCCGGCTTCGAACCGGAAGGTTGCGGGTTCAAGTCCTGCCGGGAGCACCAAAAACTTGTTTTTATAAAAATTCTAGCAATTTTGATAGTTGCTAGAATTTTTGTTTTAATTATTATTTTTCAAGTCCAAATTCTTTTGCTACTAAAGCAATAATTTGCTTTGCATAATTTAGTCGTCTGTAATTCTTTATTTTGTAAACACATGTTACACCAGCAGAATTTCTAGACCTTTCTTGCTCAACCATATATTTGCTATTTAAATTATCAACATCCACATCATAATAAACACACAATGCTTTGTCTTTTACTGCAAATTTCAAAATGGTTTCTCTGCCAAGTTTTATATATTCAAATCGTTTACCCATTTTTGCTTTTGTGCCATTGTAAGAGAGAATCTCTCTCTTAAGTTCTTCGTAAACTGGTCTGATTTTATCGTTTAATCCAGCAAGCTCGTGATTTTCAGTTACATTATCATCTTCTAATTCTTCAGCTTGTGCTTCTGCAATTGCTTGTTTGAGTTTTCGATTGTTAAGGTAAATAATTAGGTCTGCAACCCAAACGCAAATTGTTAAGAATGCTAATACATAAAGCGCAATAAATGGAGCGTCAAAATAGTGGCTTGTTGCGGCTAAAAGCATTGGAAGCCCTGCAACACTTAGAAGTTTTGTGCTTCTTTCTTTCTTAAGTTCATTGCGTTTTTTAAGAAGCAATATCATCACAATAATTCCTGCAATCAAAAGCAATACTGAGAAAATAAGGAAAACGGTTGATATAATTCCAGCGTTCTTTTCAATTGTTGCATAAGTTGTTTCTGCTTTTTCAATGTCTTTAACTGTTGATTCTGGGAACAAAAGTTTTTGCTCGTCAGTTAAGTTTTCATATTCATTTCTTGCTTTTTTAATAAGCGCTTTTGAGTCATCGTTATATTCAATTTTGCCAATGTCGTTTACTTTTTCAATAACAGCAAAAACTGTTTCTGCATTTTCAAGGTCTGTTACGAATGTACTATCTACAAGTGCCTTTTGGTCAGTTGTAAGAGCGTCATAGACTAATCTTGCTTCAACAATTTTATCTTTGCTGTCTTGAGAATTTTCAATCGTTCCAATGTCATGAACTTTATCCATTGACTCATAAGCTTTTTCATCATCAACAAGTGTCTTTAAGGTGTCATCGTGGAATATAGATTTTTGATAAGGTGTCAAATCGTCATAAGTAACTCTAGCTTCATCAATAAGGGCTTTGCTGTCTTGAGTATATTCAACATCACCGATGTTGTTAACTTTTCCTGTTGCTTCGTCAACTTTGTCATAGTCAGTGTTTGCTTGTGTAAGAGTGGTATAATTTGCAACCAATGCTTTTTGGTCAGCTGAAAGTGCACTGTAAGCATTGTTTGCCACATCAATTTTGCCTTTTGAAGTGCTGTTATATTCAACATCTCCAATTGCATTAATTTTATTCATAACATCAATTGCAGCTTCGTCGTCTGTCAAAATTTTAAGAATATCTGCTGGGAAAATTGCTTGTTGGTCAGGAGTAAGAGCATCATATGCATCTCTTGCACTTGACACTTTTTGCCTAAATTCTGGAGTGTCCTCAGAAGCACCAATTTCATTAATTTGATTTACAACATCATCCACTGCATAATAGTCAGTGTATGCTTTGTTTAATGCTGCTTTCTTTGTGCTGTCAACCATGTTTTGTTCATCTTGAGAAAGTTCACCATCAAAATATGCTTTTGCATCGTCAATAAGTGCTTTGCTTTCTGTTGTGTAAGCAATTGTTCCAATTGCATCAATCTTTGTTTCAGTTACATCAACTTTTGCATTGCTTAATGCTGTTTGAAGGTTTGACACTGCCGCTTCAACTTGCTCATTAGTTACATTTAATTCGGTGTAATAATCAGCTGTGATTTGGTCTTTTATTCCTTCCAAAGTTGTTGAAATTGTTGAATATTTGTCATTAATTGTGTCAAGATAATCTTCAACTTCAGAAATTTTGTCAGCAAGGGCTGTTTTGTCAACTTCAGCAATAACAACTGTAATGCTTCTTTCTGGGCAATCTACAAAGTTTGCACTATCTTCAGTTTTATAATATACAGTATATGTAGTTACATTGTGTCCAACAGGAATTGAAGCGTTATAAGCCGTATCAAAACTTCCGTCTTCAGCCACAACTCTATATTTAATCACGCCATAATCATCATCTGTCAAAAGTGTGCCTGCTGTGGCAAGTGGTTGGTTTTGTCCATTATATTCAAGATTGTTTATTACAATAGGAAGTGTTTGGAATGGGTCTAACTCTAATGCTGCCTTGTTAATTACAACATTAACTGAACTTGTTATTGTTGTCCAACCGTCTTTTTTTATTTCATAATAAATTGTATATGTTCCACCATTTTTAACTTGTGGTATCTCAGTTGAATAATCTCCAAATGGTGAGGTTTTATATCTAACAACAGCATCTGAAGGGTTTGTTAAAGTAATTGAAAGTGCATCGTGATATACCCCGTCATAAGTTCCTGTATATGGAACAACTGTTGGAGTAGACATATCTTGAGTCCAGTTTGCAGTAACTGTAAAATCGCCATATGTGTTTGCATTGATTGTAAGTGCAGTCTTGTTTGAAATTGAAACTCCACTCTTTGTGGTTGTCCAACCAGCAAATGTATAGCCGGCTCTAGTAGGTGTTGCAAGTGTTAAGTTTTGTGATGTTGCAGTGTTAGAATTATTATTTGTTTTATATGTAACACTTGCAGGACTAACAGTTCCACTATTTGCATTATATGTTATTGTATATTGATTTGCTGTCCAGTTTGCTGTGTATGTTCTGTTGCCAACTGAACCTTGTGCAACGCTAACATTTTTGTTTGTGTCACCAGAAAGTCCAGTTCCACTCCAACCTTTAAATGTATAACCATCTCTTGTTGGATTTGAAATTGTAAATGTGTTGCTTGTTACATTGTATGAACTTGGATGTGTGGTTCCATGCGCTCCACCATTTAAGTTATAAGTAATTGTGTAGGTTGCCAAATCTGCAGATTTTGTTCCAAAATTGCTTGAACCTGCAGATACAGAACCAACGCGATATTTTGCACCTTCTGTATTTGCTGTTCCACCAACAAGTGTCCAACCGCTTGGTGCATTGTAACCTTTTGCGAGTTCAGCAAATCCATATACTGTTGCACCATCATCAAATTCTGTTCCGCTTGCACTACCACTTGTTGCATTATTTGTGGTTGAAAGATAAACAGATTTAACACCAGTTCCAGCATCGATTGTTACAGGAGTAGTGGTTTCTTCTGCATATATTGTTATAGATTTTATGTTAAACACTGCATCTGACATACCTGTGGTATTGTTATTGCCCACACGAAATCTCATTACTCCATTATCTTCTCGACCTTCACGTTGCGTATATGTAGTTACATTGTCAACGGTTGATTTATTTGAATAACTAGCAGTGTCATCACCATTAAAATATAGCTGGTTATACTTCATATGACCTGATGCCTCTCGTGCGCTTACAACGACCTTCGTTATTTTTATACTGTCAGGATTACTCCATCTAACAATAAACAAAGATTCCGGGTTTGAAGCCGGCAAAGAAACTGCGTTTACATAATCATTTAAAGTTGTATCCCACGTATAACTAACTGTTGTTGAACCTGTCATTTCCCAACTCCAAAATCCAGATGAACCATTTGAGTTGAGAGCATTAGATGCTCTCAAGGTAGCAACCACACGCTCTGTTGCCGCATAAGCTGTCATTGTGTTTGCTGGCATACCCAAAAACGCAAAACCCATTGTAAAGACAAGAGCGATTGCAAGCAAGCCAGTGATTAGCCAATTTTTTCTTTTTGTTTTTTCCATTATTTCCTCCAACTATATTTTTTTTGCAATAAAAAATAGTATTATCTAATAATAATACTACTCGTTTAAGTGCAACAAAAGTGCCACAAAATTGTATATATTCAAAAAATGTAACACAATACGCTATTTTTCTTTAAAAACAGCCCAATTAAATTGACTCATATATTCTCCTCGGTAAGCTCTCACTGCATTAGGGTTGTTTTTAATATACTCGTAAGCATCACAATCAATTTTTTCCATATCAACGAAGCACTCGTTTCTCCTTTTAACAAAAACATCACTTGCATCAATGCTTTTAAGTGTTTTTTGAATGTCTGCAACAAGGTTTCTTAAATATGATTTATGGTCCTCTTCTTCCCACAAAACAGCATTAAGCTCATCAGTGTTAACAGCGCTTCCCCCTCTGTCAACAAGATAAGCAAAAAGCTCTTTTGACTTGCTTCTTTCAAATTTAACTGGCTTCCCTTTAAAAAACACTTCAAAATTTCCAAAACATTTCACTTGCAATTTTTTTGTTGAACTTAACTCAACATCAAATCTAAGTCCGTCAATTTCTTCTTTAACCTTTTCCTCACTGACTGGTTTTGTAACATAACCTGAAGCATGCAAGTTATATGCTTCCAAAGCATAACTGTCATAAGCCGTGACAAAAATAATGTTAATTTTTGGATTAATATTTTTTAATTTTTTTGCAAGCGAAATTCCATTGAGTTCAGGCATTTCAATATCCAAAAAAGCAATGTCAATTTTGTTATTTTCATTTTCTTCTAAGGCTCGAACAGGGTTTGTGTAACTTAAAAGTTCTGCATTTGGCAAAACATTTTTTACTGTTTTTTCAAGCCTAATCAGTTGCAAATTTTCATCATCAACCAAAAGTACTTTCATTTTTTTCTCCTAATTCGGAAACACAACAACAACTTGTGTTCCTTTCCCAACTTCGCTTTTAATTGTTATATCACCCTTACACATGTTTTCTATGCGATATTTAATGTTATTAATTCCAAAATGATTGTTTTGTTCAGCGCTTATGCGGCTCGCATCAAATCCAACGCCGTCATCAATAACTTCAACAAAAAACTTGTTATCATTTTTATAAGTTTTAATTGTTAATGTGCCACCCGAAATTTTTTGTAAAATTCCATGTTTAATTGCATTTTCAACAATTGGCTGAATTGATAGTGGTGGAACATTAAAATCTGTTTTTTGAATGTCATAAACAATATTAATTCTATCTCCAAATCTCATTTTTTCAAGTGAAATGTATGTTTTGATGTGCTTAAGCTCATCTTCAAAAGAAATTAATCTAGTTTCTGTAAGTGATGACAAATTTCTTCTCAAGTACTCTGTAAAATCATCAAGTGCACGCTGCGCTTTTTGTGGATCAATAGTAATGAGTGTTGAAATTGAAGAAAGTGAATTATAAACAAAATGTGGCTTAATTTGTGAAAGCATAATCTTAATTTGTGCTTCTTTATTTTTCTCTTGTTGACGAGAAAGCTCTAAATTTCTTTCAACACTCAAAAATGCAAACAAAATTTCAATTGCGATAACAATTGACGCATAAGCAATTGCATAGCCTTTAAATATGTTTTGCAAAATTATTGCAAAAAATGGCAAAATACAATATGAAGCAAATGCAAGTTTTTCTCTCTTATTTAAATTTTTGTTAACAAAAGTTGCCACAAAAATTGCACACAGCATCACAAACTGATAGCCTTGCGACAGCATCATTGTTTTACTCCTTAAATAAATCCCATTACTTGCCGTGAAAAATATGCCTGTGAAAATATTTATCACATCAAGCAAAACAAACACTACAAAAAGTGAAATGTTTATTGCCTCTAAAACTTTTTGGGTTTTGTGTGGCACTTCCTTATAGCTTTTGAAATATCTAAACAGCAAAAACACTTCCAAATTATTCATAATATAAAACGCTGTGTAAAAAGCAATAACAAGTGCGTTGCTTGAATAAGTTGTTTTAATAAAAGTGAAAATCAAATATATAACAAAATGAACAGCAGTAAAAATGAAGAAAACAAGAAGATTTTTTTCATCTGCTCTATGTTTTCTTTTTATTAAAATATTTGCAATATGAATTGAAAGAATCAAAATTCCAATTATGCATATTGTCACATTAAAAACACTTGCACTATTCATAACACTCCAAATTATATCATGTTAAATTTATTTTACAACTTCATTTAAATGTATTTTTTAAAACAATTAAAGTATTAATTTACATTTTTAACAAATTTTAAATAAAAACTAATTTTGAAGCACAGCCCTTATGCCAAACACAATTAAAATTATGTAACAAATTGTTTTTGGCAACATCATCATTCCCATAATTGAAATGTATGGCGCAACCAAAACAGTTAAAAGATAAAACACAAATGAAAGCAAAACCAAAAGCCATGTGAATTTAAAAAACTTGTCTTGCCTGCACCAAACAAATGATACACAAATAAACATTGCGCCCATAATCACAAATGGAACATTTCTAATTATTGACCAGGCATAGCTTGATGGCGAAACAAACCATTCATTTTGATGAAATGCGCAAAGCGCAAATCTGGCCGCAGCAAGTGCTAAAAACAAACTTTCAAACCCATTTTCCGTTTGCCTGTTAAATCTGTTTTTAAATGAATAAAACAAAATAACATAAAAAATGGTCATTGTTATTGATGTAACAAGTTTTCCAAGCCCAAGTGAAAACACATGATTTTCAAGCCCGTTTGTGCAAAGAGCAATCATTCTTGGAATCAAATGAAAGGAATCTCCAACTCCTAAAATTATTGTTGCAACACCAAACAAAATAAATTCTTTTCTTCCCTTTGCTTTGCAAAGAATAAAAATTCCTGCAACAATTGCAAAAATTAAATATGCCGATTCAAAAATCGTTTCCATAATTGCCTGCATAAAATCACCTCTAACCAAATTATAAAAAATTCATTACTCTTTTGCAAATAAATAAGGCACTCAAATTTGAGTGCCTTATTTTAAGTTTTTATATTCTTCATCGCCAACTGGTTCACACCACTCAGTTGACGTTTCCGTTCCTGGAATTTCTTGCGCAATATGTTGAAACCAACTATTTGAAGTTGCCCCATGCCAATGTTTCACATTTGCTGGAATGTTAACAACATCACCAGCTTTGAGTTTGCGTGGTTCTTTTCCCCATTCTTGATACCAGCCTTCACCATACACACAAATTAGCATTTGTCCACCACCACTTTTTGCATGATGAATGTGCCAATTATTTCTGCATCCCGGCTCAAAAGTTACATTAAATGTTGGAATTTGCGAAGTTGAAAGCGAAGCAAGATAACTTTGACCAACAAAATACTGACCATAAGGATTAGGCTCACCAACCGGAAAAACCGATAAATCCATTTCATTGTTTTCCTTCCCATAAACTTCTTCAATAAGTGGAAATGTTGACCACGCTTTTGGCCAACCACAATAAAAAGCCAGTTGAGTAACCACTTCAACAATTTCTTTTTTTGTTAAACCATGGGCTTTGCCAATCTCTAAATGCGCTTTAAGTTGTGGAAAAAGCCCAGCAGAAAACAGTGCTGAAATTGTTGCCAAACTTCTATCTCGCAGTGAAAGTTTGTCTTCTCTTGACCAAACTTCACCAAACAAAACATCATCATTAAGCTCTGCAAATTTTGGTGCAAGTTCTCCTAAAATTTTTCTCCCAGCATCTTGTTTTTTCATACATTTCTCCTTTTATGTTTTAAACTTTTATAAATCAAATTCTTCAACAATTTTAGCAACTGCTTTAATTTCAACATGACCGTTTTCAATATAAAACATACCCATTCGCCAAGAGTTTTCTTTATACATTTTTCCAATGTTTCCAAGAATATCCAAACATTTGTTTTCCAATTTCTCGTCTTCAACAAAATGAGCAACGCCATCATATCGAATCCATTTTCCCTTGTTCATTGCAATAATTTCAATATTTGGATTGCTTGTTAATTGTTTATAAACATTTTTAAATGTTCCAACTCCAAACCACAATTTCCCATCCTCAATCATTGAAAAACTGATGGGCCTTGCCTTTGGTTTGTTTTTATCATCAACCGAAACAATATAAAATACACCTGCTTCATCTAAAAATTTTTTAACTTCTTCTAATTTTGTCATAATCTCATATCCTTATTAAAAAACCTTTTATTTCATTTCTTCAGCAAATTTTTTTGCATTCCCATTTTTTCCGGAATAATAAATATTAATTGTTATACTCATATCATTTCACATTTTATAAAATATTTAAAAAATTTACAAATAAAACCAGTAGTTTTATTTTTTTTCATAAGTTGGTTGCCACATTGCATAACTTGCAAGCTCTCTTTCTCCACCATTATAGTATCTTGAATTTTTATCAAGCTTTGCAATTTCAGCCATCTCTTCTTTTGTAAGTTCAAAATCAAACAAATCAATGTTTTGCTTGATGTGGTTTTCGCTTCTAGCTCCTGGAATAACAATAAATTGCATCTGTGTATGCCACTTAAGAATAATTTGCGCAGATGTTTTTCCATATTTTTTGCCAAGTTCAGCAAAAATTGATTCATTAATTAAAGTCTTGTCCCCATGTCCAAGTGGATACCAACTCATAATTTTGATACCTTGTGGCTCCGTAACTTTTCTAAGCTCAGTTTGTGGGAAATAAGGATGACACTCAACTTGAATGCACTGTGGAACAATTTCACAAATTTTTAAAAGTTCATCAATATATTTCCCTTCAAAGTTTGAAATTCCAATTGATCTAATTTTTCCTGCTTTATAAGCCCTTTCAAGTTGTTTATAGCCTTCTTTCCAATTCCCTGCTGGTTGATGCAAGAATAGCATATCAACATATTCAAGCCCCAGTCTTTCAAGTGTTTCATCAACAGCATTTGGGTTTGTGTATTCGGTTGGCCAAAGTTTGCTTGAAACAAAAATTTCACTTCTTTCAACTCCACTTTTCTTAATTCCTCTTCCAACAGCACGCTCGTTAACATATGCATTTGCAGTATCAATTAATCTATATCCATTTTTAAGTGCTTTTTCAACTGCCATTTCAGCATCTTCTGGACTCATTGTAAATGTTCCAATTCCAACAGTTGGAATCATAATTCCATTATTTAATTTAATTTTTTCCATAAATTTTCTCCTTACCATTGTTCTTTTTGTTCATCTTGATTTAGTGTTTTTATAATTTTTGCTGGACACCCTCCAACTACCGCATTGTCTGGAACATCTTTAGTAACAACCGCACCTGCAGCAACCACTGCATTTTTCCCAATCGTTACGCCCGGACAAATCGTTACATTCATTCCAATCCATGCATTTTTTTTAATAATAACTTTCCCATAAGTGTAAACTGTATGCCTTTCATTAAAATCATGGTTTATTGTTGCAATTCTAACTCCCGGCGCAACTGAAACACCATCTTCAAATTCAATTCCACCTGAAGCAGATAAAATTGCAGAATGATTAATAAACACATTTTTACCAAATTTAACTCTATTTCCGAAATCACAAATAAATGGAGTTAAAATTCTAACATCATCAAGTTTTCTCCCAAACAATTCTTCAAGTTCATTGACATATGAAAAATCATCTGGTGATTTTTGGTTGGCTTTAAAACAAAGAATTCTAGCCCTCATCATCTCATCCACAGCTTCTTTAAAATATGGTTCTGTCACATTTGTTGGTCCACCATTATCCATAAGTTCATAAACATACCCTTGTTTATAATCCATTCCTATTTTTCCTCCAACTCACACAAAATTCTAAGATGTGATTTTTCATTTTTCAAAACACTAGCCACATCTTCAACAAATTCACCAAGCTTAACCACTTCATAGGGATAAGTGCTTCCGCCTGTAAAAAGAATTGTAAACGCATTCCAGCCACCAAAATACCAAACCTCATTGGGGCTAGTTTCAAATTCTTTTTTGCAATTTTTATCAGTTGATTCAAATGGCAACCTTGTGTAATATTCATGTTCAGAAAACCTGGTGTAATTTGAATCTAACGGCAGATGTTTAGCAATTTCTCTTGTTAACTCATTATTAATCATATTTGCATGAAAAACCTTGCCGCAAATTGTAAATTTAAAAATCATTAAATCCACTCCTCAACTTTTGATTTTGATGATTGAACGCTTGCCCCTCTAATTGCAAGTCCATTTTGAACATCTGCACCTTTGCAAATTCTTTTTAAATCTTGAACAACACTTCCAAGACCGCTTCCCTCATGGGTTGTGAATGGCTTAACAATTTTTCCCTCAAAATTTAATTTTTCAAGTTGAGTAAACATTGGTTGTGGCATTGTTCCCCAATAAATTGGTGTCCCAACAAAAACGACATCATATTCATCAATATTATCCAGTTCCCTAACAAGTTCTGGTCTTTCATCATTTTCTTGTTCTCTCTGTGCCTCACGAATGCAGGTCATATAGTCCTTTGCATAAGGAACTTTTCTTTCAACTTTAAATAAATCTGCACCTGTTAAATCACTAATAAATTCAGCAACAACTTCAGTGTTTCCTTTTTCAATGTAACCAACTGAATAATTTTCATCAGCCCTTGAAAAATAAATCACAATACTTTTTTTGTCTTTCAAATTTTCTTTTTGTTTATTCCCAAATAATCCCATACTTTTCTCCTTTATGATTAAAAGTTATACTTATAAGCAAAAATATTTACTGCACAATTAAATTATATCATCAAAAGTTATTTTTTTAAAAATAAATATAATATTTTATTGATATAAATTTTGTATAGTGCTATAATCAAAATGCATAGTAAAGGGAACAGTTTTATGATAAATATTGATTTTTTAGAATACCTTGTTGCATTTTCGAAAACAGAAAATTTAAGCAGAACAAGTGAAACTTTGCACATTTCTCAATCAGCATTAACTCGCGCAATGCAAAAAATTGAAAATGAAATAGGAGTCAAATTATTTAACCGTTCAAAAAACAAGCTTACTCTTAATGAGACTGGAAAAGAACTTGTAAAAAATGCAAAAATTGTAATTGATGCAGAAAATGAAATGATTGAAAATGTGTTGCTTTTTGATAATGCAAATTCACAAATTTCAATTGGACTCACTGCACCTGGCCCTATGATAAAATATGGCAACATATTTTATTCACTATTCCCCAAAAAATCCATTAAAACAAAATTTGATGATGAGCAAAATTTAATTAATGATTTAAAAAATGATAAATATGATATAATTTTCACAAATCAACCAATTGAAAATGCCGAAATTGAGTCAAAATACATTTTCACAGAAGAACTTTATGTTGCAGTTCCAAAAAATCATTTTGTTGCAAACAAAAAATTTATAAATTTTAAAGATGTTGATGGTCAATCATTTTTGGTTGCAAGTGAAATTGGAATTTGGGAAAAAATTATTAATGAATTCATGCCCCACTCAAAATTTTTTACTCAAGACACTGAAAATTTATTTGAAATTGTAAATTCGTCAACAATTCCAAGTTTTGCAACCAACATTACAATGCAACAAAGTGCAAAAATAAATCGAGTTTATATTCCACTTCAGGGCAGTGAATCAAAATTAAAATTTTACATAAATTTTAAAAAATCAAAACAAAAAGAATTTCAAAAATTATTAAATCAATTATAAAGGAGAATAAAAAATGGAAGAAAAATTACAAATTACAGAAAATTGGGACAAGGTTTTCCCAAAAAGTGAAAAGGTTAATCATAAAAAAGTAACTTTTAAAAATCACTTTGGAATTACTTTAGTTGCAGATATGTATATTCCTAAAAATACTAAAGGGAAACTTGCTGCAATTGCCGTTTGTGGACCATATGGAGCCGTTAAAGAACAATCATCTGGTCTTTATGCTCAAGAAATGGCAGAGAGAGGATTTTTAGCAATTGCCTTTGATCCATCTTTCACTGGTGAAAGTGGTGGAAATCCAAGATATATGACCTCTCCCGACTTTAATGTTGAAGATTTTCAAGCCGCTGTTGACTTTTTAATCACAAATGAAAATGTTGATGAAAATAAAATCGGAATTATTGGAATTTGTGGCTGGGGTGGAATTGCCATTCAAACTGCATGCATTGACACAAGAATAAAAGCAACTGTTTGCTCAACAATGTATGACATGTCAAGAATTGCGGGAAATGGATATTTTGACAGCCAAGATTCAGAAGAAGCAAGATATAACGCAAGAGTTGCCATAAATAATCAACGAACTGAAGACTATAAAAACAATTCATATAAGCTTGCTGGAGGTGTTGTTGATCCCCTTCCAAAAGATGCTCCTCAATTTTTAAAAGACTATCATGCTTATTACAAAACATCAAGAGGCTATCACAAGCGCAGTTTAAACTCAAATGGTGGTTGGGCAATTCAATCAAACACTTCAATGTCTAACACAAGGCTTTTCACATACTCAAATGAAATAAGAAGCGCCGTGATGATTGTTCATGGTGAAAACGCACACTCATGTTACATGGGAAAGGCCGCATATGAAAATATGATTAAAAACAGCAAGTTCACTTCAAACAAAAAACTTGTTTTGATTCCAAATGCATCGCATTGTGATTTGTATGATCAAAAGCATATTATTCCTTTTAACACAATTGAAAACTTCTTTAATGATTATTTAAAATAATTGTGTAAAATGTAAATATTTTTTAAATTTTTTTAAATTTTTACAAAATAAAAAAAGAACTTGATAAAATCAAGTTCTTTTTTTCGCTTGAACCTACTCTTTTTCAGGAGCTTCTGGTTTTTCATTTGCACTGAGCAAACCAAAAAGACCACCAAGGAAATAGAACAAATCACCAAACACGCCAATAACAAGCATGATTGTATGAGCTGTTGTTCCGTTTTTGTTTTCCTTCAAAGCTTTGGTTGCCTTTTTTGCAAGGATATACACAACAAGTGCAATTGCGAATGATATGGCAGCAGCAACAATGAGTGCAATACCAAATCTTCTAACTTCAACTGGTGAATTAAATCTTTCAACACTTGTTTCTAATGCTCTTTGAGCAATATCATTTTTAAATGCAATGCAAAGTGATCCAAAAACAATACCGCAGCATGCAAACACAAGTTCAAGAATGTTAATTACTTTACCAATTGTATACATAACCTTTGAAACAGATTTCATAATTTCCTCCTTTGTTTTTCTAGCATTATTTTATTCCCGATAAAAATATTTGTCAAATATGAAACCCTTTTAACTAAACATTATATTTGCTTTTATTTAAAATTAATTTTATAATAGTAATGTCATGGATTATATGAAATTTATGATACTGCTAGATAAATTATTATAATGATTAATATTATCACAATTTTTATAACATAAAGTGTACGTTAAATTGCGCAAAGAAAATTATTAAAAAGGCGGAAACAGTGGCTTGGTTTTTGTTTTCGCCATATTCCATGACAAAAGGGATATTCAATGAAAACTAATAAAGAACTAATGCTTTTGCAAAAAGAGTCACGTGATAAATTTATTCCTGTAATTCGCAAAAAAACCGCAAAAATATTAAAAAAATTAATAAAAAATAAGAAAATAAATCAAATTTTAGAAATTGGAACTTGTGTTGGCTTCAGCGGGAGCTTGATGTTAACAACAAACAAATCTGCTTTTCTGACAACAATTGATAAAGATAAAGAAGTCCTTAAAATTGCAGACGAAAATTTTAAAAAGTTTGAAGTTGATAGTAGAGCCACAATAATATGTGATGATGCAATAAATGCAATCAGCCGCTTAGAAATCTCTGATTCAAAATTTGACTTTATTTTGCTTGACGGCCCAAAAGGTCAATATGTAAAATATATGCCACATTTAATTTCTATGTTAAATGTGAATGGAATTTTGTTTGCAGATGATGTTTTGTTTTATAATTTAGTTGAAAAAGAAGGCAAAATTATTCACAAACATCGAACAATTGTAACAAATTTAAGAAAATTTATTGATGAAATGAAAAATAATAAAAATTTTAAGTGCAAACTCAAAAGAATTGAAGATGGTTTTATGATTTGCAAAAAAGTGAGGTAATAAATGAAAAAAGTTGAACTTCTCGCCCCTGCTGGCGACATGGAAAAATTGAAAGTTGCAATAAACTATGGTGCCGACGCAGTTTATTTTGCGGGCAAAAAATTTGGGCTGCGTGCATTTAGTGGAAACTTTGAATCCAATGAAATTGCAGAAGCCATCGCCTTTGCACACTCGCATGGAGTTAAATGTTACATAACCGTAAACATTTTAGCTCATGAAAATGATTTTGATGGTCTTGTTGACTATCTCAAGAGTCTTGAAAAAGATGGTGCGGATGGCGTTATTGTTGCAGATATGGGAATTGCATCCTATGTAAAAAAATACACCAATCTTGAGCTCCATGTTTCCACTCAAGCAAATATAACAAACAGCGCTTCCGCTCTTGCATGGGTTGCACTTGGAGCAAAGCGCCTTGTGCTTGCAAGGGAACTTTCAATTGTTGAAATAAAGCAAATTCGTGATGCAGTTGGTCCAAATATTGATATTGAATGTTTTTGTCATGGAGCAATGTGCATTTCCTACTCTGGAAGATGCCTTCTTTCAAACTATTTCACCGGGCGCGACAGCAATCGTGGAGCATGTGCACAACCTTGTCGCTGGAACTATAAAATTTCAGTTGCAGACACCCCTGAAAATGAATATCCAATCATGGAAGATGAGCGTGGAACTTACATTTTAAACAGCAAAGATATGTGCCTAATAAATCATTTAAATGAACTTGTTGAAGCTGGAATCACAAGTTTTAAAATTGAGGGCAGAATGAAATCACCATACTATGTTGCAACGGTTGTGAATGCCTATCGCAGAGCCCTTAATGAACTTGGCAAAAAACCAAGTTTTAACTATGTTGCAGAACTTGAAAAAACTGGTCACAGAAAATTTACAACAGGCTTTTATTTTGGTGCTGAAGATAAAGAGAATATTGAAAGCAGCAAAACAATTCAAACATATGAATTTATTGCCGTGGTTTTAGAAGATGCAAAAAATGGATATGCCACTGTTGAAATGCGAAACAGATTTAAAATTGGCGAAACCCTTGAAGTTTTATCTCCAACTGAAACTTTCAATCAAAACTTTGTTGTAACTGAAATTTTAGATGAAAATGGAGTTCCATTAACAGATGCAACACATGTTCAAGAAAAGCTTAAACTTAAAACAAATTTAAACCTAAAAGCAAATGACATTTTAAGAAGAGAAAACAAAAAGCAGGACTAACCTGCTTTTTTATTTTGTTTTTCTATCCATTTTTTCTGTGACAGCCATTCAAGTGAAGCAAATGCAAATGTTGCAAGAAGCATCATAATTGCACTAATTGGAGCCATCCAATTTTTTCCACCAAATGTAAGATTATAAAAATCTGGCCAACCTTGAACAATCACAACCATAACAAAGTAAACAATTCCATAAACCAAAATTGGAATAAGAGCCAAAAACACAAACCTAAATGAAAATTTTTCTGTTTTTTCAAAAAATACAAAACTAATAATTGCCAAAACTGGCGTTAAAAAGTGCAAAAAGAAACTGTTTCCCTTAAACAAAATGAAATAATTTCCCCCATTAAATGCAATTCCTGGTGAAAGAAAACATGCAACTGTTAAAAATGTAACAGTAACGGCAACCGTCCCAACAAACTTAAAAATAACCGCCCACCTTGGAAGTTTAAACTCATCACGAACAGCATTTTTAATATTAAAAATCAAAACACAAATTGAAGTTATTGCAACCAAAATGTTGGATAGGTTTGTAAAAAATCTCAAGCTTAAAAACCCATCAAACTCAAAGTATGAATTTTGCCTAATTATGTCAGTTCTAAATGCATAAGCAATTGAATTTATGGTGATTAGAACAATTGCAAAATTGAATATAAGTGACAAAATATTCAGTGTTCTTTCTTTTTTCATTTCATCCTCTCAAATTAGTATGTGAATTTTATAACATTATATTAACAGAATCAAAAATGTTTTACAAAATAAAATTTGAAAATATAGAAAAAAGTGTTGCAAAAAATTATTAGTTGTTATATAATACCATTGTTCGTCAAAGAACAAAACTTAATATTCCCCAGTAGCTCAGTGGTGGAGCACTCGACTGTTAATCGATAGGCCGTAGGTTCGAACCCTACCTGGGGAGCCAAAATAAGAAGACGCAAGTCTTCTTTTTTTATGCGACTCAGGTAGATGGGCTCGCATTCGTGAGTAACCCTACCTGGGGAGCCAAAAAAGTCTAAACCGAATATGGTTTAGACTTTTTGTTTTTGTAAATTTAAAATTATTAAACAAACTCGCACCAAGACAAGAACATGTCAGAATCTTAAATTATTTTTTTGAATCATTCTTACCTAAAATTATAATTTTATCATTCCTATCTTCTATATTCAGAATATCTAAAAATTTACTTTCAATGTTCATATAAAATTCTGTGCTAATACTTTTTTTAATTAAATCATTTCCATTAATTAAAATATTTTTTACTATTGTTTTTAAATTGTTTATCTTACTTGTTTCTACTGAATATAACAACATGAAAGGTTTTGACATACTTCTTAATTTTTCTTTTAGATTATCGTTATTATAGTGGTTACTTATTATCATTCCACCCCAATTTTCAAAAAATACACAATATTCAGGAGTATTGAAATATTGTGAACCACAAAATACACCTAACATATTATTTAGTCTTTTTTCTTTATTGTTTATTGCTAGAATTAGTTCATTACCCTCAGATTCATCAATTATGTTTTGAACTACTAAATTACTTATTCTTTCGTAAAGGAATTCATAATTAATATTTTTCAGACCAGTTTTTTTGATTGTTTTATATTCTTCATTAGTTAACCTACAAACATGAAAAGCTAAAACATTATAATTATTTAAATATAAATATTCACAAATTTCGCTAATTAGTTCATCTAGTTCTATACTAGAACCCAACTGAAAACTAGTTGGGGAATATCCCCTTTCTTTACAAATTTCATAGTGTTTTTGCATTTCTATATTATAATCAGTTATAATTTTTCCTTTTTTTGTCAGTAATTTAAGTATATAATCTGGATAAGTATCAAGATTATCTATTATAATCGTATTAGAATTTGTATAATTTTTTAATAACTCTAAAGTATCCATCTTACATTACCTCATCAATTTTTCTATTAGTACTCTTCTATCCCATAATTCTACAGAATTTGCATCTGCAAGTTCAATGGCACTTTTTGTGAATACTTGATTTGTTATTACCATGCACTCTGTAGCATTATAATACTTTGCACCTCCACAAACCTCCATTATTGCATGGTTGCCTACAGGCTGACTATAACATTTTGCTTGAATTGCAACGATTCTTTCTCCTCGTGTCGCAATTATATCAACTCCTTGATCATTAGAAGCTTTCGTAACTTTTGTACTATAACCCATCTTTTCAAATAAATCTGCAATAAAATTTTCAAATTCAATTCCATTCATTCTATCTATATCATCAATGGTAATTTTCTTATTTTTAATAACTTCTTTAGTGGACAACTTGTTTACATATTCTTCACTTAAAAATTCATTAAATTTATCAATTACAAACTTATACTTATCTCTTTCATCAACAACATTAAAATTAACATCGACCTGTACTAATCCAACTAATTCTTCACCAGCTGTTTGATTATTCAATAATTTATCTAACTTTATTATATCTTCAATCGTATATTCTTCATCATATAAATATTGCAACATTTTATTGCATTCATCACTATCATCAAACAATAGCCCAGAACTGTCATAATGAATTTTATCAAAATTGTTAACCATTTTCTTTGCTTTATTAAGTTTAAATTGATTGAGATGATATTGCATCAACATAAAAATAACACTATAATTTAAATCATTATATTTTTTTAATAAACCTGTTTTTAATAGAAACGCATTTTTATATTCTCGCTGTAATGTATCATAAACTTCTTTTACTGGTTTATATAATGAATTATATTCGTTTGTTTCCCAATCAAAATCATATTTATCAAAATTAGTAATACATAAATGAACAGCCAATGAATATATATCAATTGGCAAATCATCACTATATTCAAAAGTTTTTCTAAACTTATCACATAGTGATTCTTGGATATATATTTTATCATTAGTCATCGCTTTGTATGCACTATTTATTAAATCAATAAACTCTTTTTGTTTTTTACTTAAATTTTCCTTAAATGTAAATGACAACTTAATTTCTTCGTGTTTTAAGACATTTTCATATAATAAATCAAAATTTTCTTTTGTATCAATCGTTTTAATATCAGCATATTCTAATATGTATTGATTGATAGCATTATGCATAAATTTGGGCTTATCGTAGTAATAGTAGTTGGTATACAAATAATATGGAATACCTTTTATGTTATCCACATCACAATCAAAAAGTTCATAATCTAAAAAAAACTGATTAAAAGAGCCTTTGTTGACAATACTAGGATTGTCTAGGATAAAGTTTTGAATAATTTTTGTTATTTCTTTATTGTCTAAATATTTTTCGAATAATGTATAATAATTTTTAAGATGACTAACAAATAATTTAACATTGGTATCGTATTCTTCTTTTGATTTTCCTGCAAATTTATCACTAAACTTTCTTCTAAATTCTAATCTTTCATCTAAACTCATTTGATTTCCAACAACTAAAAGAGGATCCCCTAACTTTGGATATTCTATTTCAAATATACCCTTTTTTAAATTATCAATAATTTCATAAACTCTATCCTTTGTCATTTCTTCTTTCGTTTTTGATGTTCCATTAGCTATATTTCCTATATCAATTTTCTTTGATTTTTTTTTGCTTATTGATTGCTCAACAATAATTCCAAGTAAAAAAATAAATAATCCACCTAATCCTATAAATGTTCCAACAATTACCATTGCCACTTCATTAGTAAATGCAGCTACAAATCCAAATATAAGAAATATTATCCAAGATATTACTGCGATAAAGATAAAACTTTTCAATACACTTGATATTCTATTTTTAGAATTTTTGTCTTGTATTTTATATTTTTTATTTTCAAAATCTTTTATCATCTACTATTCTCCTTAATCCAACTAAATTATAACATAAACAAAATATTAACATAAAGAAAAACAAATCAATTATTATGGAAAAACAAAAACCAGCATAGTATTCTGGCTGGTTTTTGTTTTTAATAATGCAATTAATAAAAAATTACATTTCTTTGTATTTCAAGTGCTGAGCGCAAGTGCAATAAGTTGTAGCAGAAATTTCTCACTTGATAGTTTCTGCAAACTGAATCTATCCAATTGTGGATAAAATCATCACGCAATTTACCGAAAGCTTGATTAGCCCAAAAGTTGTAATTGTTATAATAAAACATTATTTCATCTCCTAAAATTATTTTCATAAAATCACTTGCACGACATCCAGGGAGTATGATACAATGCTCTTGTCAGGGAACATATACCATACTAGATTTTACTAAAAGGCAGTATTATTCAAAATGATACTGCTTTTTTATTTGCAGTAAACATGCCTTCTATTCCAAACTTAACATTTATACTTTAAATTGTCAATAAGAATTTAAATTTTTTCAAATATTTGTAATTGCTGATTTTATCGCACTTTATGCGATTTTGTGTTTACATATAAAAATACAAGTTTAGGATATATAATTTTCCTCAAAACTCATATTTTGGCTGAAACTTTGAAGCCAAAGAAAATCCAGTTCAAACTAGAACTGGATTTTTCTGTTGCTAAAAACACAAATTTATCCAAACACTAAAAAAATCACTTTCAGTTAAGTTTGAGAATTTAATTTGAAAAATTTATCGTACCATGTTAAACTAAATGTATGTTAAAGCTCAAACAAAAACCAATTTTAATAACCCTTTCAATTTTGTTGTTGCTTTTTTGCATTGTGTTTTGTTGTGTTCACTTTTTATTTTTTCATCACTACATAGGTTCAAAAAACACTGAAGTCTGGCAAAGCGATGTCCCATTTCAAATTGAATCAATTGCAACAATTCAAAAAGAAAAAAATAAAGATTTTGTCATTTTAAATTTGGCTGATGTTCAAATGTGCGACCTTGAAAACACATTCAACAAAAGTGAAATTCGCAACGAAATTGCCTATCTCATACGAAAAACAAAACCAAATTTAATCACACTAACCGGTGACCAAACATGGAGTAATGAAAATCTAATTTCATTAACTTCCCTAATTTCTTGGCTTGACTCTTTTAAAATTCCTTATGCTCCTGTTTTTGGAAACCATGACTATGGAAACGAAAAAAATTCTGCAGTTGCAAGTGAAAATTTTTGCTGCGACCTTTACAGCCAAGGAAAATATTCAATGTTTAAGCGTGGACCATCAAACATTGGGTCTCTTGGAAATTATGTAATAAACATCATTGAAGATGGAAAAATTTACAAAACTCTTTACATGCTCAATTCTGGTTATGATGAAAAAATTTCTGATTCACAAATTCAATGGTTTAAATGGAACGCTGAAGGAATAAAAAATTTTAATAATGGCGAGTATTCAAGTGGGATGTGTTTTTTGCACAAACCTCTCCCAGAATATGCCACTGCATATAGAAAGTATTTAAACGGCGAAAGCGATGTTCAAGTTATTGGTGATGTGTATGTTAATGATTCGCTTTTTGGTTCTCTTCAAAATGGATTTTTCCAAACGACAAAAACCTGCAGCGTGAAAGACATTATTTGTGGACATCAGCATGGAAATAACTTCACACTCGCCTATCAAGGTGTAAGGTTAACATTTGCTTTAAAAACTGGAAAACTTGGTGGATTTTATCAAGATGAAACAATTTGTTTAAACGGAGCAACCGTATTGAAGCTTAACGAAACAACATTAATTGAAAATTGCTTTTTTAACTAATCATTCAAACATTTGTAAAAACTAAAAAATAATGCTATCATAAAACTATGAGGGGAAAAGATTATGAATTTTGCAGCATACAAATTTTTTGATTACAAATATAACATTGAAAACTTTTCATCTGACCTGTTTAGCACACCACATATAATTTTTATAATTTTATCATTTTTGCTTGTTCCAACAATCTCAATTTTGTTGAGAAAAGCAAACCATAAAAAAATTGACAAATTTTTAAAAGTTTTTTCAATTTGCATTGCAGTTTTTGAAATAGTTAAAATTGTTTGGGAAAGCTATTACGACATAACAACAGGTCGTGGTTTTAATATTGGTGGAATTCTTCCTCTTTACACATGTTCGCTGTTTATATATTGCTTGCTTATATCTGCATGGTGTAAAAATGAAAAAATTAGAAACTCAACACTTTCATTTTTAACAACAATAAGTTTGCTTGCTGGTGCAATTGGAATTGTCCAGTGCAATGGATTAAACTGGTACCCATTTTGGACGTTTGGTGCATTTTATTCAATGATTTTCCACTTGTCTATGTTTGGAATTGGAACGTTTTTGCTTATATCGGGCTACAAAAAGTTGAATTGGATTGATATGATTTATGCATGGATACCTATGGTGATTTTATCTCTCTTTGCAACCCCAGTAAACTATGAACACGGCGCTGACTACATGCAAATTTATGAAGGTTCAGGCGTTCCTGTTTTCAGCACCCTCGCACAGGTTTTAGCAGCAAATAAATTGAGATTTATTTACACATTCATAATGCTTTTAACTTACATTCCATTTGCTGGAATTGTGGTTTGCATTTCAAAACTTGTATACTTAATAAATTCAAAAATAACCGAAAAACATAAATCAAAATTAAACAAATAAAAAGAGGAATCAATCTTCCTCTTTTTTATTTTCCATTCATTTTATTATCAAAATATTCCCTTGCAGTTTTGCTGTAAATTGTATAGTTTCCACGAACATAAAGGTAGTCAATATGTTCATCATAAAGCAGTTGATTTACTTGTGGGTCATAAACAAGTGTATATGATTTTTTATCGCTTTCGTTTGCCTTTATATGAATTAAAAAAGCATGATTTTCTTTATCTAGAGTTTCTGTCATTGACGAAAATAAAATTCTTTTATAAAAATCATCTTCAGTTTTAAATTCATTTTTCAAAATGAAAAATAAATATTGTTTAATAAATTCAGATTGCTCAATAAGCCCCATATGTTTAATAACTCCGGGAACATTGCGTGCGAGCCTGCTTTGATACGAAAAATCCTTATTAAAGAGCGTTATTATTTTATGATACAAAAATTCATTGCTTGGATTATACGATCTATCTTCATTAATAAATTTTTGTTTATCTTCATTTGAAACAAAACATTTTGATAACTCAGTTTTTGCCATTAAATACTGTTCTTTTATATCTTCTCGTGACTCAGTTTTATTTTTAAGGCCAACAATTGTTCTAATTAAATTACAAGCAAAAGAACAAATTTGAAAATCTTGAGGCGATGGATCATCTGTGTTCTCCTTAATCAAGCCAGCCATTAACTTTTTAACATTTTTATAGTCAGTCCAATCAATTTCAGCATCGCCATTTTTTTCTTCCATTTGTGAAGTGAAAATTTCCCAGTTAACTGTTTTGTTAATTCCAATTTTTTCCAAAATTAAGTTATATGAATTAACCAAAATAATTTTAATCATTTCAAAAATTTCATCATCACTATAAAGCGAAAAGTTTGGTTTTCCAATGCTAATGAGTTTTTCATTATAACTCTTTAAAAATCTCTGATCTAATTCTTTTAATCTAACTAAAAGATAATGTTCTTTAACTTCATGTGAAAATCCAGGCGAATATGCATGCCTATTTTTCCCATTTTGCCTAACAATATATGAATAGCCAATCTTTGCATCAATTCTTGCTAACTCCGCGTCGCTAAATCGTGAATGTTCAATTTTTTCGCCACGATATGTTTGAATTATCTTTTTATCTGGACTTTCAATATAATAAGGCACATCAGCACCAAAACTTAATGTTTTGAAATGCATTTTAACATTCATAATATCATTGTTAAGCGAAAGGAAATATTTTTTCCCTTCTTCTCCGGTGCAAATCAAATAACTATGATAAATATCATATTTTGAAATGCCCTTTTTATACTCTGTTTCATTTACGGATTCAATAATTTGTGATTCAATTCCTAGGTTATCAAATATAAATTTCAGCATTTCCGCTGTAACTTTGCAGGTCACTTCAAATGAAGCCTTTGTTTCATGAATCTCTTTCATTTCACGAACTGATAAATTTTTCTCGCCATATTTACCATGTCTAGAATAAAAAAAGTCCATACTCTTTTCAAGTCCTTGCCCAAGACTAATATAAACAAATCGCATAACTTCATTTTTATTCCAACCATCATTTTCCTGATGAAACTTTGCTGAACTAATTATATTTGAAATGAATGAATCAATATCTTGATTCATAATTGTTCCTCCAATAAAATAATTAAACAAGTTTCTTTTTTTGACAATCTTCCGAATGCCCAATTTCAGAATAATGATTCATGATAAAATCATAAATATCTTTAGATGCTTCTGCACTCAATGGATAAACTCTAACAACATCTGAAAGTTTAATATGTTCTTCAATGCGATCAATATTTGCAATAACAATTTCAGAGTTGGGATTTTTTAAATCATCCAAAAACTTATCAATTGTTTTAGGCTTTTGATTTTTGAGTGTCATTGAATAATAAATTGATCCACCTTTCTCAGAACTAAAAACAGCACAAATTTCATTTATTGTATTCAAATTTTTTCCAATTGCATAAAATTTAACACCATCTTCCATATTGTACCTCATATATATTCATTTTAACATATTTTTCGTCATAAGTCTATATTTTAAAAAAAATTAATTTCCATTACACATTTCATAATCTATTGCTTTTAATTTGACAAAAAATGTCATAAATTATATATTTAAATTACTATAATTTAACAAGGAGAAAAATATGGTAGAACTATGGGAAAAAGGCATTACCTATTTCACTGATATGGGTGTAACTAGGGGGCTTGCCACAACATACATAATTGTTTCAATACTAATTGTTTTGATGGCGCTAGTTGCTCTTGTAATGAGAATTATTGTTGTTATTAAATATCATAAAGGCAATAACATGACAACTTCATCAGGCAAAACAAGTTTTGAGGTTGCAAGAGAAGCTCTTGACAAAGCGGGGCTTAAACATGTTCAAGTTAAAAAAGCTGGTTGGCTGAGAGCATTTTTCATTGGAAACTGCTACAGTATAACCAAAAAAACAGTTTTCCTTCGTGGAAGCATTGCAAATAAAAACAGCATAACAGCCGTTGCGCTTGCTCTTCAAAAAGTTGGCGTAGCAAAAATGGTTGAGGGAAAAGGAAAAGCTGCAAAAGTTAGAAATGTAGCTCAAATTTTAACACTTGTTGGACCAATTTTATTTGTCCCAGTTGTGCTTGTTGGTTTTTTAATTGACTTGCTTGTATTCAATGCGCTTGGTGCGTTTTCAATTGTTGGAATTGTCATTGGTTTACTTTTAGTTTTTGCAGGATTCGTTGAAACACTCTTAAACATCCCTGTTGAGAAAAAAGCAAATGAAATGGCTCTTCAAATGATTAAAGAAACTCATGTTTTAAATGCAGAAGAAACAGAAGTTGTTAAAGAAGTTTTCAGTGCATACATGGTTGCTTATGTTTGCGAATTTATTATTGCAGTGTTAAGAGTTGTTCAAATTATTCTTGAAATTGTAATGAACTCACAAATTGCAAACAGCAAAAAATAATAAACATAAAAAAACAGGCTTAACGCCTGTTTTTTTATCCGTTTTTATTTCTCATATTGAAGTTCTTATTTAACTTCCGCCTGAACTTCTTCTGGTTGCGCAGAAATCATCCTATAAAAATCTGCTTTTGTGGTTTCCATATATGGCCTAATCCAAAGCATCAAAATTCCAAATGTTAAAATGCTAAGCAAAATCCAACCAACAAATGTCAACATTAAACAAAAGTATTGAAATTTATGACCATCCATAAGTGCAACACTTCTTTCCATTGCCTCACTTGCACTAATATTTGGATTTTCAATCAAAATATAATAACTCATGCTATACGAAAGTGCTGCAATAATTCCTGGAATAATCAAAAGCAACGACCACAAAAAAATGAATATTGCATTCAAAACACTTAAAATAAATGCTCTTGTAAAATCTTCAAATCCATCAAAAAATGTTTTAAATTTAAGTGTTTTTTTATCTGAAACATGAAGACCACATTTGGAATATCCATATTTAAATGCACCACTCAAAAATAGTGCTGCAATAGAAACAATAACATTAAATGTAATTGTTACAGATTGTGACCAAGCATATGATGAGCCTCCACTGCCACCTAAAATTCCATTAATTGTCCCATAAACAAGAGTAATAACAGCAAAAACTGACCAACTTGGAGCAAGTTTTTTCCATGCTTCCGCTCTAATTTCCCTATAAACCATTTTATTCCTAAATCATGCTAAATTTATTTTTCATATCCAATTGAATATTTCCTAATATTAGCCTCATTTGAAAGGCCACCCCACATTCCCTCATTATGGTGACACTCACAAATTGTAATAACCAAATCGAGCTCACCTCTGCTTAAAAGTTCTGCAGTTTCGTCATAAGAGTAATCGCCATAATCTTTTCTTTCTTTATCATCAATATATTGCTCTAAACTTTCAATGCTTTCATAAAAATAATCATCAAGTATGTTTAATGTTTGTCTAAACTTATGTGTTGGGCCACACACATTATATTCAGCATATTCGTAATCGGCATATCTCTTAACTTCTGGCCTGTCATTATTTTCTGCAACATCTTTCACTTCTTGATCGTATATAGTTGAAAGTTTATTAATCAAAGATTTAATTTCATCATCTTGTAAACCCATTTGTTTGCAAAGTTTTCCAAATTCATTAAACTCCCCATTGCTAATTGAAATACAAATTGCATCAACGGCCTTATTAACATCTGAAAAAGCCAACAAAAATTTATTCAATATAGCAATGTCAGATTTCAATTTTTTAGTCATTTCAGGTGAAATATCAAACTCATCAGTTAAATAGAACAATTTAATCATATCATAAAGCGTATTTGGATTCCATCCCCCACACTTATATTCTTTTAAATTTAAGAGATTATTAACAAATTCTTCATCTTTATATTTCAATTCCATAATTTCCTCCTTAGTCTAAGCCAAAAATGTCTTCAATTGAAGCTTTTTGCGCTTGGGGTTTTTCTTTATCTTTAACTTGATTCATAATAAAATCCGTCATCATCCTAATAAATTCATCAATTTCAATTGTATCAGTCTTTTTTGAATTTAAAACCCACTTTTCAATTTCAAGACGATCATGATTGTTTTTACTTGGTGATTTAAGCCAATCAAATGAGCCCTTCATTCTTTCAGTAAGTCCAAATCTTCCCTTCAAAATATCAATAACTTGAAGCGCATCAAATTTATCAATTAAATTAAATAAACTTTGTTTAATTTGTGCATCAGCAATAGCTTTTTTAACAGACCTCTCAACCATTTCTTTCCAAAGTGGGAAAACATGTGGATTTATTGCAACAATTTGACTGTATTCAGTTCCCTTTGAATAGTGACTTAAAACTGCTGAACCATTGAAAAATTCATCATGATACTCATCAAACTCGTAGATGTGTGACAAATTATATTTTCTTGCAAGTGATTTAATGCACTCCGGAACAGATTCAGTTTCAGCGGGACCATCAGCATTTATCCAGTCGTTAATTTCTGATTCATGATAAACCATTTCATCAATATAATTTGCATAATTGACAAGAGTTTGATAGTTTAATTTTTTTGAAGGTTCAGCAACACCAATTCCCCTCTCATTAATTGCATTAAAAGCATATGCTTGATTTGAACCAAAAGTTCGGCTAATTTTGCCGTTTGTTGCCTTAATACGATTAAACACTGAATAATTTTTAAATAGCTGCCACAAAAATAATCTTTGATTCATTGTCAATGAACTAAAGGTATCACCTTTAATAAGTTGCAACATTTCTTTCAAAGTTTTTCCTGTAACATTGTCAACTTGAAGTGAAAAAAGATAATCTTTAAGTTCAAAAACTGGGGGCAATAACTCATTATTTTGTTTTTCATTATAAATTTTTAATAGCTTGTAATATGTTTCAAATTTTGTTAAATCATATTCATCTTTAAAATAAAGTGTTTCAATTTTCCTTTTTGTTGACGGCAAAAGAACATCATAATGATCTCTCTTCATTTTTGAAACTCGTTTTTTAATTCCATCTGGCAAATCATTGCGCTTTGCAACAATTTCTTCATCACTAATTTCTGAAAAATATTTATCAAACCCCTCAATTGCTTGAATTTCTTCTTGAACTTCGCCAGTTTTTTGCAACATTTCAATAATTTCTTCGATCTTGCGAAGCGATAAACCTGATGACTTAAGTGATGTATAACTTCTCATCAAATTGGCACGCTCTGCTGGTGTAAATTCTTTTTTCTTTGCCATAAGCATTCCCCTTTCTTTTAGCAAAAATTTACTTAATGTTATTATATCATAAATTATTAGTATTTACAATACTAAATTTAATTTTTGCATTCAATTTACTAGCAAATCAAATTTTGTTGTGCTATTATAAAAATAGCAAAAGGGGGAAAACTTATGATAAAAGGTTATTTTGAATATTACAAAACTGCATCAGGTAACTATAACTATCGACTTGTTGCATCAAACAAAGAAACAATTGCTGTTAGTGGTGGTGCTGGTTATTCTTCACTTTCAGCTTGCAAAGCCGGCATTGAAAGCGTGAGAAAGGCAGCCGATTCAAAGATTGAAGATCAAACACTCAAAAAAACAGAATCTCTTTCAAATCCAAAATGGGAAATTTATTTAGATAAAGCTGAAAAATTTAGATTTAGACTTTTTGCAAGAAATGGTGAACTTCTCTGTGCATGTGAAAATGGGTATGCAAGCAAAGATAGTTGTAAAAAAGGAATTGCAAGTGTTCAAAAATGGGCAAAAGATGCCGAAGTTGTTGCATCTGAAAAATAACAAAACCACCTGAATGGTGGTTTTTATTTTTTTCACAAAAAAACACATCAAAATTATAGAGTTATGTTTTAATAATTATGGTGTTATGTTTTAATAATTATTATTTAAAAATCCCAAATTTGTGGGGTTATTTTCCGTTCCACACTAAAATTATTTGACTAAAATATTAATTTTTGCTAATATTTCAAATTATAAGGAAAATACATATAAAAATTGCAATTGTAACCGACAGCAACAGTGGAATAACTCAAAAAGAAGCTCAAGAACTTGGAATAACAGTAATTCCAATGCCATTTTTAATTGATGGAGAAGAATATTTTGAGGATATAAATTTATCACAAAGTGAATTTTATGAAAAATTAAATTCTGGTGCTGAAGTTTCAACAAGTCAACCAAGCATTTTTTCTGTGACTGAAACTTGGGACAAACTTTTGAAAACTTACGACCAAATTATTCATATTCCAATGAGTAGTGGGCTATCTGGCTCAACTGAAAGTGCAAAAACTAAAGCCGCAGAATATAATGGAAAAGTGTTTGTTATTGACAACAAAAGAATTTCTGTTACCCAAAAGCAATCTGTTTTAGATGCAATTAATATGGTTCACGATGGAAAAACCGCAAAAGACATTGCAGAATGGCTTGAGAAAACAGGTGGAGAGTCAAGCATATACATTATGCTCACAACATTAAAGTATTTAAAAAAAGGTGGAAGAATAACACCAGCTGCCGCAGCCCTTGGAACATTGTTTAAAATTAAGCCAATTTTAACAATTCAAGGAGGAAAACTTGATAAGTTTCACCAAGTAATATCCTATGCACAAGGCAAAAACAAAATGATTGAACAAGTTGCAAAAGAACTTGCATCAAGGTTCAAGGCATCTGTTTCATCTGGAAAATTCAAGGTGTTTGTGGCTCACACCAACATTGAAGCCAAAGCACTTGAATTTGAAAAAGAAATCAACAGCGCATTTGAAAAATTTAATTTAAAAGTTGAATTTGTAAATCCCCTTTCACTTTCAGTTGCATGTCACATTGGTGACGGATCTCTAGCAATTGCTGCTTCAATTTGCTACTAATAAAGCCTGAAGTTCAGGCTTTTTCTTTTGATTAAAATTAAATTTGTGCTAAACTATTTTTAGAGGTGTTTTATGAAACAATTAAAAAAGAATGATAAAGTTGCAATTGTTAGTCTTTCATTTGGAATTTTGGGCGAACCTTTTGTTTCTCATGAACTTCAACTTGGCAAAAAACGACTTGAAGAAATGGGGCTTGTGCCTGTTTTTATGCCAAACAGTTTAAAAGGAATTGAATTTTTAAAACAGCATCCTGAAGCAAGAGCTGAAGATTTAAAAACTGCATTTAAAGACCCTGAAATAAAAATGATTCTTTGTGCTATTGGCGGATTTGACACTCACCGAACAATTCCTTATCTTCTTGGTGATAAAGAGTTTGTTGAAACTGTCAAAAATAATCCCAAAATTTTTATTGGATATTCTGACAGCACAACAAATCACTTAACTCTATATAAACTTGGATTAAAAACATTTTATGGAATGGCTCTTTTGACAGATTTTGCAGAATTTGAAAATGAAATGCTTCCATACACAAAAAGTGCATTTTTGAGATTCTTTGAGCCTAAAATACCATATTTAATTGAATCCAGCCCAGTTTGGTATGCTGACAGAACTGATTTTTCACCGGCAGCGGTTGGAACAAACAGAGTCCGTAAAAACGAAATTCGTGGATATGAAGTTTTGCAAGGAACAAAAAAAGTAACTGGAAAACTTCTTGGTGGCTGTTTTGATGTTTTAACTCATCTTGCCTTTCCAACTGATGAAGAAGAAATTGAAATTAAAAACAAATTCGACGTTTTCCCCACTCTTGATGAATGGAACGGAAAAATTTTATTCACCGAACCAAGTGATTCAAAAATGGAACCTGAAAAATTTAGAGAAAATATCAAAAAATTCAAAAAGTTTGGGCTGTTTAATAGAATTTCAGGAATGATTTTTGGAAAGCCAATTGATGAAGTTTTTTACGACGAATATAAAACAATTTTAAAAGAAGAACTTTCTGAATTTGATTTTCCAATTATAATAAACTTAAATTTTGGTCATGCTTATCCTCATACGATAATTCCATATGGAGAAGAATGTGAACTTGATCCAAAAAATAAGACAATAACAATTTTAACATCAAGTTTGGAGAAATAAAAATGAAAAAATTTAAAACAACAGTAATTGTAACACTTATTGCAAATTGGATTTTAATTTTTCTCACAGCATTCTATTTAAATGTTCCTAACCAAATTCCAATTATGTTTGACTGGAATGAAAATGCTGTTCTTCTTGGATCAAAATTGTGGCTTCTGTTAACACTTTTGCCAGTAACAATTTTTGGGATTTTATCACTTTCACTCAAAAATAAACGAGCTTCAGTAATTTTTTATTTATTGTTTTTATGTAACATGTTTGTGAACATGCTCACAATAATTTACTACCTCTGTGCAACTGACCTTTCTCTTGGTTCAAAAGCTGGCATTCCTTTTGGAATTTCAATTTTTTTACCTCTTTCAATGATTTTACTTGTTTGGAGTTCAAAACTTAAAACAATTGAATATAAATCATGGTTTGGGCTCAAAATTATAAAAAAAGCTTCAACAACTCAGTTTATTTGGACCCAAACCCACATTTTTGCTAACAAGGTTTTTGTTTGCACAAATTTAATTTTAACTGTTTTATCACTTGCACTTTCTTTTTTAAGAATACCTTGGATAATTTTAATTATTTTTGTTGTGGCATATTTATTTGCCCTTGCAATTGTTGCAAAATTTGCCGCTGATGTAACAAAACGCTACAACTATATGAAAGAGCGCCAAGATAAACTTGACGAAATGAAAAAAAATAAAAAAATATAGAGGTTTAACCTCTATATTTTAATTTTACAAAAGTGTATCTTGATGTGTCAAATGACATTTCAATATCATAAGTTTTTGAAATAAATTTATTTAGCAGCGTTCCCCTTTCCATGCAAATTGCAACAATTTTAACTTTAGAAACAGCAAGTTTATCAAAAAACTCTTGCATTTCAAAATCACTTAAATTTTCAGGAAGATTTGTAACAACCTTATCAATAAAATGGATTGGAAATTCTTCACTCAAAAAATTGTAGTTTAACACTGAAAAATGTTTTTCACGAAGGGCTTTTGCCTTTCTTTTTATTTCTGAAACTAAAGCTTCATTTTCCTCGTTTGCAATAACATTTGCTTTTTTAAAGCATAACGCACGAACATACGAAACAATTCCACTAGCTGAAAATGGATCAAGTGAAACTTCATTTGCTGAAGGTTCAGACAAAAAGTTGAGAGCAAGCGCAAGGTCTGGTGCAAGCCCCCTTTCAGCAGAAAACTTTATTAGCTCCGGCGGCATAAACACTTTTTTCATAAACAAATTTTCACCATCTTTTTTAGACAAAAATACAAGTTCAGCAAGTTCAGAAGTGAAACTAATTTGCCTTTTTGTTTGTTTTTTAAGTGTAATTTCAACCGCTTTTTTAAGCCCTTCATCAACCTGTTTGTTTTCACTTTCACATTTGTAAATCAATTTAAATGATGAAATGGTTTTTGGAAATGAAACTTTTAAATCACGCCTTTCCAAAAAATGTTTAAGTTCACTGTTAAGCGCACCTGCACCAACTTTAAAATTGCTGTCTAAAACTTGATAAATTGTTTTAAATGGAAGCGCTGAACCCTTAAACTTTTCATCACCAAAAAACAAAACTGAATCATCATACAGTTTTTTCACAGAAGAATTTTTGTCCTGTTTTTTTAAAAAAATTTTAATAAGCGGAACAAGTCCCCTTTCAAATGTTGCATAATATAAATTTTTCATAAACAAATTATAACACATATAAGTTAAAAATGCCACAACTTTTATAAACATCATTTTTTGACATTTGTTTTTACACCTTTTTCAAATTTTTATTGATAAACTTTTAAAAATAGTATAATATAATTAAAGTATGGAAGAAATGGAAACAAAAAATCAACTTGAAATTGACAATTCAAACATATTTAAAAAGCCACAAAAACCAACTTATAGAATTGAGAGTTTGCTTTTTTTGTTTTTTGCAATTTTTGGAATTATTTTTATTGCAGTTAATTTTACATTTAAAAACATTTTAATTCCAATCAAAGTTGTTGGTTCAAGCATGCAACCCACAATCAACCAATCAATAACAAGTGAAAGTGATGATGCCCACTGTGATCTTGTTTATTACATGAAACAAAACACTTATCAGCCGGGCGATATTGTTATCATTCAAAACAATGGCTATGCAAATGATGAAGATGTTTCATTTATGATTAAAAGAGTAGTTGCAACTCCCGGTCAAACAGTTGTTTTTAAAAGAACAAGTTTAGGGTATTGCACTCTTTCAGTTTTAGATCAAGATGGAAATGATACTGGTTTTGTTGATTCATTTAAAAAAGAAGATATGTATGCATCATTCTTTTCGGGGCAAAGCTTTTCATACACAGTTCCAGAAAATTGTTACTATGCACTTGGCGATAACAGAAATGTTTCATTAGACAGCCGTTACTTTGGGGCGGTTAAAACTGAAGATATTGCCGGAAAAGTTAAAATTTTAATTCCATATGGACATAACATTTGGAACTCAACAACTCTGAACTTTAATTTAGCAAAATCATTTTAAGGAAAACCTATGAAAAAATTACTAAAAACATTTTTAGCCTTTGTTTTAATTATCCCAGTGATAATTTTTTCAGCATGTTCAAAATCAGGAGTGGAATCAAAAAATGTGAGTGCTTACTTCAATGAAAATGTTAGCGCAAATGTTTTCAATGATTCAGACAGAAAACTTCCACTTTCAGTTTTAACAAGTTCTAGCGCAAACACTGACTATCTTGACAAATTCACAAGTTTCACTTTGAGTGGCAAAAATGCTTGGATTTACAAAATGTATATTGAAAAAATAACTTTTTCAGTTTATTCAGAAGGAACAGCTTCTGGCCCACTAACCGTTTCATTAACACTCACAAATTGTGTTGATGAAAGTGCACTTAAAAACAGAACAAGCGGTGAAGCCGTTGACACAAGCACACCATTTTCAACTGAAAGTTCAGCAATCACTAAAAACAAGGGTTCAATTGATTATGAGATAACCATTAACAAAGTTATTGCAACAGCTGGAGCAACAACACTAACGCTTGATATTTTTGAGTCAGTGAATGAAACTGTTGCAAATGGAAAAGGTGAAGCAACAAACTTTAAATGGATGATTTACAACTTTAAAGTGTTTGGCGAAAGCAGAACATATTCAAATTAAAAAACACCGGAAATCCGGTGTTTTTTGTTCCCTTCCCTGCACCTAACCTTCGCCCCTTTCGCTCAATCTCATTATAACTTTCCTAGCCCAATTTTTCAAGAATACGTGCCACGAAAAAAGAGCCATAGTCACTGACTTTTGAAATTAGTCAATTTTGGAAAATATGTTTAAAATTGATACAAGTGATATCGTTTTATGATATAATTAAAATATACATAGTTTGGAGGTGGACTATGAAAAGAAAAATTTTAAGTTTTATGCTTGCTTTTGTTTGTGCTATTACATGTGGCATTGCACTTGCTGGATGTGGTAAAAAGGATAGATACACAGCTGTTGTTCCAACTGATCAAGATTATAAAGCAACACTAAACTATACTTGGGGTGTTGATGATAGTAATTATGAAGAATACTGGAAGGTTATTCGTAAGAATGTTACATTTTGTGGACAAGAAAGAACTGTGATTTATGTTGAATATTCTTATAAAGACAACAAAAATCATAGTGATGACTATGAAAGAACTCTCTTATACACCTATAATAATAATCAAGACTATGTTCTCAGATTAAATGGCAATCAATGGGAGACATATACTGGCTCGTTTGGAAATAAATGGTCTGACATTTACGGATCCTATTCGGACCCGGGCAGTTTTGTTTATGGAATCACAAATGATATAAATGGAAGGAATTTTCCTGCAGACAAGAAAGTTGAAACAGCAGAATATTTAGAGTATGATTTTGGTAGTTATGGTGAAGTATTTAGAATTTCAAATAATCCATATCATGTATTGCTTTACTATAATTTTGAAAGTGGTAGCACATTTAATCACAAAGAGGCCACATTGATGCTTGGTACACCAAGTGAAACAATAGCACACCTTTCAACTATAACTCCTGAAATGATTGGAGAATAACAAAAATGACCTAGCTTAAAACTAGGTCATTTTTATGCAAGTTTCAAAATTGTATTGGCTCTTTTTATTTTTTTCTTTCAATTTTTGAAATGCCACCCATATATGGACGAAGAACTTCTGGAATTGAAATTGATCCATCAGCATTATAATGGTTTTCAATAAAGGCAATAATTGCTCTTGGACTGGCAAGAACTGTGTTGTTTAAAGTGTTAACCAAATAAGTTCCATTTTTGCCTTTTGCACGGATATTAAGACGCCTTGCTTGAGCATCACCAAGAGTTGAACATGAACCAACTTCAAAATATTTTTGTTGCCTTGGGCTCCAAGCCTCAATGTCACATGACTTAACTTTAAGGTCAGCTAAATCACCAGTGCAACATTCAAGTTGACGAACTGGAATTTCCATGTTTCTGAACACATCAACTGTGTATTGCCACATTTTGTTATACCAATCCATTGCATCTTCAGCTTTGCAAAGCACAATCATTTCTTGCTTTTCAAATTGGTGAACACGATAAATTCCCCTTTCCTCTAAACCATGAGCCCCACCTTCTTTTCTAAAGCATGGTGAATATGATGTCATTGTTATTGGAAGTTCATCTTCATTTATAATTTGATCTTTAAATCTTCCAATCATTG
Source organism: Clostridia bacterium (assembly GCA_017467625.1). Taxonomy (GTDB): domain Bacteria; phylum Bacillota; class Clostridia; order Christensenellales; family UBA1242; genus RGIG1681. Next base: position 377,190 of record JAFUSN010000004.1, on the reverse strand, counting down.
AGTGTTCACTTGTTCCAATTAAAAACAAGTCTTCACCTTCAATTTTATACATCATTGCATCCATTTCAGCAAAGCTCATAACTCCAGTAACAACATCACCGTGAATCATAAATGGTGGAATTGCATATGTGAATCCCTTTGAAATCATGTAATCTCTTCCATAGGCAATCATGGCTTCATGAAGCCTTGCAATGTCACCCAAAAGGTAATAAAAACCATTTCCGCTGGTTCGTCCAGCACTGGCTTTATCAAGCCCACCAACTGCCTCTAAAATGTCAGCATGATAAGGAATTTCATATTCAGGAACAATTGGCTCACCAAATCGCTGAACTTCAACATTTTCACTGTCATCTTTTCCAACAGGAACGCTTGGATCAACAATGTTTGGAATAACCATCATCTTTTCTTTGATTTTCGCATCAATTTCAGCTTGTTTTGCTTCAATTTCAACAAGTTTGTCAGCATTTGCCTTTACTTGAGCCTTAATCTTTTCAGCCTCATCAAACTTTTTATCTCTCATCAAAAGACCAATTTCACCTGAAAGCTTGTTGCGTGACGCACGGAGGTCATCACCCTCTTGCTTTAATGCTCTGTTTTGTTTGTCAAGTTCAACAACTTCATCAACCAAAACAAGTTTGTAATCTTGGAACTTCCTTTTAATGTTCTCTTTAACAAGTTCTGGATTTGTTCTAATTAAGTTTATGTCTATCATAATAATTCTCCAATAATTTGATAGACTCATAATAACACTTTTTTGATGATTATTCAATTAAATTAATTAAATTATTTGATTTCATCAAGATATTCTTTTGCTCTTCCTTTTTTTGATTCTTGACGAACTCTGCCAATCACAAAATCAAGCTCATCAACATTTTTGTCAATGGTTGTTCCCGCACAAATGTATGAATTTGATTTAATTTCAACTGGGGCAATTATGTTTGAATTTGAGCCTATAAAAACATTGTTTCCAACATTTGAACGCTGCTTTATTTTCCCGTTATAATTCACAAAAATTGTTCCACAGCCAATGTTGCAACCCTCGCCAATATTGGCATCACCAACATAAGCCAAGTGACTTACCTTGGTTCCTTTTCCAATGTGTGAATTTTTGATTTCACAAAAATTTCCAACCTTAACATGTCCTTCCAAATTGCTTCCTGTTCGCAGATGAGCAAAAGGACCAATTAAACAGCATTCACCCACTGAGGAATTTTCAATAAATGATGAATAAATTTTTGAACCCTTGGCAATGATTGAATTAGAAATAAAGGAATTTGGGAAAATTGTTACATTGTCGCCAATCACTGTGTTCCCCTCAATTCTGTTATTTTCATAAATTATCACATTTTTGCCCAATTTAACGCTTGAATCAATAAAAGTTGACCTTTTGTCTATAACAACATAGTTTTTGTCCAAATTTCCCTCCATACTTATTAGTATGAAATGTGCGAAATTTGTGGCACATAAATTACTTTAGTTATAAAATTGTATCAATCAAAGCGTATAAATGCCCATATTATTGGATTTTTTAAAAAAATTTTGAAATTTAATTAAATTTATTTTGACAATTTGTTAAATTGTGGTATAGTGAAACCAGTAAGTAAGCTTTGAAAAAAGCAAAAATTAGGAGGAATTACTTATGAATAAAAATGAATTTTTAAGAACAATCGCTGACAAAACATCTTCAACAATCAAAGATGCAACCGCATTTTATGATGCACTTGTTGAAACAGTTAGAGACGCTATGAAAGCTGATGACAAAGTTACACTTGTTGGATTCGGAACATTCGTAGCAAAACACAAAGCAGCAAGCGTTCGTCCAAACCCACAAAAGAAAGGCGAAACAATCAAAGTTGCAGCATGCAACGTTCCAGCTCTCAAATTTGGTAAGAGCTTCAAAGATTCAATTAACTAATTGAACAATTAAAAACCCGAGGTTTTCCCCGGGTTTTTTTATTTGAAAAAATAAAAATACGGGATTACCCCGTATTTTTTATTGATTTAAAAATTCATTGATTTTTTCAACAACAAAATCCGCATCAACATCATGAACCATGCATGCTTCTTCAATTGTTTCAAGTTGGCTCATTGGGCAACTTAAACAGTGAAGCCCAAAACCTAAAAGCACATTTGCAACATTTGGATTAATTCTTAATAACTCACCAATTTGCGTGGTTTTTTTTACCTTTATTTTCTTTTTGCGCATTACCTTCTCTCCTTGTATCTATTCATGGCATCCATAAGCATTTTGAGTTCTTTTTCAATGCGCTTTGATTGACTTTGTGAAAGACCTTCATCACTCTTTCTCATAAGCTTTTCAGCACGAGAGAGAACTTGATCAAACTCTTTATCATCTTTGATTGTTATTGTTTCGTCAAAAACCTGTTTTTTAGGCCTTCCACGCTTTCCAGCTGGAGAAACTTCTTCTTGTTTAGTTTCAACAGGCTTTACCTGCTTTTTTTCAACTGGTTTTGTTGCCTTTGGTTTTGAAACAACTTTTGATTTTGAAGCTTTTTTCTTTTCAACTGATTTTTGAACCTCTTCAGTTTTTCCAGCGAAATTGTTTGAATATGGATCTTGACCATAGTCAACAAAGTTATTTGAATAGTTGCTAAAATTGTTCATATTTGGATCATAATTATACATTTGCTCAACTCCATAATCTTGATAATTTCCATTATAGTTCATATTTGGCTGAACCGGAACTCCATAATCAACATTTTGTGCACCATAATACACTGGTGTTTCTGGATAAACCGGGGCACTGCCCTGTGAAAAAGTGCTTACAATATTATCAGTATTATCTTCTAAATTAAGCACATTTATACGGCTATCTTCAGAGCGGTTTCTCTTTCCAAAGTTGTCATTTCTTTCAACCACAACACCACCTGTTGCAAGCCTGTTGTTTCTTGCTTTAAACCCACCAACGAGTGATGCAATTTCTTGCTCTTCGTTAATCTCATCTGTTTTAAATTCAGTTTCTTCTGAAGGAGTTTCCTCAAATGTTTCATCATTAGTGCTTTCAGCTTCTGGTTCTATATTCGCTTCTCCAACCGCATTTTCAGATTCTTCAACTGTTTCTTCGTTTTCTTCTGGTTCTGGCAAAGTTTCAACTTTTTCTGCTTCATTAACCTCATTTTCAACTTCAGTTGGTTCTTCATGAGTTTCTTCAACTTCAACCTCATTTTCATTTGGCTTTTTACCAAGTTCAAAGGCTGAAAGATTATCTAAACCATTTTCAGGTTCTTCTTCAGTCTCAACCTTTTCAGCTGATTCTTCTTCAGTAGAATCCTCAATAATTTCTTCTTTTGTTTCTTTGTTTGATTTAATTCCAGAAGTGTTTTGAAGCATTCCACCAAGAACATCGCTTCCATTTTCAGCAGCTAAATAAGTTTTTCTTGGACCAGTTTCATCATCTTTAATTACATAGTCACCATCAACATTGATATACGAAACCGCTGCTCCACTTGTTGGAATTTCGTTTGCTAATTTATCAACATCAATGTTTTTCTTTTTAAAAATATCAAACCTGTCAAGCAAGTCTTCCTTTGTTTCTTCTTGTTTAACTTCAGCCGATTCTTCAACCATTTCTTCATTTTTTGCTGGTTCAACCTCAGAAGGTTCTTCACCTTCTTCCCGCTCTTCTTGAGCAACCTCTTCAGTTTCAAAAGCATCATTTTGAGAAGTGATTGGAACTTCTTTAAAAATTACTTGTGGTTCAGTTTCTCTTTCAAACTTTTCATCAAGCTGACTCATAAGTTCATAGTATGCGTCAATATCATTTTTATAAAGTTGTTGTTTTACAGTTGTGTAAAGGAAATACAAAATTCTCATTACAAAAAGTGTTACAAGTGGAAGAACAAGCGATTCAGCAAGAAGATATCCTGTGAGAGCCTGAGTGTTTGCATATGACGCAACATTTATTAGACCAATGGCTGTAACAGCAAAACCAATAAACGCCTTCATGAATGACCTTCCTTGGTTTTGAATTCCTCCACTAATTTCAACATCAAGAACATCTCTTCTTTTTAAAAACGCTGATGGCTTGCCAGCCTTTGCATTTTTAAAACGCTTCCAACCATAGCTGAAACCCCTTGAAATTGAATTTACATGTTTATTTAGTTCTGCATCATCAATTGTAATATTTGGATTGTTTTGCAAATAATTATACAATTTTAGTGATTTTGCATAAAATTTCTTTTGGAAACAAAATGTGAGAGATAAAATCACCCAAACTAAATGAATTGCAATTGCAATGAACGCAGCCCACATAAGTCTGTCACTTGTAAACAAGCCAACAATTACTTTGAATGCGGTTAAAAGATAATCAAATAACATTTAAAATACCTCCGTATTTTTTCACATTTTTAATATAACATAATTACAGAAAAAATACTAACAAATTACACAGTAATTTTAAATTTCTATAATTTTTGTTTCATCAACAAAACACAAAAGTCGTTTTGTAACACGCCTACCAAGAGCCTTTTCAAGTGCAAATGAATATAGTTCAAGTTGGCGAGAATACTTTTTAATTTTTTCATCAGTAATTTTGCCAGTTTTATAATCCAAAACAACAACCTCATTTTCAGTGATTAAAACAAAGTCAATAACACCCTGCAAAATAAATTCATCCGAAACTCCACTTCCAATCATTGTGGCAGGAATTTTTGCGTAAAACTCGCGCTCTTTTAAAATTAAATCACCTTGTTTTATTTCGCTAAAAAATGGAAGATTTAGCGCTCTTAAAACTTTTTCAGCAGTTACCAGTTTTTGAAGATCTTCACTTAAAACTTCAGTTTTAATTTTTTCAATTTTATTTAAACTTATTGGTTCAAAAAAGTTTATTTTTTCAAAAACTTTATGATAAGCCGTTCCCCTTTCAGCAAATGAGTTTTCATCGCCAAGTGCAAAGTTTTCATAATCAGTGTGACCATCAAGTTCAGCACTTATTATTTTTGACGCAGATGTTTTTAATGGAACAATTGTTGCTGATTTAAACTTATATTCAAAAGGCTTTTCATTGGATTCGCTTTCAGACAATAGAAGCTGTGGTTTTTCAAAATTTCTTTCAAAATCAAAATCATCAATTGAATATTTTTCAAAATTTATGTTTTCATCATGTTTTCCAGAAATTTCATCGCTAATTATCCACTCAAACCAATTCAAGTATGAATTTGGTCGGTTTGGAAATTCTTTCAACAGTTTGTCGCTTGGTTTTGTGCAAACAACAAACAATTTTTCAATTGCACGAGTTAATGCAACATATAAAACTCGTTGCTGCTCTTCAACAATTTTTCTGGTGAGTGTTAATTTCACCGCAGAAGACGCTATGTTTTGAGTGTAAACTCGCTCGTCTAAATCAAATGTGTCTAATCCAACTCCAACATTTTTGTTAAAAGCGAGATTTGTTCTTGAAGAATCAGTATTGATTTTTTTATTGAGTTTAACTAAAAACACATATTTAAATTCCAACCCCTTAGATGAATGAATTGTCATTAAATTAACTGCATTTGGTGAAGAATCTTTATTGACATTCAGAGCAATTTTTTGATAGTCCACAACAAATTCAACTGCAAGCACATCTGGCAAAACGCTTAAAAGTTTTTTAATATCTTGACTTTTTCGCTCACCATCTTCATCTAAAAGCGAAAGTTCAATTAAATTAAATTCATCAACAACCCTTTCAATGAATTCTTTTATACTTAAAATTTTTGAAAAAGCTGCAAATTTTTGAGTTACACTTAAAAAGTTTTGAACTTTAAGCTTTAATTTTTCATTTGAAATTGAGTCAACTTCACGAACACAATTGTAAAAGTTTGTTTTGTAGTTAATTTTTCTAAGTTCTGAAAGTTCGTTGTTAGTAAACCCAAAAAGCCTTCCCTTTAAAACCTTGAATGTTAAAATATCATCATTTTGATTGACGGCAAATTTGACAAAATCCAAAATTTCTTGAATATTCTTTTGTTCCAAAAGATTATATTCTTCTAAACTGCTTACGGGAATCTTATATTCACTTAAAACTTCAATAAATTTAGAAATTTCAGCACCTTTAACTGAATTTACTAAAATTGCAAAATTTTTAAATTCTTCACTCGCCTTTCCAGGTCCATCAGGATAACAAATTGATGTGATTTTTTGAGCAACTAAATTTGCTTCAGCAATAATGTTTGCCGTTTCTTCGTCTTCAATTTGAACATGGTTTTTAACAGAATATACCCCTTGTACAGTTTCTTTTTCAGTTTTTTCACGCTTAGAGTCGATGTAAATTAAATTCAAACTATTTGGATTATCTAAATTCTTTTCACCAGCAGTAAAACACGAGGTTTTTTCATAATCAATTCCACCAAACCACTCAGTCATTACACCAGAAAAAACTTTATCAACAAATTTTAAAATCTTTTTGTCGCTTCTAAAGTTTGCATTAAGATTAATTAACTTTCCGCCATTGCCATCATTAAAACGTTTTAAATAAGACAGAAAAATATCTGGATCACACAACCTGAATTGGTAAATGCTCTGCTTTATGTCGCCCACCATAAAACGATTGTTTCTAGATGAAACAAGTGAAAGAATTTTTTCTTGAACTTCATTTATATCTTGATATTCATCAACAAAAACATACTTATACTTTTCTTGAACAGCCTTTCTAATTGCATCATTATTCAAAATTTGAATTGCAAAAAGTTCAAGATCACTAAAATCTAAAACTCCTGATTCTCTTTTTGATTCTGAGTAAATTTTTTCAAACTCTTTAACCAAATCATAAAGCATTGTCAAATGTTTTTTTGCCTTTGCTAAATCACTTTTAAGTTTTTGTTCATCAAAGCCAATTAAATTTACTTTTAAATTTTCAATTTCACTTTTAACAAATTTTAAAAACTCATCACACTCACTTTTGAGCTCATCGTTTGGACTAGATAATTTTGGAATTCTATCAAACTTAAGTTCAAAAATATTTTTTGAATTTACTATGTAATTATTTTTCAAATTAACAGAGCGAAGATTTGTTGAAAGCACAGTAAAATAATCAAAAAGTGCATTTTCATTAAATTTTAAGCATTTTTTTGCTAATTTTTCACAATTTTTGCTAATTTCTTCAATTTGTTTTGAAATGTAAAAATTTAAATTGAGCGCTGCTTTATTTTGATCTAAATTTAATTCATAACACTCATCAAGAGTTTTGTTAAACCATACATCACCATCTTCCATTGACTTTAAAAAATTGTAAAAACGGATAATGACATTTTTTAATCCTTCATCACTTCTCTTTTTTTGAAAAATTTCAAACAGAGTGAAAAACGATTCATCGGCTTCACGCTCTTTTTGTTTGAAAAGTTTTGTTAGCGCTTTTTCTTTTATCAACTCAACTTCTGTTTCATCAATAATTTTGAAATTTGGATCAATTCCAATTTCGTAAAAATGCGAACGAACAAGTTTTGAACAAAAAACATCAATGGTTGAAATGTCACTAACTTCAACTTGATCAATTTGTTCCAAACAAAAATCGGTTAATGGTTGCTCCCATAATTTTTTTAAGAGCTTAACCTTCATGTCGGCAGCACTTGCCTTTGTGAAAGTTAAAACCAAAAAGTTTGAAATTGGCACAGGAAAATTATTGTCAAGCATCAGCCTAACAATTTTTTCAATCATCACAGTTGTCTTTCCACTTCCGGCAGATGCACTTACAAGCAAATTTTCATTTTTTGAATCAAAAATGCTTTGCTGGTCAGCAGTCCAACTAATTTCTTGCGTAATTTTTTTATCCATTTTTCTCCTGATTTTTCATTTCAAAACTAGCCGCAGTTACTTTCTGCTTATCAATATTTCTGCCCATTGAAAATTTTGCATATTCTTTGTCACAAACATTTCCAAATTTGCACCACTCGCACGCACTTGGATTTTCACCAGAACCAATTTTGTATGGCGAAGGCTCAATGTTTCCACTTAAAATTTCTTCAATTGCATTTTTGCAAAGTTCATTTGTATAGTTTTTAAGATTTTCAAAGTCACCAACCGCTAAATATTTTTCAGTTTCGTGACTAATTTCAAATGCATCGTTATTAATGTTATCTTTTCCATGTTTTATTGTGAGAGGAATTAAATTGCTCTTTGGATTTTCAAAAGACAAATTAGTGTCCATATATTTCAAAATTTCTGCATCTTTTATTAAAAACCCTTCAAATTTATAAGGATTAACATATTTTTCTGCGGAATTTTGAAATTCATTATGAACTGGCAAATAAAATAATGCAGCCACTTGTTTATTGAATTTTTTATCAACTGCAGACAAATAAGAAACAAGTTGAATTTTGGTTCCAAAATAAACTGAATTTAATTTGCTTTCAACATTACCTGTTTTGTAATCAATAATTCTAATGTAATCCATAAACTCATCAATTCGGTCAATTTTACCTTCAATGCTTATTACTTCACCACTTGAAAGTTTTAATTTTACTGCAGAATCACCATAAAAAGAATATTCTGTTCCATTTTTTCGTGTTTTAAATGCGGAATTTTTTCTTTCAAAAATAAGGTAATTTGCAAAGCGCAAACTTTCAGCTTTAATTAACTTTAAAACTGCCTTGTTCAAATTAACATTAACCGAATTTTCAGTTAATGCTTGAAGCAAATATGCATCAACCTGCTTTTCAAAATTACTTGAATCAATATTTTCAAGCGTTTCAAAATGAATTGCAACTAATTCTGCAACACGATGAATTATTGTTCCAATATCAAGCTTTGATAAATCAGCAACTTTGTTTTCACGCAACCTTAAGCCATAGTTAACAAAAAATTGATATGGGCATGCAAAATATTTTTCAAGTTGTGAAATGCTGGTTCTATTTCCATTAAAATAAATTTCATTTGGAGAGTTTAGTTTGAAGTTATTTTGATTAAAATTGAGATTATTTAAATATTTTTCAATGTTTTTTGATAAATTATTTTTAATTTTTGCAAATTTTCTATTGATTTCAGCAAGCGTTTCAGTGCTATACCCCGAGTTAAATAAACCCGCCGCTTTAACAAAATCACGAGTGGCACTTTCAATTGTTGCGAAGGAGAATTTTTCAAAATTATGAAACAAAACATTTTCTTCGCCAAACATATCAATTATTGAACTTACAATATTTGATCGCTTTGTTTGCGCACCTATTTCATCAGTTAAACTGTATGAAATGAAAAGCTTTTCTCGTGGTTCAATAAGCGACTCATATACCCTAAAGTTTTCACGCTCATTTATTTCTTTTACCGTAGGTTCAATTTTTTTACCCGAAAATTCCTTTGCTTCGGCAAGTTCATCATCAGCAATGACTCCAGTATCCAAAATTGATGCTGGAAATTTACCTTGAACAGCGTCCATTATAAACAAATCACGAATATTATAAAAACCATCAGTATCTGTTTGAATTATCACAGAATCAACAGATGCTGGAAGCAAATTAACTTTGATATCTTCCGCTCCAGCAAAATAGATATCCATAAATTCAGCGAGGTTAACCTGCTTTTCGCCCAAAAAGTTTAAAGTTAAATTTTTATATTCCTCAAGTTTATCAAAAATTTTACTAGTTAGTTCAGCGGCAGAATAAAGGCCATTTTCCTTTTCAAAATCTGAAACCAAATTTAACTTATTTTTTACATCAAAAGTTTCATTGATAAAATCAATTACACGGACAAAATCAGCAATTTTAATTGATTTTTTTAGATTTTCTTGCAATTTTTCGTAGAATATTTTAACTTTTTGCAAATCTTCAAAAACATCACCAGCAGTTACATTTAAATTTAAAAAGTCCCCATGATCAATTCCACGTTCCAAAACAAAGTTGTAAGTTTCATTAAAATTTTTTGCATCAAATAACACGCTGGACATGAATTGCAATACACTTCTTGAAGACAAATGTGAAGAATATAATTCAAAGCAATCCTCTAAAAACTTAATATAAAAATGATTTGAAATGTCATACTTTTTGTTTATATAGTATGGAATTGAATAAATTTTGAAAGTTTTTTCCAGAAGCTCAAAATTTTCCTTCTCTGCACTTACCATAACGCCAATATCTTTAAATCTAAGCCCTGCTTCAACCTCTTTTAAAATTGAATTTGCAATAAATTCAACCTCTTCAGTTTTTGTTTTAAGTTCAAAAACCTTAACAGCCCCATCACTTGCAACCTTTCGTTTTTCAGTTGAGAATAAGAAATTTGCAAGATTATAAAAATCACCCGAAAAATGATTTTTTACAAAAACTGGATTATATGGATATGAAAGTTCATCTGCAATTTTTGTATACTTATAAAAAAGTTCATTGGACTGAATTCGCTTATCACTTCTTTTGGGATTAAAAAACACAGCAGAAAAAGTTACAGACTTTGCTGATGCTGAAATTGTTTTTAAAACTCCTTGCATTTGAGGGGTTATATTGTCAAATCCAACAACAAAAACATGAGAATTTTTTATAAATTCACTTGTTTTTGCAAAATTTTCTAAAAGTTTAAGTTTATCTTGATCATCAAAAAGTGAGCCTGAAAGTTCATTTTCATAACATTCATAAATTAAAATAATATCTAAAAGCTTTTGTTTTAGCAATTCATTTTGAGTTAAAAGTGCTTTTTTTAAATCATCTGGAACAAGCCCACTCGATTTAAACTGCGCAATTGTTTCATACATTTTTTCAGCAAAACTGCTTGAGGTTGCTGCAAGTTTATAACAATTTAAATTTTTTAAATTTTCATAAATTATTTTGCGAAGGAGCATTACACTTGTTTGTTTATTTGCAATTTTATCAGATGAAACTAACCCCATGCGATTTATTAAACGTACAAAACTATAAACAAATAAATTTATTGATGCACCACGCTTTGATAAATTTAAAATTTCTTTTTCAATTATAATTGATTTGCTTTCAGGAACCAAAATTAAAACATCTTGAAGTGGATTTGCATCAGCAAACTTAACCGCTTCAGTTAAAGCGGCAGTAGTTGCTCTTTTAGTTGTGTCGGATAATAAATAATTTAATTTCATTGGTTCCTCTTAATGATATTTTATATCATTTTAATTGATAATTCAACAATCTAATTCTAGTTTAATGTATTCAAATAAAATTGACAAGCCTATTTTTGTTTAGTAAACTTATTTTGAGGTGCGAAATGAACATTGCTTTGTTATATTTAATTTCAGGAATTTTGATATTTTTATGCTTAATTTATGGTCTTGTTAGCCAAACACTTGTGAATGCAACTTTTAATGAATACTCTTCAATTTATTCAGCAAGTGGAATCACAGGAGCTGAGGTTGCTAGACGCCTTTTAAAAAAAGCTGGAGCAAATGTTGAAGTTGTTAGAATTAACGGAACGCTCACAGATTGCTACAACTCAAAATATAAGGTTATTAAACTTTCAAATGAAGTTTATGATTCAAATTCAATTTCTGCACTTGGCGTTGCCGCTCATGAAACTGGACACGCAATTCAAGATTGCTCTGGAATGTTTTGGTTTAAATTGAAAACATTTATCTCTCCAGTTTTGTCACTAATTTCAAGACTTTGCATTCCACTAGTTTTAATTGGTGCCATTGTTGATATTGTGTTTTTGCTTCCAACTGTTGGATTTTACATTGTTTTGGTTAGTGTGATTTCATATGGTGTTGCTTTAATATTTAATATTTTAACCCTCCCACTTGAATATGATGCTTCAAAAAGGGCTTTAAAAATGCTTAAAGAAGAAGGCTTTTTAACAGAAAGTGAACTTAAGGGTGCAAAATCTGTTTTAAGAGCGGCTCTTCACACTTACATATCATCATTTATGACTTCACTTGTTTACTTTTTGAGATTTTTAGGACTTCTTGTTATGTTTATAACGAGAAGAGAACATTAAAAAAAAGAGCCATTGGCTCTTTTTTTTATTTTACAACACAATCAAATAATGCACCAGCTCTAGCAATATTTATAATTCTTTCAACTTCTTCGTCATAAACCTTTGCTCTTTCAGCAGCAGCCTTAGGTTCTGTTAAGTCAAATTCGGCTTTATGAGTTACAGTTTCATGATTTTCAGAAATCACTTTGGCTTTTGCGCCCTTTCTTAAATCAAAATCAAAATAGTCATCAACCTTGTTTAAGTTTTTGTGAACAGATTTCTTTTCACCAATAATATTTTTTTCAAAACCCTTATCGGTTTTTGATTTTAACTTTGACTTTGCTTGAGCATTGTTTATGCTTTCAATTCCATATTTTTCAATTTCTTTTTGTCCTGCTGTTTCTTTAACAACTTTCTTTTTTGATGAAACAGTTTTTGTTAACTTTTCATCTTCAACATTAACCGTAACAATTCTTTTTGTCATAATTTTCCCCTATATAGTTATAAATAAATTTAATAACAGACATAAGTAATTATACACCAAAAATTTATTTTGTAAATACTAAAAACAAAATTTTTGAAAGATTTTTTTAAAGAAAAACGCAGTTTTGTGCAAAAAACTAGTATTTAATTAAGTCAATAACCTCATTTTCTAAATTTAGTATGCGAATTTCACTCTCATCAATAATTGCAAATGTTTTGTCACTTCCACGAGGAAAAGCAATTGAACCGGGACACATTAAAATGATTCCACCACTCTCGGTTAAAATTGGACGATGCATATGGCCAATCATAACTATTTTTGCACCATATGAATCCAAATAAAACTGATTGATGCGGTGACCATGGCAAAGATAAGCAATTTTTCCATTTATATTTTCATACATTGTTTCCATCAAGGTAAACTTAGCATTTTTAGGTTCAAAATACCAATCATTATTCCCTTTAACAATGTCTAATTTATTTGCCACTGAATTGAGTTTTTCAGTTATTTCAGCCGTGTTTGAGGTGAACACATCACCAAGCAAAATAATTTTGTCAACCATATGTTCATTTGCAAGCTCTAACACACGATTCACGGCAAACACGGACCCATGCAAATCTGAGGCAACTAAAAATTTTTTGCCCATAATTCCTCCAAATCAAAAACTCACCAAATGGTGAGTTTTTAAATGTTTAATAATTCAATGTATTTGTTTTTGTCAGATGCAGCAAAGAACAAATATAATCTTGGACCAGCATCTTTTCCAAAAAGCAAGTTGTAAAAGATTTTGAAGAATTTTTGTTGAATTGCAACATTTTCCTTTTTGGTAAGTTCAGGATTATTTATTGTGTCATAAATAAACTGTTGAACTTCTTTATCTTTAATTACCTCATGCTCATTTAAATAATCATAAAGCTTCTTAACAACTTGTTTTTCATTTGAATTAAGCGTTTCAGCAAATGCTGTGTTCTTTTCAGCAAGTGGCGTGAAAATTCTGTCAGGTTGATAGGTTTTTAAGAAATATTCAGCTTTTTCAAACCTACTGTCAGCCTCAGGGGTCCACTCTAAATCAAGCTTTTCAATTGCCTTTTTCAAACTGTCTTTGTTGAAGTCAACAATTGGAGCAAGACTTGCAATTGTGTTAAATGATGTTTCATCTTGATAATGTTTGCCATCAATTAAACAAATTTTGAAAAGTGAGTTTGTAAATTCATCTGCCTCACCTGACAAATATGCATGAAGCCCTTTGTCATATTCAGAGTAATGACGAATTATTGTGTCATCAAAATAAAAGTTGTAAGCATCTTCTGGTTCATATTTCGCAAAAAGCCATCTAACAATTTCAGGAGTGTAGAATTTTAAAACACCAGCAGGTGTTATGTTTACACCACTTGATGAGTGCATGCTTGAAACACCAGCAAAGCCAAGCCAACCATATGCTTGATATAGTGGAGGCTCGCCACCATAAATTTCACGCACAACTCTTGAACAAACATCATAACTTCCACCAGGAGTTGAATGATCAATTCCACCAGACTCAAAATCAACGCCTTCTTCTTTCCAACGCATTGGCCAATCAGCTTTCCAAACCAGTTTGATTTTGAAATATTTCAAAACATTAACCGTTTCTTCATGTCCACATGCTTTGCAGTGATAATGAAGCTCATGGGTTTCAGCATTATATGAATCAACCACTGTTGAATCCTTTAAACACTTGTCGCAATAAACCGCAACAGGATAATACTTTTCTCTATCTTCATCATTTGCTTCTTGAGTTTTGAAACTCATCAAAATATCATAAATTTCTTTACGCTTTTCAAGAGAATATGCAACCTTGTCAGCATATCTTCCTGACAAATATTCCTTGTGTTGATAAATATATTCAACTTCAATTCCAAGCTCTTTAAGTGAATTTTCAAATTCAATTTCAAAGTGCCTGCCATAACTTTCAGCAGTGTCACCTTCAAAAGGATTTGGAATAAGTGTGTATGGGCAACCAATATATTTGTCAAACCCTTCAGTTACATTTGCAACATTCACAGGAACCTTTCTTAAACGGTCAAAATCGTCCCATGAAAACAAGAAACGAACCTTTTTACCCTTTTGTTTTAATGCTCTTGCAACAAAGTAAGGAACGGCAATTTCTCTGAAATTTCCAATATGAACGCTTCCTGATGGGCTTACGCCACTTGCGCAAGTGTAAACTTCTTTATTTGGATTTCTCTCAATAATTTTATCAGCAATTCTTTCACTCCAATGCATATAAGTTTTCTCCTTAATAACAAATTTACCCTAAAAATTTACCACACTCAGCGCTTTTTGTCAATTATATTGAAGCCTCACAAAAACACAAAATAAAAAGACCAAAAATTTGGTCTTTTTATTAAAGTTCCATTTGAGAACCAACGGTTCTTGCAGTTTCAATGTTTGGTATACTCATTTTTGATGCAATGGTTGAAATTGAAACTGACGCACCGGCATTCGTTGCATAGGTGTTAATTTGATTTGAAATAGTAATTCCTCTAGGTTCCCATTTTGCTTTTACTTTATTAGCCATAAGTTGAAAAGCAGGAACTGATTTTCCGGTTCCAGCACTTACAAGTTGATTTACACATTCTTGATATTTTGCAAAGAATCTCTTTTGTAAAATCATCATTGCTGCAAGTTTATCTCTTTCAGATGTCATTGAATTAATCTTAATAATTTCTGCATCAACATTATTTAAAAATGTATCATTTGTAGCATCATTAGTTTCATCATAACTGATTGATGAACTTTCAAACAACCCTCTAATGTCATTTAATTCTACATTGAGATCATCACCTGGAACTCTTTCAATATCATTTCCAGCAGCATCTTTGAAATATAAGTTTGAAAATGCAAATTTATCATCCTTTGAAAAATCAAGACCTTGTTTTGAAATGCCTATATAATTTGCAATGTTACGCATGTAATCAACTTTCTGTTTCATTTGAGCTATTTCACTATCTGGAGTATCAAAAAACTCTTTTAAACCACCTTCACTGAAAGTGTTAACCGCAATTCTATTAAATTCATTAGCGTCATATTCTGTGAAATCTTGCAAAATTCGTTTAACTTTACTGTCAATTACCCTTTTAATTGCTGTCTTAACTTTATCAGATCTAAGAAATTCTTCTTTTTGGTCCCCATTCAAGTATTCACTAGTTTGAACATAAGATGTGAGTTTTGTTATATTTTCAAGTGCATTAGATGAATCTGTGTTGCTTTTATAAGCATCTCTGTCAATTTCAGTTTCAAGCAATTGTTGAACCTTGTTTCCAACAATTGACATTAAATAATCTTTTGTTTCAATGTCTCCACGAACAATTTCTTCTTCAAAATAGTCACTGAAATCATTTGATGGATAAACTTCAGTAATTTTGAGTTGTTCAACTTTTTCAACATGCTTATAAAAATCAGAATTGAAAGTTGTGAATTGTTCACTTTTATTTGCCAACTCTTCAGTTCTTTCAATAGCCTTTCTTCGGGTTTCAGAGCTGATTTGATTTACTTTTTCATAAAAGTATTTTTGTGCAGCAGCGCTATCAAGTGAACCAATTTTATTTTTAATTTCCTGTATTTCAACAGGCGTTGGCTTAGTAGATGAAGAAAATGCACTAGAAAGAAGACCTGCAATTTCTGCACCAAGTTCCATTTGTTCTTCTGAAATTGTTTTTCCACCAGCGCCAGCAAGTTTTTTGAACACCTCAGCCATTCCAGTTTCAGTTGTTGCAAGTTCATCTTTAAGAGAAACACCCACATTTCCATTCACAATTCCAGATTTGTATGCACTTCTAACAAGTGCCGCAATACTCTTTGCCTCTTGAAGCCAACCTTCCTCACCATGACTGGTTTTTGTGAAAACTTCTTTAAATGTTGGGTCAGTAATTAAACCTTCAAGTTCATCAATTGTTTGTTTTCCAAGAAATGGTTCACTGAATGCAGTTTTTACATATGCATCTCTAATAAGTTCTTTCAAACGGTTTTTATCCATAACAAACTGATCTTCAAGATGAGCATTGTTATAATCTGTTTCTTTGCTAACAAGTTGTTTCCAAAGTTCTTTTGCACCTTTAAGCCTTTTTGTGTTATCAGGATTTGCGGCAGCAGCTTTGGTTTGTTTTTCAATTTTATCATGAAGTTCCAATGGGATTGGATTGTTTGTAACAATTCCAACAACATTCTTCTCCGCCATCCATTGTTTTACTTTTGCAGCATGTCCCCTTGCACCATTTTCACCAGAATACTTTCCAGCAACATCTTTAAGTTCTTCATCAAAGGCATTTGCAAGTTCTTCCTTTCCAAATTTTGGGTCAAGACGAATTCTCATGTGCCCAGTTCTCATTTTTTCATTAAATTCTTTATTCAAAAATTTTGTGTTTGCCTTAATGAGTGCCTGGAAAAATTCCATTCCCTGTTTCTTTGGATTAAATGGATCATACTTTTTGTAATAATCAGTGATTGATTTATGCAAAACCCAATCTCTTATGGCTTGTTGTAAATCAATTTCTTTTCCATCTTTATTTTTGAACTTTTTCATTCCATTCAAAAGTTCTTTATACTTTTCTTTATTTTTTCGTCTTTCAAAGTGACGAGTTATAAACCTGCCAAGTGCCGTTTTTGTCATGATGAATCCACCAACGCCACCAGCAACTCCAACTGCAATTGAACCACCAGCACCAAGCGCAGCGGAAGCACCACCAAAAACACCAGTGAGCGCCAAGCCTCCAGAAGCAACAATCAAACCAACTGAAGCAACTGTTGCAGCAGCACCAACGACTGTTGCAAGCATGTGAGCAAATGCAAAACGCCTTGATTTTTTATGGGCTTTTTTTGCATCTGTTACAGCTTGAATTCCGTTTAAAACAGCCTGCCAATCATCACCAACTTCACCTTCTCTTGTTTTAGTTGCTTTATTATACTTTGAAAAATTACCGGCTACACTTGAAATCTTTTCAGTTAAAAGCTCATCCATTTCATCGTTGGTTAAGTGACCATCACCACCAAGCTTCTTTTTAACTTCATAAGATTCAGCTGCATATTCATCAAGTTCTTCAACAAAAAGTTTTCTTCTTTTTTTAATTTGATTATGCAGTTCTGCTAGTTTTGCATTTTTCTTTAGATCATCTTGGGTTAAATGCTTTGGGTCGTAACCCATTTTTCTAATTTGTTCAGCTTCTTCACTGTCAAACAGTTCCCCTAGATCCATTTGATTATACAAATAGCTTTCTTCAAATGAACATGGAGGAAATTTTTCAGGATTGTTTATGCAGTCTTCAATTTTGACATAAGTCATGTCAATTCCATCTGGAATTTTGTGCGATAACCAAAATTTAACGGCACTAACAATTTGTGGTGTAATCATGTTGTTGGTTAAACCATATTCCGTTGGTGTGCAACGAACCTTGTTGTAAAGACCAACCCAAATTTCCATTCGGGCATATTTGTCAACGACCCATTTATGTTCACCACCAACACCATTACCTTTTGGTATACCCTTCATTCTTGATGTTGGCGCACTAGGTGTTGATTCTTTTTTCTCTTCTCCTGCCATAATCTTCCTCCCTGAAGCGTTATTTTATTTATAAAATAATAACATATTTTAACCGCAATGTAAATACCTAATTTAAATTTAAAGTCCAAGCAATTCCTTAATGTTTTTAAGAGTTTCTTCCTCTTCAGCAAGTTCTTCAGCTGTTTTTTCTTTTTCTTCGCTTTCAACCTGCTTAACCTCTTCTTGTTGAAGTTGCTCTTCAACTTGTTCTGCTTGTTGTTCGGCTTGTTTGTTTTGTTCATTTTCTTCTTCAAGTTTTTCTTCTTGAAGTTCAGTTTCTTCAACTTTCTCTGTTTCTTGTTTCTTTTCAGCTTTCTTTACACGAGATTGCTCAAACTTTTTGTTATAAGCATCATTATCAAATTCACCCTCAAGGTTGATTGCATCTTTTGAAACGGTTCGTAAATTTTCTTCTTGTTCATGAGTAAGTTTGATTGGTGAAAATTCTTCGCTGAAGCTTTGAGATGGTCGAAAACTTTGCTTTTCTTCAGTTTCAATAAGTTCAAGTTCATCAGAACAATATTTTTGATAAAATTTATTTTCTCTAATCAAAACTTCAATATTGTGTTTTACATCATGCGCTTTTGCTGGATCATTCATCTCGGCTTGAACAACTCGCAAATCACTTTGAAGTTTGTTGAGCTTTTGCTTCAATACAAGTTCTTCGCCAAAACTTTCATCGTTTCTTTTAAAAATTATCTCAGTGGCATCTTTAAGTTCAGCATATTTTCTTCTTTGATTTTCATAAATTCTATTAAAAATTGAAAAAATAACTAAACCTAAAACTGTTAAAATTATTGATCCAATGTATTGAGCATTCCAAACTGGAATAATTTTTCCAATTGCACCAACAACCGAATTATTAAAAAAGAAACTTGCAAGCCCAAAAGTTGTGAAAACCACACCTAAAACAAGCGCAATTACACATAGAACTTTTTGCGTTTGAATAATCGACAATCTTCCATCAGCAATGCTTGCCTCACGATCTCTTGCAAGAGTGATTTTGTGTTGCTTTAAATATTCATCTTGTGCATTGCTTGTAATTTCATCAACAAAATTGTAGTAATGTTTTTGAGCTTCTGCAACATCATTAACTGTTGCAAGTTTCTTTTCATTTCCACTTATTGAGCCCATCTCAAGTGCATAGTTATAATAAACAAGCAAATCAGCTTCATCAATTCCAGCAGAAAAGCCAAGATCACAAGTTTGCATAATTTTTACAAACTGATCCCATTTTAAAACCTGTGTTTTTTCATTAATTGGAGGAATGTTCACTTCCTTCAAAAATTCGTTTGGGTTCGCAACAATCGTTCTGTATGCCTGCACAAATTTAGCAACTTCAATATAAAAATCCGACTTGCCAAGCATTGAACCCGCCGCTCTTTCAGTGTTTAAATCGTTTATTAACATTTTTGTCCCCCATGCTAATCTAAAATTATAATAACACACACCCTGTATTTTCGCAAATAAAAATTATTGAATAATTTAAATTAAATATATAAATATATTTACAAAAAAATAAAAGCAGCCCTACAAGCTGCTTTTAAAATTTAATTTTCAGTCACAAAAAGTGCCAGTTTAAGTGCAATATCAAAATGAGTTGCATCGTGCTGTCCACCATTTTTTGAGTCATCTTTATTTCGGCTATTCCACTCAGGAACATCAAGAAGATCACCGCTGGTTAAAAAGTAATAAAGTTCATAACCTCTAAAATCGCAAAACGCCTGAACTGATGAGCACTCCATATCAACCGAAATGCATCCGTCACTTTTTCGCTTTTTAATGTTGTTTTCAGTTTCTCTAAAAAACGCATCTGTTGTCCAATTTTTACCACAAACACATGAAATATTGCTATTTTTTATGAATTTTTCAACAATTTTATGGTTTTTTATTTGAATATAATTTTGAGGCTTTGCATAGTGATAACTCGTCCCCTCATCACGATACGATTCAGTTGGAATCATTATTGTTCCTTTTTTAATTGTTTTATCAAGCGTTCCAGCACCACCAAAAATAACTATGTTTTTGGTTTCAATAATTTCTGATAAATCTTCCAAAAATCCAACTGTTGCAGGTGCTCCAATCCATGTTTTGTAAAATACAAAAACCCTGCCATTTTCTTCAATTTTGTAAACAGAAACTGTTCCACTCACACACTTCATTTCACCAATTTTTTCAGTATTAAAATTATGAAGAACACTTTCTTCAATTTTGTTTGAAAATGTTATAATGACGGCATCACATTTTAGTCTTTTGCTTTTTGTGTTTGGATTTATTTTTGCTGGTGATTTGTCATCAAAAGAATCAGTAATCATATTTCACTCCAATTAATTTATGCAAAAAGCCCTAATTTTTAGGGCTTTTTTCTATTTTCCACAGCAATTTTTGTATTTTTTTCCGCTTCCACATGCTCCCTTTTTGAGCATATTATCACTATATTTGGTACATATAGTATTATGGCTTTTAGCCTTATTTTATGGGCATTTAGTACATATTATTATCAGTATTATTTGTATTATAAATATTACTAATAATTTGTTCAATGTGGACAAAATGTGGACAAAGTCATCATCCAACTTCTCTTTGTTTCCATAATAATTATATAACATATTGATTATTTACACAATGCTAGATAATCAATTATTTATATCTTTATGCATTGATTTTGCATTTTTATGACTAGATCCCCTTAATAAACTTGAAAATATTGGTTCCCATTCAAATCCACATCTTTTACATTTAACCCTTATAGGATTATGTCTTCCTGTGTATTTCCCTATGACTTCAATATTTGGATTTTTCTTTTTTAAATCATTTATAACTGTTTTATCATCTTTTATAAAATTTTTATGTGCTTTTATAGTTCCACATTTTCTACACCCATCTCCACTAACCATATTGGCAGGAACTCCATACCATTCAAATCCACATACATTGCATTTAACCTTTATCCTTTTATTTGAATTTTCATATTTATCTAATACTATTATATTAGGATGAATCTTCTTCATTTCTTCAATAAATTCATCATGCGTTTTTGATTTAGATAACTCATAAGCATTTTTTTCTATATCATTCCATTCTTTCAAAGTGAAATCACATTTAATCTTACTTATCTTGAATAATTGTTCAACTAAATTCCTTATCTCTTTATGATCTGCTTTATTATAATCATTAGTAAAAACTATACAATTATCTAATCCTGATTTACTTAACCACTGTCTTTTATTATCTAACTTAGCTATTTCAATTCTATATTCATAGAAGTTTCCTCTTTTTCTGATATTAATTTTACTCATTTACTTCTACCTCAATTACTATCTTTTTAATATCAGATAAATTAGATAAATTCCTAAATTTTTCCTACATAAAAAAAGCAGGTATTTCTACCCACTTTGTTCGGAATATCTTAATCTTACGATTATTATTTATTTAGATAATACTTACCATCTTTTGTTTTTACTAAAACCTTTTGCTTAATCAATCTTTCATTTATTTTATTAAATCCATTAGGATTAATAATTCCAGCTTCAGTAAATGTTTTAGCTGTTTTCTCAGAAAAAGCATTGCTCTCTGTTAATTTTTTTATTATATGATTTTTTCTTATTAATGGAATTGGTGGAAAAAATGTCATATTACTCAACTCTCCTTCGATAACTATTATACCACACAAAAACGGATTTCACCAGTTCTGTATATCTTAATATTATGATTTATTAAGCAGATGAAAAATTCTGCTGTTTTTATAGTATTTTATATATAAAAAAATTACGATAACTTAAGCTATCGTAATTTGTATTCTAATGGGGCCATGATTTAACGTGTTTACGAAAAATTGGCACAAATCTATGAACCCTGATTGACTCAATTACTTGAATAAAATATACCATAACATTATGACATTTGCAAATGATTATGATTTATCATATTTATAAAAACCTTCTCCAGAGGATTTTCCCAGTTTTCCTTTTTCAATATATTGATTTAACATATTTAACATTCCCTTGTAATTGTAAGGCAACATCATTTTCTTTAATAAAGGACTCATTAATCCAGGAACTTTTTGATATTGTTCAACAATATTTTTTGCTGTAGTTAATCCTACAGTATCAATTATTTCAAATGGCCCTTTGGGTGCTCCTGTCCCTCTTTTCCAAGCAATATCAATGCTTTCAGCATCAGATATTCCATTCGTTAATAAATCCATACCACTTAACAAAAAAGGAACGAGCATAGAATTTAATAAATATCCTGATTTTTCTTTTAAAACAGGAAGAGGCAACATTCTGATACTAACTGCAAATTCCATTATTTCATCAAAATACTTTTTATCAGTTCTATCATGTGCCATTACTTCAGCGGTATTTTTTATCCATATTGTATTAGCAAAGTGAAGTGATAAATATTTTTCTGCTCTTCCTGTATATTTAGCAAACATAGATGGTAATAATGTAGAAGAATTAGTCACAATAATAGTTTTTTCTTCTAACAATGGTGCTAAAGTTTGATAGAATTTAATTTTTTCATCTTTTATTTCTGCCATTGATTCAATTACTAAATCAGCATCTTTTACTGCTTCTTTTATATCTACTTCTAATTTAATACTATTATAAGCATTTTCTACCTTTTTTAAACAATCGGCTTTATTAAAATTATCAATATCAGATATTCCTCTTGCCCAACTATTTTCATCATGAGGATTTAATGATTCTATAGTTTTAATATAATCTTTTTTTAATGCATCAAGCTTAGGTTGTGTTCTTGTTTTGCTATCTTCACTTCTTAACCATATTGTCACATCATATCCACAATACGCTGACTGAAAAGCAATTTGGCTCCCCAAAACACCACCACCAGCAACAACTATTTTTTTATAATTCATATAATTCTCCTTACTTTTTAATATATTTTATTATACCATCTTATTAAAAAAAAGAATCTTTTTATTCTAAATGGGTCTCAATTTAACGTGTATACGAAAAATCGGCACATATCTATGAATTGAGATTAGCTCAATTACTTGAATAAAATATACCACAAAATTTTGACATTCGCAAATATATTTTTAAAAGAATTTTTTTATAATTTTATTTAATTAAAGATTGGTTCATAAATGATCGAAAAATTACTAAAAAAAGATGAGATTATTTCTCACCTTAATGTACGTGAATATCTTAATATGACGATCCTTTTATTTATCAAATTTGAATAATTCAAGAACAATAGAAACTATAAAAAGAGTAATACCACTATATAAAAATGTATATCTAATTATATTCCAATGTCTATCATCAGGAAATATACGATTTAATACTATATTTAAAATAAATGCAACCACAATATTTTTTATCCACTGCTAAATGCATAATTGTACCAACATTTACATCCTTACTATATTCTATTTTTTCTTTATTAAATAGTTTTGTATTACCAACAATTACTTGTTTTCCAAAGACATTTGCTTTTATACCATATCCTGATAATTCTTCATAATTTTTTATTTTATTTTTATCTATTTCCTTATTTTCTTTATTAAATAATTTATATTCATTTATTATTGAAGTAGCAATAGGATGAATAGAAAAACTTTCAGCATAAGCACAATATTTTAAGATTTCTTCTTTTCATAGCTGTACCTCCATTTCTAGAGAATACCTCTTTCATTGGTTATATATATTATCACTTTTTAAAAATTTGTCAATTCCTTATTTAGGGAATGACTAATCTTGGTATTCTATATCTTGCACGGGTGGAATATCTAAAGTATTAGCATAATCTTCAAATTTATTAACTGTTTCAGTTTCCATTTTATTTGTTACTCTAACATATATATTATATGTAGTCATTATAGTTGAATGCCCTAATCTTTTAGATACTGCTTTTATATCAGCACCTTGTTCTATTAACATAGGTTTTAAATAAAGTTTAATAATATTTAAGTATGTAACAATAGTTGAATATTTTAGATTAAAATTACAATAAGTATCAATCCAATAATCTAAGTAATCAGAATATGACATATCTTTATTTCTTCTTACTCTTCCTATCTTATAATATTCTGTATAATCTAATGCACCTTGATTTAATGCATCTTGTCTTGTTGGAAATCCTGATTTTGTAATCCATTTCCTTGTGCCATCAACTGAAGCTGTTTCAAATCGGTATTCATATACCTTTCCACGTTTTCTTACGCTTACCATTTCTATACTCTCCTTTTCTAAAATTGGTAAACAAAAAATGCCATCGAATGATGACATTTATCTTTATAAATTGTCCACAAAACGTGTACTAAATTTCACAACATTTTTTGTCCTGTTGTCCACAATTTAAAATTTACGTGGACAAAATGTGGACAAATAGCAATTTTCGGTCAATTTTTGTGTGGACAAAATCCTCGCAAACCCTTATATTTCCTACTACTTACCACAGCAATTTTTGTATTTTTTTCCACTTCCACATGGGCATGGATCATTTCTTCCAATCTCTTTCTTTTTTGAAATTGGACTTGCTGGTGAACCAGCATTGTTGGTTTTAAGTTCAGCAAGTTTTGCTTGACGCATTTTGACAAGTTGTTCAGGTGAAACACCAATTTGAATATTTATGCCCATCATGAAGTTGGCAACATCTCTTCTAACTTCACCAATCATTTCATCAAACATATCAAAGCCTTCGGTTTGATAAACTGTGATTGGATTGTGATTTCCATAACCACGAAGACCAATTCCAGTTCTAAGGTTATCCATGTCATCAATGTGGTCAATCCACTTTCTATCTAAAATTCTTAAAAGCACATCACGCTCAACAGCACCAAAATTTATGCCTTGCTTTTCATAATTTGCCTTACGCTCTTCATAGCGATTGACTGCCATATTATAAATTTCATCTTTAATTTCATCAGTTGTGTAATCAGAAATCTTTTCAAGAGTTGCATAATTTGTTCCAGGAGCAAGAAGTCTTTTTTCAAGTTCTCTGTTGTATGCTTCAAGATCAACTTCTTCTGGTTTTGCAAAATTTGAAAATTCATCAACAACCGAGTCAACAACATCATGAATCATTCCAAGAATTTTTTCATGCATGTCATCACCATTCAAAATTTTGTTCCTTTCTGCGTAAACTTCAGCTCTTTGCCTGTTTAAAACATTATCATACTCAACAACATTTTTACGAATTGAATAGTTGTTTCCCTCAACACGCTTTTGAGCGTTTTCAACACTCCTAGAGAAAAATTTCCAGTTGATTGCCGTATCACTATCAAGTTTTAAAACTTCTGCCATTCGTTTTAATCTGTCACTTCCAAAAACTCTTGAAAGATCATCATCTGCAGAAATGTAAAACACTGATGAACCAGGATCGCCCTGTCTTCCTGCACGTCCACGAAGCTGGTTGTCAATTCGCCTGCTTTCATGCCTTTCAGTTCCAATTATTCTAAGGCCACCAAGCTTTTTAACTTCTTCTTTTTCAGCTTTGGTTTGCTCATCAAATTTTGCTTTTAACTCAAAATATTCTTTACGTGCTTCTCGCTCTTCATCTGTTGAAGTTGGATAAAACGATGCCGCAATATCAATAACTTCATCGGAAAAGCCTGCTTTTTTAAGCTCCTGCTTTGCTAAAAATTCACTGTTCCCACCAAGCAAAATATCGGTTCCACGACCAGCCATGTTTGTTGCAATTGTAACAGAACCAAGTTTTCCGGCTTGAGCAATGATTTCAGCTTCACGCAAATGATTTTTTGCATTTAAAACATTGTGTTTAATACCAAGTCTCGTGAGCGCTTTTGAAAGCTCTTCAGATTTTGCAACAGAAAGCGTTCCGACAAGCACTGGTCTGTTTTCATCATGTGTCTTTTTTATGTCTTCACAAATTGCTTTGATTTTAGCTTCATGTGAAAAGAAGAAAATATCATTTTCATCTTTCCTTTGAGAAGGAAGATTTGTTGGAATTGTTACAACATCAAGCCCATAAATTTCTCTAAATTCACCCTCTTCAGTTTTTGCAGTTCCAGTCATACCAGAAATCTTTTTGTAAAGTTTAAAAAAGTTTTGGAAAGTTATTGTTGCAAAAGTTTTATTTTCGCCTTTAATTTTAACGCCTTCTTTTGCTTCAATTGCCTGATGAAGCCCATCACTGTATCTTCTTCCAACCATAATTCGTCCAGTGAATTCATCAACAATCAAAACCTCATTATCACGAACAATGTAATCCTCATCTCTGTGCATTAAAAATCTTGCACGAATTGCATTGTTTATATTATGGTTTATTTCAGTGTTTTCAACATCTGCTAAATTTTCAATTTTATAATATCTTTCAGCCTTTGCAATTCCATTTTCATTAAGATTGATTGTTTTTTGTTTTTCATCAATATCAACATCTTCATCTTTAAGAGATTTTGCAAACTTTGCAGCAACCACATATTGATCAGAAGATTCACCGCTTGGTCCAGAAATAATGAGAGGGGTTCTTGCTTCATCAATTAAAATTGAGTCAACTTCATCAACAATTGCAAACGCAAGCCCACGCTGAACGCGCTCACTGAGCTTTGTGCACATATTATCACGAAGATAGTCAAAACCAAATTCACTGTTTGTTCCATAGGTTATATCTGCCTGATAAGCTTTTTTCTTTTCATCTTCCATTTGGCCATTATAAATGAAACCAACTGAAAGGCCAAGGAACCTATGAACTTTTCCCATCCACTCACTGTCACGCTTTGCAAGATATTCATTTACAGTTACAACATGAACAGGGTTGCCTGAAATTGCATTTAAATAAGCTGGAAGTGTTGAAACAAGCGTTTTTCCTTCACCCGTGCTCATTTCAGCAATTCTTCCTTGATGCAAAACAATTCCACCCAAAACTTGAACATGAAAATGGCGCATGTTCAAAACTCTTGTACTCGCCTCACGAACAACGGCATACGCATCAGGCAAAATTTCATCAAGGGTTTCACCCTTTGAATATCTATCTTTCAAAATATTTGTTTGTGCCTTGAGTTCATCATCACTCATTGCTTTATATTTATCTTCCAAAGCATCCACCTTGGCTGCAATTTTTTCAAGTTTTTTTATGCTTCGGTTATTATCAAAATTTTTAAGTGCACTAAATAAGCCCATCATTTCTCCTTTAAACATCTTAATTTTAAACGATTTTCATATCTTTGTAAAGTTGAAATTTTATTTTAAGATATAAAAAACAGCATTTTTTGCCGAGTTTAATCATTTTTGCCGAAATCTGTTTTCAAAAATGTGACTGTTGAAATTTGTTTTGGTTTTAACTTCGCAAGTGCTTTTGCACATTCGTTTAAAGTTGTTCCAGTTGTAAAAATATCATCTAAAATTAAAACCCTCTTATTTTTAACAATTGATTTTGCTTCAACAAGTGGTTCAAAGGCATCTTTCAGATTTTCCAATCTCTCCTTCCCAGAAAGCGACGCTTGATTTTTGCCATCACTTACTTTTAATAAAAGTGAGTGAACTTTGATTCCTGTTTTTGCACCTATAATTTTTGCAATTTCTTCGGATTGATTAAAGCCACGCTCTCGAAGTTTCTTTTTTGAAAGTGGAACAAATGTAATTATGTCAATTCCATCAAAAAACTCTGGACGTGTCATCATCATTTCAGCAACTATTTTTGCAATAAACTTATTTCCAGAATATTTTAAATTTTTAATGATTTTTGCAGGCACCTCGTCATAGTAAAAACATGAACGATTACAATTGAATTCAAAACTTGTTTCTTTGCACTCATCACATACATCTGCATTCCCTTCAATATGCGCTCCACATTTTTTACAGAGTTTTCCATCAATTTTTCTAAGTTCGTTAAAACAATTTAAGCACATTGAAAATTGCGAGCCATCTGGAATTTCACGCCCACACGAAACGCATGAATGATTTGAAAATAACAAATCCTCAACTGAATTAAAAATATTTTTTAATTTTGATTTAAAACTCATAAAATTATTATGAATTTAAAATTAAAACTTGTCAACTTTAATGCAATAGTGACCAAAAGTGTATAAAATTTTACATATAACTTGTTTTTATTTATCAAAATAAAAAAAATACTTGATTTTGGTTGTTTTTATATGCTAAACTCAAGGTGTAAAAAGGAGAAACAACTATGGGAATTTTGAGATATCTTGCCGCTGAAGCAAATTCAACAACCGACTATGTTGTTGGCGGTGTAATTATTGGACTTATTGTTATATCAATTATTTTTGGAATTGTTTCTGTTGTTCGTCAAAACAGACGTCGTGCAGAAGAAAAAACAAGAGAAGTTAATGATGTTGTTGAAAAAGGCGGAGTTAGATATACGCCAGATGCAACCATTGTTGACAAAGAAGGAAATGACACTCTTTCATACATCAAAGGTGACATTATCATTAAGCCAAGGAAAACAATGAAAGTTGGAAAAAATGCTGATATTAAACCTGGAAAGTGGACTGTTTTGGCAGCAAACGACACATCACTCACATTTAACATTCGCCTTGGAAACTATGTCAAAGAATATAAACATGGGCAAGAAATTGTGCTTGCGGAAGGTGATGAAATTTGCCCAACCAGCACAACAATTATTTTAAGATAAAACAAAAACTCTTGGAAATTCCAAGAGTTTTTTTGTGCACAAAATTTTTATTTATTCATAAAATGTAATAATTGCATTATGAATATTTTTCAAATTTTTCTTTTGTGTTTAAGCATCACTGCTGATGGCTTTGCTATTGCAATTTCATTTGGAACCCATGCAAAACATATTTCAAAAATTGGCATTCCCCTTGCATTTTGGATGAGTTTTTTTCAAATAACATTTTTAATTTTAGGTTTTTTAATTTCAAAACTTGTGTCAATTTTTTTTAGCTCAATTTGCAATTACATTTCAACTGTTCTTTTGGCACTTTTGGGTTTTAAAATGATTTTTGATTCATTTTCAAACAAAAAAGAAAACCCAAACAAAAAATCTATATTTTTGCTGAGTTTTCTTGCAAATTTGGATTCATTTTCAATTGGAATTGCAAGTTTTACATTAAAAAATTCAATTTTTGCAATTTGTTTAATTTCATGCGCACTCACAATTTTATTTACTTTTTTAGGAATTTTTATTGGCAGAAGGTTTGGTTCAAAATTTAATTCCACCATAACTTTTTTGGCTGGAATTTTGCTTATTGTTTCAAGCTTTAAAATTTTGTTTTAATTACTCGCCATTTCTAATTTTTGGTTTCTTTTGCTCAATTGGCGGTTTTCCAAAAGTATTGATTAGTTCATGCAAATATGTTGCCCTATCATAATATGATGGTAAATCTTCATTTTCTTTTTTAACGCTTTCAAGAAATTCTAAATATTTTGGATGCTTGCTTAATTCTTTAATAATTTCAGCTCTTGGTCTTGCACCACCCATTCCATTTTTTCTATATTCAACAAACGCATCATAAGTTATCTCCCAATCTTTTGGATAAATTTCAGAAGCATCGTTAGATAGTTGTCTTCCACCAAACCATGCAACACTAACTCGGCTCAAAAGTTCTTCACCATAACCCTTTTTAACTTTTTCACCTTCATTATAAACAGCATCAAGAGTTGCAACCATTGACCAAATTGGGAATTCTTTTTGCATCCAAGTTTGAGTTTTCTTCTTTTTTTCTTCAGCAAGTCCATCATGAATGCCAAATACATAATCACAAAAAGTATGTTTACGTACATTAAGTGGAAATAGCGTAACCGAATCAATTCCATATCCTCTTTCACTTGCAGGTTGTTCATTTTTATCGTATGGTTTCAAAGCTTTTAAAACACTTGAAACACTTTGTGCAATTTGTTCTTTTTGTGAAAGAAATGGAAGAGTTGCCATTACATTTGCCTCAACTTCAATTCCGTGTTGATGCAAAAGTTCAACAGATTGTTTATATGTTTCATCATCAATATGTTTGAAAAGCAGGTTATCCCTAACTTCACCATTTGATGTTTCAAATCCAAGTTCAACAACAAATGTTCCTATTTCTGGATGTTTTTCTTTAAACGCAATCAATTGATTCACAGCATCAGATGCAATATAGTCACCATTTTCATCATATGAACCAAGTGTTTGATAATGCGTTTCAAATTCAACAGCTTCAATTGTTTTCACCTTTAATAGAAGTTCATCTAATTTTTTGAAAACCATTTCTAAACATTCAGGTGAAAACTCATTTTTATCTAAAATTGAACCAACTGAATCAAGCAAAATTGCATATGTTTCTTGATCTCTATTTAATATTTCTTCAGTAAATTTATCCATTTCATGAGCAACAACAAGTGGCATCAATGGATTTTTTCCTGCCCCATATGAACAAAAACTACATTGACCTAATTTGCAACCAGGCGTCATAAATGAAATTTGCCCAAACCCATTCATGAAAAATGTGTTTGAATGTTTGTTTGTGCTTTGAGTTGTGTCAGTTTCTACACTTTTAATTTCTCGGCTGAAAGCATAAAGATCCGCAAGAATTGGGTCTGCCGGCAACGCAAATGGATATTTTTCTAAATAATAATTCCAATCAAATTTTTCTTTTTCCATCTTACTCTTCCTTATTTAAAATTAGGTCTTTTAAATCCTTCTTTTTTGCTCTCATGTGATTGCCATTTTCATATCCAAAACAAAGGGCTGACATAAACATTCCTTCAGGGTAAAACATTTGTTTAAGTTCATCTTCAATTGCTACAACGTCATAAATCCAAAGTGATTGAATTCCAAGTTCCGTTGCTCTTAAAAGTGCATTTTCAATGCTGGCACCAACTGACAAAAAGTAAGGAGTCAATCTCAATTTTTGAGCTTCAATTGGTTTATTATCCATAAAAACAATAACAACTTTGTTTGATTCTTTTAAAATTCTGACAGTTTCAAGCCCTGTTTCTTCAGAATTATCTTTTAAGAGTTTTTTATGAAAAGTTTCAACAACTTTTTCCTTTTCATCATTATTTAATATGTAAAATCTCCAAGGCTGTTTATTTTTTGCAGAAGGCGCAAGCGCAGCACAACTTAAAATATCCAAAATATCACTATAAGACACCTCTTTTTGCAGAAAAAACCTTGTGCTTTTGCGATTTTCAATCACTTTTTTACATGAATTATCCTTCATATAGCACCTCTTATTAGAATTGTACCATACCTAAATATTTTTGTAAATACATAATGAAAAAAAAATTATTGATAAACTTAAAAAAATGTTCTATAATAATTTTGCAAAAATTATGGAAACAAAATTACTTAAACCTAATGATGAATCAATTGAACTCGCCTGCACACTTTTGAAATCAGGCGAGGTTGTCGGCGTGCCAACGGAAACAGTTTACGGACTGGCTGGTGACAGCAGAAATCCCGAAGCTGTGAAAAAAATTTTTGAAGCCAAAGGACGTCCTCAAGACAATCCTCTTATTGTTCATATTTCAAATCGCAAAATGCTTGACGGTTTAGTTAAAAATGTGCCTGAAAATGCAAGAAAACTTATGGATGCATTTTGGCCTGGACCACTCACAATTATTATGCCCAAAGGAAATTTGGTTTGCAAAGAAACTTGTGCGGGACTTGACAGCGTTGGAATTAGAATGCCATCAAATGTTATCGCACAAACAATTATTGAAAAATCTGGTGTTCCATTTGCGGCTCCAAGCGCAAACCTTTCAGGTAAGCCAAGCCCAACAAACGCTGAAGATGTTTTTGCTGACATGAATGGACGAATTCCACTCATTATTGATGGTGGAGAATCAAATGCCGGAGTTGAATCTACAGTTGTTTCATGCTTAAACGAAACACCAATAATTCTTCGCCCAGGTGTAATTACAAAAGAGATGATGGAAAATGTTTTAAAAACTGAAGTTCAAATTGCAAGAGCCATCACAGAAGATGTTAAAAAAGATGAAAAAGTTCTCTCCCCTGGAATGAAATATAAACACTATGCACCAAATGCAAATGTTTTTATTGTTAAAGGAGATTTTGAAAAATTTAAAACATTTGTTGAAAGCAAAACGGAACCAGGAATTTTTGCACTTGTTTTTGATGGTGAAGACAAAAAACTGCAAATTGATGCAATTTGTTATGGAAAAAATGGTGATTCTCTTTCACAAGCACACAATTTGTTTACAAAACTTCGTGAGCTTGACAGGCTTGGCGCAAAAACTGTTTATGCGCGTTGTCCCGAAATTGACGGTGTTGGACTTGCTGTTTACAACAGACTAATTCGCTCTGCTGGATTTAAAATTATTGAGTTATAAAAAAAGCAACCTTGAATGGTTGCTTTTTATTTTTCCCTTCCAACTAAATAATCAATTGAAACATTAAAGAATTCTGCAATTGTGATTAATGAAGACATATTTGGTTCACGCAATCCATTTTCCCACAAACTGATGATTCCATTACTAACTTTAAGCCTTGAAGCTAATTCAATTTGTCCAATTCCGCGTTCAGTTCGCAACTCCTTTAAAATGTCCTTAAATTTATTTTCCATATATAAATTATCTCACAAAAGTAAGAAAATAACTTGCATTCTTACAACTGTAAGATTATTATATTAGTAGGAGGATTTATGGATTACATTAAAGAAGATGAAAATAAACAAAAATTTCCGGAAAATTATAACTCAGCAGCAGACAATGCTAATGGTTTATTAAACTTTATTGGATTTTTTTTAATTTTCTTATTCGTAATATTTTTAATTATAAAAATAAAGAACATTGTTGAACTAAATGAACAAGTTGCCAAATTAGAGAAAATTGTTGAAACAATCAACAAAAATACTTCTGAACTTCAAACACAAAGAACAATACTTGCATCTGAAATTGGAACAACAATTTTTGAGAGTATCATATTTATTTCTGTTATAATTATTCCATTTGCAACAAATAAAATTTTAAAAGCAACCGATATTATAGCTGAAGAACAATTTAAACAAAACAATAAGTACACTAAAAAAACTTTTAAAGAAACTGAAAATCAAAACAAAAATAATTTATAAAAAAATCTCACAAATGAATGTGAGATTTTTTATTTTTTCAAAATTAATAATCACAGTTGTTTGGTGTTCTTGGAAATGGAATACAATCACGAATGTTATCAACACCAGTTAAATAAATTACAAGCCTTTCAAATCCCATTCCAAAGCCTGAATGTTCAACACTTCCATATTTTCTTAAATTTAAATACCAATCAATTGGAGCTGTGTCAACACCAAGTTCTTTGCAACGAGAAACAATTAAATCATAATCAGTTTCTCTTTGACTTCCACCCATAAGCTCACCAGCACCTGGAACCAAAAGGTCAACAGCAGCAACAGTTTTGCCATCACTGTTGAGTTTCATGTAATAAGCCTTTATATCTTTTGGCCAATCAGTTAAGAACACTGGCCCATCAAAGTGACTGGTTAAATATTTTTCATGCTCTTTTTGAATATCTCCTTCAAAATCAGGCTCAAATTCCCACTTCTCGCCAGAGTTTTTCAAAAGTTCAACAGCATCGTGGTGAGATATTCTTGTGAACTTGCTGGTGACCAATTTCTCAAGTTTTTCAATTAAACCATTTTGAATGTTTTTATCCAAAAATTCAAGTTCTGCGCGACAAGTGTTCAACACTCTTGCAACAACACTTTTAAGCATTTCTTCCTCAATGTCCATAAGCCCATTTAAGTCACAAAATGCAATTTCAGGCTCAATCATCCAAAACTCATTTGCATGAGTTTTTGTGTTGCTGTTTTCAGTTCTAAAAGTTGGTCCAAATGTATAAATTTTTCCAAATGCAAGCGCAAAAGCTTCACCATGAAGTTGCCCACTTCCAGTTATGTATGCCTTTTTGCCAAATAAATCTTGAGTAAAATCAACTTTTCCGTCTTCAGTTTTTGGAAGATTGTTGAAATCAAGTTTTGTTATTTTAAACATTTGGTCACTTCCCTCACAATCAGTTGTTGTGATGAGAGGTGTGTTCACATACATATAACCATGACTTTGAAAATATTCGTGAATTGCCATTGCTGCAACGCTTCTAATTTTAAAAATTGCAGAATATGTGTTTGTTCTTGGACGAAGATAGGCAATTTCTCTTAAATATTCAAGTGTCATCTTTTTCTTTTGCAATGGATATTCGCTATCAGTTGCGCTCAAAACCACAATTGTTTTTGCGTGAATTTCAAAAGGTTGCCTTGCTTCAGGAGTTAAAACCAAAGTTCCTGTGCAAGTTACGCTTGAACCAGTGTTAAGTTTTGAAATTTCTTCAAAATTTGAAAGTTTGTCAGCATCAAAAACAACCTGAACACCTTTAAAACTTGTTCCGTCATTTAAATCCAAAAATCCAAAAGATTTTCCACCTCTTGCGCTTCTAACCCAGCCAGCAACGGTTACTTCTTGACCATCAAACTTTTCAGCTGCGGCATAAAAATCTCTAATATCTGTTTTTTTCATAAACACCTCAATTTGTTTAGTGATAGATTAATTATAACACTTTGAAATAATTTTTCAACTTTTTGAGTGCCAAAATAAAAAATCACTGCAAATGCAGTGATTTTTAAGAAACTTTATTCCTTCGTTGCTTTCGCGTCATTACAAAGTAAATTACCACAACAGCAACTAAAACTACACCAGCATAAATCATCCAAGCATAACTTTTAACTTCAACAATAATGGTTGTGTCAACACCATAAAAGTTGTTTAGGTCTTCACTGTAAACATAGTAGCTGAATAGTGGTTTTGAATATGTTTTTGAATCAATACCCTTTGGCGTTTCACCATCATTCAAATATTCATCATATCTTGTTCCATCAGGAAGAATGTAATGAACAACATAATTTCCAGTAACTGTGTAAGTTCCATTTAAAATTTCAGCAGAATAGTTTGAATTTGAAATTGTTGCAGTGATTGGATATCTTCCACTTTTTTCGGCATCTTTTCCCTGCGTAACAATTGTAAGCCCTAGTGTTTGCTCTGTTTCAACATTTTCTTCATTATAAACCGTTCCACTAACCAAGGTCCACGTTGGAGTTTGCCTGTAAATTGGATCTTTCTTCAATGGTTCAGTAACATCATTAACTCGAATAACCAAAGCCTCTGGCTTAATTACAAGACTTGTTCTTGAAGTGCCTGAAACAAGATTATAATTATTTGAACCAAAACTTGCATTATCAACAACAATTTCATAAGTTCCAACATCAGTTTTTCCATTTCCTTCAATCGTGATTATTGGAGCCGCATCACCAGAAATTAACCCTGAAAATTGATAAGTTACGGAGTGTGGCAAATTGTCATAAACAAATTCTGTTCTAATCCATGTTATTGAAATATCTTTTTTGTTGATTGTTAAAGTTCCTGAATTAGATGAATCAATGTAATAATTTATATTGTTAACACCAGTAACTTCATATTCATAGACCCCGGCATTTCTAAATTCATCGGTTGTTGCAATAATTTCCGGAACAGTTGTTCCAATATATCCAGAAACATTTGGAGTTAACTTATGATAACTTCCATCATATGTTAAGGTTTGATTTGAAAAAGTTACACTTAATGGACGAGCAACAACTAAAAATGAAACAAGGGTTGTTTTTGTTTGTGTTTTGCTGC
The DNA here is from genome assembly GCA_017467625.1 of Clostridia bacterium. Classification (GTDB taxonomy): domain Bacteria; phylum Bacillota; class Clostridia; order Christensenellales; family UBA1242; genus RGIG1681. The sequence continues at coordinate 341,708 of JAFUSN010000004.1, read as the reverse complement.
TGCTATTGTCAATTGTTATGTTTGTTTCAACAACAACCTCATAATTTCCAACACTTAAAATTGGAAAAACGAAGTTAAATGATTTTGCTAAATTTTCATCATAAAAACTTGTTCCATTAACTTTAATTACTTGCCTGCTAGACACCCTGTCAGCACTATATTGAGCCAAATCTTCAGTTCCTTCAAAAGTCACCGAAAGACTAATTTCATCACCATAAACAAATTCTTCTTGAACAACGGTTGCTGTTTGATTGAAATAATTTATTGTTGGATCAATCCACTTGGCATATAAAACCAGGTCTCTATCTAAATCAAGCGATAATGATGTGACAGGCTCGGTTAGTTCAGCATCTAAATACCAACCATCAAAAAGACTTGTTGAACCACTTTTGGTTGGAGCAAAAAGTTTAATACTGTCAAATGTTGAAGATTCAGTTTCGCTGTTTGGAATTTTTGTGACATTTTGATATGCATTCTTTCCACCGTCAAGCATATAAATCACTGAATGAGCATTTGCATCAACAACGCTGTTTGAAGTGTATGTGCTAACCAAAAAATTCACATAATAAGTTTTTGCGAAAGAATAATTCACATTTAAAGATGGATTTGTTGGATTTGGAAGAGTGTATGAAGTTGAAACTTGAAGTTGAATTTCAACCTTTTTTCCAGCATAGTCTGAAAAACGAAGTCCGTTTACTGTGAACTTTGCTGCAGAAATACCTTTCCCAGCCGTTCCATTGTTAAATTCTGGCATGTTTGTTGTTGTTCCATCTTCATTGTAATAGCGAACAAAATACACCAAATTTAAAGTTCTGTCATAATTAAAATCTAATTCATATTTTTGCAAATACAAATTCAAAATTGAGTCGGAATTTGAATTTATGTAAAAACATGATGAAATGTCTGCAGCAGAAATTCCACTGAGCATTGAATAACCATAGTTTGCATTTGAAACAACACCCGTTGATTTTTCAATGTTAACATAAGATGTTTCAAGACCATTCCAAATTACAAACTGCTTTGTTTCAATAACTTCACTTCCATAGTAAAACTCAATAACATATTCTCCATCAAACTGAAGATTTTGCGTTAAATCACCAGCAGCAATTGTAATCATTCCAGGAAGCCCTGAAATTGGTTCAGTTATTGAAATTTCAAAAATAAATTGATTTCCAATTTTATAATTAGTTACATCTTCAGTTCCCTTAATTATCTTGGTGCTTAAAATTCCAAAATTGGTTAAACTTTCATCAACATTATAAGCTAAAGTTAAATCTTCACCATACCAAAAAATATTTTTAATAAGTGAAGTTGAATCTGCACCAAGTACACTTTTGCTAAAAACTTTTGCTGAAGAACTTTCAAGTTCAATTTTGTCTGTGCCAACATACACATATCCAAAAAGCCTACTGTATGAAAATTCATAAGAATAAGGGATGTAACACATCTCTTGATATGACTCTTGCCCCCAAGAATTAACCGCAATCCATGCACCCTTTTCAGTGTTTGAAACTTCAAAATTGTCGTCCCAACCAACAATACACATCATGTGGCCATTTAAAAAAACTCTTCCATCATCAGTGTCATACGAAGTACTGTTTACATAAACATAATTTACGTTGTTGTTATAGATTGTTCCAGGCTCAACAGCGGCTGCAATTCCGCCATGGTCTTTTATGAATAATTTGATGATGTTTTGTTTTTGATCTAAAGTTGACATTAAATAATATTCAGCATCACTAAACTTTATTGGTTTAACCAAATTAAACACATTTTTATCAGCCAAACTTACTAAATTGTCTTTAATTAAATTAACATTGTTTTCATCAACCAAGTAATAATTGTCATTTGAAAATTGTGATTCATAAACAAGCCCATAGTTTGCACTAACTTCATCAAATTTTCCAAGTTCAGAATCACTTATTGGTCTGTTGATTTTTGCACTTGGACTTCCACTTGAAAGATATGCAAAAATTGCAGTTGCTGTTTCAGAAAAATTGTAGTACTCATGGGTTCCAATCATAAGTGAAGTTTCAAGTGCTTTCATTGGAGCATATATCCAGCAAAGCTCACTTGAAGTTTGATTTTGAGAATAAATTGGATATGTGTTTCTTAGGTCATAACTTGACTCAATTGCAGAGTAGTCTGCATCTAAATAAGGATAAATGTATGTTTCAGGCTCGCCATAAATTGAAGTTGCTTTTGAAACGCTGTTTGAATGAAAATTTAACACTCCAGCAAGCGCAGCAAATGATAGGCAAAAGGCCATGAAAATTAACACAAAAAATTTTAAAAACTTACTTTTATTTTTTTGAATTTTACCCTTCATCATAGTTCAAGTTTACATATTTTATTTTTTGTTGTCAAACTATTAAATTATTTTATAATTTAGTTTGTTGAATTTAGTAATTAAAAATTCATATTTTGTGATTTTTTGTTTTACAATCTGTTCTAAAAATTTTATTATTATATAGTAAAGGAGAGATTATGTCGCTCATAAATTTAAAGTGTAAAAATTGTTCAGCAAGTGTTTCGCTTGATATGAACGCAAAATCAATAACATGCGCCCATTGCGGATCAACTTTTTTATTACAAGAACTGATTGATGAAAAAGACATTGAAATGGTTGAAAGCTTAAGCGAAAAAGACTTTCAAGAAAAAGTTGATTTTAATGATGCAATTAAACATGGTGATATTGCCCTCTTTCAAGGTGACTTTGACAAGGCTGAACAATACTATAAGCGTGCAATTCAATTAAATGAAAAAGATTTTAGGGGCTACTACGGGGTTGTGAGGTCAAAAACACATAATTTGAACATAATTCCTGACTCAAATGACTTTAAAGAATATGCAAAACTTGCAATTAAATTTGTTCCACACGATGAAGAAATTCATATTAAAAGTGAACTATCAAAGCTTAACGCTCTTGAAGTTGAAAAAAAATTGATGCTTGTGCAGAAAAAACAGCAGGAAGAAAAGAACAAAATTATTGAAAACAACAGACGAAAAATTGATACACGAAAAACACGGCTTGGAATTTTGATTGTTTTAATTGTCGCCATTATTGCAGTTGCAGCAATTTTGATTACTAGAGAATTTTTGAATAATGCAAAAACACAAACAAACTACGAAGTTTCAACTGTTGAAGAATTCAACAAACTAAACGAAGTTTCAAATTGGGACAACAAAATCATTGTCATTAAAAACGATATTGATTTTGGTGGACAAGAAATTAATTCAATTGGATCAGAACAAAAACCATTTACAGGTTCAATTTATGGAAATGGTCACACCATTTCAAACTTTAAGCTATCTGTAAAAAATGAAAATGGTTCAGCCTATGCCGGAATAATTAATGTTGCAAAAAATGCACGAATTTCTGCACTCAAAATTAAACAAACATCTGTTTCAATTAGTTCAAATGTTTCTTTTGAAAATGCATACATTGGATTAATTGTTGCAAAATGTGATGATTCAACAATTCAAAGAATTTCCATTACTGATGAAATTTCAATGAGTGTTAACCTAAAGGCAAATTCCCTGTTTGCTGGTGAAATTGTTGGTTTTGCAGCCAATTCAGACATTTCAAATTCATTTGTTAAATCAACGGCAAATTTAAATTTAACCATTGCTTTAAATGAGTCATCAAACTTTGTTGGAGGCTTTGCTGGGAAAATTGTTGCAACAAAAAATAAATTAAACTCGCTTGCCATTAACACAACTTACTTTTCAGGAACAATAAATACTTCAGTTTTAAATGATACAGATCAAACAAAAATTTACTTTGGTGAACTCGCTGGTGAAGTTGAAAACACATCAACAATGCCTTTCACAATTTCATCAACAATTGCAGCTGGAAAAATTAACATTGCCGCTTCAAATGCAAATGTTTATTTTGCTGGAATTGCAAATCCTAAAAACATTCAATATTCAGCCGTTGCAATTGTTTTTGATGAAAGCATCATTTTTAATGAAATTTTAGTTGAAGCATTGAATTTAGAAGATTACAGTGCATTGAGTGAAAAATTTGTCACAGACAAAAACGATGAGCTTGTTCAAAAAATTATTGAAGATTCATTCACAAATGACATTTGGGCTGAACACGACCTTGGACTTCCAGTTTTAAAATAAAACACAAATAAAAAAAGAAGGCTCTCCGCCTTCTTTTTTTTATTTTATAAGCTTGGCCATTCAACAATTTCACCATTCACATAGTGCCAATAGTTTTCACCTACTGTTATTGGTTGAGAATCGCGCCTAAAATAAATTGTGTTGTATGATATATGCGTTCCAATGTTTTCTCTAAACTGCTCTTCCGTTCCCATGTAATAAACCTTTTCAACAGTTGTCCATGTAAACGCATTAGTGGCAAGTAAATTGAAGTTTGTTGGAAGAACTAAAACTTGTATGAAATACATACTTCCAAATGCATACCCATAAATATTTCGAACACTGTTTGGAATATATATTTTTTCTATTTCAGTTTCATAGAATGCATATGATTGAATGTTTCTCACACTAGTTGCAATTACGAGAGCATCAAAGTGCAATCTTGTTGCCCTTCCTTCTGATGCGAACGCTTTTGTCTCAATTGTTTCAACTTCATAGAACACTGAATCTTCTCTTGTTTGTTGAATGTAGCTTGGAATTAACAAAACTCCATTTGTTGGCCCATTATATCCGGTTATAACGCCTTTTCCAGAGGAATTTACAACTAAATCAAATCTGTTGTCAGTGTTATAATAAATAAGTTGAACTTCAATTGATAAAGTTCTCTCAGTTGTCCAATGCTCAAAGGTTTTGCCAACCTCGTTAAAGTCTTCATTTACATACCTTGCAGCTTCATAATTTTCACCATATTGACTAAATTTGGTTCGCATTGTGTAACTTGAATTATATGGAACTACGTCACTTGCAAGTAAATATCCGCTCATTACATAATTAACTCGATATGTGTCATATTCCCAAACCGCATAAAGCATGATTGTTTCATTTTCAACAGTTGTTATGTTTGAAACAAATGCTTGATCAGCATATTTTACCGAATTATTTTCGCCTCCATAAACTGACCAACCAGCCAAGTGTTTGTGAGCAGGAATTGATGTGAATGTGTGAGCTGGCAACCTGAATTCTTCACCATATTTAACAGTAATACCATCCATGGTTCCTGAAACTTCAGTTGAGTTTCCACTAAATTCAATATAATAGGTATATCCTTCCCAAACGGCATAGAGGTTAACTTTTCCATAATTATCAATAAAGTTCATAACGTATTCCAAGTTTTCTTCAGTCAAAACATGTTCATCATTAAAATCAACCACAACTGCCATTTCAACAAGCGACCACCCTCTGAAATGATAACCTGTTCTCACATATTCATTTTTCCATAATTTTGAATCATAATTATTTATGTCACGAACAATCAATTCTGTGTGTGAATCACCAGTTCCGGAATTATAAGTGAATGAAAAACTATTCTTTCTCCATTTTGCATAAAGCGTTATGTTTGAATCAACTTTAAGTGGAGTTTCTCCGTCCCAAATAACTTCATTTTTGTTTACGCCAGTCCAACCAAGGAATGTGTAGCCAACAACTTCAGCTTTATATGGGTCAACATATTCTTCGCTCCACACAGCATATAAAACAAGATTTCCAACGCCATCATATCCGCTCTTTGCTAAATCAATTGATGTGTCATTTTCATAATAAATAACTGGACCATTAGGATCTGTTGCCCAACCTAAAAAGGTGTAGGTTAAAAGACTGACTGAGTTTGTTCCAATTCCGTTTGTGTCAAAATAAACCTGTGCTTCTTTTGTTATATATGAAATGTATTCATTGTAGCTATTTGACAAGTCAATAGCTGACAAATAATTTAAACTTGGTTTTGAACCCGTTCCACCATTTGCGTTAAAGGTGATTGTGTTTGGAATGAAGTGTGCATAAAGTGTTTGCTTGTATTGATCTTTGTTATAGAACACTTTTGTATCGTTTGTAATTTGTTTGCCAGTTCCACCAAAACCTGTGAACCAACCAACAAATTTGTATCCTGGCTTTGTGAGTTCTGGAAGTGGTTGCATATCTCCAAATTTTGACTCACCACCATCATATCTAACCAAAATTGATTGTTGATTTGTTGTTCCGTCATCTAAATTAAGTTCAACTTCAAAAATATTTGAAACAAAAGTAGTTTCATATCCACCAGTTGTGTATCTTAAAAGTTGCACAATGTCAGAAATATCAATGCTTCCATCAAGGTTAACATCACCATAAAAAATATTGAAATTTGGGTTTCTTGAAGACATATTTCTAACAAATTCTAACTGATCATTATAGTCAAGAACAACATAATTTGAAATTATTACTGCATCAACAAGGTCAACAATTTCATCACCGTTAACATCTCCTGGTAAATGTGAAACCATTATAATTCCACCAGAATATGCAACAAAATCTGTTTTATTCCCATTTTTGTCAGTAAATTTATCCTTTTGATCTTTATTTGTGACTTCAACTTTAAATTTATTTGTGTTTACAGCATTATTTGGAAGTTTAAACACCAAAATTAAAATTGTTCCATCTGTGCTGTAATCTGTTCCCTTTTGAGCCAAGGTTACATTAATATGGTCTTCATATACTTTAAATGCATCAATTGTGTCTGAACTATTTAAAATGTTTCCAAGCTCATAAGAAACAAGTGATAAAGCCGGATCATAATTAACTGAAAAGTTTGCAGCAGTTATGCCTGTGCTTGCATGTAAATCAATAAACACCTTAATTTCTCTGCTGGAGCTAATTGCATAAGAATTTGAAACAACAACCCTTGGAAGTTTTTCAATCTGTTCTCTTGAAACAGATTCAATTTTTGTTGTGTAGCCACATGTAACGCACTCTAAAATAAGTTCATTGTTGTTTTCAATTGTTCTAAACATATGTGGCTCTTGATGATGACAATCAACGCAATAGTGATAGTGTTCATCACGATAATTATCAACATTAACCGAGCTGTAATCAAAATTATGATCAATTATTGCAATTGATTTTCCTCTTTCAATAACAACTTGTTCTGCGAAAACCTCCCCATCAGCAGCAATGCAAATGTCACCAGTGTATCCTGGTTCAGAACATGAAGTTGCCTTTGCGTTTGCAATAACTGTGTTAAACACTCTTATAAAGTCTTCAATTTCAGTTTTTCCGCATCTTTCACAAACTCTTGTTCTATATCCAATTACAGTGCAAGTGAGTTTGTTTGCTGATAAAATATATTTTGTTACAACAACTTTTCCATCAACTAGTGGATCTGTGCATTCCACAAAACATTCAACATCACATGAAAGATTGTTGTATGTAACCCTTCCAACTGCTGCTCCAACGCTATCTGTTGTGTCTAAACTAAACACAGCACCACTTGCAACATTTTCAATTGTTCCATCGTGATAGTGTGCATTTACTGTATTTATTTTAAGATCATCAAAAACATCACCTGTTATTGTTGAACCAAGTTCAAATTTATATGTGGTTTCACTTGGAAGTGATAATTTATAAATTGAATTCTTTTTTACATAATAGCCAGTTTTCAAAGTGTAAACTGAATTGTTTAAACTGTCATAAATTTTCAGCATCACATTTCTAACAACATTGTTTTGTTTGTCTGGATTGTATGAATCAAATCCATAGACACCAATAACTGAAAGACACGATTTTTCTTCAATTTCTTCACCATTTTTGTCCATTACAAGTGAAAGTTTTAAATTTTCAAGTCTAAAGCTTTTGTCAGTTCCAACATAAACTAAATCTTTTGAACAATCAAGTTCAGCATCTTTTTCTGTGCTGAAACTAAATTTAATGGTTCTTGCAACATTTGCAATTTTATATGCATCAGCATTAGTTCCTTTAATTGCATTTAAATCGGCTTCTGATTTGTTTGGAATATATGTATGTTTTTTGCTTTCACAGTGATTTCCAAAAGAACCACCAGACCAATTGCGGTTTTTATAGTCATATGAAGTAGTTAAATTTTCACTTGCCACGCTGCTGTAAACATTTTTAATTGTTTTAAGTGATGAGGCAAGACCAGCAACTCCACCAGCATAAACATTTATGTATGGATATCTAAATGATAATCCTTCATTCATTTCGCTTTTTGCTGATGCTGAAGGTTTTACATTTGATGAAACATAACAGTTTTGAATTTGACCATGGTTTGATCCAACAATACCACCAACATAAACACTGTTTTGATTGTATGAATCTTTGTCTGTTTGATAAAACCTAACAGAATTGCCTTTAACAGACGTATTTTCAACTTTGCAGTTTGAAATATTACCATTGTTTTCACCAGCAATTCCACCAACATACATGTATATTGCCTTGTTTAGGTTTGAATGTTTTTCATTTGAATCTCTTGAAGCAGAAACGCTTGAATCTGTTACAAATGTAGAATAAATTGTTCCATTATTCACAGCAGCAATAATTCCAACAGATAATGACTTTGCGTTGTTTTCACCGCTTTCGGAAATGTCTGCGCCATCAACTTCTAAATATTTAACAACCCCGCTTCCACCAATTGCACCAAAAATTGAAGTTTGATTTTCAGATCCATAACTTACTTTTATGTTTATAAGTTTGTGACCACCACCATCAAAAACACCCATATATGGCTCTCTTGTTGAGGCAACTGACGAAACTGCTTCTTTTTTAAAATCAATATCTTTGATAAGCAAATAACAGTAATCACTCTTATTTTCACGAAGCATAAGTTTATACTGCGCAACTGAAGCAATTACAAATGGATCAGTTTTAGTTCCCTTTCCACCAAGATAATTTTCATTATTATTAACTTTGAATGGAATTGAATAAACAAGGGTTCCATCATAATAAACACTTCCGGTAAATGGCTCGGTTGTATTAACTTTGTAATATCCCAAAGATTTATCATCAACTAAAAGTGTTTCACCTTGTTTAAATTCATATTTAAAAAGTGTGGCATCAAGCGCAAAACGGTTGCAGAACTGCGCAATAACTTGATTTAAATAAACTGTTTCACCTTCAATAACATTTCCAAATGTTCCAAGCTTATTTTCAGTTACATATCTTTGTCTGCCATCGGCTTCTTCAACAAAAAATGAATCACTGAGTCCCAAAACATCTTCAACATCTTTGAGCATTTGATTGTATGCATCTTTTGCCTTATTTTCTAAATCAACAGACAAAATATTTTCCAAATAATTTATTGTAACAAAATCGTTTTCACCAGTGCCATAATAATATTTAGCTTCTCTAATTTCTTCTACACTTAACTCGCTATTATTTAAATAGATTTGTGAAATTTGATAAGCATTTATCATGCGAATAACATTTAATGTGTATGCATAATCATAATAAACTTGCGCTGCAAAATCTGCGGCAAGAACTGATGCATTTGAATCAATGTAGCTTTGATTTGAACTTAAATACTCATAGTAATAGTGACAAATTGATTGCCTTGTGCTGCTTGCAATATAGTATTCAGTGAATCTATCAATATTTGATTTAACTCCTGATGCTAAATCATAATGCATCAATGCATAATATAAATTGTTATACTGTGTTTCAATTTCTGCATCACTTTTTTTATTGATTATTGCATCAACAACATTGTAATAAAGCGAATAATTGGTTGTGCTGTATAGGTAATCCCTAAGCATGTTGTAACTGAAATTTCCCGAGGTTGAATATATGAAGTCAGTTACTTGAGTTTTTGCATAATAAGCTTCAAATGACTCATCAATTTTGTTTAAAACAGTGTCAATTTCTTCAGAAATTTGCGCTGACAATTTTTGAATATCATCTTTAACTGTGTCAATTCTGTCTAAAACTTCATCAAAGCGATCGTTAAGCCTTGATTCCATCATCTGAAGTTCTGTTTGGGAACTTTCACCAAGGTGGAACCATTTCAAAATTGAATCAACCCCTGTGGTGACGGCCGTTCCCGCTGCTGGGTTTCCAAAATAAATTGTTGCAGCCATCGCCGCTGTATTTTTTGCTATGCTGATAAGAAATTTTGGATAGTCTGTTGCACCTTTGTTTTTAACCATATCAATGATTAAATCGTTAAGTTCAGATGCTGCTTTAATTCCAGATTCAATTGCAGCCCTTCTAGTTGCTGCATCTGCTTTTTGCCATCTAGTTTTTCCATCAGCCGCTTCTGGTTGATTTTGAATGTTATTTGCGGCTTCATTTGCATTTGCATTTTGATTTTCTTCGTTATTTACAATTTGAATATTGTTGTCACCATGATCATTGTTATTATTTATTCCAATATCGCCAATTTCATTAATTTCATCTTCAAGTGGTGGTGCGGCATAAACAAATGAAAGAGTTTTAACAGATGATGTTACAGTGAATGTAAGCATGAATACAGATAAAATTAAGCTGAACATTAAAAAGAGAAATTTCTTTGTTTTTGTTCCTTTCATATTACACCTCCTCAACAACAACTGCGCCTGAAATAATTAATGGCGTGAGTTTAATTCCGTTTTGAACATAATTTGATGAACTCAAAACATTAACAGCGTGGCTTCCAGTTGAAATGAAATCATCAACTTCAAATTCTAATTCCAAAACTTTTGAGTAGTTGTTTTCAAGTGAGCACCCATCAATGCTTGAATAAACCCAAGAAAACTCAACTTCTCTGCTGGTTGTATTTAAATTTATGCTATATCGATTTTGTGTGTTAAAAATGCCTTTAACCGAAATATTTTTTTCATCAAGTTGAAGTTCTGTGTCATAAGTCAAATCTAAATCAAGCCCTGCAAACTCCTCACCAGAAACAATATAAACACTTACATTAACAAATTGTGAAGAACCATTTTTGATTGTTTCAGATTTAACATAAACAATTGGAGTTTTAACGGCTTCATAAACCGCTTTTATTGTTAAATCTTTATCAACATGAGTGTATTCTCCATTCCACTCTTTAAATTGATAACCCTGCTTTATTGTTGAATTGAAATCAACATAAATTCCCTGACTTGTCATATCGGGAGCTGTTGCGTCAGCCCCATAAACAACCTTTTCAGTTTTTAAAACTGTTTGGTTGTAATCAACAAAATTAACCACAAAGTAATCTCTATAAACTGCTGTAACAACCAAGTCTTCAGTTACACTTAAAAAGTCCGTATCCCAATGATCAAAAGCATATCCATCTCTTGTTGGAACAACTGGAGCTGCTGCACTTGAATTTATATCAACATCTTGAATTGAAATCACAGTTCCGTCATAATCAACAAATTTAACTTGGAATTGCTTAACAAAAACAGCCGTCACAATTGTGTCTGCAGTAACATTTGTGTAATTTCCTTCCCAGTGATCAAATCTAAAACCAAACCTTGATGGATTTGTTGCTGGAACTTCAGCATTTTGACCATATCTAACATACGCTGTTGCATAAATGGTTTCACCATCTAAAAAACGCACTTCAAAAACCTGCGTGTATTGCGCATAGATATCTATATTGGTTGTGATATTTGTGTAATCTTTGCTCCAACCCCTAAATTCATAACCTTCACGTTCATGAACAACTGGAGCCGTTGCTGACTGACCATGTTTCACTTTTTGAGTGTAAATCATTGTTGGATCACTTTCGCTTGTTGGCACACCAAGTTGCGTTCCATCATAATCAAAAAAACGCACCGAATATAAAACTTCTGGCTCTTTTTGATCTTGGTTGTTTCCACAGGCAACAAGTCCAAAACTAACGAAACAACAAATTATTGCAACAAGACAAAACAAAAACTTTCTTTTCACTTTTCTTCCCCTTAATATTTTTTACAAGGTCATTATAACAATTAAATTAAACAGATTTCAAGCAAATGAAATAAAAATGACCATATTTGACCTTTTTATTTTAAAATAAAATAAAAATTGCCACCCTGTTGGTGACAATTTCGTTATTTTCCAGCGTAAAATTCTGTTACAGTTTGATTTGCTTCAATTAAAATTGAACTTTGGTTAAACACTTCAATAAGTTTATCTGCTGCATCATGAACTTTGTCAAGTGTTGTGTCGCTTAAATAAATTACAATGGTATATTCTTGATAGGTTGTGCCATCATCTTTCCAACCACCATGTGCTTCTTGAATTGTGTAGCCACCAAATTTATCAATAAGAACTTCCTCTGCTTTTTGTTTTGCAACGTCTTCTGTAAACACTGGAAGGTTTGTATCTTTGTCATTTGTTCCTAAATACAAAATATATTGAGTGTTATAGTTTTTGCTGTTATTAAATTTAACTGAAACAAAAACTATTGCAACAATTGAAAGTGCAATTGCAACACATGAAATTATTGTTGAAATTATTCCAAATTTTTTTGACATAAATTTTCTCCTTTTATTTTAATTTTTCTTTTTCAAAGCCGCTCTTTTTTTACGAGTTGCTGGTTTTTTTGTTGTTGGCTTTTCTTGAACAGATTTCGCTTGAACTTCTTGAGCAGGTTCCGCTTGAATTTGTTTAAGCTGAAAACTTTCTTTTGACTTTGGAAATTCCAAAATCATTGACTCAAATGGGCGAAGATTATAAGCAATGTGATGAGAATATCCATCGCACTCCCCTTCATAAGAACAAATTTCAGGGCCTTCTTCTGGAACCCTTGGCCCTCCACCATTTGGAAGAGTGTCATAAGTGCTGAAAATCCTTTTATATTTTCCACCCATCGGGCAACCACATGTGTATCCATCATATTGCATTGGTGAAAAGTTGCAAACCACAAGCACCGCATCATCATATGTCCATGGATTTCGGCGAATGTAAGCGAATATGTTTCGTGTATAGTCTTTTGCGTTCACCCATTGAAAAATTGTTGGATTTCTTGAATCTGAATATAAAGTTGGATGAGTTTTATAAACATAGTTTAACCTTCTAACTGATTCCATAACATCTCTATGGCCAAACTCATCACATAAGTACCAATCAATTTCACGGTTTTCTGACCACTCTCTGTCCATTGCAAATTCTTGACCCATAAACAAAAGCTTTTTGCCAGGAAATGTATACATGTAGGTATAAAAAGTTTTAAGACCACCAAGCCTATCCATAATGCTTCCTGGCGCCTTTTCGGCAAGTGAGTGTTTTAAATGAACAACTTCATCATGCGAAATGCTTAAAATATAATTTTCCAAAAACGCATAGTCTGCACAGTGTGTCATTTCATAGTGGTGATGTTGCCTATAAATTGGATCCTTTCCAATGTAGCGCAAAACATCATTCATCCAGCCCATGCTCCACTTAAACATAAAACCATAACCGCCATCATAAGTTGGTGAAGTGATTCCCCACTCCATTGAAGAATCTTCTGCAATGAGATAGCCTGTCGTTTTTTCAATTACTTCATGATTAAGTTGACACAAAAAATCTCGGCTTTCAAGGTTTATGTTTCCTCCAAACATATTTGGACGCCATTCTGCACGGCTGAAACTTGCATAAATCATTGCAGCAACAGCATCAACTCGAAGTGCATCAACATGGAATTCATTTATCCAATAAAACGCACTTGAAATTAAAAACGACCTAACCTCAGGCTTTCCATGGTCAAAAGCATAGGTTCCCCATTCTGGATATTCCGCGCGAAGTGGATCAGCAGGTTCATAAAGGGGTGTTCCATCAAATTTTTCTAAACAAAAACTATCTTTTGGAAAGTGCGCTGGAACCCAGTCTAAAATTACACCCACTCCACTTTGATGAAGTTTATCAACCAAATAGCGAAAATCATTTGGATCACCATACCTACTTGTTGGCGCAAAATACCCAGTTACTTGATAGCCCCAAGAGCCATCAAATGGATATTCGCAAATTCCCATAAGTTCAACATGAGTGTAGCCCATATATGTAACATATTCAGCAAGTTGATCTGCAAGTTCTCGGTAGTTTAAAAAACCATTGGCAGACCAATTTCTTTTCCACGAACCAAGGTGAACTTCATAAGTTGACATTGGGCGCTGAACAACAAATTTGTTGTCTCTCCTTGATTGATATTCTGAGTCTCCCCACTCATATGAGTTTAAATCAAACACAATTGATGCGTTATCAGGGCGCAACTCCATTCTAAACGAATATGGGTCAGATTTATATCTTTTAACTCCATCTGCACCCACAATCACATAGCGATATGCATCGCCACTGCCAACACAAGCCAAAAACTTTTCCCAAACGCCACCATTTGATCTTTCCATTGGAATTTCTGTTTCCCAACCAGTTGGTGCAGTGATGAGTGCAACATATTTAGCAGATGGTGCCCAAACAGCAAAGTTTGTTCCAATAACACCATTTTCTTCAACAATGTGTGCACCTAGTTTCTTATAGGCTTCATAATTGGTGCCTTCATGAAATAAATAGCTATCAAAGTCAGAAAATCTTCCCATAACGCCTCCAACATCATTTTATCAAATTACACTTTGTTAGTCAAAAATTTAGATTATTTTTTAAAATTTTTTATTTATTTTTTTATATTTTTTTAAAATTTAATAATTGTGTAAACTACACCAAAAAATTACAAAAATAAAAGCACTTGAAACAATTTCAAGCGCTTAAATTAAAAAAATTACTGAAAAATAGCAAAAAATCCATTAAAATTTATTTATATTTTAACTAATTTTGCAGAAAATCCAAATTAAACTTAATCTTCAAAAATAAAGAATCATCTTAATATGACAGACTCAAACCATTGTTCTTGAAACTCAGTCAATGCTCTAATTTGTTCATCGCTGTAATTTTTTCCATCTTTCATAACAATAAGTTTATCATCATTATCATTCGTTCTATGAATAATTGCAACCACCTTTCCGGTAAATTCATTTAGTGGTTCATGTTCACCAAGAACATAAGCATCAAGTTCTTCACCATCACCTGACACCGTATTTGGAATGTAACCATAATTCACTGGATAAATGAACCCATGCTTTGGATGTTTTGAGCCAAGTGGCCTGTCCATAACAACTTTAACAATCTTCCCAATATATTCTTTGTTCATAATTTTGCCCCTCTTATTTCTATAATTTTATTATAATATAAACCAAATGCAAAACACAAACAAAAAACCCAAGCTGACTTTCAACTTAGGTTTTACTTGAAAAAGCGAATATAAATTTATATGAAATTAATTTTCCAAATATTTTACTACTTTTCCATTTTTTAATGCATACTCAATTTCAGATTTTGTGCTTGAACCAATATATCCATCTCTATTGATAACAAAAATTTCATCAGCCATATCAATTTTTCTTTTGTGCATATCGTCTAACATTTCTTTTGTGTTTTCTGTCCAAACTTCATCATCTCCAGAGTGCCCAAACAAACCCACAGATATTACTATGTTTCCTTCAAGAGTCAATCTTTTTTGTTCTCTTAAAAAGTCATCTTTAAACCTTGTGCTACCGCATAGCGTAATAACTTTATATTTACCAACCATTTTAAATCCTTCCGCTTTCATTATAACACACTTTTATCAAACATGCATTAGTTTTACAACCATTACAAAACATACAAAAAAAATTGCCGTTTGAAATAAACGGCAATTATCTGGCGAAGTGGGCGTTATCCAATCCTAACCCTAGAATATATGTTGGTGTTGGTTGGTTGAAGATTAAAATAATCATTTGATATTTCTTTCTATCGCTTTTATAATTCGCAATAATGATGTTATTGACTCTAAACACATTTCAGCATCGATTTTTTTGCCGTTATCTAGTTTATGTGTTAAATTGTCTGCTAAATTAGTAATTGTTTTTACAAATTTTCTTTTATCGTCATTATTTGAACCTTTTAATTGGTAATTAATATAAGCATTAATCATTCTGGTATCATCATCTTTTCCAATTTTTACACCTTCGTATTCTACTCCATGTAATTCGGGTTTATAAATTTCACGACCTAAAAATATCAATAAATCTCTTGCTGCCAAACCTACTTTTTGATAAGCAAAAGTATCTTTCGCTTCCAGCATTTCAGATTGCATTTTTTTATACATATTGTCAACCTTTTCCCAGCCGGTTAAACAATTAATAGTCATATACATTGAAGAGTCGGATTGTTTTATAATTTCTATTAATTTACTATAGCTATCATTTACCCAATCTCTACGTTGAGCCCATTTAGGAAATTTGTTTTTATAGAAATTATACCAATCCCATAATGAAGAAAATTTTATAGGTGGATCATATTCTAGTCTAGAAAGAAGTTTAACTAGTAAGGCATGATTTGTGATATATTCTTTTTCAATATCATCAATTCTTGTATCTGTTGCTGCCTTTACCAGCAAATCCTTTTCCAGCTTTATTGAATTAAGAACATCTTGTTTTGATAAAGGATAAATTGCGTCCCAATCCAACAAAATTTCATTTTTAATTAAAATTTTTACAGCTACAAATTCGTAATCATTACTTTGGTTATATCTTTTGATTTCAGATAGAATAGCATCTTCTATTAATTCTGGATTTTTGAGCTGTTTGTATTCAATCAATCCTATGGATATATGATATTCATAATATGTCTTACTATCCATAAATTCCGATACATCTAACAACGAGCATGTTCCGTTTTTTAATAATTCTACAAGTTGAACATTATTATCAATTCTAGCTGATTTTATTAACATTGATTTAATTGCCTTTGTGTCTACTACCATATTTTCTCCTAAAACGATTATATCATAAAGATGATATATTTGTATATACTTAAAACAAAAAAAGAAGAAGTGTTTTAACTTCTTCTCAATGTTTATCGGCTGTTTTTTAAGTGAATATAAACTTCAGTTGATATTAGCTTTGAAATTGCTTTGCTTTATTAGTATTCTCTTAGTCCCATTTACAATCTATTGATATTATTGTTGTTGGCATACCAACAATTTGAATATCAAACTTTAAGCTAGTTTCGACTTTTGTTGAAGCATTATGTATTCTAAAATTAAATTGCCAACCACCATCCATATATAATTCAACTGTATTTGAACTTTCAGGTTTAAATTCTAAACTAACAATTCTTGTTGGAAGTGATACAACTGGTATTTTAATTTTAGGGCTAGTTGTTTTTGTTGATTGATTAAGTTTTCCATGCAAATTATAAGATTGAATGCGTGTTATTTTCTTCATATCAATACTAATAACTTTGTAAAAATCAAATTCGCCTAATAAATACTCAACCATTTTTCTTGGAACACTTGAATCTTGTTGTGTGCTTTGTTTTATCTCTTTAATAAAAGCATTTAGAAGTGGAATATATACGTCAGTTTCTTTATCTTCCAATTGATTCCAATTTCTATTATTTTTCTTTTGTTCTTCTAGATAGTTAAATATTGGTTTTATATCATTCCAATATTGTGTTGAACATGCAATATTGAACCACCTTTTACCAAAATCTAAATTTTTACCCAATCGACTATGTTTAACGGCAAAATGATTATGTTTTAAACTTAAACCAATTTCCCATTGAACATTCTTGCGAGATATTAGAATATCTCTAACATCTCCTTCTTTTCCTTCATTGTCGGTTTGAATTTTTAATTCCAATGTATCATTAGATTTTTCTATTATCATTGGTTCCATATCAAATATAGTTGAAACAACAGCATTTGCACTTTGTTGTAATAGAATCTGTAAAGTTGTAGGAATTGTATTCCAAGCTCTTTGTGAAGCATTATAAGCACTGTTTTCTATTATTTCAGCTTTGCGAATTTTATTTATTTCACTATTCAATGTAGTTAAACAAATATACTCATAGGCTCTACCTTGATTATTGCTTAAATCACTCATGTATTATACTCCTTGTTCTTCAAGTTGTTTTTTTATTGAAACAGCAATTTCGTAAGCTAAATTTACAGGAACAGCATTACCAATCATTTTATATGCATTATCTACTTTTTCATAAATAAATTTAAAGTCATCAGGAAAACCTTGCACTCTAGCAACTTCTCTTACAGTCATTCTTCTATATAGATTTTCTTGCCCCTTAACGAATTCTCGTTTATTTTTTCCAACAAATGTCATTTTAGGTGCTTGTGGATGGATTTGGCATTGCCTTCCTGACGCCTGAACAGTAAATGCTTGTTCATCCCAGCCTTTAACTCTGTTTCTACTCATAAATATAGGAGAGAAAGCTCCAATAAAATACTCATTATTATTTATTGCTTTAGGATTACGATAGTTTTTATCTAAAGCAGGAACAGCTGTTGATTGTAAATCCCAAATAATATCACGTAATGTTATTTTCTTTTCATCATCTTCAGTTGAACCTTTAGGAAATTGAAAATCAATATTCAAATCTTTTCTAAATCCAATATAAAAGACTCTTTTTCTTTCTTCAGCAACACCATAATCTTTTGCGTTTACTAATGTTATTGAAACATCATACCCACAATCTTTAAACATTTGAATAATATTTTGAACAGCTTCAGAATGTCTATTTGCAAGCATACCACTAACATTTTCTGCTAAAAAAAATTTTGGCTTTACTATTTTAATCATCCTAATATATTCATAGAATAATTGACCACGGCTATCATTTATTCCCCTTAATGAACCAGCCTCTGACCATGATTGACAAGGTGGTCCACCAATAATTCCGTCAATGTCATTAGGTAAATCACTTTCTGTAATTTTCTTTATATCGCATTCTAATAATTTTGTTTTTGGATGATTAACCTTAAATGTTTCCCATATTGTAGGGTCAAATTCGTTTGCAATAGGTATTTCAAAACCCGCTTTTTCAAAACCTAAATCTAAACCACCACATCCACTAAACAAACTTAGTATCTTCATTATCTGTTTTCCTTCTAATATAATTACAAATGAATTATAACATAAAATATTACATTCTGTATCGAATTTTAGCTAAATTTATGAATTTAATTTTTTAAATTTGCAACCTTGACGCGTGCTTGTCTTGATACAATTTTCTGTTGAAATAGTTATATAGACAAAAAGAGTAACAGATAAATTGCTGTCGCTCTTTTTTTATTTGCTAGGGCAAATAGCCTGAATGATTCCAACTCATGTCAAGAACCTTTCACGGCATAAACCGCCACTAATTACTGTCCGATATCATAATAGCAAGTAAAACTGTCCAAATATAATCATTAAAGTTTATGGTTAAATTAAAAGTTTTAACAATTTTTATAAAATTATCTAAAGACAAATAAACATTATCATTATATTCTTTGATATACAAAGGTATAATTTTTAATGTTTCTATTTCTTCTTTGCTGAAGATTTCAAAGTTAAAATCTATGTTTATATTTTCAAATTCAACTCCCTTTTTGCAAATCACATCAACTATTTTATTATATTGCTCCTGTGTGGCTTGAGATAACAATAAATAATTTTCAATAAAAGCTTTGTTTTGTTTGTTTGCTCTCTTTAAATGCTTATTTAATATTTGCATATTGGAGTGGATTATATTTGTGTCTAGATTATTATTTAACATTGAATCTTTTATTTTATATTTATCAAGCAAAAACTTTTCATTATAATAGTAAAAAGATAAAAATGGAGATAATTCTCTCGACAAAATATCAAGTTCACGTTTCCTTATTAGTTCTTTTCTTTCTAAAATATCTTTTTTATTTGCATTATCATTTATAACTTGGACAAAAAGAGAAATTAAAGCACTAAACGTCAAGCCTGCAATTATACTAATCCAAGCAGAAAATATACCAAGCAAAGTTGAATCGCTTTTGTATTTATACAGATAAAGCACTAAAACAATCAATGCTATGAATGAAACAATAGATATTAAAGACAAAATCCAATATAAACAAATAGGTCTTTTTCTCATGTCTTTTCTCCTTGGTGTATTATAACAAAAAAAGAAACCTAAATTGAAGTGTTCAACTTAGGTTTTCCTTGGCGGATGGTTAGGGATTCGAACCCCAGGAAGCTTGCACTTCGCCAGTTTTCAAGACTGGTGCTTTAGACCGCTCAGCCAACCATCCATATTTTGCTAACGAAAATAATATACTAAAAATTTTAACAAAAATCAAGTGTTTTATGTCATTTTATTTTTGCTTTGAAAATTTTGATGTTATACTTAATCTTGTAAGGAGCAAAAACAGCCATGAGTGAAGAAGACGAAGAAGAATTTGAAGAAATGCTTGATGATTTAGATGAACTTGAAACTGACGATAACAATGATGAAAACAATTCTAACTTTTCAACATCAAAGTTTGATTTTTTTGATAAAAATAACAATTAAAGAGAGTGTATTTCACTCTCTTTAATTTGTTAATCGCTGACATCAATGTCCATTGTGATGGCTAGTTTGTAGTCAGGAAATTTGGCTTGAACTTCATCATAAATTTCAGCGTATGTTTTATTTCTTTCTTCATCTGCAAAATCTAAAATGATGTCAAAACTAATTGATTTATCCTTTTTGTTCAAATAAAATCCGTGCATCTGCAAAACTGTTTTATGTGAATGGACAATTTTACTAATCTCATCGCGAACCATTTTTGCCTCTTCATCTTTTGTGTTAAATGAATAAACCCCAACTGCCGTTAAAATTACACCATGCTTGTCGTAAACAGCTTTCATTATTTCACGAGTGAGTTCATCAATTTCTGCGGCTGTGGTTGTATCCGAAACTTCGATGTGAATTGAACCCATATATTTATCTGGGCCATAATTATCTAAAACTAAATCATAGGCTCCATAAACCCCATCAAAAGACGAAATCGTTTTCTTTATATCAACGGAAATTGATTTATCAACCCTTTCACCAAGAATTTGACTAATTGCAGCTTTTAGCATGGAAATTCCTGTTTTAATAATTAATAGTGCAATAATCACACCCAAGTATGCCTCAAGTGACAACCCAAACGAAATGAAAATTATTGCAGAAACAAGTGTTGCTGCTGAAATAATGGAGTCCATAAGTGCATCACTTCCAGAACCCACAAGCGAGTCTGAATTCACACGCTTTCCAACCTTTCTGAAATAAATTCCAAGAAAAATTTTAACTAAAATTGCCACTGAAACAATCACAATTGCAAGCACTGAATAATCTGGAACAACTGGATTTATAATTTTTTTAACTGACTCAATTAAGGAAGTTATTCCGGCATAAAGAATAATTACAGCAATTATCATAGTGCTTAAATATTCAACGCGACCATGCCCATATGGATGCTTTTTGTCGGGCTTTTTCCCTGCAATTTTTGTTCCAATGATTGTGATGAGTGACGAAAGCGCATCACTTAAATTGTTTACAGCATCAAGCACAATTGCAATGGAATTTGAAAGCAACCCTGCTAAGGCTTTAAATCCAGCCAAAAAGAAATTTGCCAAAATCCCCAAAAAACTTGTTTTAATTATAATCTTTTCACGAGTTACAACTTTTTTATCTGTCATATTTTTCACCAATATAATAGTTATATTCCAAGCTTCACACAATTGTCAAAACATTAATCTAAGATTTTTAAAAATTCAAAAAGCCAATTGTCAAATTCAATTATTGAAGAAATCTTAACCTTTTCATTTACTGAATGTGCTCCTAAAATTTCCGGAGAAATTATAACCACTTGAGTATCTGGCATTTTTTCTTTTAACATGCCTGCTTCAACGCAAATGTGAACTGGCTTAATCATGGGGCTGCATTCACCAAAAACATTTTGAAATGCTCGTGTGAGTTTTTTTATTAAAGTGGAATTTTTAGGTGTTTCAAACCCTGGCTGATACCCCAAAACATTAAATGAATAATCATACTTTGCAACAATTTCTTTTAAATTTTTATAAATTTGAGTTTCCTCATCAATCTTTGAACTGCGTGCACCAATCCACAAAAACCCTTCACTTAAATTAACATTTCCAAGATTTGATGAGCTTGTAACTAAACCATCTTCATTTCTATTAATAACACCATCTGGAATTTCCAAAATTGAATTCAAAAACTGAATGCTGCTTGAAATTGAATAAAAAACATCTTCTTTTTTAAAAAATTTTGTCGTTATTTTTAAATTTTTATATATTTTTTTATATTTTTTTGTGAATTTTTGCAGTATTTGTTTTATTTGTAATTCATCTAGCTCGGAATAAAAATCACAAGTTGCACAAGATGGAATAACATTAAATTTGCCACCGCCAACAAAATTTAAAATTTGAATATCACGAACTTCAAGCAAAAGTTCTGCCAAAAGTTTAATGGCATTCCCGTGACCTTTGTCAATATCAAATCCGGAGTGCCCACCTTCAAGCCCCGAAAGTTTAATTTGAAAATATTTATTTTCAACTTGCTCCTTTTCATATTCAAATTTTATTTCAATATCAGAAAATGCTGCAACTTCATTAATGATTGTTTTTTCATTAAAACCATCAAGATTAACCATTATTTTCCCAGTTAACCCTGAAACATCAATGTTTTCAGCACCTGACATGTTTGTTTCTTCACTGACTGTAAAAACACACTCAACATTAATTTTTAAATCCGAATCTAAAGCAGCAAGCATTTCAACAACCCCAATGCCGTTATCTGCACCAAGAGTTGTTCCTTTTGCTTTTAAAAATCCATCTTCTTCAAAAATTGAAATTTCATTTTTAGAAAAATCAAAATCTTTTAAATTGGTTTCACAAACCATGTCCAAATGTGCTTGCAAAATTACCGGTGAATTTGCGCCGGTGAATTTTTTCACTATAACATTTCCAAAGGCATCTTGAACATATTCAAGCCTTCTGTTTTTTGCAAAATTAACAATAAAGTTTGAAATTTCTTGTTCATTTCCCGATTCTCTTGGGATTTTACAAATTTGTTTAAATATTTCAATGGTCTTATTTTTCACTTTTGTTCCCCATTAAATATACTTTCCAAGTAAACATGAGTGCATTTCAAGATTTTGATCCGTTTCCACATGTCTGTCATTTCCAAGCTCAGTTCCGTTGGTAATGATTTTCAAATTTCTTGTTGCAAGTTCATTCTCCAACCAATAAAAATCAACCAAACCATTTTTGGCATCGTAAGTTTCAATTGGACTTGGTGAAACATTAAATGGAGCAAGCGCAGTATGCAATTGATTTGTTAAATTTTGATATAAATTTAAGGAATCACCACCATTAAACTCAATTGTGTAAGGCTTACTATAAACCTTTTCAGTTGGTTCAAGTTCAATTTTTACAACCAGTGTTGGAGCTTCAGCTAATTCTTTTGTGTTTGGATTCCTAAGTTCATAAAAACCAATTATTTTTGAATCTAAAAATCCACCATCAATTTTCATTACATCAAGAACTTTATTTAAAGCTGAAATACTCATATTGTTTCTGCAGTCAATCAAGCAAATTAGCATCGTTTCAGGTGAAGTTTTATGATAATTATATGCTCCGCGTATTGCCGTTTCATAAAGTTTTTTACCTAACCCACGGACACCCGCATCTTTTTTAACTAAAAGCCCAGTTATTTTGAAAAAATCAACATTTGGAACTGGAAAATATGGCGCTATTCTCTTACTGTTATTTTCTTCAAATTTAACTATTTCACTTGCAACAATTTCATCATTTTTAAAATTTCGTGCAACAACGATTGGAAAATTTAAATAGTTGTAATAGCAAGAAATAAAATCAGGAATATGCATAAAATCTGCATTTCCAAGCCAATTTTTATTATAAAATTCTGCAAGAGATGCAGCTCTGTTTATAATTTCCGCATTAGTTGCAACAACTGATTTACCACTAAATTGCAAAACCTCAAGTCTAATTGGATGGTTTGGATATATATCAACTTCATAACAGGTGTCACGAAATGATTCTAAAACTCTCAAAAACTTTTCTAAATTCACTTATAACACCCCCAATTTTACTATATTCATTATTAAAAAATCTTAACTCTAATTTTATGATAACATCAATTTTTTTGGGTGTCAATATCGCATTTTATTTTTTTTTAAAAAAAATACACCTTCTGGTGTATTTTTAATGTGAATTTAAAAATTTAATTGCGGCATTTGAAGCAACAGCTCCATCACTAGCTGCCGTGACAAGTTGTCTAACTTCTTTTGTCCGGCAATCACCTGCTGCAAAAATTCCACTTGCGCTCGTCTCACAAGTTTCTCCAGCAACAATATAACCAGCAGAATCAAGTTCAACAACATTTGAATAAATTTCATTTTCAGGAACTCTTCCAACAGCAACAAAAAGCCCGTCAATATTAATTTTTTGAATTTTTCCTGAATTTTCGGTAATTTCAATTGAATTTAATTTATTTTCGCCAAAAAGTGCAGTTACATTTGAATTTAAAATAATTTCAACATTCGTTTTTTCTTGAATTTGTTTAACAAGTGTTTCATCTGCTCTGAATTCATTTCTTCGGTGAATTAAATAAACCTTTTCGGCAATTGCTGAAAGATAAATTGCATCTTCAAGTGCAGTGTTTCCACCACCAACAACAGCAACTTTCTTTTTTTTGTAAAAGGCGCCATCACATGTTGCACAATATGACACTCCCTTTCCAGTAAATTCTTTTTCATTTTCAATTCCAAGCAAGCGATTTTTTGAACCAGTTGCAATAATTAATGTTTTAGATTCGTATTCATTAGATGCTGTTTTAATTTTTTTTATTGTTCCATTTTCAATGCTCAAAACTTTTTCAAATTTAATTTGAGCGCCAAGACCTACCGCTTGATTATAAATTTTTGTTGCAAAATCAAATCCAGAAATTCCCATTTCTGCTGGATAATTTTCAATGCTTGGGGTATTGATAATTTGACCACCATACGAATTTCCTTCTAAAACAAGCACACTTTTTTCTGCTCTCCTGCCATAAATTGCAGCGGTCAAACCTGCTGTTCCTGCGCCAATAATCACAATATCATAAATCATTATTTCAAATCCTTTAAAATGTCAGCAATGGCTGATTTTGGAACAAAACCAACACTTCTGTTAACTTCTTTTCCATCCTTTACAAACACAACGCATGGGATTGAGAAAACTCCAAATTTTTCAGCAACTGCTTCATTGTCGTCAACATTAACTGAAACAAATTTAACATCTTTTTCTTCTTCTGAAAGTTCTTCAAGAACAGGTCCAAGCATTCTGCATGGTCCGCACCAATCAGCATTAAAATCAACAACAACTAATTGTTTTGCTTTTAAAACCTCATCTTCAAATTCATTTTCATTAACTCTATAAACTGCCATTATTTTTTCTCCTTTTCAACATTATTCAACACCTTGTAAACTAAACTGTAAAGAGTTGCCGCCTCTTTGTTTGAAAGATTTATGCAACTTCCCATTTCTTTTGGAACAAAAAGTGCCTTTGATTTTAACTCTTTGCCCGTTTTTGTGAGAGAAATAATTAAGTTTCTTGCATCTTTTGCGTTTTTTGAGCGAACAACATACCCCTTTTCTTCAAGCTTTTTCAAAAGTGGTGAAAGCGTGTTTGAATCAAGAAATAAAGCCTTTCCAATTTCGCTCACGCTTACTTCATTATGCTCCCACAAAAACAGCATAACAATATACTGAGTGTAAGTCAAATTTAATTTGTTTAGTTTTGGCGTATACCTACTTATTATTTCCTTGGAACACAAATATATTGGAAAACACAATTGATTTTTTAATTTAAGTGAATCAAATTTATCCATTAAAGTAATTTCAAAATGTCCTTTTCAATTTTTGCTGGTGTTTTAAATGAGTCATAGCGAGCAACAACTTTGCCATCGCGATTAACTAAAAATTTTGTGAAATTCCATTTAATGTTGTTTCCAAGAACTCCACCTTTCTCCTTTTTTAAAAATGTGTAAAGTGGGTGTTCATTTTCACCATTAACATCAATTTTTGCAAATTGATCAAATTGTGTTTTATATTTAGCTGTGCAAAATTCATGAATCTCATCATTTGTTCCTGGTGCTTGATGACCAAATTGGTTGCAAGGAAAATCCAAAATTTCCAAACCTTTTTCATGGTAAGTTTCATAAAGCTTTTCAAGCCCTTCATATTGTGGAGTGAAACCACAACCTGTTGCTGTGTTTACAATTAAAAGAACTTTTCCTTTAAAGTTTTCAAGCGAAACATCTTCACCTTTTCTGTTTTTAACAGAAATATCATAAATTTCCATACTATTTCCTCCTAATTATATCGTATGCGATTTAATTATAACTTATTCAAAATTTTTTTGCAACAAAAAAAAGATGGCTTTTACCATCTTTTATCCATCTTTTATCTTCTTCCCGGTCCAAAGCCACCTCCGCCAGCTTGTCCACCGCCAAATTGCCCCGGCATTCCACCATTAAATCCACCACTGTTGGTTGATGCCCCACCAGTGACTGTGGTTGAAGAAGTTCCAGTTTTCAATGTGTAGGTGGAACCACTTTCAATTGAAGGAGAAGCAATGATTACACTTGTATATTTTTTGCTTGTGGTCCACGATGAACTTACATTTGAAAGTGCAAAACTAACAATTGTTTCACCAGATGAGTTTGTTAAACTTACATCTCCATTTGAAGAGCTAACTGTTGAAATTACGAAGTAGCTTGAAGATGAACTTGATGGCATTTCACACTGTCCACCGCTTAAACCAAGAGCAACCAAAACTCCACCGTTAACAATAACACCCGATTCAGAGTCAAGGGCACCATTGCCATCATTTGAAGGACCATAAACATATGTTTCCCCACCAGTAATTTGAACTCCACCATTAGAGTCAATTCCATCTCCATCGGCATTTATATAGGTTTTTCCACCTGAAATTTTTATGTAACATTTTTGTTTTTGAACTGCTGTTGAAAGATCACTATTTGCCGCATTAATCCCATCATCTTGAGCATATACAACCGTTGTTCCACCACTAATTGTGACTGTTTCACCTTCAAGTGCTTCATAAGATTTAATAATATTGATTGAGCCACCAGCAATTGTTAAATTTCCATCAGCATGAATTCCGTCATCAATTGTTGTTATTGTGGTTAAGCCACCACCAACATAAACATCGCCTGAGTTTGAATGAATTGCGTCATCAACTGTGTTGATTGTTATTGTTCCAGCTTTAATGTAAATTAAATAATTTCCATCAGTAATTGTTTGTTCAACATTATCTGAATCTGTGTAATCAATTTCACCAACTTTCAGTCCCTTTAAACTTGGTCCAAGTTGATAAAGTGAAGAATAGTTGCTTGCTTCATCACTGCCAACTTTTGTGTAAACTGTTCCACTCTTTCTAAAACATGAACTGCTGCTTGTTGCTGAAACCCAAATTTTTGAATCGCTGCTATCAACTGTTGAAAGATTATATGTTCCACCATCAATCAAAATAAACGAATCTGCTTGAAGACAATCTCCATAAATATTTTCAATTGTTACAGTTGAATTTTTTAAATAAATAAAACCATCAGTATTTTTAAATTCATTAACACTATCATCCATTTCGGCATGAAGTCCATCTTTTCCAGCCGAATGAACCGTAAATGTTGCATTATTCAAAATTATTGAAGAAGCACTAATTCCGTGCCCTTCATTATCATCAGCATCAGTGTAGTATCCAGCAGTTAAAACATTTACTGAAACATCAAAAATTGCAACCTTTCCATCTGCTTTAATTCCAGATTTTTTCGCACTTGAAAGGTTTAATGTTCCATTTCCATTAACGACCAAATTTCCACCGACATTGATAACATTTTTTCCTGAACAAACAAGTGAAACATTTGCATTGTTAAAAATAGTTATAACAATATCATTTGTTATTGCCTGAGTTTCACTTGAAGAAATGTCAATTTCATCAGCTTTAATTATTGGTTTTGATGCTGAAATTGTTACATCTTCACCAAAGTAAATATGAACTGCGCCATCATCAACCGTGCTATCAATGTTAACAATAATTCTATCCTCAAAAGTTGAATCATAGTAATAGCTTCCAGAAACAGTAATTTCAGCAACATTCGTTCCATCGTAATCAGCAAGTCCGGAATTTTTTGTTTGCTCACTTGTAAACGTTAATCCATCAACAACTTGCTGAACTTCACTAACATTTGCAGAAAGTGTCTGTTCGTTTTGCGTTGTGTCTTGAAGCGTGTCCACAACATTTGTGCTTGAATCTGTGTTTGAATTTCCACATGCTGTTAAAATTAAACTAAACGAAAGTGTTAAACACAATAATAAACAAATTGAAAAATTTTTAAATTTTTTCATACCTCACCTCTATATATGGCAGTATATCACAATTAAAAAAATTTTTCATATAAAAATCACCGATTTTTTTCGGTGATTTTTTTTGTTAATTAAAGTATCCAACAATATAAATGGTTAAATTTGAGCCTGAAACTAAAGTTATTTCAACTCCATTTATCATTGAAACGGTTAATGTGTTGCCTAAAAGCGAATAATCACTACTACTCAAATTTTCACGCTGACCAAACGCATTTAAAAACTGAACACCTGTTAAAACAAAATTTGATGGAAGATTATCTGTTAAAACAACTCCATTGATTTCAATTCCACTATTATTTGAAAGTGTTAAAATGTAATCAAAACTTTCACTCAAAACAAGTTCTGTTTTGCTTACACTTTTTTTAAGCGAAACTCCTAATTCATTTTTTTTTAATATTGTTGAATTTGCAACGCCATTAACTGTTCCACTTGAAGTGTAGCCAATTGCACGAACATTATTTGTGATTGAGCCAACACTTGATGGCAAGTTAAAAATAACTTGTGCATTATAAGTAAGAGTCATTGAACCGCCAACAGAAAGTTGTTGAAGAGTGAATGTTAATGGACTTGTTACAACAGGTGAAACAGAATAAGTTTGAGTTGAGGTTGAAAGTTTTGCACTCCCAACAACATAAGCCAAATTCATTCCGCCAAGATCATCAACAATTCTAACGCCTGTTAAATAACTTGAACTCGTATTAGTGATTGTTACAGAATATGAAATAATGTCTCCAGGCAAAAAGGTTGATGGATTATTTGTTTTTGTTACAGTTAATCCCAAATTCCTTTCCAGTGAAACTGAAACATTATTTGAATTTACAACTGAATCACTTGAACCCGTTGAATTGTATGATGCGGAAGCGGTGTTGTTTATAATTTCTGCCATATTTCCTCCTTGTGTAAATTAGGCAAGATTGCCTAATTCATACTATGCACAAGGAAAAAATTTTGTTAATAAAAAAAGAGCTTGCGGCTCTTTTTTATTTTACTTTGAAATCTGTGAATTCTTCACCTTTTTCATTTATAAATTTTTTAACTCTGCGAAGTTTTCTTCCCAAAACACAAACCAAAATCAAATTTGTTAAACCATCAACAATTATTGATATTCCAAAATAAATCATCATTGAATTGTGAGCAATGTTTGTGTTGCAAAGAATCATAGTTGCAACTCCAAGTGCAAACATCAAAAAGCCCAACAGAAAGTCAATCCACCATTTCTTATCGCCAGCAGTTTTTAAATCAGTTGAGTAAGCAATTCTTTCAGCACCGTTAAATGCAACTGCAATTCCAATTACAAAAATGAAAATTGTTGACACAAATGTTATGAGTGACCCAACTGCAATTGATAAAAGCCCAGTTAGAAGCACAGTGGAATCTTTTAAAATTAGTGGTGTGAAAATAAATTCCAAAACACAAATCAAACCATAAACAATCAATGCAATTGAAGCAATTTTTTCTAAAACACTTAATGATTTTTCTGGCAAAACACAAAATAAAACGCCAACAACAATCATAATTAAAGACAAAACTGAAACTTTAATTTTTTCTGTTTTAAGTATGTTCATTTTTTTCTCCTATTTACATTAAATTTTAATTAATTATTTTTTATTTTTGATGTACTCATCAATAGCTTGTCCTGCAACTTTTCCAGCACCCATTGCTGAAATTACAGTTGCTGCGCCAGTAACGGCATCACCACCAGCATAAACACCTTCTTTTGATGTTTTTCCAGTTGTTTCTTCAACAATAATTCCACCATGTGGATTTGTTTCAAGCCCAACAGTGGTTGATTTAATGAGTGGGTTTGGAGATGTTCCAATCGCCATAATCACTGTGTCAATGTCAATAACATATTCACTTCCTTCAACAACAACTGGCTTTCTTCTTCCCTTTTCATCAGGTTCACCAAGTTCCATGCGAACACATTTAATTCCAGTAACAAATCCATTTTTTGGATCACGCCTGTCATCTGGATTGTGATAGCCCAAAACTTCAACAGGATTTGTTAAGAATTTAAATTCAATTCCCTCTTCCATTGCGTGCTCAACTTCTTCACGGCGAGCTGGAAGTTCGGCTTCACTTCTTCTATAAATAATGTAAACTTTTTCAGCACCAAGTCTAAGCGCGGTTCTTGCGGCGTCCATTGCAACATTTCCACCACCAACAACAGCAACTTTTCCACCTTTCATAATTGGAGTTACTGGCTTATCAATATATGATTTCATCAAGTTGCTTCTGGTTAAAAATTCATTGGCTGAATAAACACCATTTAACGCTTCGCCTGGAATTCCCATAAATCTTGGAAGTCCTGCACCTGAACCAACAAACACAGCTTCATAGCCATCAGCCAAAAGTTCATCAATTGTTACTGTTTTTCCAACAACAACATTTGTTTTAATTTCAACTCCCATTCCTGAAAGTTTGTCAATTTCTTTCTGTAAAATTGCCTTTGGAAGACGGAATTCTGGAATTCCGTAAACAAGCACACCGCCAGCTCTGTGAAGAGCTTCAAAAACTGTTACTTTATATCCTTTTTTTGCAAGATCACCTGCACAAGTTAAACCAGATGGTCCTGAACCAATAATTGCAACTTTATGACCATTTGGAGCAGCAACTTCTTCTTTTGCATTTGAATGAGCATTATGCCAATCAGCAACAAATCTTTCAAGTCTACCAATTCCAACAGGTTCACCTTTAATTCCGCGAACACACTTTTGTTCACATTGAGTTTCTTGTGGGCAAACTCTTCCGCAAACTGCTGGAAGACTTGAAGTTTTTGAAATTACTTGATAAGCGCCCTCGAAATCTCCTTCTTTAATTTTTGCAATAAATTCAGGTATATGAATTTTAACTGGACAACCGCCAACACATGGCATATTGACACAGTGCAAACATCTTTTTGCTTCATCAATTGCAGCCGCCTCATCGTAGCCAAGAGCAACTTCGTTAAAGTTGTGTGCACGAACTTTTGGATCTTGAACCGGCATTTCGTTTTTAGTCATTTTCATATTTGGAACTTCAGGCATGTTATTTTACCTCCTTGTTAAACAAGTTACATGTTTCTTCATAGGCGTGTCTTTCAAAATCTGCATACATTCTGTTTCGGGTCATCATTTCATCAAAATCAACCTTGTAGCCATCAAAATCTGGCCCATCAACACATGCAAATTTCATTTCCCCATCAACTGAAAGCCTGCAGCATCCACACATTCCTGTTCCATCAATCATAATAGGGTTCATTGAAACTGTGCAAGGAACATTATATTTCTTTGCTGTTTCAACAACAAATTTCATCATGATGAGTGGCCCAATAGCAAAAATTCTATCAAACTTTTTTCCAGAAGCTAAAAGTGCTTCAAGTGGAACGCAAACATTTCCAGTTTCGCCATAACTTCCATCATCAGTCATAACATGAAACTCGTTTGCATTTGTTTTAAACTCATCTTCCAAAATAACAAGATCTTTGTTTCTAAAACCAATTATGCTGGTTACATTTGCACCTTGGTCAAAAAGTTTTTTTGCAACTGGAAATGCAATTGCACAACCAACTCCACCGCCAACAACGCAAACATTTTTAATTCCTTCAGTTTCAGTTGCAAGCCCAAGTGGACCAACAAAATCAGAAATTGTTTCACCAACCTCCTTATGCTTTAAAGCTTCGGTGGTTGCACCAACAATTTGGAAAATTATTTTAACTAAACCTTTTTCCCTGTCAAATCCAGCAACTGTGAGGGGGATTCTTTCACCTTCACTATCAACACGAAGAATAATGAATTGTCCTGGTTCAGCTTTTTTTGCAACATCAGGTGCTTCAATGTCCATCATGCAAACTGTTGGATTTAAGAATTTTTTATTAATAATTCTAAACATATCTTGCTCCTTATTTTTTACTAACATAATATTATCACAAGCCAAACTATTTTCAAACAAATTTGAGTTGTTCAAACAAAAACTTTCTATAAATTTAAATTTATTTTTAATTTTTCGCCATGAAATTATTGATTTTGCACAAATTTTAAGTGATAATATATATTGTTTAGGAGAAAAATTTATGTTAAGAAAAACAGCAATCATCACTGGTGCATTTGGTGGAATTGGAAAAGCAACTGCTGAAAAATTTGCTCAAAATGGCTACAATGTTGCCCTTACTTATTTAAACACTTTTGACACTGATTTCATTGACAAACTTAAATCATATGGAGTTGAAGTTTTAGCGCTTAGATGCGATCAACAAAGAGAAAATGATATTATCAATTTCGTAAATTCTGTGTTTAATGAATTTGAGTTTGTTGACGCATTTGTTGGAAACGCCGGAACAAGCGAAAACTCCGATTTATTAACACAAAAAACCACTGAAACAATTGATATGGTTTTAGACACAAATCTACGAGGAACAATAATTTTTAACCGTGAAATTTTGAAACATTTTATGCAACAAAAACACGGAAACATTGTTAATGTTTCATCAATTTATGCACTTTTTGGCGGGAGCTTAGAGTCAACTTATTCTGCTTCAAAAGCAGGAATTGTTGGGCTTACAAAAAGCCTTTCAATTGAAGCCGCACCACTAGTTCGCGTTAACGCAGTTGCACCCGGGTATATTGAAACAAAAATGACTGCAGGTCTTTCAACAGATGCAAAAGAATATGTTAAAAATCAAACCCCTCTTGCAAGGCTTGGAAAACCTGAAGATGTTGCAAATGCGGTGTACTTTCTTGCAAGTGATGAAGCATCATTTATAACTGGCGAAGTTTTGGTTGTTTCGGGCGGAGCTGTTTTGTTATAAAAAAAAGATAGGTTTTTCACCTATCTTTTATTTTGTTAAATTTTTGTTAAAATTGTTACCTCTCCAATTTCTGTTTCATTAAATGCATTTGTTCCATTATCAGGAAGATGAGAACTTGTCATTGTTTTAGCCGTTTCATCAAATGTTGCAGTAAACTCCAAGGTTGAATTAACTGCAAAATAGAATGTGTTTCCAGAAATTGAATATGTTCCATTTTGAACAAGTTCTTTTTGGTATGGTGTTCCATTATTTTCATCATAGTAATGAACAGTAATTTCATAAGTTGAATCAGCATTAAGAATGAGTGTTGCATCAATTCTGTCTGGGTTCCACTCACCCTCAACAAAAGCAGTGTTTGTGTATGTGAATGTTCCAATAAATTTTTCTGAAGCAGAGTATCCAATAATAAAATCTACTGTAATGTCATTTGCATTTCCTGTTTCAGCCCAAACATAATTAACTTTATCTTTCAACACAAGCGTAACAGCATTAGCATATCGTCCTGCATCAGTGTAAGATGCAGAAGAATAAGTGTAAAGTGTTTCACTTCCATTTGCACTTTGAGCTTCACCCGTCCAAGAATAAGCAAATTCACGAGGTGTAACTTCAGCAGGTAAAACCTCACTAGTTAAATTTATAACAACATTCATACCATGATATGTAATGGTTAATTTTGTGTCATGTGCAACAAAACTTGTTCCATTTTCATATACAATTTCATAGTTTGCCAAAACAGTTTGCGTTCTTCCAGAAGAATAAGTTGCAACAAATTTTGCACCTGTTAAATCAATCGTTTCAAAGGCATGATATCCTGAAAGTTTTGTTGGTGCATTTTCAAGTTCAAAATTTTGAAGAGTATCCGCAATTGCTGTAACATTCAAATTACCTGAAACTTCTTTAAACTCACCACTTGTTGGAACAAATTTCCATGCATATCCATGTGTTCCCTCTTCAAGCTCTTGAGTTTTGTTAACCCAAACCCACACTCCATCGGTGGAGGAGTTAACATTAACTTCAACATCCTCAAGTGTCATTCCAGCATAATAAGTGTTTGAAACAACTTCAAGTGTTACCGTTGGTTCTTTTAAACTCGTTTTTTCATTTTTGTTTTTTCCAAGAAGCACAACAATCAAAACAATTGCAGAAATAACCAAAGCCGCTACAATGGATAAAATTATAATTAAAAGTTTTCTATTTTTCTTATTCTTTTCATGCTTTTCCATAAATTGACCTCTATAAAATTATTATAAAATAATGGATAAAAAATATCAAATAAAATAATAAAAAAGTGGCGTAACGCCACTTTTATTTTTCATTTGATTCATCTGTCAAATTTTTGTCGTCTTGATGAACTTTAACTGTTACCTTGGTTTCATCTGTTTTTGTTTTAATTTCAAGATTTTTTTGTTTTTTGTTCTTTCTTCTATGTTTAATAATTTCTGCAAAATCTGCGGTTTCAAGATCAAATATCTCTTTTTTATTTCTCTTTTTTATAACTCTCGCCTGTAATGGTTTTTCATTAAAAGGCATAACAACCTTGTCAGTTCTGTTTCTCACTTCAACTTGGTTATATGGAATTGAAACTCCATATTTTTTAAATTCATTGTAAACATTTTCAATTATATAGTAATAAACATCCCAATAATCTTCTTTGTCGCACCAGCAATTTGCAAAGAAATCAATGCTGCTTGAATTTAATGTTTTGAGTTTACAAAACAGCGTATGTGTGTCATCTTCATAAACTCTTCCATCGCTTCTCATAACATCAATAACAATTTTTTTAACAAGCTCAGTATCACTTTCATAAGCAACTGCAAAGGTGAAGTCAACCCTTCTAGTTGAATTTGCACTAACATTGGTTACAGAATTATTCACAATTGCACTGTTTGGAATTGTAATTTTTTTGTTGTCAGGAGTGATTAAGGTTGTAAATAAGAAATTAATGTTTATAATACTTCCTTCAACTCCATCAACAGAAATGTAATCCCCTTTTTTAAACATTTTTGTTGAAACAATAACAATTCCGTTTGCAAGGTTTGCAATGTTATTTTCAAGTGCCATTCCAACCGCAAGCAAGGCCGCACTAAGCGCAGTGATTATTCCTGTAATTTGAACACCTGCAATACTTAACAAAATTAAAACCAAAATTAAATATAACAAAACTTTTATAACGCCAACCAAAAACTGCACGGCAATTTTTTCCATTTTAGTTTTATTTAAAACTCTTCTGGTAACATTCACCAGCAATTTAACAACAACAATACCTAAAATAAGCGTTGCAAAAAATGCGAAAATTTTCCACCCATTTGATCTAAAAAAATTTACAATGGTTTCCCATGTGCCATTCCAATCCATAATTTCCTCCAATGTATTTTAATAATATCACAAATTTATCATTTTTGAAATTAAAATTAAATTTTATTCTGTCTTAAATGAGTTTTCATCCATTATAAGTTGTTTGTCCTGTGATTTTAAATATAAAATAACACCAATCACTTCTGAAATCAAAATAATGCTTTCGCATATAACTGCAAAAAGTGAAAAATAC
Organism: Clostridia bacterium; assembly: GCA_017467625.1. GTDB lineage: Bacteria > Bacillota > Clostridia > Christensenellales > UBA1242 > RGIG1681. The sequence continues at coordinate 306,233 of JAFUSN010000004.1, read as the reverse complement.
GCCACCTCATAAACAATCCAGAATGCACTCATAAAAATTGAAAGCCACCTATAAACAAACACATTTGATTGCCAAATTGCTATTGTGAAAATTGTTATTGCAACAAATGCAAAAATATCAATCCACCAATTAAAAGTTAGTGCAGAGGCAACTGCATAAGCTAAAATTAAAACCACAAGTGAAAGCCAACTGTGTTTTTGTTTATACTTTTCTTCAAGATAAAACCAAAGTCCACGAAAAATTGCAATCACATTTAAAATTGCGCCAGTGTATGCATGAAGCAAAAGATATTGTGAACACGAAAAAACAGAGCTCAAACAAACCACAAAAAGAATAAGTTTTTTGCTCTTAACAAAATAGCTTGAGGCCAAAAATATCATTGCAACAATCACAAAGGCCTGCGATAAAATATATTCCAATGTCCACATAAGCTTACCGATAACTAATTCTAATTGTTTTAGATAACTATGTCAATGAAAATAAAAAAATAGTGTTGCAAAACACTATTTTATTTAAGTTTAAGGCCATCACTAAATGCTTTTCCAACAATGTTTCCAAGTTCAATATATGTGTTATTGATTGGATCAAATGTAATTGGTTTAAGTTTTGCTGGATCAACAGTTCCATTTGTTAAAATTTTCTCATCTGCTGAAACATTAACAATTTCAGCAACAACAACATCTTCCATTGAAACAAGCTTACACTCGAGAGTTAATGGAAACTCATCAAAATAAGGAGCATCAACAAACTCAGCCTTTGATTCATGAAGTCCAGCAACCTCAACTTTATTTGGAACCTTGTTTGCTGAAACAACTCCAACATAGTCAGCAGCAACAACAGTGTCGGCAGTTGCAAAACTAATAGTAAATTCCTTTTTGAGTTTAATGTTGTCAGTTGTTTTATGTGGGCTTAAGCTAATGTAAACCTGATTGTAGTCATAAACCCCACTCCAGGCTGCATTCATTGCATTTGCTTTTCCATTTTCATCATAAGTTCCAATAATTACTACTGGCATTGGATAGAACCATGTTTTTTTACCAAAATTTTTTCTCATAATAATCTCCTACATTTTATTATTTTAAATCTTTTAAAATTCTTTCAGTGTTTTCATTAAACAAAATTGTTTTGTTTTCAATTTCTTCACTGACAACTGGATAATCTTTGTTTATTCGAATTAAATGTGTATTTTTATTTTTAAATGTCATTCTCTCAAATGGAAATTTAATTATTCCGGGAGTATTGTAGCCAACACCAATTTCAATTAAAACCAAGTTTTTATTTTCTGCATTATCTAAAAACGCCTGGTATTCTCGTGCGTGTTTAAACCAACCTGCATCTTGAACAAATCTATCATCTGCCCTCAAATTCATTTCCATATTCCTGCCACAAACTGGGCACTTTGGAATTAAGTTTGTTGGAATTTTTCCATTTTTTTGTTCGTTAACCATTTTCAAAATCAACTCTTTGTTGTCATAAGTTTTATCATGACAAGGAACTGAACATTGGAACAATCCATAATCACCCTGCATATAATATAATTTCTTTTTATCAAATCCGGCAATTTGAAATTGATGATCAACATTAGTTGTTATAACGAAATATTTTTTATTTTTAACAAGTTCAAACAATTCTTTATAAATAGGATTTGGTTCCGTTTCAAGATATCTGTTAATGTAAACATATCTTGACCAATAAGCCCAACGCTCTTCATCACTTGCAAATGGGTAAAATCCACCAGAATACATATCTTTAAAACCATATTTATCAATAAAATCTGAAAAATATTTTTCAAAACGCTCACCTGAATAAGTAAACCCACCAGCAATTGAAAGCCCAGCCCCTGCACCAATTAAAACATAATCAGCATTTTCAATTAGTTTTTTTGCGTCTTCAATTCGTTCATGATAGCTCTTCTTCATAAAGCCTCCTGTCAATATCTTTAAAAACATTGAAAATAACTTTTATATCGTAGCCTGTTTCTTTTAACCAATTTTTAACAGTATGAACTGCAATTTTACATGCGAAATCATTTGGAAAATGAAATTCGCCAGTTGAAATACAACAAAATGCAATTGATTTAAGATTCATTTTTTTTGCAAGTTCAAGTGAAGAGATATAACAATTTTGAAGTTTTGTTGCATCTTCTTCAGAAACCTCTCCAAAAACGCACGGACCAACCGTGTGAATTATAAAGCGACTTGGAAGATTATATGCTGAAGTAATTTTTGCATTTCCCTCTTCCTCATCATACTGCTGTTTCATCATAATTTTTGCCAAATCATTTCTAATTTGAAATCCACCGGCTGAAATAATTATGTTATCAATGCACGAGTGAAGTGGAACAAAGCAACCAAGAAGTTTTCTATTCCCTGCATTAACAATCGCATCAGCGGCAATGGTAGTTATGTCACCTTGAACCATTGAAATGTTGTCATAAAATCTTAAATCACTCAGTTTAATTATTTTCTTTTCATTTGTTTCACTTGATAGCAATTTGTTTTGTAAATCAAAAAATTCATCATCAAGCTTACATGGTGGAAGTTGGTTTAAAAACCCTCTTAAATAGTTCCGTTTTTCTTCATAGCCGGCATAAACATTAAACCTAAACTTAAATTTATCACGCAAATAATCTAAAAGTTTATTAAGAATTTCTTCTTTTTCTTCAAATGTTAAGTAGTAATGCAAATGGGGTTCACCATTTAAGTTGATTAAATCACAATAATCTTCTAATTCAATCATTCACACTCTCCTATCTTGTGTTTTTATTTTAATAATTTGGATTAAATATTGTCAAATCATAAATAAGTTATGTTTGACTTTTTTTAAATTAAAAGATATTATTCAATAGAGAAAAACAATGATAATTTCAACTGGAATGCGAACCGATATTCCGGCTTTTTACGCAAAATGGCTAGATAATAGGTTAAAAGAAGGGTTCGTTTATGTGAGAAATCCATATTATGAAAATCAAGTCACAAAATATTTGCTAAATCCAAATATTGTTGACTGCATTTGCTTTTGCACAAAAAATCCGGCTCCAATTTTGCCATATATTGATGGTGAACTTTCAAAATATAACCAATTTTGGTTTGTCACATTAACTCCTTATGACAAAACTTTTGAACCAAATGTGCCCGATAAGCAAAAAGTTATTGATTCTTTTAAAGAAGTTTCAAAAAGAGTTGGACCAAATGCAATTGGTTGGCGATATGATCCAATTTTTTATGGCCTCGGCTGGAACAAAGAAAAACATGTTTTGGCTTTTGAAAGTTTTGCAAAACAACTCTCGGGATTTACTAATTTTTGCGTGATAAGTTTTTTAGATTTATATGAAAAAGTTAAGAAAAATTCTCCCGGTATTAAACCACCCACAAAAGAAGAACAATTTGAACTTGTAAAAGAACTCGTTTTAATCGCAAAAAAATATAATATTGAGCTTAGATCATGCTGTGAGGGAACCCACCTTGCCCCACTGGGCGTAATCACAACTGGTTGTCAAACACAAGATGTTATTGAAAAAGCAATTGGAAAAACTCTTAGTCCACCAAAACGAAAAAATGCACGAATGGTTTGTTCATGTTTGCTTGGTCAAGATATTGGTGCATATAACACTTGTGGCCATCTTTGCACATATTGCTATGCAAATATGGACAAACAACTTGTTTATTCAAATATGAAAAAACATGATCCAAATTCGCCAATGCTTGTTGGAAATTTAAAAGCAAATGACAAAATTACCGAAGCAAAACAAGAAAGTTACATTGCTTCACAAATAAAATTTGACATTTAAAAAGACCGAATCAAATCGGTCTTTTTTTATTTTATTGCATTTAAAATTAATTTTTCTGCATTTTTTATAACAATTTTCTTATTTTTTTCTCTTGATTTGCAGAAAACTTGAACTCGTTTTTTCAAAAATTCATTTTTGGCTTTGTCGTAAACAGAAATAAAAACCACATTATCTTCACCATCAATATTAGCTGGGTCTGGCGCACAAAGTTTTCCCGTTATTCCAACTCCAAAATCCGAACTTGTAAATTTTGAAATTGTCATGCTCATTGAATCAGCAACTTCTTGACTGTAAACAGAATAATTTTTAATTTTGGATTCATCAACGCCAAGTTTTTGCTTAAACTCATTTGAATAAGTTACTGCACCAAATTTAAACACTTCGCTAGAACCCGAAACATTTGTAATTTCATTTGCAAGTGCACCGCCTGTGCATGACTCCATAAATGAAATTGTTTTTCTTTCCTTTGTTAAAATTTTAACAATTTTGTCAGCGTAAACATTTCCTCTTTCAAGTTTAAGTTTAATAAATTCTGCATTTTTAAGCAAATGAAGTTTTCTATAATCATTTATATCCCTGTTTATCCCATCAATCAAATCTTTAATTGCAAGGGCACAAATATCATGCGTTATAACAAGAACATTTTCACACTTTTCATTGTCACGCAAAAAATCCAAAAATTCTTCAACACGATCAATCACATGCTCACAATGTTCAATTTTTGTTCCTGGTCCTGCAGCATCTCTCATCTCCTTTTCAGTAGGAGTAAGAGACGCTTTTTTTCTTCCAGTAAAAATTCCTTGATCAATTTCAGTTAGTCTTTCATCTTTAACAATTTTAACATTTTGCTTTTTATTCACAATGTTTGCAGTTTGAACAGCTCGAAATAGTGGCGAACAATAAATTACATCAATTTTTTCATATGCAAGTTTTTCAGCGGCCTCTTTGGCAACTTTAATGCCACGAACGCTTAATCTGTTTTGACTTCTTCCCTGAATTATATTCTGTTCATTCCAATTAGTTGTTCCATGCCTCATTACAATAAGATCCATAAAATTCTCCTAAAAACAATAGTTTCTAACTATGGCAAATGCAATATATGCCAAATAAATAACAAGAAGTGTAACGCCTTCTCCACGGCTTAATCTCATTCGAGTTAATGCCATGATTGTAAAGGCAAAAGTTGAAGCAATCAAAATGATCAAATCAACAAAAATTAAACTTGAAACAGGGATTGGAGTTATTATTCCAACAATTCCTAAAATCATGACAATATTCATAATGTTTGAACCAACAATATTTCCAACTGCAAGGTCAACTTCTCCTTTTTTTGCTGCAACAATTGATGTTGCAAGCTCAGGAAGGCTTGTTCCAACTGCAACAATAGTAAGTCCAACAAGTGCCTCACTCATTCCTGCTTTAACAGCCAAAAATTGAGAAGTCCTTGAAACGCATTCACCACCAAACACAACTGCAGCAAGTCCAAAAATTAAATACAGAATAACTTGCCAAACTTTAAGTGGCTTTTCACTTTTATCATTCTTATCATCAGTTTGTTCTTTTGCATTATCCAATAATTCTTGTTGTTTTTGAATTTTTGCTGTTTGAATAACATTTTGTCTCTTTGCAAATTTGACATTCATATAAATGAAAAATACAAAAATACCAACTAAAACAATGCCTTCTGTTCTGGAAATTACATCTGAACTTTCATTGTTGAAAATTATGTCACTTGAAAATAAAAATAAAAGGCAGGTTACAAGCATCATCATTGGTAAATCAAAACTTTTTGCACTTGCCTTAATTGGAATTGGTTTCATAATTGCAACTATTCCCAAAATTAACAGCATATTTGCCATGTTTGATCCCAAAACATTACCAACTGACATATCAAGACTTCCAGAAATTGCACTTGTTATGCTTACTGCAAGTTCTGGCAAACTTGTTCCAATTGCAACAATTGTAAGCCCAATAATGAGCGGTGAAACTTTAAACTTTTTTGCAACAGCGCTTGCCCCTGAAACAAAAAAATCCGCACCTTTGATGAGCAGCACAAGTCCAATTATTAAAAACAAAACATTCCAAAAAATATCCATGTTTAATCCTCTAGGCAAATTATAACAAATTAATCCTTTTTTTTCAAGAAAAACAATAAACAAATTGTCGTATGGCACATCTTGACAAACCTGCTAAAATGAAGTATTATGAACTTAGCATATTATTCGTCCATTCCGATTTGCGTTAAGGTGGAGAAATTTAATTTCTTTAGAATGGCAATACTACTTCGCAATATAAATTTGCTGTTGTTATTATTGCCGAAAAATAAGGAGGTTAAAATTAAACAGCTAAAAAAACGCAAATCTGAAGTAAATTAGGTTGCGTTTCACGCAATTTTTTTATTTAAAGGAGAAAAATATGGAAAAATTAAAAACAATTAACACCACTTTAGTTTTAATTTTAAAAGACGGGAAAATTTTACTTGGTGAAAAAAAGAGAGGCTTTGCCAAGGGAACCTTAAACGGCATTGGTGGAAAACAAGATCCAGGCGAAACAATTGAAGAAGCCATGATAAGGGAAACTCAAGAAGAAATTGGAGTGACTCCAACTGCCTATAATTTAATTGGGAAAATCCATTTTGATATGTGGTATAAAGGTGAACATGCAAACATGTTTTTAAGCATTTACACATGCACTAAATTTAATGGAAAAATTCAAGAAACGGAAGAAATGCTTCCAAATTGGTATGACGTGAAAAACATTCCATTTGACAGAATGCTTCAAGACGATCTTTTGTGGATGCCACTTGCACTTGCTGAAAAAAAGTTTGTTGGCGAAGTTTCTTTTGATCAAAACATGAATATGCTCAGTCATAACTTTAAGGAAGTTGAAAATTTAGAAATTGAAAATTCTAAATAAAAACTCACAAAAAAATGACTTAATATTTATCGTTAAGTCATTTTTATTTGTTTTATTTAAAATTAAATTGCCTATTTACATAAATATATTTAAAGTGTATACTTAAGTTATGGAAAATTTAATCAACTTCACAGATGAAATAAATAATTTTTCTTTTGAAACCGGATTGTCAGCGATTGATGACGAAGCATATTTCACCGATTCTTATTTTCGCAAATATGAAAAACAAATCAATAAAATTCTTAAGGACAAAAAACGAACTGCAAACGAAAAATTTTATGATGCACTATATAAAATTCGTCTATATTTAATGAATTCCTTTGATGCAGATGTAAAAATGGAACTGTATGAAAGAGAGTATGAAGTTATAGATACTGAGCGCAAAAACAATGCTGAATCATACAGCTTGCCATATCAAAAATATATTTACGGCAATGCTATTCACATTTTAAAGGTTGTTTTAGATATATTCTTTTCCCTTAAAAACCAAATTGACTTATCAAAAATGACCAATCACGAGATTTTCTTTGTGAATTTTGCAATTCAAAATTTAAATGATAGAAGTCTTCTTGAATCAAACTTTAATGTTCTTTTAGATGAAAACTTTAAAGTTGCCCTGGGTGATAAATATTGGGACACCCTTCAGCTATTAATTTTTGGTGACAAAGAAGAACAAAAGCGGCTTTTTGCAGAATCATCTAAAAAACAAAAAACTGACGAACAAAAACAAATTGACAAATAAAAATCCACTGCAATTGCAGTGGATTTGTTTTTATGGTGGAGATAATCGGATTCGAACCGATGACCCCTTGCTTGCAAGGCAAGTGCTCTAGCCAACTGAGCTATACCCCCATATTGGTAGGACTGAGTGGACTCGGACCACCGACATTTCTTATACTTCATTTCATTCCGTGAAATGTGGCGCTCCGTGCTCTATTCAGTTTAATTTGGTAGGACTGAGTGGACTCGGACCACCGACCCCCACCTTATCAGGGTGGTGCTCTAACCAACTGAGCTACAGTCCTATATTGCTTTCAAAACGCTCCTATATAATAGCAAATGGTTGTGGCTTTGTCAATAAAATTATCAAAATAATCAAAAATATTTTTAAATGTTTGAAATAATTGTAATTGATTTTTTTTATAATTTGTATTATATTTTTAAGTGCAAATAAGCAGAGTTGTCAGAGTGGTCTAATGTGTCGCTCTCGAAAAGCGATGAAGGGCAACCTTCCGGGGGTTCAAATCCCTCACTCTGCGCCAAAACAAAACCCACTTTTAATGAAGTGGGTTTTGTATTTTGAAAATTTATTTTGCGGCTTAGTATTTACACCAAATTAAATTCATGTTATAATGAAAGTAGGTTATTTTACGGAGGAAAATGATGTCGGCAAATCCATTGTCAATTAATGAGAATTTTAAAAAAGAAATTCTTGAAAGCATTCCTGACAATTTAACAAATCTTGAAAAAGCCGTCCACATTTACACGCTTTTATGTCAAAAACTTGATTATTCATTAAATTTTTACATGGATAATACAAGATACTCAAGGTGTTTTGAATTTACAAGGTTTTTGATGGATGTTGATGGAAAAAATAATAAAGATGTTGTGTGCTACACATTTATTGCAATATTCACTGAAATGTTGGTTTCCGCAAAAATTTGTGACTATGACGACTTTGATTATTCCATTTTCTATCCAGATGACGGGCGATTTGATCCACTTGCCCACCTTTACATAACAAACCTTAAAATTGATGGAAAAAATTTTTCAGTCAATCCGGTTAAACACATTTTAGGCAACAATGACCTTGTTACTGCAAAATTTAATTCAAAAAATTTAACGGGATTCGACTATGCTGAAACCCCTTCGGAAGCGGAAAAACAACAACTTGTTGATATTTTAACAAAAACAAGAGCATCTCTATATAAGCCAAATGACGCTGCAGAAGAATTTGTTGCTTACGCACAAGAACTTGGCGCATACAAAGAATTCCCAATTGAGTTTCGTTTTGAATTCTTTTTAAGTATGTTAGAAAAAATTCCAAATGAACTGTCAATTAAAACCCTTTCAGAAATAACTGTTTTAAGGCACAAATGCTTTAAGTTTGAAGAACGACACGGAAAAAAGCGTAACCCTGATACAAATGGTAAAAAGCATCCTGTGTATATAATAAAAGACAAATCACAGTATCATGAAGATTTGGGATACGACAGAAAATTTGAAACAGTGAATGTTGTTAAACATTGTGAAGATACTGATAAACTCAAGGTTCTAATTTTTTACAACTGCATGGGATATAATGACGATTTTGGCTATGAAAATTTTGATACACTTGAAGTTTATGAGTTTGACCTTGAAACAAAAGAATTCAATGCAATTACGCTTGAAGAACTTCAAAATCGTGTTAAAAATCATGTTTACACTGCCCCATACACAAGTGGAGCGTTCAAAACACTTAATCTTCACATGGCAACCCCTGGAAATGTTTACATAGCTAAAACAAAATCCGGAACAATCAAGCGAATCCATTTATTTAAACAACAAACTGAAACATTAACTGAAAAAGAAGCACAGGATTTAACAGAACAAGCAAATCAGGTCAAACAAGCCTCACCAATTAAAAGAGCATTAAAAAGTGAATTGCAGTTTTCAATTCAACAAACATTATAGGTGGTTTATGGAAACATTGAATAAATTAAATAAAAAATGTGATGAGCTTTTAAACAGTTTAAATGAATCTCAAGATGAAAAACTTTTTGGAATGCTAAATGCAATCAAAAAAATGTTGTCCGACCCAGAAAGTTTGAGATTTGTTGACATTGAAATTATGATCAACATGATTTTAAATTTAGGCTACACATATAAAGAAGCACAAGAAATTTTGATAGATCTTGAAGCTGAACTTCAATCTTTATAAAGGAGAAACAAATGAAATTTTTATTAAATAATTTTGAACCTGAAATAAATCAACTAACAAAAGATTTGGCAAACAATAAAGAAATTCCTCTTCAAACAAGAGTTGAAGAAGTTTTGAATGCATACAGAGAATATTTTTCAACTGATGATGAAACAAAAGGAATTTTGGGTGACACAGCAAACATTCTTGATGGCGTTTACGGTGGAAATTTTGTTGGACCTGACGGAAAAATTGACATGGCAAAAAGAAATCTTTACTTTAAAGATTTTTGCAATGAAATTTACAATAAAACATTTCTTAATTTATTGAATATCATTTACAATTTTGAAAGAGACCCAGAATTTGGAAGTATAAAATTGCAGACAGTAAACAAAGATTTTATTGAATTTATTAAAAATTCTTTAAATAACATCAGTGAGTCTCTTGCAACTCCAAACCGAGATGGAGTTGTTATGTTGGAAAACTATGAACAATTTTTGTTAAGTTACAGTTTGTTTGAAAATAATCACAAACCAAAATCTCCAGAACAAATTCATAGAGAAGAAATGAATAAGTTTTGGGAAAATGCTTAAAGTGCAATAAAAAAAGAGCGAACATTCGCTCTTTTTTTTATTCTCCATTATTTTTTAAGAACTGCTTTAACACAAACAAGTGCACCAGCAACAAGTGAGAACACTGCGCTTAAAATTGCACCAACTGCAAGTGTTTTTGTTACGCCGTTGTAAAGTTCACTAACAGCAAGTTGTGGCATAAGGAAAAATAATACGCCTGCAACCACAAAAAGAATAACAGCAATCCAATCAACAGCCTTTGCTTTAACAACATTTGCGAGTCTTAAAACAACCAAAACAACAGCTGCTAAAACAAGTAAATATGAAAGCAAGTTCATAAATGAAAATGAAAAATGAACAACATCAACAAGTGTTCCCTTGGCTGTATAGCCAAATGTTGCTTGAAGACCTGTATACTCAGCTGTTGCACCCAAAGCAAGATTAACTGTTAATGAATGAACAAAAATCATGCAAACTGCAACAATTCCCAAAAGAACAGCTGTGCATTCAAGCAAATTTCCCAATTTTAATGTTTTCTTTTTGCCATAATCCTACCTCCTGCTTTTATTATATATTTTCAAAAAAATAACTGCAAATAAATTAATTAAGTTTTAATCACTTCTTCTAAATTATATAATCCATTTGGCTTATCAATTAAAAATTTCACCGCAAGCCTTGCACCGCAAGCAAACCCTTCCCTTGAAAAGGCAACATGAGAAATTGAAATTTTTTCATCACCAAAATAAAAATCAATAACATGCGTTCCAACTTCGTTTCCACCTCGCTCACACAAAACTTGAACATCCCCAAAAAACTTCTTTTTAATTAAACTCATCAAATCAAGTGCAGTTCCGCTTGGACTGTCTTTTTTTGATTTATGATGTCTTTCAAAAATTGCAATATCATCAATATTTTGCAATAAAATTGTTTGAATTGCTCTTTTCATTAAACAAATTCCAACTGAAAAATTTGGCTGAATCATAACAGGAATTTCCTTTGAGCATGAAACGATAAAATCCATTTGCTTATGACTCTGCCCTGTTGATCCAACAATGAGCGGAATTTTTTTTAAAACCGCAAACTTAGCACTTAAAACAGAACTTTCAGCCGTGGCAAAATCAATAATTAAATTTGCATCACAAATTTCAAAAAGATTATCACCCCTCCCAACCTTTATTATTTCAAATTCACCACAGAGTTTTTGAGAAACAATTTTCCCCATTTTTCCATAGGCACCAACAACAACAATTTTTTTCATAATACATTTTATGAAATAAATTAAAAATTGTTTTTTTAATTACAAAAAAAATAAAGTCACACAAATTGTGCAACTTTATTTAATGTCTAAAAATTTTAAAATGTTTTCAACTTCGCTATCTGTTAATGAAAATTGTTCATTTGCAAAACCAATAAGTGGCCTAAGTCCGTCATCTTTATGAAAATCAGAACCAACTGTTGTTTTAAGGTTATGCTTTTTTGCAAAATCATTCCAAAACCTTGTGTCATCATGTTTTTTATCAAACCTGTCAACATACAAATAATTTGTCTCAATTCCATCAGCTTTCATGCTTTCAACAATTTGCAAAATTTCATTTTCTGTCAAATTGTCCTCATAAACATAAGCAACAGGGTGTGCCAAAACCACTTTTCCACCGGCAAGCCTAATTGTTTCAGCCGCCTCTTTTGGCGTTGCAGAATTCTTTTTAACATAAGCCGGGCAACCTTCATTCATAATTGTTTCAATAAACTCACCCTTGCTTGGAATTTTTCCAAATGTTTGAAGTAAATTGGCTTTGTTTTTTTCATTTTCAATTATATCAAGTGCAATGTGAGCTTTTGTAACTGCTTCAATTTTATTAAGTTCATCAACTCTTAAAATGTAGCCAAGTTCATTTAATTTTTGAGCAACATTAAACAAATAGTCGTGCCTTGCCTCACGCAAGGTTTTTAATTTTTCATTAAATTCCTTGTTCTTTAAATCAAAATTATATCCAAGCACATGCACACCGGCTTTATTTGCTTTTGTTGAAATTTCAACTGCTGGAATTAAAATAATTCCCTTTGATTTTGCATAATCAAAAAGTTCGTTTGTGTATGCATCAACTGTGTCATGATCGGCAATTGCCAAAAATTTCACACCATTTTTATATGCCTCATCAACCACCTCAAAAGGCGTTAAAACTCCATCTGAAGAAGTTGTGTGAACATGAAGATCAATTTTTACCATTTTTCACCCACTACATTTGTTTTCCTTCTGGTGAAGCAGCATTCCCACCCATTTCACTGGTGCCCTTGTTTTTCCATAACTCAATTCTTCTTTTTAACACGGCAACTAATTCTTTTTGGTTCAACCTTCTCTCGTCTAATGGTGAGTGCCTTCTAACCGTTTCTAATAAATAATCAAAATCATACTTTGTTGCAATTTCATATCTAACATCATCAACGAGTTCCGTTAATTCAGGATCAAGCCCCATTGATGAAAATGAAAACAAAAAGTCATAAACAAAATTATAAGGATCACTATCCTTTTTTTCCCAACCTCTCCTCAGTGAATACGGTGATATAGGAATATAAGGAATTGTATTCATTTTATAAGCAGCATTAAACACTTCTGGAATTTGTTTAATAAGCCCCTTTAAATAATTTCTCCCAACAACATGAACATCAATTGGCAAAAAATGTTCAGGAGATTCGCCGTTTCTTAAACTTTCAACAATTTCAACCATATCATTAATTGTTCTCATTGGACTAATGTCTGATGGATATAGGTTTAATTTAAACATTGAGTCATAAATATTTGTTGTAAGCTGTTGAATTTTGTCATCGTCTGCAACATACCACATATCCATATCAGGAAGCCTATTAATAATTTTTCTTGGCGAAACTTCTTTTTTTATAAAAGTGCACACATAGCATCTTTCTTTTAAGTTTTGCAAAACTTCTTGTGATAAGCACTTATGGCAATGATATTTTTGTTTTTTGTAGTTTAAACCAAGTTCATAAAGCTCTTTGTTGTATCTAAGCTGTTCTTGAACAATGGGAATTTCGCCACTTTTTGTAAGAGTTTTTAAATGAATTTTAGGATTGTTATTTTCATCAAAATCGAATGTTGATTTTGAACTTAAAACATAGTAAGGGTAGCCTGTTCCAAACACGCCTTCACAACCGCTTTGTTTTCCAAGCTTTAAAAGTTGATTAATATTTTTTTCAATATATGCCAATTTTCTTAAATCATTAATTTGCTCATATTCATCAGAAATTTCTCTAACAAATTGTGTAATTTCATCAACCGTCAAATATTGTTCAACTGTTATCTTATGCTTTATCATTTTTAACCTCTGTTGTAATTATATAACAATTTTACAAATTTTTCAATATTATGCAAATAATTTTCAAGTAACTGCCCACATGGAATTTTTTTAATCTGCCAAGTCATAAACTTAAAAGGTCACAAGCTGCAAGCCTTCACAATAAAAAACGCCGCGCTTTAGTGTGGCGTTTTACTATTTGCAAATTATTTTCTATATTTTACAAAACTAACATTATACCCAGTTTTAATTGTATTTTTTAATTATTCTTTGTAAGATGTCAACATATTTATCCTTGGTGGCTAATGGCTCTAAAATCTCAACATGTTCGCCGTATTGCAGAGCCCAATATATAAGAGCATCCTCATTAACTTTTGCACTAGCTAAAATATTATCATTTTCTTCTTCAATTTTAACCGAACAACCAAACCAATCAATAAAATCATTAACAAACTTTTTTGAATCAAATTTTAATTTCACTTCAATTGAATTACCATGTGTCATATATATATGTTCGTTTATATAATTTTTAAGTGAAAAGTTTTTGCAGGCATCAAGAGTTTCAATTCCCTTTATAGATTCATCTAAAATTTTCACTTCTGAAATATAATCAATTCTGTAATTAGAAAGGTCATTATACTTATCATAGTTGCATACCAAATAATATTTGCCATGATTATTAAGCATAAAATATGGATTAATCTTATATATTTTATCTTCAAACTTTGCAGACAATTTTTTATCTAACCCAAATGAATTGTATTTAAACTCAACTTTTTTCTTTTTATTGATTGCTTCATTTAAAGTTTCAATTGTTAAGAATAATTGCTTATTATCTATTGTAGCGTCATTAGATATCTTTTCAAGATGTTTTAAATTTTTTTGCTGATAAATGCTATAATTTTTCATTAACTTTTCTGAAAGTTCACGAACATATTTCGTTGGCATACTTCTAGACGAATAAATAGCATCCAACAAATACAATAGTTCCCCACTTTCATAATCTCGAGCCCCCAAATATAGTCCTAATTTCCCATGACGGTGAATGTCATAACCATAATCTTCTAAAATATCTATATCTCTAGCAACAGTTTTTCTTTCTATCTCAATTCCATAATTACTAGCAAGCTTAGAAATAATATCTGAATATTTTAAATAATGATTTTCATCACTATACTTTTTTAATATTTCTAAAACATAGAGAATTGAACTTTTCTTTTCATTTAACATAGAACAATATACCTCTAACATGATTATACCATATATAAAATCCATTAAAAAGGATTTTATTTAATTATAATAAAAAAAATCGCTAAAATCCTTCATTTTATTTTATTTTTATATTATTTTATACATAAATATGCTATAATAAAAAAAATGAAGGTTTATTGGTGCATTTATGGACTTAATGGAATATAATGCTATTTGTAAATCTAAGTTTGAAAAATTAGAATCATATGAACTTATAGAAAAAATTCTTTTTTCAAAAGAAGAAATAGAACAAATAGGCAAACTACTATATGAAAGATTTCATGGAAATAGTCATCCCTGGAACATTATAGAAAAATTTAAAGAAGTAATTTCAATATTCTTAGTTGGAAGCGCAAAGTATTTCTATAATAATGGTGAGGGTGGTTTTTGGGATGCAGTTCAAAGAATGACATATTGCTCACAAACTTTAAAACAAGATTTCATTAAGGCATTTAAATCCACATTAAATCAATATAACTTAGAAAATTTTAATGAAGAACGGGTTGCTGGATATACGCAAATGGGAAGTATGTTAGCACATGCTGGCCTACCTGAAAATTTAGAGAATTCACTAATAGAAGCAATAATATCATTAAAGTATCAAAAAATTACATTTGATAAATTAGGTGATGAACTATTAATACAAGATTTATATTTACCAAAATCACTAAAAAGTTACTTGCAAATATTAAATAAACTAGGAACCATTAATGATTTTATATATGATGTAATGACATTTGTTGACACATCTAATAATTCCATAGATGAATCTTCAAATCTACCTATAACATTACAAGAAAAAATTATATATTATAAAAATGACAAAAAAAATCATGAATATGCAAGGCAAAGAATAATTACTAAACCGGAATTATTTATTGATACAGATACAAATCAATTCTTTATTACATTCCCAGAATATGTAACAGATGAAGATGAAAACTTAACATGGTATATTCAGTTAGATGAACAAATCATTAAAAAATGCATTATCTCAGAGTTCATCAAACAAAAATACTACTTTAGAGCAGCAACTTTAAAAATTATTCCTTGCCAAAATATTAAGGCTTCATTAAAAGATGATAACAATCAAACAATTATAGATTTCGTAATTAAAGAAACTGGCCAAGCTTTAGTATTTAATGAAAAAGGCGAATACTCACGAAATAATTATTTAACGAATAAAGGTGGCTATGTTTTAATAGATGACAATTACTCTTGTGATGATTTAGAACCAATTGAATCATTTGATTTTGTAAATTTATTTCAACAACCAAATTCAAAAAGTATTTATAATTTAATTTTTAAAAATACTAACGATAACAAAGATTTAAAAATTCCAATTAAAAATCCAATAGAATTATCTTGTGAAGACAAACTTTTTTCACAAAATTGCTCATTTTTAGGATTGGATGGATATTATACACTACCCCAAATTTTTTTACCTATGACAGGAACTTGGTTAGTAAGAATAGATGTCGAAGGGAATATTTACAACAAAACATTAGAAATAACAGAAGATAATGAAACATTAGATCTTTCAACTATTATATCATCGGACGAATATGGGAAAGTCAGCATAAGATTAAATCACAAACAAATGGGGACAAAAACATTTAGATTTATTTACCTTCCATACATAAGTGTATACATTAGTTCAAAATCAAACAAATCTCGAAATAAAACTATTAGTATTAATTTTGAAGAAACAAAAAACATATTTATAACTGATTTATCAGGTAATAAACAAACAACTTTCTTTATACCTGATGAAAACGATTACTTTGAAGGTTATTACAATTACTTAAATAAAAAGTATCAATTTAGATTTACCGTAAGGTCATATACTTGGACTTTTGAAAATAACAATCAATTACTAGGATTTCCAAATACATTGTTAAACCTTTCAATTAAAGATATATCTGCAAATGGAAACTGCTTACTAACAATAAAAAATAATACACCTAATGAAATATATTTAATATTTGACAATGGGACTAATTCAAGAATACCTATCAAGATAAAAGAGAATTCAAAAAAGTATATTAATTTAAAAGATTACATTGAATATTTATCATCAAACACAGAAAGAGCTTACCTATATTTAGAAGAAAACTTTAATAAAATATGTGATCTATGCTCTATCAAAAAAAATATAGCCATACACAATTTTATAATAAATAACAGCTATAACATTATCAATATTACTTGGGAAGAGGATGGACTAAAGAAAAATAGAGTTTTAAGATGCAGAGATATTAAAGAACCATATAACTACTTTGACATAGATATACCAGATGGAGAAACATCTTTAGTTTTAGATATGGATGAAACAGGCTTTACAAAAAATCTTATACTTGAAATAGTTTTTAAAAAATCAAATAATATATTTGAAACTGATACTGAGGATGAAGAAATACTTGATGAATCAAATACTACAATTTTTAATTTATACGCAGAAACACCATATTTATATGAATTTAAAAACGGAGATTACAATAATCTAAAAAATGCTATTTTTACATTCATTACATACAGATTCAACAAAAAGATTTATTTAGATACAAATGTATTAAAAAAACAATTAACTACCCTATTAACTTATATTTATTTAAATAGATTTATTTTTGGAGACGAAAAAATCATTGAAATATTAATGAATTATAAATTAACAACACAACAATACATGAAAATAAGAAAAGATTTTGGACTTCTTTACCCTATTCTTAGAAAAGGTGAAATAATAACTTCAAACACATATAAAAAATTAGAACAATATGACAAACTACTATATGTTGTATATGTATTCATTAAAAGAGATGATGAAAATCTTGAACATATTATGTTTAATAGTTTTTCATATTTAGAAAAATTCACAAACAAATCTACAACAAACATTATTTGGGAAAAAGTCCAGGATTTGTTACCAGGAATTAAAAACCATGAAAGAATTGAGAAACTAAAAAATAAAGCAGTAATATTATTTCCAGAAGAAAAAGAAATCGAATTATACATAGATTCATTGATAAGTGATTTCGCTGATGTATATAATCGAGAAAAAAATAACTTTGAATACAGAGAATTAGCAAAGTACATAGAAACACTAGATACTGAATATAGTAGATTACTTATTGATACTATATTTAAACAATTATCAAAAAGGAATTATTAATATGTCTTTAGATCCAATTTTAACTTATGAAAAATTAAATGAATCATATAAAGAATTTTTAGATGCACAATTTACATTTAGAAATCCAAAAATTGATAAAGCAGCAAAAAATGCATTAAGTAAAGAATGTGAACTTTTAAACGGACCATTCATTGAAGCACATATGCCATATGCTGGTGAAAATACTTTGGAAGATTTAGTCAACCAAAAATTATTAAATAGAAATATTTATAAAGCATTTACAAAAAATGAATATTCTGTTTATAAAAGATATTATCATCAAGAAAAAGCTATTAAATATGTGATTAATAAAAAAAGTATAATAGTAGCTTCAGGTACAGGTTCTGGAAAAACAGAATGTTTCTTTATACCTATTATTAATGAATTACTAAATGAAATTGATAATAATAGCCTATGTCCTGGCGTTAGAGCATTAATTATTTACCCAATGAATGCATTAGCAAATGATCAGATGGCAAGATTAAGAGCATCATTAAAAAACATTCCTGAAATAACATTTGGAAGATATATTGGAGAGACACCTGATGGTAACAGAATAAACATTAGCAAAGGAAGAAAAGAAATAGCCGAACTATATAAAAAAGAATATGGAGAACTTCCTTTAAATAATGAATTATTGACTAGAGCAGAAATGGAAAACAATCCACCACACATTTTAATTACAAACTATGCCATGCTTGAATATATGCTTTTAAGAGCAAATAGCCAAAAAATATTCAATGGTATTTATAGTAAATATTTTCAATATATAGTCTTAGATGAAGCTCATACTTATAAAGGAGCGCATGGAACAGAAGTGGCAATGTTAATTCGAAGACTTAAAGAAACCATCTTTGGAAAAATTGAGAATTGTTTGACATGTATAGGAACCAGTGCAACACTTGGTGGCGGCTCAGAGGAAATTCAAAAAGTTGTAGAATTTGCAAAAGATTTATTTTGTGAAGACTTTACATCAGATGCAATTATATCATCAAAAAGAAAACCTCTTACAGAAGTAAGTGGTGAGTGTAAAAAATTATCTTACTATTTAAATCTATTTGAAGAATATAAAAACTACAATGGAGAAGATAAATCATCAAAACTATATGATATTTTACAAAATAATAAACTTGTATATGAAATTAGAAAAAGAGTATTAGATAAAACCATTACTATTTCTGAACTTGCTAATTCAATATACAAAGATTTAAATATAGAGAACAATAATTTAGAATCAACAATAGCTAAAGTTATAGAACTATGTGGAGAAGCAATTTCCCCTCTTGACGGCAATCCTCTAATAAATGCAAAATACCATGTTTTTGCAAGAACTTTGGAAGGAGGCTTCATTGCATTAAAAGATAATCCAAAGATATTTACTGAAAGAAGAAAAGAATATGACGGATATAAAGTATTTGAACTTTATAACTGTATGAAATGTGGTCAAGAATATATAAGTGGTGTAATAACAAATAAAGACGGATATGACTATCTCGAACCAGAAGAGGAAGATTCTGAATTATTTATGCTATCAAACTCAATTGAAAAAATAAATATTGATGAGGATGATTCAGAAGATTCAAAAGATAAAAGTGTTGACTTAACAAATGAAAATAAATATTTAATGTGCCCAAAATGTGGAAAATTATTCCCTACTACATGTAAAGAATCTACAGAATGTTGTGGATTAAATAAAACAAAATTTATAAACCTAATTAAAATAAAAAATAAAAATAGAAGTACATGTTATAAATGTGGAAAATTTAATAAAGGCACTATAAGAAAACTTACTACTAGTGAAGATTCTGCTATAGAAGTATTAACTAGAAAACTATATCAATTATTACCTGAAGAAAAAACTAAAAAAGAAACTAAAAAAGATAACAATATTTGGGGAATCTCAACAAATAGTCCATCAATAGCAAGTGGAAGAAAACTATTAGTGTTTTCAGATAATCGTCAAGAAGCTGCTAGATTTGCTATATTCATTCAAAATCGTTATAATGATTGGCTTTGGAAAAAAATTATCTATAATGAAATAATTAAATCAGATGAGGAAGAAATATCTTTTAAAAGATTAGCAGAAAAATGCTATAAAACAGCAGATAACTGCCAATTATTTTATGATGAGAAAACGACTGAAGAAAAACAAGATTATGCAAAAAAACAATTAATAAAAGAAGTAATAGAACTTGAACCTAGAATGTCTTTAAATAGACTAGGACTCATTAAAATAAAAATTGACAACATATCAAATATAAATGAAAATATTATTAACAATTTTATTCAAACTTTTGATATAACAAAAACTGAGTTCTTAACAATAGTTGAATTTTTATTTGATTCATTAAGAAGACAAGGATGTATAACTTTTCCTGATGGCGTTGATCAAACAGATGATGCATTTGAACCAAGAAATTATGAAACATACTTTAAAAAACAAGGTGGTGAAAAATTATATAATAAACAATTTTTTGGTTTTATTCCATCAAATGGAAAAACAAATAAAAGGCAAGATTTCCTCAAAAAATTCTTCAACAGTAAAGGTCTAAATGACATAATTGCAAATGCCAAAGCTTCAGAATTTTTAGAAAAATTTTCACAATCATTTGAAACCGATTATTTTACTAATATATTACCAATATTAGAAAAAATTAGTCTTAAAACAGGTATTTACTACAAGCTTAACTTAAATAATATAACTTTTTCAAAAAGAAATACACCATTATATGTTTGCGAACAATGTGGAGAGACTATTCACTATAATTTAGGTATATGTGGAAAAACAAATTGTGACGGACATTTAATTGAAGTAACTAATAACGAAGATAGAGGTCAATATTATAGAGATAGTTTTACTAAAATTGAAATGATTCCAATGAACGCAAAAGAACACACAGCCCAAATCTCAAGCCAGACAGCAACCAATTACCAAAATTTATTTAAAGATAATAATATAAACCTATTAAGTTGTTCAACAACTTTTGAAATGGGCGTAGATATTGGTTCACTAGAATCAGTAGTATTAAGAAATGTACCTCCTGAAACTTCAAATTATATTCAAAGAGCTGGACGAGCTGGACGAAGAGGATCATCAGCAGCATTTATTTTAACATTTGCAAAAAGAAGATCTCATGATTTAACTTATTATAATGATCCAAGAAAGATGATAAACGGGATTATTAAAGCTCCTTACATAGAACTTAATAATGGATATCTAGTTAGAAGACATATTCATTCAATGATTTTTAGCTATTTAAGTAAAAATAACATTATTTTAAATAAAACCAGTGATTTAATCAAAAATGAAATGCATCCAGATATAAATCTATTAGTATATTCTTTACTTAGTAAAAAACCTAAAAATTTATTTAATTCAATACAAAGGGTTGTACCAGATAAAATTAAAAAAGAATTAGGTATAGATAATAATTGGTCATTTGTAAAATACTTGGTAGATAATAATAATCCAAATAATAATGATGCTTGTTTAGATAACGCAATTAACAGCTTTAGAGATATGATAATAGACTTAAGACAGCAACAACAAGAAAGTATATCAACAGAACACTTTGATGAAGCAAGTAGATTTAAAAGAGTTATTTCGACATATGAAGAAAGAGATTATATATCATTCCTGGCAGAATCAAATGTATTACCAAGATATGGATTTCCAGTATATACTGTCCCACTTGAATTAAATACAGACAATATATTAAAAGGAAGTTTGGAGCTTGAAAGAGATCTAAGAATGGCAATTACAGAATATGCACCAGGCTCTCAAGTTGTAGCAAACGGAAAATATTGGAAACCATATGCACTTAAAAAACAATCAAATAGAGGATGGCCAACATATAATTTTGCCGTATGTGAAAAATGCGGGAAAAAATATTTCTATAGAACTGCATTCGGCGTTACAATTCCTTCAAAAGACGAACAATGTTGTGGTAAAAAATTATTATATAAACAATTAGTAATTCCTCAATTCGGATTTACAACAAGAAGATCTGATAAAGAAAGTAGAAAAATGAGAGAAGAAACTCATTACTATTCAACTTTAATGTTTAATGGATTTTTAGATAATAAACAAATAGAAACTACAGATTTTATTATAAATGGCAAAAAAATTGAAAGTAATTACTCTCCTAACGGCGAAATGTTTGCTATAAATGGTGGATCACATGTAAGGAGAGATAAATTAGTTGGAATGGCTTTCAACATTTGTGAACAATGTGGTTTTGTTAACACCGCCGACATACATGTTAAACTAGATAGCGAGCATAAAAATGCTTCTGGTAGAATCTGCACGGGAAAAATGTTTCCTGCTTATCTAGGTCATTATTTTAAATCAGATGCATTAGTTTTAACACTACCAGAAAATTACTCTTTAACATATGACTATGAATCAATACTTTATGCAATTATCGAAGGAGCTTCAAAGTATATGGAAATAGATCGAAGAGAAATCGGTGGTGCTATTTGGTCAAATGGAAAAAGTAATGGAATAAATATTACACTTTTTGATACAGTTCCTAATGGAGCTGGTCATGTTAAGAGAATGCAACCATATTTAAAAGAAATATTTAAAAATGCTCTAATTAAAGTTAGTGGAATTTGTGGGTGTGGTGAAGAAACATGTTGCTATGGATGTCTAAGAAATTACGATAATCAACTTTATCATGATACAATGTCTAGAGGAGCTGCAAAAAGATATTTACATTGGTTATTAAAAGAATAAAAAGATAGCAAAAATGCTATCTTTTTAATAAAGGTGGGCGTGGTTTAATTTACCCCACATCTCTTTTAACCCATTGGGTGCGCAGAATTACCACTAACTCTTCTACCTCTTCATTTTTCTATAATATGTCAATTAGTTAATTATGCTCATCTTCTAAAGTAACATGATTTAATGTAAATTTATCACAATGCTCTTTTGGAATCTTCAATTTTCCAATATCTTTATTAATAGAAGATACCACCCTTGCTTCACCTTTTTTCGCGTGTATTTCATATGGTTCACCAATAACAGCATTGCCATCAAATTTTGGAATAAAAACACTAAATCCTTTATATTTTTTGCCTTGAATATATTTTGCATTATATTGTTCGTTAAAAATAATTTCTTCCATAACTGTATAAGGTAACTTTGCACCTACAATCTTTGTAAGTCTGTCAATTAAGTCATATTTTGTAAACTCTTCTTGTTTTGTTTTCATCATTTCACCTTTTTTTATTTTCAAAGAAAATTCTGTCCTCATTTTTGTATTTCTCTAAATCTATCATATTGCATCCCACTCTTTCTCTATAACTAATAATTTACATTACATTCCATAAATGCTTTTTTTAGTGCCGCAATAAATGTTTCTTTTTCACAAAAAATTTTTCTATGATTATCCTCAATTGGATGAGTAATAATATTTTGCATTTCAAGCCAATCAACTATTCTTGCAGCATATGCATAACCTATTGAAAATATCCTTTGTAATGATGAAACATTTACAGTTCCAAGCATCCAAACCATTTCGTATCTTTCCTCATCTTCTAACCTATCTAATTGATGATAATCATCAATCATTACATTTATCACAGATCTATCTTTTACTTTTTCGTGTGAATCTTTAATTTCAACAATAACTGGCATACTCTTTTCAACTATAACCGTAATATAAGTGAATAAATCAAATGCGATTCTCGTTTGATCTTTTCCACATTTCCAAGCAAGTGGACTGTCAATTATTAACTGCTTCAAACTCTTGTTTAAAAATTTTTCCTTAATTAAATCTTCTTTAATACGCCCATCAATAGTATAATTATACGCTATCCAATCTCGCATTCTTTTTGTTACTAAAATATTTGTTATGTTGTTTGTGTTTGTGTTTGTGTTTTGTTCGCCATCAACTTCTTTAAATGGCATTTTGTGTGTGTTTTTCATATTTGTTTATCCTTTTTTTTATTTACAGGGTTTTCGCCTGCATACTTAAAGAATAACACAAATATAGTCCCAAAAAACGGATAAAAAAAACACCTCGCAAAAATGCAAGGTGTTTTTTATCCAAATTTAATTATTCATTCCAAATTCCTTTGACTTAAATACTTTTTTCCAAAATTCCTCCCTTCTTATAACTTCTTCGTTAGGCGTTTTAGGGTCTAATATCTCTAAAACAGAATATTGAAAATTATTTACTATATAATCTGGACTTAATGATTTTATTTCTTCAAATGTTTTGTTTCCACCTGTCAAATTGTCAATGTTGGCATAACTTGACCACCTTTGCCATATACCAGCATATTCGCCGTATGCTGAGCCAATATAAATTTTCCCGTTACGAGTATCAGTAATACAATAGACACCTTTTACCGATGATAATTGTTTTTCCCATTCAGGTGCTTGCTTTTTAAATATATATTGCAACTGTTTGTGTGTAAGCAAAATATGATTAAATCCTGGAAAATCATCTATTGCTTGTGTTGGTAGAAGCTCGTAAATTTCTGGGTTAAAATCTCTTTGAACACTTAAATAAGGTTTATTGTAAATATCTCTTCCAATAGTTCTACTTAACTTTACAATTAGGCGTTTTCTATATTCTTTGAAATCATCTAACAATGTTAGCTTATAACCTACACAATCTTCCGTTGCCTCGCTAGTATCTAAATGTTCAACTTTATACATTCCACCAAAAATAAAGTATGTTGGACCTAATGGGTAATATTGAGCAAATGCAAGTAAATAATCGGCGTTATTAAGATTATTATTTGCTTGGCCTTTTAGATTTTTCCAAGCGTTCATTTTAATCCATCTTTCATATTCATTTGTTCCATCATCTGCTTTTAATAAATCCCAAGCTGAACTCTCTCCATCGTTCATATTGAATTTAACTTTTGTTTTGTTTGGTAAACATACCTTAAAAAAATCTTCAAATTTAATCATTTTATTTTCTCCTTTATCCATTATCTTCTTCGTAAATTGCTTTTAGTTTCAATTTCTCTTCGCCATGAGCAAAAATCATTTCAAATTGATCGAGATTTTCCACTTCTTTCTTTTTGTATTTCATCCATCTTTGAAACTTCATTTTATTTAGTGTAAAAGCAATTTGTGTATCAAAGCACAATGCCATTTTTGAGGTTAGTTGGCTTGCGCGGCAAAAAACACCAATAACATAAACACCGCTACTTTTGGAATTTTCTTTTATTTGCATTAAATAGTCTTCTATTTCTCTTCGGTAATTTAATGGCAAAAATGTAAAATAATCAAGAATAACAACAACCAAATAGGGTAACGCTTTAAGTTTTCCACTCTTAACTTCTTCACTGGCATTATAGTCATCAATATTGTTAGCGCCTATTTCTTTCATGGTGTGATATCTATAAACAGATTCTCTTGCTGCTAATTTTAATCCATAAATACCCTGCTCTTCACCAGCAAATATTTTATTATGAAAAAGATTATCATTTTTCTCAAATACTCGCATATCAACTTGTGTCGTATCTATCAAGTCAAGCATAACTTCATCTTTACTATATTTAATACCAAAATTATTTATACAATTACGAAATAGGGTTTGATAACCAGAGCCTGGTCCGCCAGAGATTAAAATATTGCCCAGTTCTGTCATATCTCTCAAATATGGTTTTCCATTTTCATCTTCACCAAGCATAAGTGATAACTTTGATTTGTCATTTTTTAATTCATCCATATATTTTCTCATAAGTGATTCCTCATTAACAATTTCATTTTAACATTTTTAATACTTCTTACATAATAATTTAACTTAATTTTATTGAATTATTTGTTTTATAATTCAAACTCTTAGAACAATTATATATATTATCAAATAATGAAATAAATTCTTTTCCACTATTAATTAATCTATTACTTCTTCTCTAGAAAACAAATATCTTGAATTTGAATCATTATATTCTTTAAAATCAAAAAATGATTCCAGTCTTTGATAAAAATCATTATTAAAATCATTTTTAAATATTAGTTCTCTTCCACAAACTAAATATTCAGCATCATCATTACCTAAAATTAATTTACTTTCTTCTTTCCTCATTGCAAAAGCAATCTTTGTTGGAAATTGCATAAGTATTTCACGTGTTATTGTTTGTTCATAAATTCTTTGCGTTGCAAGGACAATATGTATACCGGCAGCTCTTGAAAGCATAACTAATTTTAATAAGTATTCAAAAAACTTATTTTTGCAATCACTTAAAACATAATCATTATACTCATGTATTAGAACAATGATTTTGGCAAGTTTTTTCTTTGCTTTTTTGTTATATTCATCATAATTTGAAACATCTTTATTTGCAAACAGCTCATATCTTTTTTTCATTTCAACACATAAGGTTTCAAGCACTTCAATAACTTCATCTGGCTTTGAAAAAACTTTATTTTGAGCAACCTGCGGACAGTTAATATAATCTTTAAACTCAATTTCATGTGGATTTATAATGTAAACTTTTAATTCATCTTTTGTGTTCTTTTTAAGCAAGTTTTCCAAAAGAGTTAGCACAAATGGGGATTTTCCCGTTCCCGTTGCCCCTGCAATCAATAAATGTGGCAATTCTAAAAAACTAGCCCTAACAATATTTCCTTTTGAATCTTTGCCCACAACAAATGACAATTTATCTTCACATTTTTTTAGTTCATCATTATTTATACTCATATAATTACTCCCAAATAATTCATTGTTATACTTAAATTATAAAATATTTAGTGTCCCAAAAAACGGACAATAAAAAAACGCCGCGCTTTAGCGTGGCGTTTTACTGGTTGAGATTTTCAAATGAAAACAGCACCAACTATTTAATTATTTCTAAATCTTCAATGAGTATGCCAGCATCTATTTCTGTTGTTTTATAAACACCATCTTTATCCTGATAAATATTACCATAAAAATAGACTAAAACATATCCATTTTTTTCTTCACCCATAACAATTCCAGTGTCACCAAGTTTTAAACCAAGTTTTTCATATTCATTTTTTAAATTTATTAGTTTAACTTTATCATAATTTTTCATTATTTTCCTCCAAAAGGTGTTGTTAATAATATTTTGCCATTTGGATAAACCATCCAACCAGATATAAATGTTACTTGACCTTTTCCATCTTTACGGTTTAATGTTATTTTTATACTTAATCTTTGTCCATAAGAATCTAAAACACCCAAAATATAATCACCTGTTACATATGCCAAATTTGCTTGTTTTTCAAATTCATTTTTTAAAAAATATTACTCTATTGTTAATGAAAAATCTTTATATTTTTCTACGGATTCTTGTAAAACTTCAATTATTAAATTTATTTTATAGTCTTCAAAAGTTTTTTGTTGTTTTATTTTATCTAAATCAAAATTTCTTAATATGAAATGAATTTTATCATCATGACAATACCACAAAAATTCATCCAAAATGTCTGCACTATAACCTAAATATTTACACTGCTCATTACTCCAATATGGAATTGTTGAACCTTCCAAATCAATATATATTTTTTCATAAAAATCTTTAAATGATTTAATTTCATTTCTATCATATATTATTGTTTTTTCCATATTTTACTCCTTTATATTACTTGATAAATTATTGGATTATTTTCATCTAAATGGTTTGGAGAATAAAATATGAGACCATCATTAGAATAATACAATCTTTCACTTATTCTACCTCCAGAATCATAATTTATATCACAATAATTCCAAACTCTATCTTGTTTTATAGGCAAAATATTTTCCTTATTAAAATACATATCTCCACCTATCATTTTTCCATTAGTTTTTCCAAATATTGTGTTTCTTCTTGAATTCCACCCATAAACATTTATCGCTTCATCTTTTGTGATATAGTAATCTGGAAGTTTGCCTTTATATTTTAAGTAATAATCTGGTCCATTTATTCCTAATTTTGAAATACTTCCAGCCACCTTCGTTTGAACATCTGTATAATAACAATCACAATGCGGATGATTTTCTTCACCAACAAGTGGTTTGGTGTTATTTTCAAACACTCTGTTATTTTTTAATTTGCAATCCTCACACGGCACTGCACATCTTCCAAAGTGATGATACTGAACAAAATTATTTTTTAAAACTGGTTTCAATGTTAAAAATTTTGTCAGTTAAATTTTTATATTATCAAATATACTCATAATATCATAACTCCTTGAATTTGTAAAAGTATAAAATCTTTATAACATACAAAAAATCAAATAAATACATAGCATGCCAAGAAAAAGTTGGCACAAAATTCTTGAACCAAGAATTTTCGATTGGTGCCAAAAGCGGAAAAGCAAGTTGTAAAATGGCTTTGCGAAAAAAAAAGAAGCAAAGCCTTAAATAGACTTTGCTTCGCAGCTGGTTGCGGGGGGAGGACTCGAACCTCCGACCTTTGGGTTATGAGCCCAACGAGCTGCCAACTGCTCTACCCCGCGATATAAAAAACACTTGTGTTGTGACAACGCTATTATATTACACCAATAAAAAAAATATGTCAATATTATGATGACATATTTTTGAAAATTTTAAGCCATTAAACTCAATTATTGTTGATTTGTGTAGATATAAAGTGTTTCGCCTTCTTTAAGCATTCCATATTGATTTCTTGCTTGCTCTTCTAAATATGCTGGTGAAGAAACATTTTCAACTCCAGCTTTAAGTTCAGCTTCTTGTTTTTGAAGTGAGGTTATCAACGCATCATAGTTTGCACTTTTTCGCCTTGCATTTCCAAGTGAAATGAATGAGCAAATTGCAACAACAAAAACTATTGCAAACCCAACTAAACTAAACATCACAATTTTTTGAACTTTGCGGAATGCTTCGTAATTGCTCATAATTCACCTTCCTTTTTCTATTTCCAAGTTTATTATATAATAACTTTTCAAAATAGTCAAAGAAAAATTTAATACTAATTTTAACCAAAAAAAGTCCAACCAGCATTGAAAAAAGCCCTAGCCAAGTGAAAGAATAATTATTAAATTTTAAGCAAATGAATGCAAACCACCCACCAAAAATTAAAACATAAACGAATGAAAATAGATTAAATAAAATTAAATTTCTACGTGTAAGCTTAACCAAAATATCAAAAGCAATAAATCCAAGTCCGCAAATTAAGCCACCCCAAAAAAATTTTAAAAGTAGCGAAAAATCAATAACTTCAGCAAACATTATTTAAAAATCCTGCCAAAAAATGATGTTTTTGCCCTTTTTGTTTGAAATTTCAATCCCAAAATTTTCCCCGTTAAACTGACAAACTTTTCTTCAGGAATAAGTTTTGAAATTTTAAGTTCTGTTCCAGTCACATAAACAAAACCATTTAAAAGCTTAATAACAATTTCTTTTTCTGTTGCACTCAAAATTTCAACTGCGCTGTTAATTTCAAAATATTCTCTTGCTGAAATTGAAATTTTTTCAACTTCACTAACCATTTCTGTCATAAAAAATCCCCCATTAAAAACTATGTTTTTGTTTGGGGGTTTATTCTAAAAATTTATTAAACTATCTTGTTTTAGCATATCTTTCAAAAGTGTATATCGAACGGCAGAACTTTTGTTGCTAACCATATAAAAAATATTTGATTGCTTGCCAATTAAAATAACCATGTTTTTTGCACGAGTTACTGCCGTATAAAGCAAATTTTTATTCATAAGTAATGGGCTTCCACCCATAACTGGAATAATTACAACCGGAAATTCACTTCCCTGTGATTTATGAATTGTAATTGCATAGCTTAAAACAATTTCATCAAGTTCTGCATATGAATAAAACGCTCTTCTTCCGTCATCAAAAACAACAACCATTTCATTGATTTCAACAAAAATATCTTCAATTTTTCCCATGTCACCATTAAACACTCCAGAGCCATATGAAACTGAACCATTGTCGTTAATTTTTTCCCATTCGTGGTCATAGTTGTTCACAATTTGCATAACTCTGTCACCAACTCTAAAAATTCGCTTTTGAAGTTCAATTTGTTTGGTTAAAGGGGTTTCAGGATTAAGTTTTTCTTGAATTAAAACATTCAAATTATTTGCACCTGCAATTCCAGCTTTCATTGGAGTTATAACCTGAATGTCGTCAGGTGAAAACTTTTCAAAATGATTTGGTATTCGCTCTGCAACAAGCGAAACAACTTCTTTGGCAATGAGTTCGGGTTCGCTTGTTTTGCTGTAAAAAAAGTCGCTTGAATGAGCAGAGAGGTCTGGCATTTGGCTTTGATTTATTTTTTGTGCATTTTGAGCAATCATACTGTCTTCACTAGTTCGGTAAATTTGTGTAAGTTCAACAACTTTAAATTCATTGCTTTCAATAATATCAGCTAAAACATTTCCAGCCCCAACGCTTGGCAATTGATCTTTATCACCAACCAAAATAATTCGTGTTCCATGATTAACAGCTTTTAAAAGCGAACTCATTAAAAACACATCAAGCATTGAAACTTCATCAATAATAATTGCATCGGCTTCAAGGGGATTATGTTCATTTTTTGCAAATCCTCTTCCACCATCTGCAAAATTAGCTTCAAGGGCTCTATGAATTGTGCTTGCCTCCTCGCCTGTTTGTTCTTCCATTCTCTTTGCCGCTCTTCCAGTTGGCGCCATAAGCAAACACTTTTGTTTGTGTCCCTTCAAAATTTTCAAAATACACTTAACAATTGTCGTTTTCCCAGTGCCTGGTCCACCAGTTATTATACAAACATTTTCATTTGTTCCAGCCAAAATTGCCTTTTTTTGATTTTCATGAAGTTCAATTTTATTCAAAACTTCATACTGTTCAATTTCTTCATTGCTTCCAAATTTGACAAGTGAATCATTCAAATTTAAAGTTGTAAGTTTCCTTGCAATAAAACTTTCCATTGAATAATATTTTGTGATTGCATAAGCATCTTCATCATTAAATTTAACTTTTCTAATGAAACCAGAAATTTCAAGGTCAACCAGTGCATCACTAATCAGCCCTTCATTTTCTTCACCAAGTTCCAAAACTGAAACTGTTTCTCTCAAAATTTCTTCAACAAAAGCAAGGGTTGAGCCTTGTTTTTCAGCAATTTCAGTTAAAACAAAAATAATTCCCGCTTTAATTCTAATTTCACTGTTAAACTCAATTCCAAGTTTCATTGCAATTTTGTCAGCTGTTTTAAATCCAATTCCATCAATATCCTCAATAAGTTTGTAAGGATTTGCCATTAAAATTGATTCTGTTTTTGCCTTATATTTATTATAAATTTTCACCGCCATATTGATTGAAATATCATATTTTTGCAAAAACATAACTGCTTCTTGCATTTTTTTTATGTCAGCATAGCTTGCATGAATTTCACTTGCTTTTCTGCCACTAATTCCACTCACCTCTGCAAGTCTATATGGCTCCTCATCAATAACTTTAAGTGTGTCATCTTTAAATTTTGAAACAATTTTTCTTGCAGTAACTTCCCCCACTCCCGGAATTAAACCACAAGACAAATATTTTTCAATTGAAGATAAATCTGTTGGTTTTTCAACCTTAACGGAAGTTGCCTCAAATTGTTCGCCATAACGTTTGTTAATTTTATATTCACCTTGAAGTGTTAAAACCTCTCCTTTGCCAACAATTGGAAATTTTCCCGCCACAGTGACTGGTGAAAATCCAACAAGCAAAGAAAGAATGGTGTAACCATTCTCACTGTTTCTGTAAACAATGTTTTCAACACTTCCCTTAATTTCCATACAATTATACTATACTAAACTCATTTCAAAGTCAATTTTAGGTTGCCCATCACAAATAATTTTAAACTAAATGCACATAATAGTTTTATGAAAAAAGTTTTATTTTTCCTTTTAACATTTTTATTTTTCCCATTTCAAAGTAGTGCCTTGGCAAAAGCTGAAACCATCCAGCCAATGCTAGCAATTGTTATTGATGACTTTGGAAGTTATGATGAAAGCGGTGTGAACAAACTATTAAATTTAAATGAACCAATCACCGCCGCTGTTCTTCCAAACACAGACATGACAAATGAGCACATTCTAAAACTTTCAAAAACAAATTTTGAAATAATTTTGCATATGCCAATGGAATCACATGTGCGTTTGCCCGAAAATTGGTACGGCCCAACCTACATCAAAAATTTTGATGATCCAGAAACTGTAAAAAAGAAAATTGATAACTGCATTAAAAAATTTCCAAAAATTAAGGGATTTAACAGCCACATTGGTTCTGGAGTTTCGCGAAATGAACGCTTGATGAAAGCGGTTTACGAATTTGCCAATTCAAATAATTTATATTTTTTAGACAGCAGAACAATTGAAACTAAAGCAACCGAAAGTGCATGCAGTAAAACGGGTTCACTTTATCTTGGGCGAGATGTGTTTTTGGAGGCAAATAAAAACAAAACTTATTCAGGTGTTTGCTTCCGTTTAAATGAAGCCTCAAATATTGCGAAACAAAATGGTTTTGCAATTGCAATTGGACATGTTGGTGCAGAAGGCGGAGAAAACACTGCACAGGCAATTATTGATATGATTCCAAAATTAAAAGAAAATGGAATTAAAATTGTTCCACTTTCAACAATTTATGAATATAAAAAATCGCAAATAAATTTAAAGAGCACAGAAAATTCACAAAATAACTTTTCATCTTCATCATAATTGAGCACTAATTAAAATATTTGAAAAAATCATTAAATTATTCCATGAAAAAAGAGATATTGAAAATTTTCAATATCTCTTTTTTAGTTGTGTTTTTAACTAAACTGCGGTGTATCCACCATCAATTGGAAGGATTACGCCAGTAACATAACTTGCTTCTTTGCTTCCAAGGAAGATTGCTCCAGCATTAAGTTCTCCTTCATTTCCATATCTACCAAGAGGAACTGTTGCTTTCATATAATTTGTAAAAGCTTCAGTTTTTAATGTGTCAATTGTAAGCTCTGTTGCAAAATATCCTGGGCAAATTGCATTGCAGGTGATGTTATATTTTGCAAGTTCAGCAGCAACTGCTCTTGTGAAGTTAATAACGCCACCCTTTGATGAGTGATAAGCAACTGTGTCAATAGCTGTGTTTCCAACTAAACCATACATTGAAGCAATGTTGATGATTCTTCCATAATTCTTTTTCTTCATAATGTTGGCAAATGTTCTTGTTACATAGAAAACAGAATCAAGGTCAGTTGCCATTGTGAATCTCCATTCTTCATCTGTCATGTTTAAAACACCATTGTTTTTAGCAGAACCAGCACAGTTAACAAGAACATCAACTTTGCCAAACTCCTTTTTAACAAGTCTTCCTGCTTCTTCAATTTCTGCAACATTAGTAACATCACATTTAATTGGAAGGCAACGAACTCCAAGTTTTTTAATTTCTTTTGTTAAGCTTTCAAGCTTTTCGAGTCTTCTTGCGAGAACTGCAAGGTCAGCACCTTGTTTTGCAAATGCAACAGCCATCTGTCTTCCAAGACCGCTTGATGCACCAGTAATTACAACAACTCTTCCCTTATAATCAAACATATTTTCCTCCAAAAAATTTTCATTAAGGCATATGCCCTAATTCAATAATACACTTTTTGAAAAAAATAGTCAAAATTTAATAAGCCAAATTTTTATTTTTTCTCTTGATATTTAAATAAATGCGTTATATAATTTTTAATGTAGGAGAAGGTTATGAAAGGTATAATAATTTCAATTGAAGGCACAGATGGCGCCGGAAAACACACACAACAACAACTTTTAGCAGAAGACTTAAAAAAACAGGGGTTTCCGGTTTTTGAACAATCATTTCCAAACTATGACAGTCCCTCAGCAAGCCCCGTAAAAATGTATCTTGGTGGTGAATTTGGAAATGACCCAAATTGTTTAGATGCTTATCAGGCATCAACACTTTATGCAACCGACAGGCTTGCAACTTACAAGAAAGATATTGAACCACATTACAATAATGGCGAGATAATTCTTTTTGATCGCTATGTTCAATCAAACTTCATTCACCAATGTTCAAAAATAACAGATGAAAAAGAAAGACAAAAGTTTTTAAATTGGAATAGAGAATTTGAATTTAAAACACTCAAACTTCCTGAACCAGATTTAGTATTCTTCATTGAAATGCCACCTGAAAAAAGTTTAGAACTAGCTAGGGCAAGGGGCGAACTTAAGGCAGGAACAAGCAAAGACATTCATGAGCAAGATCCTGAATATCTTGCAAGGTCTTATAACAATGGCCTTTCACTTGCCAATCAACTTGGTTGGAATTTAATTCACTGCGTTGATGAAAATGGCAATGTAAAAACCCGTGAAGCTATTCATGAGGAAATTATGAAAGTTGTTAAAAATTTTTTTGAAAAGTATATATCAGAAAACGCAAACACAAAATTTAAAATTTAAAAAGGAGCACAATCAAGTGCTCCTTTTATGTTAAAATTTCAAAGAGCATTTTACTGCTCTTCTAAATTAACTTCTGTAATTTTATTTCCATCAACCAAAAAGCCTTTACCGGCAAGTTCCATAACAGGCTTATCACTTAATGAATCAGAGTAATAAGCTGTTAATATGTGTTTTGGATATAGTCGCTGAAACTCAACCACTTTTTGATTTCCATAGCAATTTTTTCCAACAATTTTCCCAGTTGAAGTGCTGAAATTGGTTGCTATCAAACTTTTAATATTCAATGCATCAGCCATTGGCTTAACAATAAAGCCAAGTGATGCTGTGATAATTATATCATCATCACGTTTTTGAATTGAGTACCAATCTTTAATTTTATTTGCATTTCTGCACCAAAATTTATCAACAATTCTGTTTATATTTTTAAACCAAGGAACAAAGAAGAATAAGCACTCCTTGGTTTTTTTCTTACTCAAAATTCTCATACCATAAAGTGCAATAACAATCAAAAACCAAAGTGTAAAAATTAAAAGGTAAGGCCTTGTTGAAATCATGTAAAAAAAGAAGTCAGTTGAACTGTCTCCATCATAAATTGTTTTATCAAAATCATAGCCAACAATTTCTTTTTTCACCATATTATTATATTATATTTTTTTTATTTTTAAGTCAATTAAATCACAATTAAATTGATTATTTCTTTCTTGATAACACACTTGTAATAATCACAAAAATCAATGAAGCCAGCGCAACCACTCCGGCAACAATGTTTAATGGAATAAAAGCTGAACTTATTGATGCAGAATTTGATTGAATTGAAACTAATTCAATTAAATCAAAAACAATCACACCAAAACAAAATGCCATAGCAACCAAAAATATAATTGTTGCAACTAAAAGCATTTTATTTTCTTTTACATGATAAATTATTTTTTTCATTTTAGTCATCAATAATCACCTCACTTGGAATTTCATCAGTGTTTGCACATGCAGTTGACGAAACATCTTCGTCATTGAGAGAAATATTTTGTCTATCTACACTTGTTCCAAATGGAGTGTAATAAATATAACTAATAGATGCATTTGCACTTCTTTCAAAACCAACCTCTGAAACATAATAATTATTTAAAAATGGATAGTCCACGCTTCCTTGTCCATACACAACTTGTTTTTGAACAATTCCAACAATTCCACCCAAAAACTTAATTGCATCTTCATCATTTTCAATGTCGGCCTCTTCAAAACTTGCCGAAGAATACGAATTGTTAATCAAGCCCGAATAATTTGCATTTCCAAGTGCAACAATGCCACCAGCTATGGTTGTCACTTTTCCATCGCCAACAATTTTTCCTTCAACGCCACAATTTAAAATAGACCCCGCATTAAATGCTGTTATTCCTGCTGAATAGGCCTCGCTTAAAATTGAAGTTGCAGAAATTTCTGCATTTGACTTGCATTGTTCAACCGCTCCAGGAAGATTGTTATAATAATGATTTTGACAAACCACTCCACCAGCATATGCCAAGCCAACATTGCCAATTGCTTTAACCGTTCCAAAGTTTTTGGAACTCGTTATACTTGAAAAATTCATACATACAAGTCCACCGGAATAAACCATAATTTTGCTGTCTGAACTGGTTTGCGCACTTGTTGCAGCAGTTGAAGTTGAACTAATTTTTCCGTAGTTAAATGAATTTTCAATTGTTCCATAATTATTTACAACAATTCCAGCAGTGTTTGGATTCCACGAATCTGAAGCACTTGTTTGAGAAACATTCAACATGTTTCTAGCAAATTTGATTGTTCCATTATTTTGAATTGAAACAGCTGCAACATCAACAGTATCTGTTTCAATTCCCTGCCCTAAAAGTTCAACATTTAAAATTGTTCCATTGTTTACAGTTGCAAAAACTGAAAATGTTGCATCATAATGATTTTCATTTGTAATGGTTGAATAAATTGTTGCAGTGCAATTTGAAATTGTTCCACTATTTTCAAGTGTGAAAATTGAGAAATCAGTTTCAGATCCTTCTTCAGTTGAACCAATCTCCGCTGAAATTGTTGAAGAAATTTCAACATTTAAAATTGTTCCGCTATTTTTTTTCGCAATTATTGCTGAATTTTCAGTGATTTTTGTGTTATTTATGCTTGTTTTTATCTTTAAGTTCGAAATTGAGCCTGTGAGTTCTGCAATCAAATTAACTTGATTTTCAGCAAGTGTAACAGTGTGCCCATTCCCATCAAGCTTTCCATAAAAATTTCCTGATGAAAATTTTTCATTAATAATCACATCTTCCTCTAAAACATAGTCACGACCACCATTTTGAATTGCAGTAACAAAAGCTGAACTATTTCTAATTTTAATTGGATTAGAACTTGAGCCAATTCCATTTGTAACATTTACGAAAATTGAAACAACTGAAATAATTGCAATAAAAAGTGCAACTATCGCTGAAGCTGTAATAGACAAAATTTTATTTGCTAAATTTTTAGGCTTAACACTTGCCGAACCGGCGGTAAAATCATTAATTTCGTTGTGTGTTAAACTGTAAATTTTTGCTGAATTTTGCAAAATTTCTTCATTTTTGTGAAATTTTTGATATTTTGCCAAAATTAAATCATTCTCACCCAAAACCGAAAGCATTTCAAGTGGTTCAACTATTTTTTCATCACTAAAAATCCTTATTGATTTCTTTGCGCACTTTCTAAATTTTTTATAAGCATCAAATGGTTCATAAACTTTTTCAAACTTATTAATGCCAATAAGTCTTTTTTCATATTTAGAAATTATATTATAGCTCTCATATAAAAAGCATAGCGACAAAATTGGAAATCTGCCAAAACTAATTTCGTAATCTGCAGGCACACGCAAAAGACTTGAAAATAATTTCAAGTTATCTTTTTTTATTGCTTCAAAAATTTGTTCAGCGCGTTCTCTTTCCATGGTTCCTACTTTTTATACTTAACATGTCTTTCTTCTGCCCATCTGTCTAGCACATCAAAAATATATTCTTCATTAACATCGTTTTTTTCAACAATCTTTTTAAGTAATTCATTTGAAATTTGATAATTTTTCACAAGTTCATCAATATTTTTACGCTCATCAGCAAGTGATTTTGCAATATTTTCATTTCCAGATTTAACTGATTGAATTGTTTTTGAATTTTCCATCAGTGTTTCAATAACCTGCGAATTGATGTATTCACTAACAGCTTGAAGATTTGAATTATATTGATCTAAACTGCGTTCAAGTTCTTTAATGTTATAATTTTTTCTTTTATCTTCCAAAATTTCATCAAGCTTTCCAATTTGTTCTTCAGCTCGTTTTTCAATTGAATCAATTGCTCCAAGTTTCTCTGAAACAGTTGAAAATGTTTTTATAAGCGAATCAACCTGCTCTGTATACTTGTTTGTACTTGTTAAAAACTGATCAACTTTTCTAGTCAATTGTTCAGATTTTTCTGCTTGACTTGAAAGCATAACATAAATGTCATTAAGTTTTTTTTGTGCATCACCAGAAAATGTTTTATTGAGTGAGTCAACATCTTGCTTTAATGCATCATAAGTCACCAAAAATTCATGCATATCGTTTTGAATTGGCAAAAGCATCTCCCTATACTTTACAAAAGCATCAATAAGTTCATTTAATTCTCTTGTTTCCATTTTTCTTCTCCTTAAAATCTTTCAACTTTAATTTCATTTCATTATGAATTTTTTGCATATTTTCAATTTCGGATTTTAAAACCTCAATAATAAGTTTTTGAGCATCTGGGTTATCATCAAAATCAGTGAAAAACTTTGCAATTTCACCATCAAGATTAGAGCTGTTTTGACTGTTTAAATTGTCCAAAAATTCAATTAATTTTTTGTCACCAGCAAGCTCAAATTGAATTTTTGCCTCATCAAGAAGTCCAGCCTTCCAAAGTGCAATTCCCGCCTCATGATTTTTGCCTTTAAACACAAAATCTTTATAAGCTTTAATTTTTGAAATTGCTTTTAACTGCTCTGCATTATCACCAAACTTTCCGGCAATAAATTCAGCATTTTCAAATTGACCAAGTTTAATAAATTCATTAACTCTTTCCCAAATTTCATCTTCATCAATTTCAAGCTTGGTTGCAAGTTTAGCAAACTTTTCAAAACAATCATTGGCCGAAAGGATTTCAAAATTATTTTTGAAAAAATCATTAAACAAATTAATTTTAAAGTCTTCACAAACAAACAAATTGTGTTTTGCTCTTGAAATTGCAACATAAAACAGATTGAAATAATATCTATAAACTGAATTTTCATCGGCTTTTTTATGATTTATGTTGAATTTTTGCAAATTTTCCCACTTTTTTTGATTTGATGACAAAATGTTGTATGCAACAACTGTATCACGCTCTAATCCCTTAATTTCAGCAACTGTTAAAATTTCTTGCTTTTTCAGCTTTTCACGAAGTTTTTTCTTCTCCTCGGGACCCGAAACTAAAATAGTAAAATTTTCATATTTATTGGCTAAAACTTTTTGAATAAAACCTGAGCCTTCAGTATAAATGGCCTGAGTTGCCGTACCATTGTCAACACTTTCATTTTTAAGCACAAAACTGTGTGTTCCAAATGCTTTAATATTTATTTCACTTAACGCATCTAAAATTTCAACAATTTTTTCATTGTTACGATAATTGTATTCAAGCTCTGCAACACTTACAACATTTTCACGAAACATGATTCTCTTGAGCCCGGCAAAACTAAAGTATGTTGGATTGATCATTTGAAGTGCATCACCAACCGCAAACATTTTTATTGAAATTTCATTTAAAAGATGCAGGTTAACTTCAGTAAAATCTTGAACCTCATCTGCAATACACAGCGAATATTTATCAAATTTTTGGATATTTTTTAGTATTTTATATGAAATATCATTATTATCAATTAAATTATGCGAAAATTTATACTTTTGATATTCAACAGCAAGTTCGTAAATTGCTGAAATTTCTCTTTCATTAAAACTATCTTTGCGGAGATCAAAATACTCATTCTTGTGGAGCTTCTCACCATTTCTCCACGATCCAAAAATCAAGCCGTAAATTTCCTTAAAACAAACAGATGATGAAATGTCTTTCAGTTTTTCAAGTTTGTTTTTCAGCTGATGATTTGAAAAATCATTTAAAAATTGTTTTTCAAACACCTCCTCACTTGCAATTTCAAAAGAATCGTTTGAAATTATTCTATAAATATCTTCAAGTAAAAAGTAATCAACTTTATTTTCCAAAAACTCAACTTGTGACTCAAGATTTTTAATTAAATTTTTTTCATTATCACTAACAACAAACACACCTAGTTTTTTTTCAATTGCCTCTTTATGGTTCCTATCTAAAAAAACAATTTTTCCATTATGATAGTTTTCAATGAATTGCTTTATGTTGTTTTTAAATAATTCAATTTTGTTTTTAGTATCAATTAAAAGTCCCCGTGAAAAAGTTGTATATAAAATTTTCCCTGAATAATGTTTAGACGCTGTCCAAATAATTTTATTTATGCATATATTTGTTTTTCCACTTCCCGCAACACCTTGAACTAAAACATTTTCGTTTTCAATTTCAACAAGTTTTTGCTGATCAATTGATAGCATTGGAAAATTTACATAATCAACATTGGAAACATAATAAAGTTTCTTTAAATCATTAACATCAAATTCAATCTCTTCTTCGCTAACAAACACATTAAAAATTTGATTGTTTTTTAAAAATAAATTTACACGCTGATCATTTGTTTTAACTTCTTTATTTTTTAGTTGAATTTTTGTAAATATAATATCCCTTTCATTTAATTTTAAACTTACGCTTTTGCCACTTATTCCAAAAACAAATTCAAACTTAAATTCATGATTAAATGTTTGAACGCAAAATTTTCTGTTAAATTTATTTTCAAAGTAATTAAAGTTTTTTTGAATCAGCTCAGCAATTTTTAAAATTAATTTATCAATGCCAGAAAGTTTTTTGGCATCAAAAAAGAATCTTTCAGTTTTAAACACTCTGCTTTCACTTGAAAGATATTCCCTGCTTAAATTCACTTCTAATTTTAATTCACTTTCCATTTCCACTCAAAACAAAGTCCCCATCTAATGCAAGTTTAAGTTTGATTTCGCAGCCTGAAATTGTTTTGAAAACATTTCGGTCAAAATCAAACACAACTGTGGCCGTATCTGAAAAAATTGCATTTTTTAATTGTTTTTGTTGATTTTTGATATATTTTTCACTATTTTTTTTGTATTCATCAAAAAGTTTCTGTTTTAAAAGTTCAATTGCTCTTTCTTTATTTTGAAATTGTGAGCGATTGTCTTGAACTTTTACAGAAATTCCAGTTGGAACATGAACAACTTTTACTGCCGATTCAGTTTTGTTAATATGCTGACCACCGGCTCCGCTTGATTTTGAAATTTCAAATTTCAAATCATTTTCATTAAATGTAAATTCATCTGCTAAAATTTCATAAACCGTAACAGTTAAATCACTTCTTGAACCTTTTAAAATTTTTCTAACAACACCACTTAAAAATTTTAATTTTTCAAAAGCACCAAATCCAGAAACCTGAACTTGCTTTTCATTTAATTCTTTTGTGTTTAATTGATTTTTTTGTGCGTAATTAAAAATAAACTGTTTAAATTCCAAACAAAACTTTTTATCTTTTCCCGAAATTGTTATTTCAGCGCATTGATTTCCGGAAATCCCCTCGTTTGCACAGTAATTTAAAAGTTGGGTTTCAAAAATTTCCTTTTCAGTTGCAGTTGCTTGTAAAAACTTTTCATAGCACAAAACCACTTCAGAAATTTCTTTTAATTGTGCACGATAAAACGAAGATAGTTTTGGATCTCCTGCAACCTCAATTCTGTTTAGCAGCCCTTCAAGTTCATCACTATCTTTTTTTAGATTATCAAGTTTAATAATTTGATATGCTGACAATCTCATACATTAATAATAACAAAATTATTAAATTTTTACAATAAGATTAACAATTTTGTTTGTATGCATATTGAATTCGTGTTATTATTTTTGCAGTAAGTGGAGGGAATATGAAATTTTCATTGTTAGGACCTGGCCGCTGGGGTTCATTTAT
Organism: Clostridia bacterium; assembly: GCA_017467625.1. Classification (GTDB taxonomy): domain Bacteria; phylum Bacillota; class Clostridia; order Christensenellales; family UBA1242; genus RGIG1681. The sequence continues at coordinate 264,876 of JAFUSN010000004.1, read as the reverse complement.
TGCTTGGTATTTAGATAAAATTGGCCATGATGTAACAGTTTGGGGGCTTAAAGAAAGCGAATCATTTAACCGGCTTTTAACCACACATAAAAACGAATATGTTGAGTTTCCAAGTTCAATTAAAATGACTTCAAACCTGCAGGAAGCAATTGATAGAAGTGATTTTATTGTTATTTCAATTGGCGCGCAAGGACTTAGAAGTTTTTCAAAAACCCTTGCTAAACAAGCAAACTATAAATCAAAAAAATATATCCTTTGCATGAAGGGAATTGAAGAAAAAACCGGCAATCGCCTTTCAACAATTTTGATTGATGCAGGAATAAATCCGAAAAATATTGCTGTTTGGGTTGGACCTGGACACATTCAATCATTTGTAAACGGCGTTGCGAGTGTTATGATTATTGATTCATATAATCCAAAACTTTCGCTTAAACTGACCAAAATTTTACGCTCAGATTTAATCCGTTTTTATCAAGGTGAAGACATTATTGGAAGTGAAATTGGAGCCGCCGCAAAAAATGTTATGGGAATTGCTGCTGGACTTTTGGACGGAATGGGATTCAGTACGCTTAAAGGTGGACTCATGGCAAGAGGCTCTCGTGAAATTGCAAGGCTGATAAAAGCATGCGGTGGGAACGAACTTTCAGCATATGGACTTTGCCATTTGGGCGATTATGAAGCAACTCTATTTTCAAAATATTCACACAACAGAATGTGGGGCGAAAAGTTTGCCAAAGATGAACCATTTGACAAACTTGCCGAAGGCGTTGCAACTTCCGCAGCCCTTTTAAAACTAGCAAAAAGAGTTAAGGTTGACCTTCCAATAACAAAAACTGTTTATAATGTAATTCATAACAAAATTTCAAAAAAAGAAGCCATCAAACAACTTTTCAAACGCAAAACAATCCACGAGTTTGAATAAAAATAACGCACTAAATAAGTGCGTTATTTTTTTCTATAATTAATCAATCTATCTTTATCTTCACCAGACACTTGAAAACTATCACGACATTTTGAAATGGCTTTGTTTTGAACAAATTTTGAAAGTGTGTTTGACTCAAAAAGCTCGTATGTTTCATTTTTGAATTTCATAAACAAAAAACTTATTAGCCATGCAAGCCCCATGTTCACATAATAAAAATCACTTTTAACCCTTTTGCAAAGTTCAATAATTTTATCCAAAAACTGAGATTCCAGAAAGACGCTCATAATTGTAACAATTCCAAATCTTGAAACAAACTCTTCTTTTGAAAATGAAATATCGTAAAAAAAATTAAAATACTTTTCTTTCTCTTTGCATCTTTTTAAAATTTTTAAACTGGCACACACCGAATCACAAGTTGACCAATTATCAATTTTTTTAACCCACCATGAAAACTCATTTAGTTGTTCATCTAAATTTTTTATGCTGGAAATGAGAAGTCCTTGAATTAAAGTTTCTTCATAAAACTCACTTTCCTTTGATGACGCTTTTGCAGTAGATAAATATGGCTTAAAATCACATTTTGAAAGTTCTTTTGCAAGTGCGCGAATATCACCCATTTTAATATCAATAATTTCTTGGTTTGAATTTATTATTCGCTTATGCCTTTCATAATCTTCAGCAGAAACCGCTCTTTTTAATGTTTTTAACCAATTTTTTATATATTTTTCATCAATTTTTGCGTAAATTTCGCTCATTAAAGCACCTCATAAACTGATTCAAGTGATGAAAGCTTATTCTTTAGTTTTGTCAAATGCTCCTTATCTTTAATTTCAACCCCAATTTTTAAAAGCAGTTCTTCATTTTTATTTACAGTGGTGTTTATTGATGACACTTTAATTCCAAGTTCATTAAGTGCATTTGTAATTTCAAAATAAATGTTTGATTTGTTTTTAGCAACAATATCAATTGATGCGGTGAAAGTTAAATTGTTTGCAGACTGCAAGTTCCAGTCAACTTTAATAAACCTTGACTCTGCTAAATTTTTAATTGCAGGGCAGTCATTTTTATGAATAATAATTCCCCTTCCTCTTGAAACATAGCCAACAATTTCATCTCCTGGAATTGGATTGCAGCATTTACAATATTTGGTTAAAGTTCCTTCAGCACCAACAATGTCATATTTATTTTCAATTTTAACCGGACCCTTAATTGCACTGTCAAGAATTGTTTTTGATTGAAGTTCTTCATTGCGCTTAAGTGTTTGAAGTCTTTTAACAAATTTTTCAGAAGTCATTGAACCATAGCCAATGGCTGCATATAATTCATCTAGTGATGAAAAAGCTGTCTTTCTTAAAATTATCTCAATCCATCTCTCTTGAAGAAGTGAGTTTAACACAATGTCGTTGCTCTTTGCATATTGCTCAACCATACTTTTTCCAAGCTTAATGTTTTCATCTTTCATTTGCTTTTTGAAAAAGTAGTTAATTTTGTCACGAGTTCCCTGCATTTTAACTTTTTTAATCCAATCTCTTGAAGGGCCTTTTGAGTTTTGTGAAGTAATAATTTCCACAACATCACCATTTGAAAGCGGAGATGTTAATGGAACCATTCTGCCGTTAACCCTTGCTCCAACACAACGATTTCCAATGTCAGTGTGAATTAAATAAGCAAAGTCAATTGGGGTTGCATTTTCAACAAGTTTAACAACCTTTCCCATTGGTGTTTGAACAAAAATTTCACCCAAATAAACATCAGTTTTAAGCTCTTCAAGAAGTTCTTTTGTTGAAACATTTTCTTTGTTTTCAAGCATTTTTCTAATCCAAAGAAGTTTGCCATCAACGCCAGAAAAGCTCTTTTTGTGCTCTTTATATAAAAAGTGTGCAGCAACACCATATTCAGCAAAATCATGCATTTCAAATGTTCTAATTTGAATTTCAAAAAGTTCATTGTCAGCATAAACTGTTGTGTGAAGTGATTGATATCCATTTTGTTTTGGGTTAGCAATATAATCTTTAAATCTTCCATCAACAGGAATGTAGCTTGAGTGAACAATTCCAAGCGCAGTGTAACACTCGCTCATGTTTTTAACCAAAATTCTAACTGCGGCAATATCATAAATTTGTTTTAATGAATAATTTTTATAAACAATTTTATTGTGAATGCTTGAAAGGTGCTTAATTCTTCCATAACAAGTGCAATCAATTCCATTTGATGAAAGCAATGTTTTTATGTCGTTTACAATTTTGTTTATCATGTGCTTGTTTGCACGAGTTTCCTTTTTTACTTCTTCTTTAAGTTTTTCATATTCTCTTGGTTCATGAAACTCAAATGACAAATCCTGGAATTCAGATTTAACTTCACTAAGACCAAGACGAGCCGCAATTGGCATGAAAATATCGTCAATGATTTTAAAAAGTTCAGTTGCTTTTTTATCCTCAAATTTACGCACGCTTTTTCTTGCCTCAACAAGCATTTGCGCAATTTTGATAATAATTACCCTGATATCTTTTGTGATTGCAATAAGCATTTCTTTAAGCCCATTCGCGTCAGTGTAATTTTTTGAATATTCCTCACACTTTAACAAACTTTGCAAAATCTGATAAAGTTCACTATCGTTTGAAAATTCCTCCACAAAAGAAAGATTTTTTAGAATATAAGGAAACACTAGCGCAGCGCAAACGCTGGTGCTGTCAAGTTTAAGCTTTATTACAATTTCTGCAATATCACACGCATCATCAATTAATTTTTGTGAAAATTTTTCATTTGAAGAAAGAAAAGCAATCAATTTAAAAATTTTATCTGTTTCTTTTTCGCCATATTTTTCTTTTAAAGCATTTTGTTGAAGCATAATATTCCTCCAAGATTTCACTCTATAACTATATTATAAAGATATAATTTCTTAAAGTCTAGCAGAATAAAAAAATACATCATTTCGTTTGGATGAAAAAAAGGTTTGGTGCTACAATAAATTTATTAAGTTACAGAGGAAAAACAATGAACATTAATGTCAACAGCCACAGTTCAATTCAAATTGACAATTTATTTTTTGATCCATTTGAAATTAAATTTAATAAAAACAAAGCAAAATATATAATTTTAACTCACACTCACTATGACCATTTTAGCCTTGAAGATATTGATAAACTTTATATGGCTGAAACAATTTTCATTGCCCCACGAGATGCAAAGTCAAAACTTCAAGAAGCCTATCCAAACAATGAAAAATATTTTCTTTTGCCGGGTGATGAATTTGTGTGTGAAAACTTTAAGCTCACCGCATTTTCTGCATATAATTTAAATAAAGAATTTCACAAAAAAGAATATAATTGGCTGGGATATAAACTTGAAAAAGATGGTGAAACATACATCATTTGCGGCGACACTGACGCAACTGAAGAACTTTTAAACCAAAAATGTGATGTGCTTTTTGTTCCAATTGGCGGAACATACACAATGACAGCTGAAGAAGCCGCCGAACTTACAAATAAAATTAAACCAAAAATTGTTGTTCCAACTCATTATGGCTCAATTGTTGGAGATAAATCTTGCGAATACAAATTTTTAAACCTCGTTGATAAATCAATTCAAGTTAAAACATTTAACATTTGCAAATAAAAATCACGACGCTTGTCGTGATTTTTATTTATTTCTTGAAAGTAAAAATACAATGAGTGCAATTCCTGCTGCAACTCCAAAAATTTTAATAAGCTCTTTGACATATGCCCAAGTGCTCTTTGGCGTTTTCCCAATAACCTTTCCGGTTGTTCCACTTATATATGTTTTATAAGTTTTATTTCTGTAAGTGAAAGTGTTCACAAAAACCGGAACATAGGTGTAGTTGAAAAATACATCACGTGCTTGAGCGGCTGTGTTGATTCCGCTGATTTCCTTATACTTATCTAAAAGTTCTTTTTTTATTGAAGTTTTAAGTTCTTGTTCAGCACCTTCAACAATTTTATAGTAATGTTCATGAATATCTTTATTGGTTGCATCAACCTTATACCCATAGGTGTATTCAGGGATAAATGGAATAATTTTGGCGTAGTCATTTTCGTCAAAAAGTTCCAAAAGTTCATCATCTTCTTGAGTTGTTGCACACGCATCAAGAGATTTGATTCTTTTTACCTTGTCGCCAAAAATTGGTTTTGATGAACTATAATAATTTCCGTCCCAACCCTTTTTAACCTCATTAACATTTGCACTATATTCAGCAATAACATTAAGAGAAAAATTCCAAATTGGAACAAACACACCCATAAGCTTTTGATTTTCAGCAGATTTTTTAAGTTCTTTTGGATAGTTTGTTTTCCCTTTTAAAAACCTTGCAAAGTTTTTTGCCGCTTCTTCTTTAGTTATTGAAAATGGAATAATTCCATCAGCAACATAGCCAGGATCTTCAATAAGTGTCATTGTGTTGTTTGCACAGTTTGGGCACTTTTTTGAAGTTCCATCACTCGACATATAATAAGTGTTTCCGCATGTGTTGCACTTATATGCTCTTAAACTTTGGTTTAAACCATTTGGATGAAATTCACCACTATATTGACGAACAATAACTGCATCTTCTTGTTTTTTGGGCAAAAAATAATTAGACCCACAGTACTTGCAAATAAGCGCTCCTGACTTTGGATCAAATTTTAATTCACTTCCACAATTTTGACATTTTGATGGTATTTCATTCATAAGTCTATTTTATATATTTTTTTTAAATTTAGCAACAAAAAATAAGTTGTTTTTCACTCCCTTCCCTGCACCTAACCCACGCCCCTTTCGCTCATGCTTATTTTAACTTAAAAACTCACCAATTTCAAGTTTGCGTGCCACAAAAAAATCTTAACCGAAGTTGAGATTTTTAATCAATTAAATTATTTCCTTCAAGTGAAAACTGGCTATTATAAAGTTCTGCATAAAAACCATTTTGTTTAATAAGTTCATTATGGTTTCCAGATTCAATTACATCACCATCTTTCAAAACTAGAATTAAGTCGGCATTTTTTATTGTTGAAAGGCGATGTGCAATTACAAAACTTGTTCGATTTTCAGTAAGTTTATCCATCGCTTTTTGAATAAGTTCTTCAGTTCTGGTGTCAACATTGCTGGTTGCTTCATCCAAAATTAACATTGGTGAATTTTGAAGCATTGCTCGTGCAATTGTAAGCAACTGTTTTTGACCAACTGACACATTTGTTTCATCAGACAAAACCGTGTCATAACCATGAGGAAGAGTTTTTATGAAGTGAGTGAGTCCACACGCCTCACAAACCCTATCTAAATCATCGTCAGTTATTCCAGTTTTATTGTAAACTAAATTCTCACGAATTGTGCCTTCAAAGAGCCATGTGTCCTGCAAAACCATTGCAAAAATGTCACGGAGATGACTTCTCTTTATGTTATAAATTGATGTGCCATCAATTTTAATGTCACCAGAATCAACATCATAGAAACGCATTAAAAGGTTTACGATGGTTGTTTTTCCCGCACCTGTTGGTCCAACAATTGCAACTTTTTGACCAGATTTAATTTTTGCAGAAAACCCATGAATTATTTCTCTGTTTTTATCATAGCCAAACCTAACATTTTCAATTTCAACACCACCCTTAACCTTTTCAATGGTTTCAGGATTTTGAACTTCACTTGAAATTTCTTCTGCTTCTAAAAATTCAAACACTCGTTCACTTGCTGCGGCTGCTGTTTGAAAACTTGACATTGCTTGAGCAATTTGAGAAAGCGGATTTGTGAAATATCTTACATAAATCATAAATGAAACAATTACTTCAATTCCAATAACTTTGTTGGTTGCAAGAATTGCTCCAACAACACAAACCATGACATATCCAAAATTTCCAATGAAGCCCATAAGTGGATACATGATTCCACTGAAAAATTGGGATTTCCATGCACTTGAGTGAAGTTTTCCATTAACATTGTCAAAAACCCCTTGAACTTCATCTTTTGCATTATAGGTTTTAACAACAGTTTGACCCGAATAAACCTCTTCAATAACGCCATTAAGTTCAGCAAGTTTATACTGCTGTTCCATGAAATATTTTTGAGATTTTGACATAATTAAAAACATTAAAACAAAACCAATTAAACTTGAACCAATTGCAACAAGTGCCAAAATCCAGTTTGTCACAAACATCATGATTACTGAACCAAGCAAAAGCGTTACAGCACTAACCAGGCCAGACGCACTTTGATGAAGTGTTTGCGAAATTGAGTCAACATCATTAGCAACAGTGCTGAGCACATCACCATAAGGTTTTGCGTCTAAATATTTAAGCGGAAGTCTATTTATTTTTTCATTTATATCCTTGCGAAGTTTTTGGCTGATTTTAAAGCTTACCCTTGCAATTAAAACATTTGCAATATAAGTGAAAACCAATCCCAAACTGTAAAGCACAATTAAAGTTATAACAATTTTCCAAACCGCACTCATTTCATAAGGAATTCCAGGAAAAACAATTTGTCCATTTTCATTAAAAATTGGAATTGCCTGTTGAACAATTTCGGTTATTTTTGAAAGTTGGTTTGGACCAACAAGTCTAAACACCGTGCTGGCAACAACTAAAACAAGTGTTACAATTACAACAGGAACAAAACTTTTCATGTAACGCACAAGTTTTAAAAGTGCTTGCTTTGTGTTTTTTGCTTTTTGAGGAGTTCCTCGTCCAATTTGTCTAGGCATTTTCAAGTTCCTCCTTTGTGAGTTGTGAAAGAGCAATTTCTTTATAAACTGCACAAGTTTTCATAAGCTCTTTATGATTTCCCTCACCAACAATTCGCCCGTTTTCAAGAACAATAATTTTATCTGCATTTTTAATTGTTCCAATGCGTTGTGCAACAATTAAACAGGTTGTGTCGGCAGATTTTTCTTTTAACGCCTCACGAAGCAATTTGTCTGTTTTATAATCAAGCGCTGAAAAACTATCGTCAAAAATTAAAATTTCTGGATTTCTTGCAAGTGCCCTTGCAATTGAAAGTCTTTGCTTTTGACCACCAGAAACATTTTTTCCGCCCTGCTCAATTTTTGAATTAATGCCATCTGGAAGATCATTTACAAAATTTGATTGGGAAATTTCAATTGCTTTTTCAATTGACTCATCACTTGGCTTTCCGCCATCTTTTGTTCCCATGGTTATATTGCTTTTAACTGTTCCTGAAAATAGCACTGCTTTTTGAGCAATATAGCCAATTTTGTCATTTAATTGAGATATTGTGTAGTCTTTTACATTGACGCCGTCAACAATAACTTGGCCTTCAGTTGCATCATAAATTCTTGGAACAAGATTTATGAGTGTGCTCTTTCCACTTCCAGTTGAACCAATAAATGCAACCGTTTGACCTTTTTCAACTTTAAATGAAATATCGTGAAGCATATATTCTTCTGCATCAGGATATTTAAACCCAACATTAACAAATTGAACCTCGCCAATTTTGATTGGTTTTTGAGTGCCTTCACCATCAACAATGCTTGACTTTGTGTCCAAAATTTCATTTATACGTTTTGCAGAAACTTGAGCCCTTGGGAGCATAATAAAAATGAAAACAAGCATAACAAAACTCATGACAACTTGGATTGCATATGCACTGAATGTTATCATTTGAGTAAAAATTACACCTTTTGTTGCCATGTCGGCTTTATCAATTAAAATTGCACCAATTGTGTAAATTGCAAGTGGAAGACCACTCATGACAAGCGTCATCATTGGATCAAGCATTGACATGAATTTGCTTGTAAATAAGTGTGTTTTTGTAATTTCATTGTTGACCTTTTCAAACTTTTTCTCTTGATAATTTTCAGCATTGAATGCACGAACAACCCTGGTTCCAGTGAGCCCCTCACGAGTTACACGGTTAAGGCTGTCAGTGAGCGTTTGAATTTTTTTAAACTTTGGAATTGAAACTATCATAATTACTACAATTGCAACCACAATTATTGCAACCGTGGAAACTGTGGCAATGGTCCATTCAAAGTTTGCAGCAACAATTTTTGTTAACGCCATAATTGCCATTATTGGAGCACGAACGGCAAGCGTGAGCCCCATTGAAATTAACATTTGCACCTGGGTTACATCATTTGTTGACCTTGTGATTAAACTTGCAGTTGAAAACTTCCTAATTTCAGCATTTGAAAAACCTATAACTTTTGAATAAACTGAACCTCTTAAATTTCGTCCAAGATCAGCAGCAATCATGCTTGAAAAAAAGTTTGAAACAACGGCACAAACAGCGCTTCCAACTGCAAATGAAATCATTATTCCACCATTTTTCAAAATTTCACTAATATAATTTCCCTCGCGATAGAGATAGGTTGTGATTGTTTGCATATAGTCTGGAATTGCGAGTTCAAGCCAAACATTTGCAAAAATGAAAACCACACTTGCTAAAAACAAAAGCCAATCACGAGTTTTTAAATATTTAAATAATTTTAACATAGTTGACCTCAACATTTCAATTATAAATAATTTTATTATCTTTTGCAATATTTTAGCACCATAATCATTTTAAAAAAACAAGTTTATGTGATATAATTTCATTATACAAAGGATGATTATGGAATTAAGAAAAGTGAACACACCTGATAGGGTTAAAACTGAAAACACAACTTCGCAAATTCACAAAAACCACAGGTCAAGATTAAAATTTCAATTTGAAAATAATGGAATTGGCTCATTAACTGACATTCAAAAATTGGAGCTGTTGCTTTTTTATGCAATTCCACAAAAAGACACGAATCCCCTTGCTCATGCACTCATTGATGAATTTGGCTCACTTAAAAATGTGTTTTCAGCAGACATTAATGATTTGAAAAAGGTTAAGGGGATTAAAGAAAATTCAGCAACTTTAATTAAACTTGTTGGTTCTCTTCAAAATCAATTAAACCTTCCAAGCAACGATGAAAAAATTTCATCCAGCAGCGAGGCTTGTGCATTTTGCCAAAAACTTTACACCAATGTTGATGTTGAACAATTTTTTGTGATTTGCTTAACAAAATCAAATAAAGTTAAAAAAGTAAAAATGATTGGATCAGGAACGCTTGATGAAATTAATGTGCAAATTCGTGAAATCACTGCGTTTGCGATTGAATCAAAATGCAACCGAATAATTGTGAGCCACAATCACCCTGCTGGAATTGCAAAGGCAAGTGATGAAGACGCAGCATTCACTTACTCACTGGTTTGCAGTTGTTTGTTAAATTCAATTGACATTCTTGATCATGTTATCGTTGGAACAGACAAAGCAATTGCAATGTCATCAACGGGGCTTCTTCAAAAACTTAAAGAGCGTGCGTTTAAAACAATTAAAATTACAAGTGAAATTAAAGCGATTGTTTCAAGCTCGGCTGAAAATTACAAAGTTGATTAAAAATAAAAGTGCAACAAGCTGTTGCATTTTTTTTGTGCCAAGTTAATATGCTTTACCATTAGGAGTTTGATTTTGGCATATTACAACACAAACATAAAATCTATTTTTAAAGAATTTGCAACATCACAAAAGGGGCTTTCAAACACAGCCGCTGAAGAAAAACTTGCAAAATTTGGTAAAAATTCATTTGAAAAAACTAAAAAAATTGGATTTTTTGTTAAATTTTTGCAACAGTTTAAAAACATTATGATAATAATTTTGCTTCTGTCTGCAATTATTTCAACAACAACTGCAGCTGTTTCTCATAACACTGAAAGTTTGTTTGAAGGTCTTTTAATTTTTGCAATTGTAATAATTAACGCAATTGTTGGAGTTTTTCAAGAACAAAAAGCAGAAAATGCTTTATCTGCCCTTGAAAAGAAAATTGAACCTTTTTCAAAAGTTTTTAGAAATGGAAATTTAATCAATGTTAAAACAAGTGAAGTTGTTGTTGGTGATGTTGTTGAACTTAAAGCCGGCGATGCCATTCCTGCTGACATTAGAATTATTTCATGCAACCAATTTAAATGTGATGAAAGTTCACTAACAGGCGAAAGCCAACCCGTTGAAAAATTTTCCAATGAAATAACAAAACAAAATGTTCCGCTGGCTGAACAATTTAATATGTGTTTTTCAGGCACAACGGTTGTGCACGGAAGTGCAACAGGAGTTGTTGTTGCTACTGGAAAAGATACTGAAATTGGAAAAATTGCAAAAATTCTCACAAAAACAATTAAAGAAAAAACACCACTTGAAAAAAACATTGACAAACTTGGAAAAGCAATCACTTTTGCAGTTCTTGGAATTGCTGTTATTGTTTTTATTGTTCAATCAATAACTCAAAAACAAACAAGTTTTCTTGACCATCTTTTGACTGCTGTTGCACTTGCTGTTGCCGCAATTCCCGAAAGCCTTCCCGCTGTTATCACAATTATTATGGCGCTTGGTGTGGAAAAACTTGCGAATCAAAATGCCATTGTTAAAAAACTGAGCGCAGTTGAAACCCTTGGCTGTTGCAATGTTATTTGCAGCGATAAAACTGGAACACTCACGCAAAACAAAATGACAGTTAATGGAATTTACACAAATTTAAAATTTCAATCAAAACTGGAACCCATTCAAAATGAAAAATTTATTGAAATTGCCTCAACATGCATTAGTGCAAAATTCAATGAAAAAGGTGAAATTTTTGGTGACGCAACGGAAATATCAATTATACAATTTTTGCAAAACAACAATATAAATTGTAAAAATATATCTAATAAATTTAAAATTTTGCAAATTAACGAGTTTAATTCAAAAACAAAAATAATGAGCACTGTAGTTGAAAAGGATGGCAAAAAATCGCTTTTTGTTAAAGGTGCCTTTGATTATATTTTTCCAAAATGCTCACAAATTGAAATCAACGGACTGGTTGAAAATTTTGATAAAAACTTAAAAAATAAAATTGTTAAACAAAATGAAAATTTTTGTGAAAATGGCGAAAGAGTTTTAGCTTTTGCTTATAAACGGCTCGAAACACCAAGTGATGATGATTTAATTTTTGTTGGACTTGTTTCAATTTCAGACCCACCAAAAGCCGACGCCGTTAAAGCGGTTGAAACAAGCAAACGCGCTGGGCTTAAAACAATTATGATTACTGGAGATCACCCAACCACAGCCTTTGCAATTGCTAAAAAACTTAAAATTGCAAAAAACAAAAATGAGGTTTTAACCGGCGCTGAACTTGATAAAATTTCAGTTAAGCAACTTTCAAAAATTATTGAAAACTATTCAGTTTTTGCAAGGGTTACACCAGAGCACAAACTCATGATTGTTAAAGCTTTGAAACGAAATGGAAAAATTGTTGCAATGACTGGTGATGGCGTTAACGACGCTCCAAGCATTCGCGCCGCCAACATTGGAACGGCCATGGGGCAAACTGGAACAGATGTTACAAAAGAAGTTTCAGACATCATTATTTCAGACGACAACTTTTCAACAATTGTCGTTGCAATTAAACAAGGCCGAACAATTTATCAAAACATCACAAAAACAATTTTGTTTTTGATGAGCACAAACATTGTTGAGGTTTTAGGAATTTTTGTAACTTCACTGGTGATGCCAGGAAACGTATTTTTGACCGCTAGCCAAATTTTGTTTATCAACCTTGTGACAGACTCACTCCCCGCTTTTGCTCTTGGAATTGAACCACCCGAACCTGACATAATGACAAAAAAACCACGAGATCCAAACAAATCAATCCTTTCAGGAAAAACTGGATCATCAATAATTTACCAGGGATTCATTCAGTCCCTTTTGGTTCTTGTTATGTTTGTTTTGTCAGTAAAGTTTTTTAGCGAAAAGCAAGCAAGCACAATGGTTTTTATGACCATTTGCCTTATGCAAATTATTCACGCAATTAACTGCAAAACTGAAAAATCATTATTCAAAATCAATCCATTCAATAACAAGTTTTTTAACTTTAGTTTTATTTTTCTGCTTTTGATGATTTTAGGTGTTTACTTCATTCCATTTTTTGCAAACCTATTTTCGCTTGTGTCCCTTTCAGGAATTGAAATGCTTATTGTTGCAATTTGCAGTATTTCAATTATTCCACTTGTTGAGATTGGCAAAATTTTTATTAAGCAATAAAAAAAGACCGATTTTTCGGTCTTTTTATTCTGGATCGGTTTCAAGCGGATCAGTTTCTGGGGCTTCAACTCCAGAATCAATTAAAAATCCGTTCTGTTTTTTTCCATCAATTTCACTTAAAAACTTAAAATCACCAAGTGCATCAATTCCCTTAAGTGCAATGTTTCCAACTTCGTTTGTGAATTTTTCAAGTGTCATTTCATCTTCTTTTGGGAAAATAAAATCAACTAAAATATTTAACAAATATTCACTTTGAGAAGCCTTTTTTCCATTTACTGAAATTTGACCATTGCTTCGGTTTTCGTCAGTTTCATCTAAATCAAAATCATATGAAATTTTGAAATACATTTGATCTGGGATTATTATTTTAAGAAGGTAAAGCGGTGTTGCCATTTGCTCTGCAATTTGTTCACGAACAGCTTCCGTGTCAAGCTTAATCATAAAACTAATGTTAGCAGCAGTGTAGGTTCCATCAGTTTTCTTTGAGCTTTCTTTTGGCGTTACAATAACTTCCAAAAGAGTCATATCTTCAGTTACATTTAAATAGTTTAAATTTGGAACAGCATCAGCTAACATTCCGCTTTTTAACATTTTGTTACAGATTGCAGCAAACTCTTTATCTGAAAGTTCAATTGTTCCATAACCCTTAAATTCAGAGTAGTTTGATTTATCAACTGTTCCGTCATCTTCAATTTTGTAGCCACTTGCTTTAAGCTTTGCAATTGAAGAATTAAGGTCATACTCAGTGTAGCTGTTTGTGATTATTTTGCTTTCCTTTGGATTATTGTAAAGCGAAGTTACAACGTTCACAAGGTCAGGAACACTGTTTATTCCATACTGACCAAAATATTTTGGAACGAGAGATTTGTCAATAAAAAAGTAGCCACCAAGAAAAATGGCAACTATAACACTAACCGTTATAAAAATTTTCCAAAAAATTCCAGCTTTGCTCTTCTTCATTATATAATACTTCCTGAAATGGAGGCTTTGAATACAAACAGCAAAGCAATTGCTGCAACAAGCACAAAGCCAATAAGTTTGAATATGCTGAATTTGTGTCCGAACATAATCCTCTCCTGCTTATATTATATTTGTTTAAGCCAATAGTTGTCAATAAACTTATCTCAAAAATTCAATTTTAACAATGGTGTCAGTTTCTCCATCAATTTTAACCTTTTCACTGATATCATTTTCAGCAACAACTAAAACTTGATTGTCATTTGCGAGCACTGGAAGCCTGTCGCGAATGTCCATATCAATTTTTTTGTCAGTAAAATAGTCGTTTAATTTTTTTGAACCCGTTCCAAGTTTTGAAAACATGTCACCAGGCTCCCTGAATCTCCACACTGATTTTGCACTAATTTTATCAAGATCAGCAAAAAGAATTCCCTTGCCATACTCAACCTCATTTGCGTTTAGTTTGCTTACAACAATTTTGCCATATCCTTCAATTTCAGTTTCACCAATTCCAAAGCTATATTCAACTTTTTTTAATTCATTTGTGTTTTCTTTAAAAAGTTTAATTCCTGTTAAAACCCTGCGTGCTTTGAGCTTATGAGGAAAATCAAAAACAGTGTTCATTGTGCTTTTAAAAAGTTCAGAAAGCATATCAAAATGTTTTTCTTCAATATCGGCAAAAATTCCAAGTTTTTCAAATGCTCTTTTAAAGTATTCCCGCTTAACCAGGCTTTGCGCGTTTTCAACTTCATCTTTAATTAACACTTCATCATTTTTTTCAACCAAAAAATCATTGTTTATTTGGCTGTCAATCAACTCTTGAACCTCAGCGCATCTTTCGCCAAATTTTGAAATTGATTGAACTGCGCCTGGATAAACTTTTTCAACTGCTGGCAAAATTTCATTTCGTATAAAATTCCTTGTGTAAGAATTATCATTGTTTGATGAATCTTTAACATATTCAATTCCATAATCTTGGCAAAGCTTAAAAATTTCGGTTTTTGTTAAGTTTAAAAGTGGTCTTTTAATCGTTTCTGTGTCACAAATTCCAACAGCACCAGAAATTCCAGAGCCACGGAAAATGTGCATCAAAATTGTTTCAGCTTGATCATTTTTGTGGTGAGCCAAAAACAATTTGTTAAGTTTGTCTCTTTTCATTTGGTCACCAATTGCCTTAAACCTTAAGTCCCTTGCCGCTTCTTCAACAGTTTTCTTTTCAGCAGATTTATATTTTTTCACATCAACATTCAAAATTTCATAATCAATTTTTTTCTTTTTGCAAAAATCTTCAACAAACTTTGCATCGGCATCACTTTCACTTCCACGAAGGTTGTGATTAACATGAATTGCTTTTAAATAAAATCCAATTTGTTTTTGTTTGAAATAAAGCGCCCAAAGCAAAAGCATTGAGTCTGCCCCACCTGAAACACCGACGGCAATTCTGTCGTCTTTGCAAACCAAATTATCATCAACCAAAAATTCTAACATAACCTTCTCCAAGATTATATTACCCTAAAATTAATAATTTTTCAACAAATTGATGCCCACTATCGTCATATCATCACTATGCGCATGGTTTCTTGATTCCGCTTCACAAACGGTTTCATCTAAAAAACCTTTAACCGTTTTAACATGAAAATCATTTATGAAAGTTTTATATGAATTCACACTTTCAAAAGAATCAACAACTCCATCACTTGCAAGCAAAACAAGGTCACCTGACTGAAATGTTTTTTTGACTATTGTTGGTTTAACATTTTTAACCACACCAATTGGCAAACTTTCACAAGAAATGAGTTCTGAGGTTTCAACATGCTTGAAAACAGAAAAACTTGAACCAAGTTTAATGAAAGTGATTTCCCCAGCATCAAGATCAATTACGCATGCATCAAGTGTTGAAAAATTGTCAAGCCCAGCTGGCAACAATAATTTGTTTACACTGCTAATAACAAGCCTATCGTCAACCCCAGCCTCAAAAAGACCTTGAACCAGAGATAAAACCATTTTTGAAATTTTGTTGGCTTTTTCTCCATGCCCCATGCCGTCAGCCAGCGCAACAAAAAAACGATTGTTTTCAAGTTTTTTTACACAAACATTATCACCATTGTTTGCTAAAACGGCTTTAGTTGAAACAGAAATTTCAATCCTAAACTTTGAATTTGGAACAAAAGTTATTATTGAAAGCCCCGAAATAGCCGTATGACAAATGGCTTCAGGCTTCATGTGTTTGCGCACTGTTTTATAAATTGTTTGAGCTATTTCATGCTTTGTTAGTTGTTCACTTGGCGCTAAAATGCGTATGCTTTCAATATTTTTATTCTTCTCTAACACGCTGACTTCTTTTGCGTCAACAAGTGCATTTAAAAGCCTTTCATGAATTTCATTTGCAATAAACTCATTTTGTTTAACACCACTATGAACTTTCCCAGCTAAATCTAAAAAAATATCCGAAAAGTTTTGGAGTTCGCTTGATATTATCAGTTTACTTTCATCTTCCGTTTTCATTGCACTTTCATAATTTTTGAATTGATAAGCAATTTGATTGGTTTCACTCACAATTATTGAATGCTTTGTGCAATAGCTATCAAGCCCCGCCGGAATATCTGCAAGGTCAACATGACCAGAGGTTATCGCCTTTTTTAAAAGCAATGAAAAAAGTTCTCGTTTGTCAATTATTCCAAAAAAGCATTGACGATAATTTTCACAGTCGGCACAGGTTTTGGAAATTAAATCTTCAGCAAGTGCGGCACTTGCCTGGGCTCTATCAATTTTTCCAACCATGAGCATTTTGAAATTGTTTTGCATGTCGCGAAAGACATTTGATAAAAGCATTAGTTTGTTTTCAAGTTTAACACTTTGTTTTTCAGCTAGTTCAATATCCATAAGCTTGTTTGTGTTAACCTCAAACAGTTTGCCGAATTTAAAATAAGTTTTATTTGGAATTGCCACGCCCAAAACAATGGAAAGCGCAAAAGCACCAAGTTCATAAGCATTATAAATTTTAAAAATAAAAACCAGTGCAACACATGCAGTTAAAACTATTAATAACTCAATTTGTTTTTTCAAATTTTTTACTTCCACAAAAACAACTGACATTATTGTTGCAATTATTAACAGCGTTGAATTGAAGTGAATGAGCGCAAGTGAAATTTGAAAAACACCAGACATTATAAAAAACTTTTCAATTGGTAAAATTTTTGAAAATACAATGAGCGCAAACAACAAAATAAAAATTTCAACCGCTTTGAATTTGAAAGATAAACTGAAAAACCCCAAGCCAATCAAAAAACAAATTATTGAAAAAAGCAAATAGTCCCTATGACTAAAACGATAAAACAAAAATTTTTGTTTAAATATTTTTATAAATAAATAAAAATAGCCAATTAACAAAATTTTAACTGCAAGGTTGATTGAAAAATTTATCATTTGTTCAGCACTAAACATTGAAAAATATAATTCAAGCGCACTTGATAAAATTAAAAACAAAAGAGTAATTGTAAACTTTTTTGTGCCCTTAAACCAATTTAAAAATAGCTTGAATAGAACTAAAATTACAGTTTCATAAAATGCCACATAAAGCATGTTTATTGAAGTTGCGAAAATTGCCTTTGAAACAAAAAACTCAATTGCAACAAGAAAAATGTTCCCACCAAACATGGCTCTTGCAAAAGCAAATGGCACAACAACTGGACTCAAAAATTCAAACAGGTTTATTGCAGAAAAAATTATCTGCAAAGCAAAAAGTCCAATTTCAATTAAAACAAATTTGACTGTTTCATTCTTCATAAAATTAGTGTACTTGATAACCACCAATTTCTCATAAAGCAAATTTGAAACATTCTGTTGAAAGTTGACAAATGAAAACTTGTTTTGTCGGCATAAAAAAAGACGCTAATTTAGCGTCTTTTTTTTATAAATCTTTTAAAACTTCTGCACGCTTTGTCTCATACTCTTCATCAGTAATTAAATTTTTGTCGTGCAAATCTTTGAGTTTTGCAAGTTTGTCTTGAGCGGTTTCTTTATTTTCAACATTTTTAGGTTCTTCAACAACAACTTGAACAGATTCATTTTCACCATCCAAAACACCCGCATTTTGTCTAATTCTTTTAACTTCACGAGTTCTAATTACGGCACTTGCAACAATCATGAATGCAATTGCCAAAACTAAAAATGTGATTGCCCATCTGTTTCCAAGAAGAGAAATGCCTTGTCTGATTGAAAATACTTCACCTGATTTTGCTAATGGATCAATCTTCACGCACAAAAGTAAATATGTTAAATAAAAATCAAAATATCCAAAGCTTGCATATGTAACTGCTTGGAATGGGATGTATTGCTTTCTATATTTAACAACCACATCACCAATAAATGATGAAATTAAAAGTTGAACTGAAAGAACAAGCACAATTTGAATAAACAACAATATTCCTGGTGAAGCGTCTTCAGGTTTATTGGTTATCAAACCAACAACAATCCAAACACAAACAAGCCACAAAATTGCAACTGTTGCAATGAATATGATAAATACCAATGAAAGTTTTTTCATATTTCCATCTTCATATCGTCTTATCCATGAAAGCATTGTGATTAAACTTGCGCAAATTATAATCATTGAAATAATGAGTCCAAAGACAACTGGCGATGGACTAATCATTCCAGTTATAACAAAAACTAAAAGAGCAACACCTATAAAAAGACCTGAAACAGCAGCCGAGCTTGTGATTTGATATGCTCTTCCACCTCCCCTTTTCTTGGCGCCATGTTCAGCCCCACTTTCTAATAATTTTTCACCGAAATTTCTAAGAGCCATAATTCCTCCTAAACAAAATTATTTTGTAAACACATACTAACACATTTATTTGTTTTAGTCTAGCAAAAATTTGGCTTTTTATAAATAGTGTTATCATTTTATAATATTATTTCAAAATTTTTTTCAAAATCAAAAATGCGTTGAAAGCCGCCCCACGCCTCAAGTTGTCAGCAACAACAAAAAAGTTTAATCCATTTGTTCCGGCTTTTCGCATGCGAAAGATGCAAGTTTCATTTTTTCCTCTAAGTTCATTTGGAAAAATTGTTTCATTTGTGTAAAACAATTCCCTTGTGTTTAAAAGTTTTTTAATTTCTAGAAATTTAGCATCATCAATTTTTTCTTCTGTTTCAACATAAACACTTTCAGTGTGACAAAATGGAACCGGAACACGCACAGTGCTTGCATAAATTTCAAAATTTTTATTTAAAATTTTTTGTGATTCAAACATAATTTTATCTTCTTCTGTACAATAACCATTATTTAAAATTGAACCAATTTCGGCAACTATATTTTGGCTGATTCCATTTTTGAAAACCGTTCTGGTTCCATAAAATAAATCGCCAAGTGCCTCTTTGCCAGCGCCACTTACGGATTGATATGAACTGACAACCACCTTTTTGATTTCAAGAACTTTCAAAATTTGATTTAAAACCAAAACAAGTTGAATTGTTGAACAATTTGGATTGCTTATAATTTTTTTTGATTTAACTTCACCAAAATTTATTTCAGGAACAACAAGCGGAACATCTTTATCTCTTCTAAACGCATTTGAATTGTCAATAACAATTGCGCCACCATCTTTAAACATTGGTGCAAATTTTCTACTTATGTCATCACCCGCCGAAAAAATTGCAAAGTCAAATTTTGAAAAATCCATGTTCTCTTGCAATCTAAAAAGTTTTTGCGACTTTCCAAAAATTTTAATTTCACCCTCACTCGATGAAAATGGGGTAATTAAAAATCTATCATCAAACCCCTCTTCTTGCAAAATTTTTAAAAATTCTTGACCCACAAGACCCGTTGCCCCAACCAACGCCAAATTAAATCTTTTCATAACCACCTCAATACATTTTATTTGCAAACGAATAAAACTGTGAGCATGTGCTTTGATTTGTTCATAAAATAAAGCATGAGAATTTTAAAATTTGGTGGAAAAAGTTTGTCAACAACAGAAAAAATGCAAAAAATTGCAAAAAATATTAAAAAAATATATGAAAATGATAAAAAAATTATAATTGTTGTAAGTGCAATGGGAGATGACACAAACTCCCTTTTTAAACTTGCATCTGGGTTTAAAGAAAATAAACTTGAACTTGCAAAACTGGTTAGTCTTGGCGAAATGAAGTCAAGCGCAATGATGTCAATTATTCTTAATAATGCCGGAGTGAAAAGCAAAAGTGTTTGCGCAGCGGATATTGGAATTTTAACTTTTGGTGACCCGTTGAATTCAAAAATTGCATACATCAACAAATCTAAAATTTTAAAACTTATGGAAAATGACACCGTTTTGGTTGTAACCGGATTTCAGGGTGTTGACAAAAACGGAAACATAACACTGCTGGGGCGTGGGGGCTCAGACACAACAGCTTCAGCAATTGGTGCAATTTTTGGTGTTTCACCAGAAATTTATTCAAACTTTGACGGGGTGTTTTGTGGCGACCCAAAAATAATGAATTACAAAAAAATTAAATCCCTTTCATATGATTCAATGATAAACATGGCACGCCTTGGCGCAAAGGTTATTGAAAAGCGAGCTGCTGAAATTGCCCAAAATTTTAAAATCAACATTATTTCAAAAAGTTCAACTGAAATGGGAAAAAAAGGCACTTTGATTGGGCCGATTGAAGACAGTTCAATTTCAATTTCAACGATTGAAAATTTGTGCCAAATTGGAATTGTTTTTAGTGATGAAAGTTTATTTGAAAAAATTTCTAAAAATGTTTTATTTTTGCTTAAAGATATTAAATTTTACAATTTAAACATTTCAAAATGCAAAATTGTTTTTGAGATTGAAGGAAAAAATAAAAATGAAATTATTTATGCACTTTCAAAAAAATTAAATTTGCTTTCAAAAAAGCTTGACAGTTGAATAAGTGTTCAACTAAAATAATGGTACAGTTGAATAGGTATTCAACTAAGGAGAAAATATGGAAAATGAATTTTACTGCGATTCAAAAGTTATTCACAAGCACGTTGTTGACAAAGTTCAAGAACATATGCTTGCTGAAAATGAGTTTGAAGAAATTACAAGGTTTTTCAAAACACTTGGCGACTCAACACGAATTAAAATTTGTTGGGCACTTTATAAACACGAGATGTGCGTGTGTGATATTGCAAGTTTGCTTTCAATGACCAAATCTGCAATTTCCCATCAACTTCGTGAACTGCGTGTTAATAAACTTGTTAAGTGTAGAAAAACTGGCAAAACCGTTTATTACTCACTTGATGACAGCCATGTTTCAAGTTTTATTAAAAATGCACTTGAACACATAAGGGAGTGAGTATGGAAAAAGAAGAAAAAATTACACTTACTAAAATATTAATTTCATCTATACTCTTTGGAATTTCTTTTATTTATGCACTTGGGAACAGCAGACTTGTTGTTGCAGTTATTGGATATTTAATCATTTCATATGAAGTGGTTGAAAACGCATTTAAAAAACTTTTTCAAGGAAATGTTTTTAATGAAGAAATTTTGATGGTTGTTGCAAGTATTGGTGCATTTGTTATTGGCGAGTATCATGAAGGCCTTGCGGTTATGTTGTTTTATGAACTTGGTGAATTTTTACAAGATCTTGCAACAGAAAAAAGCAAAAAATCAATTAGTGGTTTGAAAAAACTGCGTCCAACTTTTGCAAATGTTGTGATTAACGATAAGGTTGTTAAAGCAAACCCAATTGAAGTTCCACCAAAATCAATAATTAAAGTTGAGGCTGGCGAAATGATTCCACTTGACGGAATTATTGTTAAGGGAAAATCAAGCATAAACACATCCGCCCTCACTGGCGAAAGCCTTCCTGTTGAAGTCAAAAAAGGAGAACATGTTTTTAGCGGATCAATTAATATTGATGGAACACTCTTTATTCAAGTTGAATCAATTTATGAAGAATCAAAAATAGCACAAATTATTCGACTTGTTGAAAATACTGAAAAAATTAGTGCAAAATCAGAGAAATTTATATCAAAATTCGCTAAAATTTACACTCCTACTGTGGTTTTTTTAGCAATTGCCCTCGCAGTCATCCCTTCACTTTTTACTGGTGCATGGCACACTTGGATTTATAGAGCGCTGATGTTTTTGGTTATTTCATGCCCTTGCGCACTTGTTATTTCAATTCCACTAACATTCTTTGCTGGCATTGGCGGAGCCTCAAAACAGGGCATTTTAATCAAAAATTCAATTACTCTTGAAACACTTGCAAAAACGCAAGTGGTTGCGTTTGACAAAACAGGAACACTTTCAACTGGCGATTTTGAAATTGTTAAAATCAATCCAACAAACACAACTGAAGAAGAACTTTTGTTTTTGGCGGCAGTTGCTGAAAACAACTCACACCACCCTATTGCAGAAGCAATTAAAAAGAAAAACAAAATTAAACTTTTAGATAAGATTGCAAGCACGCAAAATTTTGCTGGGCTTGGAATTAAAACAACTCTTGAAAATGGCGACGAAATTTTTGCTGGATCAGCAAATCTTATGCGAAAATTTAAAATTAAATTTGAAGAACTACAATCGTTAAGCACTGTTATTTATGTTTCATATAATCACAAATTTATGGGAACACTTGAAATTGACGACAAACTTAAAGCAAATTCACAAACTGCAATTGAAAATTTGCACAAACTTAAAGTTGATGAAATTGTTGTTTTGTCTGGTGATAAATTTGAGGTTGTTAAAAATGTTGCAAACCAACTTTCAATTGACAAATTTTCAGCAGAACTCCTTCCAGATGAAAAACTTAACGAAGTTTCACTTTTACAAAGAAATTCAAATGTTTGCTTTGTTGGAGATGGAATTAATGACGCACCAGTTATTAAAGCGGCAGACACTGGAATTGCCATGGGCAAACTTGGAAGTGATGTAACCATTGAAGTTGCAGATGTTGTTTTGATGGACGACAATCCCGAAAAAATTGCAGACTCAATTAAGCTTGCAAAAAAGACAAATCGTCTTGTCAAAGAAAATATTGTTTTCACAATTTCATTTAAAGTTTTAATGCTTATTTTGGGCGCACTTGGAATTGCACCTATGTGGCTTGCAGTTTTTGCAGATGTTGGCGTTTCACTTCTTGCAATTTTAAACGCATTGCGTGCATTTAAAAAGTAAAAAAATTAAAACACCGCATTTTTGCGGTGTTTTTTTGTGAATTTTTAATAATTTTGCAAAATTATAGAAATTTTAATAGCTCTGGAAATTTTAAATATCCTGTTTCTGCTTGTGAACACCCAGCATTATCATCTTCAAAAACACTGGCACAAATTAATAAGGAAATCAATTTGATTGACTTGAACCAAAACTGCCATGAACTATAAAATAATTTTTCATTTTTAGTCCTTAATTGTTTGAATTAAGTTTTGAATTTTGGTTATAAATGTTTTTTGGTCACTGTTGTTTGTTATATAAAAATCCGCAATTCCAATTGGACCACCCTTTTCAATGTTTTCAATTTCAGTGTAGTCACGCTTGAGTGATTCAGCTCTGGTTAAAGGTCTGAACCCGCGAATTTCAAGCCTTTGATATCTATTTTCGGCATTGGTTACAATTGCAAGCACTTTAAAAGCATCACCAAACTCTTCTTTTACATATTTATACTCTGACCAGCTATACATGCTTTCAATAACAACATCTCCCTTTTCAGCAAGCTCACGAATTTTTGGAAGATAAATTTTTGCATAAATTCCCTTGTCACCAGATGCGCGAAGTTCTTCACGAACCATGCGCTCATTTTCAGGTGTAACAGGAAGTCCTCTTTCTTTTAAAACATCAAAAGTTACTTGACCAAAATAAATTTTTTGAAAACCTTCCTTTTCAAACTCTTCAACGGCAACAGATTTTCCTGATCCACACATTCCGACAACAGCAATAATGTTATTCATAATTTTTACCTCACTAGTTAAAATTTTAAATGAAAAATTTTTGATAGTCAAACAAATTAAATTCTTTCCTAAAAGAGATAATTAAATTGCGAGTTGTGATTTTTGTTTGACTTAAAACATACGGAAAATTATAATTAAATCAGCCTGCGAAAAGCAGAGAAAATTCTTATCAAGGAGATTTTATGAAAAACTATATTGAAATTACAGATGTGGTGGCAAGACAAGTTCTTGACTCACGTGGCAACCCAACAGTTGAAGTTGAAGTTGTTCTTGAAAATGAAGTTGTTGGCAGAGCAGCTGTTCCAAGCGGTGCATCAACTGGTTCATTTGAAGCCGTTGAACTTCGTGATGGAAACAAGGCAAAATACCTTGGAAAATCAGTTGAAAAAGCCGTTAACAATGTTAACACAGAACTTAAAAAACTTGTTGTTGGAATGAACGCTTTAAATCAAGTTGAAATTGACAATGCAATGATTAAACTTGACGGAACTCCAAACAAGGGCAGACTTGGCGCAAATGCAATTTTGGGTGTTTCACTTGCAGTTGCTAAAGCAGCCGCTCAATATCTTGGCCTCCCACTTTATAATTATGTTGGTGGTGTTAATGCAACAACACTCCCAGTTCCAATGATGAACATTTTGAATGGTGGAAAACATGCAGACAACTCGGTTAATGTTCAGGAGTTTATGATTATGCCTGTTGGTGCACCAACATTTGCTGAAGCTCTTAGAATGAGCGCTGAAGTGTTCCACAACCTTAAAGCAGTTTTGAAAGCAAAAGGCTATGCAACAAGCGTTGGCGACGAAGGTGGATTTGCTCCAAACTTAAAGCACGACGAAGAAGCACTTGCCGCTATTGTTGAAGCAATTGAAAAAGCTGGTTACAAGCCAGGAAAAGATTTCTGCATTGCTATTGATGCTGCTGCAACAGAAATGTATGATGAGGCTAAAAAAGCTGGCCATGAAGGAAAATATTTATTCTGGAAAACCGGTGAACTCTTTACTCCAGATGAAATGATTACATATTGGGAAAAGATGGCTCAAAAATATCCTATCATTTCTCTTGAAGATGGACTTGCTGAAGAAGATTGGGCAAACTGGGGCAAAATGACTGAACGCCTTGGAAAGAAAATCCAACTTGTTGGTGATGATCTTTTTGTTACAAACACAGAGCGTTTGGCAAAAGGTATTAAACTTGGCGTTACAAACTCAATCCTTATTAAAGTTAACCAAATTGGAACACTCACTGAAACACTTAACGCAATTCAAATGGCAAACCGTGCTGGATATACAGCTGTTGTTTCACACAGAAGTGGCGAAACTGAAGACACAACAATTGCTGACCTTTCAGTTGCTCTTAATGCTGGTCAAATTAAAACTGGCGCACCTTCAAGAACAGACCGTGTTGCAAAATATAATCAACTTTTAAGAATTGAAGAAGAACTTGGACCAAGCGCACAATATCTTGGAAAGAACGCTTTCTTTAACTTAAGATAATTGATAGTTAAAAACCACCAAAATCGGTGGTTTTTTTATGCATAAAATTTTGATTTGAAAAAATCTATAATTTAATCAAATATTTTACAAAAACATTAAACTTTTTTTGTTTTTATGTTATAATGTCAACGTTACGGAGATAATTATGACGGACGAAATTCTTTTTGATGAAATTGCAACCCGCGACTCAGACTCCATTTCAATTATTGATATTCGCGATGAAGATTCATATGAGTATGGTCACATCCCAGGTGCAATTACCATTCCTTTTGACAAGCTTGATGAAGAAATTCCAAATCTCTCACATGATAAGGAGTTTTTTGTTTATTGCAGAAGTGGAATGATTAGCCCAGAAGCTGTTGACAAATTAAAAAATGCTGGGTTTAATGCAAAAAATATTAAATATGGATACTTTGGATATTTAAGAGAACATGTTAGTGATTTAATTGAGGGTGAACGCGGAAAGCAAGTTGAAGAATCATTACGCAAAAAATTTAAGAAACAAATTTTTAGTAAATTTGCAAAAGCCATAAATGAATATGAATTGCTTTCCCCTGGTGACAAGGTTGCTGTTTGCATTTCTGGCGGAAAGGACAGTATGTTGATGGCAAAACTTTTCCAAGAGTTAAAACGCCATAATAAATTTGACTTCGAACTTGTATTTTTAGTTATGGATCCAGGTTACAGCAAGGAAAACAGGGAAATTATTGAACGAAATGCGCAAATGTTAAATATTCCAATAACAATTTTTGAAACCGATATTTTTGATAGCGTTTTTAATATTGAAAAATCACCCTGCTATCTTTGCGCAAGAATGAGAAGAGGTCATCTTTATAACAAAGCAAGAGAACTTGGCTGCAACAAAATTGCACTTGGACATCACTACGATGATGTTATTGAAACTATTTTAATGGGAATGCTTTATGGAGCGCAAGTTCAAACAATGATGCCAAAACTTCACAGCACAAACTTTGAAGGAATGGAACTTATTCGCCCAATGTACTTAATTCGTGAAAAGGACATTAAAGCTTGGAGAGATTATAACAAACTTTCATTTATCCAATGTGCTTGCAAATTCACTGCAAATTGTTCTGGCGAAAGTTGCAAACTTGACAACACGGGCTCAAAACGCAAAAAAGTAAAAAATTTAATTGCAAAACTTGCCAGTGAAGACCCTCAAATTGAAGGAAATATTTTTAGAAGTGTTGAAAATGTTAATCTTTCAACAATTATTGCTTACAAAGACAAAGAAGGAAATGAACATAATTTTAAAGATGAATATTAAAAAGCAGCCTTAGGCTGCTTTTTTTGTTAAATATTTTTTAAGCGTCAACAGTTTTGGAGTGTTGTAACGAAGTACAAAAATTGAAAGACAATTTAAAAACACATTAACTGCTGCAATTGGAATGGCAATTT
This sequence comes from Clostridia bacterium, assembly GCA_017467625.1. Lineage (GTDB taxonomy): Bacteria > Bacillota > Clostridia > Christensenellales > UBA1242 > RGIG1681. Next base: position 238,133 of record JAFUSN010000004.1, on the reverse strand, counting down.
GAATTGCTGCTTTCCATGAAAACACAAATCCAACCACCGGAACAAGACAAAAACCTGCAATAACACCTAAAATGTGAATCAAAACACCTTTGTTTGACTCCATTAAAAATGTGTCAATATACTCTGGATTTTTTGGATCAGCTAATTTATTTTTTCTAAAGCCACCCATTCCACCAAGTTCCCAAACTTTGTCTTTCCATGCTCTAACTTTAATTTTTGCATAGAACTTTTGTTCAAGTCGTGAAACATTGTAAATTCCACCGTTTTTTTCAAACCATTTTGCTGGCATAATTTTAACAAGTATTGCAAATATTCCATCAATTGCAAATTCAAAAACTGCACCACCTGCACTCATTAAAATTATGAGCCATGCCGAGTGAGTGAGTCCGCCAAAAAAAATGTTGCACACGGAAATTATTATTACAGAAATTATTATTATTGATAAATATAAAACCATATCTTACCTATTTCTCATATGTTAATTTGATTTTGTAAAATTGTTCATAAGTGTTTTTGAAACACTCATAATTTTCATCTTTTAATTTTTTAACCCTTTCTTTTCGCTTCAAGTTTTCATCTGGATAAATTGCCGGCAAAATATTAACTGTGTATGCCTGAACAAAAAATCCGTCGGGACCAACAATTTCACTGTCTTCCATTGTGATGAACACTGGAATTATTGGAGCACTATTTGAAACAGCCAAGTTGAATGCACCATCTTGCATTGGTCTTGGTTTGCGATAGTTCCACCACATTCCCTGCTCGGGATAAATTAAAATTTTTTCGCCGCGTTTTAAAAGAGTTTTAACAGCAAGCATAAAATTTTTCATGGTTTCAGTGTTAGATGATAGTGGAAGCGTGTTACAATTTCTCATAACGAAACCAAATGGTGGAGGTGAATTTGTGTAGTTTCCCTCACGAATAACTTTCCAAAGTTTTTTGCCATGCATATAGGGTTTTATTGCCTTCCAAACAGCATAGTTGTCACAGGCATTAAAATGGTTGCAAGTGATTATTGCTCCGCTTCTTACTGCTAAAAAATTTTCAATACCCTTAACTTCTTTGATAATTAACCCTTTGTTTTTGATTAGTTTTTCAAAAAAGTTGGTTCCAGCAATATTGGCAAAAAAAGTTTTAATTTTGCTAGAAAGTTTTTTGTTTAAATAATCAATTTGATTTGGCAAAAGTTCAACAGTTGGCGGATCATCTTCAACATCTTTTTCCCACCAGCCTTGTTTTTCAAATTCGCTTATTCGTTTTAAAATTTCAAGCCTTTCTGGTGATTTCTCAATCATTTAGACCCCCAACAAAACTTTTTTAAATGTGTTATCGGACTCTGCAATTTTGAGCGCATCAAGTTTAATTTGAATTCCAGCCTGCTCTTTTTTGGCTTTCTTCTCATCATCAAAATTTTCTTTGATGCTTAAAATGTTTTCATAAAATGGTGATTTTTTTGCATATTCCCAAAAATGTTCACCCAGGAAAACATTGTCATATTGCCATGGCTTTTTGTAAAGCGCATAGTGGATAATTTGAGGATTTTCACAAGGAATCATTTCAAGAGGAGTTCTGTTCCAGCAAACCGGCAAATACTTAATGTGACCACGACACAAAAAGTTGATGTAAGCCTGGTCAGGATCAATTGTTTCAAAATTGTATTTATTAATGAGTTCAACAAATGTATCTTCAATTTTGTTTTCACGGAACTTTGCAAGATCAATAATCATGATTCCTGCGTTGATATAATTTTTAGACTCAATTCCAACAGCTTCACGAGTGTATGTGCTGAATTCTTCTGTATGCAAAATAAACTGCTCAACAACACCACCAATCCAATTGCCCTCAAGGTCTGTGAAATAAAGTTTTGAAATGTCACCTTTAACCACAATGTCACAATCTAAATATAAAATTTTGTCATATTCAGGAAACATTTGTTCAATGAAAAGTCTGTAATAAGTTGCAAGACCAAAGTGAAAAATGTTTTTAAGTTTTTCTTTAATCCCCTCAATTGCTGGAGAAACATCAACAAACTCAATTTCAAAATTTTCATCTGACAGTTTTAAAATTTTGTCAGTGTTTTCCTTGTTGAGCCCAGTGTTTAAAACCATGATTTTATATTTATAGTCCCTTGACGCATTTTCAATGAGTGACCTGATTGAAATATCTACAAATGGAACATAGTTGTCATCAGTTGAAAAGAAGATTGGAATTATCTGATTATTAGCCATAGCGTCCTCCTAATAATTTATAATACAATTATTATGCAAATTAGTTCAAAACTCAACCCCATCATAAAAAACCGATTCCCAACATCAAAAACGCAACTCCCAGAATTTGGGAATTGGTTTTAAAACCGTTTAATTTCAATTGATTTTTTTGTGTTAGAGTTATACAATATTATTATGGAAAACAAAAAAACTCTTTCGCAAATTGTTGCAGAAAACATAACAAAACTCAGAAAAAACAAGGGCCTTACGCAAACGCAATTTGCAGAAAAAATTAATTATTCTGACAACACCGTTTCAAGATGGGAACATGGTGAAATTTCGCCAAGCCTTGAAACACTTGAACAAATTAGCTCACTTTTCAATGTTTCAATTGACTACCTTGTTCATGAACATATTTCAGACGAAACAATTCAAATGGGATTGCCATTAACAAGAAAAGTTAAACACCTTCAAACAACGCTTATGCTCGTTGCTCTCATTTGGCTTGTTGCAATTATTGCATACTTCCACGCAATTACATTTTTTAAAGTTAACATTTGGACAGTTTTTGTTTGGGCAGTGCCTGCATCATGTATTGCTATGTTAACTTACTCAAAATATGCAGTCCACAGAGCATACTTTTTTGTTTTTGCTTCAATTGCAATTTGGACAATGCTCACAGCACTTTACATTCAATTTTTATCATATAATTTGTTTTTAATTTTTATTATTGGAATTCCACTTGAATATTTGCTTGCAATTTGGACTTTTGTTAGACCAAAACCAAAGCGAAAAAAATAAGGGCAACATGGGTTGCTCTTTTTTTGTGTTTTTTTTAAACCAGTATTGACAGTGGTTAAGTTATATTTTATAATAGTTGCGAAAAAATAATTTGGAGATAATTATGAAAAGAGCAAAACATCCATCAAAACCACTTCTTGCAGCTGCAAGTTTAATTGCAGGAATTCAACTAACAGGTTGTAATTTCCGCGATACTATTTTCGCTTACCCACAAATTCAACTTGAAGAATATATTGAAAAGGTAAACCAAAACATTGGAAACATTGCGTTTAGCGACATTCAAAGTGCAGGTTTTAACATTGATTCACTTGAATTTCAACCAAAACCACTTGATTATGCAGATAATTATGAAAATGGTAAACAACTTTTAACCTTTTATAATGTTTTGGCAAAATCTAAAGAAAATGAAGTTAATATTGACTTTACTTACGAAACTTCTGGATATGGTTTAGTTCTTGAAGAAATTGGAAGATCTAGATTTAACATCGCCAAAACTTCAATTTATTATCTTGGTGATTTAGAAACATTGCGCTCAATTTTGAAAGATAAAAACACGCATCTTCAAAGCGTTGTTAATCACAAAACAAAAGAACCTTTTTACACTTTTTCAAGTGAAGAAAACAACCAACAAATTACAATGTAAAAAGCATAACCAATCGGTTATGCTTTTTTTAAAAATCAATTTCTGCACTGATGATTTTGTCTGCGCTTCGGGTTACATGAAAAACATCTTTATTTTTAAGTTTTGTTTTTTGAACCGTTAGTGTTTCACCCTCAAATGATTGACCAATGTAATTGACCTCAATTGATTTAATTTCATTTTCATCAAGCTGTTTAACAGAATAGGTGTTAAGCAAAAAGCGAACATATTCAACATTGTTTGTGTGATGCAAATAATCAATATTTGAAGTTTCAACTTTGGTTTGAAACTCATTTGTTTCCCCTTCGGCTTTATCAATATCAAAATTGATTTCTAACGCTAAATTTGGCTCTGCAAACTCTTGCTTTATTCCAATTGTTTCAACCTTTCGAATGCGCCTGGTTTCAAAATCTATCCCGCAAAGTTCAACCTTTGACTGACAGATTGTTTCACCAAGTTTGTTGGTTATTATTGTATCAAAATTTAGGCGGATTGGCGTTATTTTTGAAATGTAACATTGAATTTTTATGCGTTCATTCCACTTTGCACTTTTAAAAAATTTTATTCTGTTTTTTGTGTAAAGCCAAATGGCGTTATATTTTTCTTTTGCCGTTATTCCATCAACTTCAAGTTCGCCCATTAGCCCTGAAACCGCGTCTTCAACAAGTGCAAATGTTGAAAGCATTGATAGTTCAGTTTTAAGTCCACACTGGCTTCCAGTCACAAAAATTTCTTTTGTCCAAATCATTTTATTTATTAATAAACTCCTTATCAATTACATTAAAATTATCTACTTTTTCAATTTCAAGCCAAACTGGTTCATAAAAATTGTTTGGATTGTTTTTTTCAGCTTCTTCGCCACCAAGCGAAACAAAACCATCAACAATGTCACACTCAAAAAAATGCTTTTCACTATCCTCAAATGTGGTTTGACCAAGATACCTATAAGGATGAACATTTATGTTCATTTCTTCTTTAAGTTCACGTACAACTGTTTGCTCTAATGTTTCATTTCCTTCTTGCCCGCCACCTGGCAAAACATAATATTCTCTTTTTTCGCCGTTTTTAACAACAATTCGGTGCATTAAAAGCACTTTTCCATTTTCTTTAATTACAGCTCGTGCACTAACTCTCATAAAATCACTCCTAAACAACTTATAATATAACACTAAACCTCATTTTAAGCAAAATAAAAACCCTAAAATTTAGGGTTTTTATTTTTATTAAACATTTTGCTTTGCTTCAATTTTTTCAATTAACTCATCAGTTAAATGAATTGTGATGTGCATTGTTTCGGTTCTTGCAACTGTTCCATCTTCTTTAATTACAATCCATGTGTAATCAGTTGATGAATTGTTCCAAGATAGTGAAAGATCTTCATCATTATCTACCCGGCCTACAGGATAATATCCAATTCCATAAACTGTTTCATTTTCAATTGTAAGAGGATCTTCAAGTGGACTTAAACCATAAGCAACTCTTCCATCACTGTAAACTTTTCTTGTTACTGCAATGCCTGTGCTTTCAGTTAGACCTTCAACACCAAATGTTACATATAAGTGACTTGTGTTAATGTTTAAAACATAATTGTTTTCACCATCATCTGTAACTGTGTTTGAACCATTTTGGAATTTTGCACCAGCAATTTTAAGTACATCTTCTTGTTCAACGGTTCCAAATGTGAAATCGACACCTTCAATTACGAGTTCACCAGACATATTAAACTCGGCCATAAACACTGGAGCTGCGATGTAAAGTCTGTTTTCTTCAACATAGAATGCTCTTGCTGTGATAAATGAGTTTCTTCCAATTGAAAGAGCAACCTCATCAGTGCTTGTAAATGTTCTTTCACCAAGTGTTACAGTTTCAACATTTTCAATTCCTTCAAGTCTTCCAAAGCAAACATAATAATCTTCAACTTCTGGAGCTTCAGCATCTTCGCCTACAAGCAATGTTTGTTGACCATCAACTTTGTTATAATAATTTTCATTGATTGCAAGAATTTTTTCTGTTACTTCTTTATCTGCAACAGGATTGATGAATAATTTTGCAGATGCATCAACAACATTTGTAAATGTTAACTCTGAATCATCTCCACCTAAAACAATAACACCTTCAGGAAGGTTAAGTGTTCCATTTCTAAATTCAATGTGTGCACCTGGTGCAACCATTATCACGTTTCCACCAACTGTTAATGCATGATTATTCAAATCAACAACAGCGCTTTGCGCAAGGTAAAGATCTGTTTCAAGTTCAAGATCTTCTGTGAGTCTTACAGTAGTACCCCAGAACAATTGTGTGATTTGACTGAATGCTTCAATTGAATCAACATCAAGTTGAATTACACCATAACCCATTTCTTCATTTGCAAGGCAAAGTTGCATTGGATTGATTTTCAAATTATCAATGTCTTGCACATTAAGCTCGTTTGCATCAAGTGATACAACTGCACTGTTTCTAGCTGCTTCATTTCCATAAACATAGATTGCAAAATCAACACCTTCATCAGTAACAGCTGTTCTAACGGTTGTGTTTCTTAATGTTAAAAGCGCTGGCATTTGATATGTTCCGTTTTTGCTTCCAACAACAATTGCTGACATTGGAACTTCATTGCCTGAACCCCAATTAGCATTTGGCGCTAAATATTTTGTTTTGTTTGAATATAAACCAGTGTTATAAATAGATGAATCAGTTACTGTTGCAGTTCCTGCACGAACAATAAGTGCTTGACGGTTACCCGTAATTGAACAACCTTCAACAGTTAATGTTCCAGGAACATTCATTAAAATTGTTGCATCATCATAATCGCTTGTTCCAGCAGTTTCATTATAACCATAACCACGGGTTGTGAACTGTGAATCTTTCAAAACAATTGTTGGAAGATAGTTTGCAGATTCACCTGCATTTGTTCCAACGCAATATGTGTTTCCAAAAAATTCTGAATTTGTTACTTCAAGGAATGATCTTCCACGAACAAAAACATTTGTTGAAGTTGAAGTGTAATCAACTTCATCAAGAATGAGTCTTGAACCATTTTCAACGGTGATTGAAGCAAATGTTGCATCTTCCATTCCACTGAAATTCATTGTTCCATTTTTAATTGTTAAAGTGAACCCTTCAATTCCAACAACAAATGATTTGTTTGATTGATAATTAAGAGTTTGACCACCTAAATCAATTACAAGTGATTGCATTTCAACAAACTGGCCATCTGTGATTGCATAACCAGAAATTGTTACGCCAAATCTTTCTTGAATTGTTTGAACAAATGATTCATCAAGTGTTACATTTTCATTAAGTTTGAGGTTGGTTGCACCAACTTCAACAAGTTTTTCAACAACTTCTTCAGCGGCTATTGTTCCAACTGTTTTAACTTCATATGTTTTGTCAGTGTCAACAATAACTGAATCAGTACTGTCAGTGTATTTCAAAACAAGGAACACTTCATCAGTGTTTTCAGTTTCAAATGTTGCACCAGTTATTGTTTCAACATTTTGCTCAGCATCTAACGCCCCGGCTTCAACAAACTTATCAACAACTTTAAGTTGGTTGAGGTTGGTTGGAACATAAACAACTGGGTTTCCATTATCGTCTTCAGTTGCAACGGTGTAGTTGCTTGTGTCAACTGCGTCAATTGCCATTAAGTCATCAACAGTTGTTGCTTCAACACTTTCAGTTGCAGTGTATTCAATTTTATCTCTTGCAACACCGTAACCCAAAAGTTGATTAACTTCATCAAGTGTTTCAGCATCATAAGTTCTGTTTTTATCAATATTGATTGTTACAAAACTATCTTGTGGTTTGCCATTTGTGTAGTTAATGATTAAGAGTGTTTGAATTCCCCATCTATCATTATTAATATAATAGACGCTCTCAATTCCAGTTCCAGGTGCGCCAGGTGTTCCAGGTGCGCCAGGTGTTCCAGGTTCTCCATCACGGCCCTTTAATGAATTGAGCCATTGTTCTTCGGTTCCAGTGAAGCCGTGTTCAACTGCAATTTCATATGCGCTCTTTCCTGGTTTTCCATCAGCACCACCACATGCGGTTAAACCAACTGCAGCGGTTCCAACAGTTGCAAGCGCTAAAGTTGCGAGCATTGCTTTTTTGAAACCTTGTTTTTTGTTTTTTGATTTCTTTTCTTTTTCCATGAAATCCTCCTTGGACTTTTTTTGTTCATCTATGAACTGTTGACTAGCTTGATTTGTTTAGCAAGTTAGAAAAAAAACTATATAATTATTTTATTCCTAAACTCATTTTATCATACCAAAATTTTTTCTCAAAACATTTTAATATGAAATATTAAAAAATATTCTAAAAATTTCTAAAATATTCCAAAAAAATTAAAAAGACTGAGCAATTGTCAGTCTTTACTTTTGTTTGTTTTTGTTGGTTTTAGTTGTTTTTTGTCAGTTTTTGTTTGCATGCTTTTGTTTGATAAATTTTCTTTTTTGCTTTCATTTGGCTTAACTTTAGATTTTTCAGTTTTTTCTTTAATTTCAACGCTTTCAATTTTGGCTATTTTTGATCTTACCGGTTTTTTCACAAGCTTTTTTTGAGCAACAATAAAGCGTTTTGTTACGCCCTTTTCAAGAATTGAAAGACCGTGTTTAAATGTTTTTGTGAACACTGCATACCTTGCAGGTGAAGCCATCATTGCTTCAAATTCAAGTGTTTGAGCATAGGCAGAAAATTTTGCCCTCGTTTCATTGGAACCGTCACCATCTGCAAAATAATTATCAATGTCAGCAGAAAGCTTTGTACACAATTTCATTGATTTTGAACAAGCCGCAATGTTTCGTATTATTGGAATTAAAATTGGATAAAACTGAATTATGAGTTGCAAAAACTCAAAACTATCATTTTTTACAAATGCAAAACTTATAAAAAGCATAATCATTATTGTCAAAATGAAAATGTAAACCCCTTGCATTCTGCTTAAAAGATAATTGGTTGACGCTGACTTTTGCCTGCATAAATATAAATATGAAAACTTATCTTCAACTTCGTCTGGAACTTCAGTAACTTTAAACTCCTTTAATTCCGTCATCTTGCTTGCAGATTTTCTTATTGCAAGTTCGTTTAAATCGTTTGTCATTTCACGGTCGTATTCAGTTTTTGAAAAAATTGTTCCAGTGATTTCGGCTTCGTAAAGTTGATTTAATAAAATTCCCTTTTCTTTGTGGTTGTTTAAAAATGATGATGTGAACTCAAGCAAAACGGTTAACCCAAACGAAAACATTGTGGCCGCAAAAACCAATGATTTTTTGTCTGCCATTGGAAATAATGACATGATTATTGGTATAAATGAAATAAAATATGCCACAAGTTTAATTATTTTTGATTCTTTTTGCATTTTTTGAGATGCATAATAAAATTTTGCATTTTCTTCTCGCTTACTACGAAAAGCAACTTTATTCATGATTTTCTCCTTTGCTATTGCATTACATAAAAATTATACATTTAAAATAGTGTTCAAGCAAGTGAAATAATTATTTTGGCACTATAAAAAATTATTGTGTTGACAAAAAAAGCATAAAGTGTTATTATCTTTCTTGTTATCACGCAACTGTAGCTCAGCTGGATAGAGTACTCGGCTACGAACCGAACGGTCGGGGGTTCGAATCCCTCCAGTTGCACCAGCGAAAAACCCAGTTAAACCTTTTAGGTTTGATTGGGTTTTTTTATTAAAATTTTGAGGCTGCAACATGAGATTATTTTGATTTTGATGAGCTATTGAATTAAATGTTTTATTATGCTATAATAAAAAAAGAGGCTATTATGGAAGAAAAATTGTTGAAATTAAAAACTCTTCTTGATGAAGTTGTTGCAAGTGGACGAAGCGTGGATGACCTTGGAAATGGCGATGAAATTTACAGAAAAATTAAAGGGACATCAATCAAAAAAGATGGAAAAGAACTTTCAGTTGATGAAAAGTTTGAATTTTTGGGACACAAAAGAAGTGCGCTTAAAACACTTTCAGGACTTGATAGGGTTAAATTTGCATTAAGCCAATTTGCTGAAAAACATAATGGAAGCATTGAAGAGCTTACCAGCAAAGATCCTGAATATAAAATTGCAAGCCGCGTTGACATTTTTGACAAAAACGGAAGACGCCTTTCCTTTAATGAAGTTTGCGCAATGGCTGGTTTTAGAAAAAAAGAAGTGAAAAAAGCAAAAGATGTTACAGTTAGACTTATTGCCGAAGCAACTCAATTTTTAGATGAGCATGGGCACTTCCATTTCAAAAGAAAAACTATGCCATTTTTCCCTGCCCTTCAATCGCACACAAAAAAAATTAAGAGAAAAACAGGAAGAGATATTACCACTGACCAGGCAATGAAAGAACTTGGATTTACAACCTACTCCGACACTTACTTTTATTATTTAGGTCTGTTTGATCTTGAAAAATTTAGAGATGAAGATGGCTTTGTTGATAGTTTTCGTTCTGACAAACAAATGAACAACAAAATTGACACCTACGCTGTTAAACTGGACATGCCTGTTTCAGTTGTTGTTGAACTTGTTGGAAATGAAAATTTGCGCCGTGCAATTTTGCACATTGGACAACTTGATTTTGTTGTTAGCAGACTTGAAAAATATTTGAATATGTTTGGATCATATGAAGGAATTTCACAAAATGATCCTCAACTTTATGATATTTTGCAACGACTTAAAAATGTTGTTCAAACTAAAAGTGGAAAATTTCCAACAACCGCCGAACTTATTGAAGAAATTGGCGGACCTGCTGCTGATAACAACTTTTTAACTTACACAATTGAAACTCCATTTGATTTTGATTCATACATATCTTCACGAATTAATGCTGGTGAATTTAAAGAACATAAAATCATGAGAAGTGATATTCCTGATGATATTTATATTAAGCTTACAAGATATGTTAGAAGAAATGGATTAACCCTTCAAGAATATTTCAATAAGTTTGGTCTTGAATATCCTGACTTTAAAGAATATAGTGGTCTAAAATATGTTAATGTTAAAGAATATCCATATATTAATGAAATGCGAATAGAACGAGATAAACTTGTTGATGAATTTAAATCAAATCACCCTGATTTTTCTGAAGAACAAATTTTTGAATATTACATTGAAGCATGCAAAATTGTTTACAATAAATTTAAACCAAAAATTGAGGAATTTTCAGATTTTCAATTACTTGAACCTGCAACATATATATAAATTAAATCAAATAAAAACCCCACACTTTTCGTGGGGTTTTTATTTAGTGATCACCTGGCTGCCCTTTATTTGCAATTCTGTCAAACATCGTTTCATTTTTTAACTCGCTTTCGCTGGAGATTTCACGGATAAAGTCAGTTAAATCAACTCCTTTTAAACCATTGTTTTTAGCATAATCCATTGCCATTAAACTTCCTGCTAAATCAACTTTATATTTTTTTCCATTTAATGTTACCAAATTGTAATAATGGAGCATTGGTATAACTCTATCAATTTTAACTGATTTATCAGTTGCCATGAAGTAGCCCTCATAATGGTCATAACAATTTTCTTTTTCCCTGCAAATTATTTTGCAAAGATTGTCAATTGGATACTTATTAAAAAGGTCATAATCATTAGAATTTTCAACAAATGCATCAAACATTAACCGTTGAAACTCATTTGCTAACATTTCGCATGTTGCCATTTTTGCTGCAAACACCGTTGCATATTCTTTTGGTTTTGATGAGAGTCGTGAATCTGTGAGCGCTTCACAAGAAGAGCGAATATGAAGGCCTTCACAAAAACGAAAACTTTGCTGTCTGTTTTCCCTTGGATCATACAAAAAACTATAATCAAAAATAAATGGAATAAATTCACTTGTTCCATCAATTTGTTTAATTTCTTCAGAATCTAATTCATTTAAAAAGTATTTGATTAAATATGCAAGTTTTTCTTCATCATTAGAAATCTTTTTTGCATGCTTAATTAAATTTTTATACCTCATGCGTGAAACTTTAATTGCTTCTTGTATCATTTCAACTTCACTTTTTTCTTGCATCGCTTTCACCTCATCTACTTTTATTTTACCATAAATTGTCACTTCTTTCAATATAATTAAATTTTTTTTGATATGTTGCGTTTTTGTTAATTTAATATTATAATAAATTTTGTGAATACAAAAAAATATGTTAAACTTAACCTTGTTAAGATTTAATTTATAAGGAAGAATAAAAATGACAAAAGTTGATACAAATCTTTTTAATGAACTAAAAAATCGTGGGCTTTTATATCAAACTACAGACGAAGAAGCCTTGAAAAAAATGCTTGAAAGTGGAGAGCCTATTACTGTTTATGAAGGAACAGATCCAACTGCTGACAGTTTGCATATTGGTCACTGTGTTCCATACACAATTCTCCGTCGCTTTCAAAAAGCCGGGCATAAAGTTTTGGTTTTGATGGGCGGAGCAACTGCTTGCATTGGTGATCCATCTGGCAAGGACGAGATGCGTGGAATGATGACAAAAGAGCAAATTGAAGCAAACATTCAAAAAATTAAGAAAACTCTTGGTGTGTTTTTGGATTTTGAAGGTGAAAATCCTGCAATTATTGTAAACAATGCTGACTGGTTTAAAAATGAAACCTACATTGATTTCATGAGAACAATTGGCGTTCACTTTAATGTTAACAAAATGCTTACAAGTGAAATTTATAAAAACAGAATTGAAAATGGTGGCTTAACCTTTTTTGAAATGGGCTACCAACTCATGCAGGCATATGACTTTATTGAGCTCAACAGAAAATATGGCTGCACGCTTCAATATGGCGGTGCTGATCAATGGGGAAACATTGCTGCAGGTGTTGAACTTCAAAGAAAACTCAATTTTGTGAATGGAACAAACATAAACTTGGTTGGTGCAACCAATCCCCTTCTTTTGACCCCTGAAGGCAAAAAAATGGGTAAAACTGAAAAGGGTGCAATTTGGATTGATAAAGATAAAATTTCAGCCTATGACTTTTATCAGGGAATTTACCAAACTCCAGATGCATGCGTAAGAATGATGTTTGCACTGTTCACAGACCTTCCAATGAAAGAAATTGATGACCTGATTGCTGAGAATATTGTGGTTGCAAAAAAACGCCTCTGCTTTGAGATAACTAAATTTGTTCGTGGTGAAGAAGACGCTGTGCTTGCAAGAAATATGAGTGAAAATCTTTTCACAGATGGTGGAAATGACGCACCTGAATTTGAACTTAAATTAAGCGAAATTGAAAACGGAATTTCAATTTTGGACCTTTTGGTTAAAACAAACTTATGTTCAAGCAAAGGTGAATCAAGGAAAATGATTGACAATGGTGGAATTTCTGTAAAGGGTGAAAAAGTTACTGATGTTAATTTGGTTTTAACAAAGGCCGATTTTGACAAAGAAAATTCACTCCTTCTTAAAAAGGGAAAGAAAACATTTATTAAAGTCGTTTTAAAATAACAAGTTTTGAATTTAAACAAAAAAAGAAGCAAAATTGCTTCTTTTTTTATTATTTTTATAAATTTTTACATTTTTAACAAATTATCCAAAGGCCACATCTAAAACCATCATCAATGCAAAACCAATCATAACACCCCAAGTTCCAAGGTGTGGATGGTCCTCAAGTTTTGAATCAGGAATTAAATCTTCTGCAACAACAAAAATCATCGCACCAGCCGCGAAGGACAACAGCCATGGCTGAACTACTTCAAGCCCGGCAGCTAAAAAATAACCTAAAACTGCTGCAACTGGTTCAACTGCTCCACTGAGCGTTCCAAACAAAAATGCTTTGTTTTTGCTTCCACCATTTGAAACTATTGGAAGCGCAACAGCGGTTCCCTCTGGAAAATTTTGAATTCCAATTCCAACTGCAAGCCCCAGTGCAGAAAGAAATGCCGCTTGAGTTCCAATTACTGAGGCAGCGCCAAAAGCAAAACCCACAGCCAACCCTTCTGGAATGTTGTGAATTGTTACTGCCAAAAATAATTTAGTTGACTTTTTAAAATTGCTTTTTGGACCCTCTTCCAAATTGGTTCCCTTGTGAATATGCGGAAGAAGTTTGTCAAGTGCAACCAGAAAAAGCCCACCAATCATAAAACCAATAAAGGCTGGTAAAAACTTTAGTTTTCCCATTTCTTCTGACATTTCAATTGCTGGCAAAAGAAGTGACCAAACACTTGCAGCAATCATTATGCCGGAAGCAAAGCCCAAAAACATTGTGTTTAGCTTTCCACTTGGCTTATCTTTAAAAAAATAAACAAGCGTTGAACCTAAGGTTGTCATTAAAAATATAAAGCAAATTCCTAGTATTGTGATTAATGTGTTACTCATACTTTCTCCTTTTTTCATTTGTCTACACTTTACTATATGCTGGTTTTGATTTGATTGTTACATTGATTTTATCAAATTTAAAATTTTCAGCAAAATAAAAATCCATGATATCATGGATTTTTATTGCTCTTTTTCTTCTGTTTCATCATTAGATGAACGCCTATTAACTTCAAGCAAAATTTGTGTAATTCGGTCATCCTCAACTTTTTCAACAGTGAATTTTAAATCTGCAATCATTGACACATAATTGTTATGCTCATCTAAAACATCATCAACTGCAGTGATTGTTACTGAAGTTCCCTTTTCAGGAAGTGTTTCAAGATGTTCATAAACAAGACCACCAACTGAGGAGTATTGCGTTTCAGGCAAATGCTCAATTTCTAAAAATTTAAAGAGGTCTTCAACAGAAATGTTTGGATTAACTCTAAACTTATTTTCGCTTAACTTTTTAATTGGAACCATTGCCTCATCATCATGCTCATCATAAATTTCACCAACCATTTCTTCAAGGGCATCTTCCATTGTTACAATTCCACTAGTTCCACCATATTCATCAACAACAACTGCCAAATGCATTTTTTCTTTTTGCATTGTGCGAATAAGCTCGTCAACTTTCATTGTTTCATTGACTTTAAGTGGCTCGTAAATAATTTTTTCAATGTTGAATTTCTTATTTGAATATTCAATCATCATTAAATCTTTATAGTTTAAAATACCAATAATATTGTCTTTATCACCAGAATAAATTGGAATTCGTGTAAACTGCCACTCAATAAATATTTTTTTGAGTTCATCAAGTGTTGCAGTTTCAGGAGCCGCAATAACATCAACTCTTGGAACCAAAATGTCTTTAACCATTTTTTCACTTATGTCAAGTGCACCATGAATGATTTCAGCATTGTCACTGTCAATAACGCCTTGATATTCCATTGTGTCTACAATGGATTCAAAATCATCTTCAGTGATTTTTTCAACTTCTTTTTCCTTTAAAAGCCTTTTTTGAAGTCTGTAAAATGGATAAGCAATTACTGAGCAGATTTTCATAAACACAAAAATCACTCCACTAAATTTCAAAACATATTTTTCTGGATTGTGTTTTGCGTAACTCTTTGGCAAAATCTCACCAAAAATTAAAATGAGAATGGTCATAATTACTGTGTTTAAAATGTTTGCAAGGGTTGGGTTTAAAATAAATTTTGTGAATAAATATGCACAAATTGTTGTGTTTGCAATATTCACCAAATTGTTTCCAACTAAAAAACAAACAAGCGCCATGTCAAAGTGATCACAAATATATTGAGCACGCCTTGCACCTTTCACTTTTTCATCGGCGTAATTTTTTATATGCATTGTGTTGACTGATGAAAAAGCTGTTTCACTAGATGAAAAAAACGCTGAAAGCGCTATGAGTAAAACAACTAAAACAATCCAAATGGCATCTGTAACACCAAAATTTGCTGCAAGCAAAAACGCTGCGGGGTCCATAATTTTCTCCTACTTTAATTTATATTTTGTATTATACAACTAAATCACCATTTTGTAAATAGTTTTGTTTATAACAAAAAAAATAAAAGTGACTACTTCACTTTTATTTGCGCTTAATATAGACCCTTGCATTTACAAGTTTTTTAATTTTCAATTTGTCTATAAATAATTGAATTAATTGAATTGTTAAAATTTCAACAGCCGTCCAAACAAAAACCCATTCAATAATTTCATAGAACTGTTGCCAAAAAACGTTGAAATATGGAATGAGCCACACATATCCTGCAACAATTGCAATTGCAATAACCAAAAAAATTAGCCCCGTTAAACCACACCTTGCAATTTCATGATTTTTTGAATTCAGTCTATCAATAACTGAATTTTTGTAAGCTGTACGCATTCTTTTGTCATCAACCGTGAGCCCCTCTGCAATTAAAAAATGCACAGTGAGTTGAGTTCGAATTGAAGTTGTGTTTGCAGAAGTTTCAACAATGTCAATAAGTTCATCGTTCATCCTTTCCTCACCTTCAATTCCATAATCGGAATATAAATCTTCATCATAAATGTTTAAATGAACATTTTGTCTTCTACTCATATTTTCACCTCACAGACACTTTAACACCAATATTATTTTTAGTCAAATCAATTTAGACTAGAGGGTTTTTGAAATTGACAAAAGCGTTTTGTTTATTATAAACTGGATATAGGTAAAAATTATGACTGAAAATTTTAATAAAATTAAATTGGAAATTCAAAAAAAATCTATTGTTGCTGGAATTTCATCAGATGAAGTTGCATATGCAAAATCCCTTGTTGATGGAAAAAATAAAAATAAAAAAATTTTTATTTGCGAGGGGCTTTGGGCCGCAGATAAGCTTATTGAAAAAAAGTTAAATGTAACCCACTTCTTTTTTAATTCAGAAAAACTTGCTGAAAATCAATTGTCAAATGAAGAACTTGAAAAAATTTTGCGTATTGTAAAATACTCAAAACAATCATTTGCTATCAGTGAAAAAGCTTGCAAAAAAATTAGCGATCGTGATGGCTTTGATGAATTTTTTATTGTTGCAGAATTGCCCGTTTATACACTCAATGATTTAACAAAAATGTTTGAAGGAAAAAATAATGTTTTGGGAATAATTATGGATGGACTGGAACAGCCTGGAAACATTGGTGCAATTCTCAGAACATGTGATGCCGCTGGTGCAGATTTTGCAATTTCAACCAACATTCAAGCTCGGCTTAGCAACAGCAGACTTGTTCGTTCAAGTTTTGGGGCTGTATTTATGATTCCTGTTCTTGAGGCTGAAATTGAAGATGTTCAAAATTGGCTTGTTGAAAACCACTTTAAGTCAGTTGTTACTGATCTTCAAGGGAAAAAGAGCTTTAAAGATGCAGATTACTCTGGGCGTGTGGTTATTGTTGCAGGAAACGAACACACTGGAATTTCTGCTTCATGGAGAAATGTTGAAGGCGCAGAAAGTGTTATTATTCCAATGCTAGGCTCGGTTGAAAGCTTAAATGTTGGGTTTGCAACAACGCTTGTGGCCTATGAAGCTGGGCTTAAAAAATTTGGAAATAAAAAATAGGAGAACATTATGGAAGACTTTCAAAAAGCACTTAATGAATTAAGAGTTTTGGCAGCAGAAACTGTTTCAAATGCAAAATCAGGGCACACAGGAACTGCAATTGGTGCCGCTTCAATTATGCTTGCCCTATTTCATGACCATTTAAAATTCAATCCTTATGATTCAGATTTTATTAATCGTGATAGGGTTATTTTTTCAGCTGGACACGCAAGTGCACTTTACTATTCACTTCTTCACTTGTTTGACTATCCAATTTCAATTGACGACTTAAAACAATTTAGAAAATATGGTTCAAAAACACCTGGCCATCCAGAATTTAAACATGTTCCAGGCGTTGAAACAACAACTGGCCCTCTTGGCCAAGGAATTGCTAATGGCGTTGGAATGGCTATTGCTGAAAGCGTTTTAGAAAAAAAATTTAACACTGAAAACTTTAAAATTATTGATAATTATACATATGTTTTAACTGGTGATGGTTGCCTTATGGAAGGTGTTGGAGTTGAAGCCGCATCACTTGCTGGAACTTTAAAACTCAATAAACTGATTCTGCTTTATGATGACAATGAAATCACAATTGATGGCAACAGAAGCTTGGCAAACACTGAAAATACAGCTCAAAAATTTAAGGCAATGGGTTGGAATGTTATTGAAGTTTCAAACGGAAATGATTATGTGGCATGCTCAAAAGCCATTTCAAAAGCAAAAACTGAAACTGAAAAACCAACAATTATTATTTTTAAAACAATTATTGGAATTGGAACAAAAAAAGAGGGCACAAGTTCTGCACATGCAATGCCCCTTTCGCCAGAGGACCTTGCAGAATTTAAAGAAAAAATGGGGGTTAATGGAAGTTTTTGTGTTTCAACTGAAACAAAAAGATTTTGTATGCAAAGCGTTTCACAAAATGGACTTTTTGTTGAAAATTGGAAAAAGAATTTGGGGCTTTACATGATTCATGAACCTGAAAAATATGGTGAATTCAAAGAATTTTTTGCAAAGCCAAAAATTGACTATAAACAAGTTTATAAAAAGTTAACTGAAACACCGGAACTTGCAGGCAGAGATTTGAGTTCAATTGCACTCAATGAATTTTCAAAGTTTGTGCCAACATTTTTGGGTGGCACAGCTGACCTTGGACCATCAACAAAAGCTGTTATTAAAGATGGTGAAACTTATTCAGCGGAAAATCGACTTGGCAAAAACATTCATTTTGGCATTCGCGAACACGCAATGGGTTCAATTGCAAATGGAATTGCCCTTTACTCAAATTTTAATGTGTTTGATAGCACATTTTTATCGTTTTCAAACTATATGCTACCTGCTCTTCGCATGAGAGCCCTTATGAAAATTCCAGTTCTTTCAATTTTCACCCATGATTGCATCAATGTTGGTGAAGATGGTCCAACTCATCAACCAATTGAGCAACTTGCTCAATTGAGACTAATTCCCCATCTTCAAGTTGCCCGTCCGGCAACCCACGCAGAACTTGTTTCAGCATTTAAACTATTTATTGAAAAAAGAGTTCCTCTTGCACTCATTATGTCAAAATCAACCATTAAAAACTTAAGCGGTTCAACAATTGAAAAAGCCGACAAGGGCGGCTATGTAATTTATGAGCCAAAAACAAAAATTAGAGCAATTATTTTTGCATCTGGAACTGAAGTTGAACTTGCAGAAGAAGTTGCAAAGTCGCTCAAAGATGTGGGCGTTAGAGTGGTTTCTGTTCCAAATGAAAAAGTTTTTGAAGCTCAAAGTGAAGAATATAAAAATTCGGTTTTACTTACCGGATGTGATGTTTTAAGAGTTTCAATTGAAGCATCAAATGATCTTGTTTGGTTAAAATATATTGGAAGTGATGGCATTATGATTAATGTTGATGACTATCAAACAAGTGCGCCTGGAAAAGAAGTTTATGAAAAAGCGGGCTTTAACAAAGATCATATTGCAAAAGAAATTATGAAAAATTTAAAATAGTTTATTTTGTTTTACAATTTAAATAAAAATTAGTAATATTTAATCATAAAAGTTGGAGGTGTTTTATGAAAAAATTTAGTTGCTTTTTGGTTGCTATTTTTGCATTGCTTTCACTTTCACTTTTTTCATTTAAATTTATTAATTCCCCAAAAACTGCTCATGCGGCTGTAACTTACACAGTTTATTTTGACTCCGCTGGTGGATCATTTGTTTCAGATGGTCAATTTGCGGAAGGAGCAAATATTTTGTATCCTGAAAATCCAACTCGTGCAGGTTTTAATTTTGTTGGTTGGTTTTATGGTGATCCAGAGGTTTTGTGCACGCTCACAAAAATGCCTGCGCATGATTTATACTTAACTGCCCACTGGGAAACCAGACAATATTCAATAACCAAGCACATTGACACGACAACGCAATCTGTTCAGTTTGATTTTAACCAAGAAATTAATCTTGGAAATGATCCTGTTAAAACCGGATTTAAATTTCAGGGTTGGTTTAATGATTCAACTTTTTCAAGCCCATTCACTTTAACAACAATGCCGGCGTATGATATTGACATTTACGCAAGCTTTACAGAAAAACAAACCATTAAAATTGACACTTCTATCCAAACCTACACATATGGCTCATCGTCAAAAGCTTTTAACAATTTTAGTTCGCTTACAGGTTTTTTGGTTCAGTATAAAGTTAACAATAATTGGACACCAATGATTCCTAATGACGCGGGAACATATGATGTTAAAATTTCAAGAAATGAAGATGAAAACTACAAATTTTTTGAAACAATTGTTTCGGGTGGACTTGTTATAAACCCTGGTGATGCAAATTTGGTTTTTGTTGTTGCTGTAATATTTATTTTTGCTATCGCTGAATTTGTTGCCGCAGCATTTTTGATGAGGTTGCGCCGAATTAAAAAACAATCAATTTTTAGTTTGGCACCAATTTCACTTATTTTAGCAAATCAAATTATTCCAAAAAATCAATTGATTTTATTAATTGTTGCATCAGCACTCGCTGTTGCTGGGCTCATTCTTTTAATTGTTGAATTTATTCTATTATTTAAAACCGTTCCTGATCATTCAACCACCCCATCAACATATGACAATAGAAGAAATTTGAAACCAATCCCTGAAGATGATGATCTTCCAATTAGAAGATATGTTGATGATCCGGATAATAAATTTAAATTTTCAAAAGAAGATGTTCAAAAAATGCTTAATGATAAAAACTATTTTGATAAACATGACAGTGAAAAAGTTAAGCAGGCAGCACAAAACAGCTCACAATTTGAAGATACAATTGTTAGAACGGGAACAATTGGTGAAGAACTTAACATTGAAGATCCTGATAAATTTGAAAGTGTTAAAATTGATGAAACCGAAACATCTACAAACGGCGAGTATGTTGAAGATCAACATGTTGAACAAAAAGATTTAGATGATTCAAGCAGTGAAGAGTAGAAAATAATCTACTCTTTTTTTTACTTTACTTTTTATGCATTTCAAGTTAAAATCAAAATATGGTCGAAAAAAAGAAAAAAAATATATTTTTAAGAATTTTATCGTTTTTGGGAAAGTGCATTGCTTACCCAATTTTTACAATTTTATTTGGACTTATTTGGCTTATTGGAGAACTTGTTTTGCACTCAAAAGTGGTTGGAAAAAAATATATTAGAAAAGATGACGAAGCAAGAGTTTTTATTGCAAACCACTATGAACTTTATGGACCAACAATTTTTATTTTAAAATTTCCATACCGATCAATTCCTTGGATTATGGACGGAATGATGGAACCAGAACTTATTGACCACCAAATTGGAATGAATGTTTACAACAATTATAAATTTATTCCAAAATTCATTAAAAAAATGTTTATGGCATTTTTTAAACCATTTGTTCTTTTTGTTTTTCACCACCTTCTTCATGCAATTTCTGTTTCAAGGGATTATCCTAAAAAGAATATTATCACAATGAAAAAAAGTATCGCCGTTTTAGAAAAAGGAAAACCACTTTTCATTTGTCCAGAATTTGATTATCACACCGAAGGCGGTGTTGGAACATTTTTTTCAGGCTTTGAAACAATTGCAAAATTTTATTACAAAAAAACTGGAAAAAGAATTTCATTTTATCCAATTTACATTTCAAAAATAAACAAAAAAATGTATATTGGGAAACCTGTTGTTTTCAATCCAAATGAAGACATGAATGTTGAACAAGAACGCATTGTTTCAACGCTACACAGAAAAATGGAACGCATGTGGAGAGTTTTTGAAGTTAATGGCAAAAGATATAAAAAACTCAAAGCAAAACAAGAAAAACGCAAACTAAACAAAGAAAATAAACAAACAGAATCTAAAATAGATTAAAATTAATAAAAAGGAGAAAAATTTTTCTCCTTTTTATTTTGAACATTTGACTAATTACAGCCACTTGGGTAATATTAAATTTGTAAAATAAATTAAAGGAGTTTTTTATGGGAAGAAAATTAAAAGTGGCTCAAGTTGGCTGCGGAAAAATGAGCGTTTACACAATGCGCTATGTTTATGAAAAAGAAGGTGAAATTGTTTGTGCTTTTGACATTTCAGAAGACAGAATTGGAAAAGATATTTCTTTTGTGACTGGAGGCGAAAATAAAGGAGTTAAAATTAGCAATGTTGCTGACCTTGAAAAAGTTTTAAGAAAAACAAAACCTGATGTTGCAATTGTTACAACAATGAGTTTGATGAGCGATATTGAAGGGATTTATGAAACCCTTGCAAAATGTGGGGTTAATGCAATTTCAACTTGCGAAGAAGCATTCTTCCCTTGGAATTCTGCTAAAAAAATCACCAAGAAACTTGATAAACTTGCAAAAGAAAACGGCATAACACTATGTGGAAGTGGTTATCAAGATTACTCTTGGGGAACAATGATAACTTCACTTTGCGGTTCAACTCAAAACATTAAACGAATTAAAGGTAAAAGCAGCTACAATGTTGAAGATTATGGCATCGCCCTCGCACAAGTTCATGGAGCCGGCCTTGACCTTAAAACATTTGACAAAGAAATTGCATCTGTTGACAGAATCAGTGATACTGAACGCCAAAAACTTATTGATTCAGGAAACTATTCCCCATCATATATGTGGACTGTTAATGGTTGGCTTTGCGAAAAACTTGGTTTAACTGTAACTCGTCAAACACAAAAATGTGTTCCTCAAACATATAAAAAGGATCTCATTTCAAAAACACTTGGAATGAAAATTAAAAAAGGTGATGCAACCGGAATGAGCGCAGTAGTTACAACCGAAACAAAAGAAGGAATTGTAATTGAAAGCGAGTGCATTGGAAAAGTTTATGGTCCTGACGAATTTGATATGAACGAATGGACGGTTGAAGGTGAGCCAACAACAACTGTTGTTGTTAACAGACCTGACACGGTTCGCATGACTTGTGCAACCATTGTAAACCGACTTTTAGATGTTGTTGCAGCTGAACCTGGCTACACCACAACAGACAAAATGCCAGACATCCATTTCCATAAAACACTTAAATTTTAAAAACTGCCGTATGGCAGTTTTTATTTACTAAAAAATGCAATATAACATAATAAATTTATAAAAATACATAAAAATTAGTGAGAAAATATGAAAAATTTAAAATGGCTTAATCAATTTAAAGAAATTCTTTCAAACAAAACCATTGTTATTACTGGAACAACTAGTGGGCTTGGAAAAGAAGTTTGTGCATACCTTTCACAATTTGATGTTTCAGTTTTTGTTGGTGTTAGAAACACTAAAAAAGCTGCTGATAATTTTAAACAATTAAAAAATGTTAATGAAAATTTTAAGTTTAAAATTTTTGAACTTGATCTTAAAAGTTTTGATAGTGTTATAAAATTTGCTGACACAATTAAAAAAGAATGCCCAAACGGAATTGACGCCCTTATAAACAATGCTGGAATCTATGCACAAAAACCGGAACTGCTCAGCTGTGGGTATGAAAAACACTTTGTTGTTAATTTCCTTTCCCCTATCATTTTAACTCAAAAACTATTGCCGTTACTTGAAAAACAAAAAGATTCACGGGTTGTATTTTTATCGAGTATCAGTATTTTTAATAAAAAAATTGATTTTAATAATATTGATTTTAAAAATTCAAAAAGTGATTTTAATTTGTATGCAAACACAAAACTTTGGCTGACATACTATGCCACAGAATGGAAGCGACAACTTGAAAATTCAAACAGTAATGTTTGCATTAATCTCTGTCACCCGGGTGTTTCGGCAAGCTCACTTTTTGTTAAATCTGAAGGAAAATGGAATAAATTTGTGTATGGACTTGCAAATCCAATTATGAAATTGCTTTTTCCATCGCCAAAAACCGCATGCTTGAGCGAAATTTATGGCATCGTTTATAAAACAAATTTAAAAGAATGGCTTGGCCCGCGAGGATTCACAAATGTTTATGGTAAGCCCAAAGCAAAAAAACTTAAACTTGAAAATGATGAAATTTTAAAAAATTCCTATAACATAACAAATCAAATTTTAAAAGATTTAAAAGTTTTATAAAATCTTAAATACCGATTTTATCGGTATTTACACCATTTAAAAAACAAAAACCCCCTGGGGAGTTTTAAAAATTGCTTGACAAAAACACCCCTGGGGGTTATACTTTGCCATGTGTTTTATTTTTGGAGAAAAATATGGAAATTGCTTGGGATATTTTAAAAGATGCTTTGATTGACACAGCAAAAGTTTTGCCTATCCTTTTAATCGTTTATTTTTTGATTGAACTATTAGAATATAAAAATGTTTTTAGTTTTCAAAGATCAAAACTTTTAAACGGAAAAGCAAGTCCTGTTGTTGGTGCCGTATTTGGTTCACTTCCACAGTGCGGGTTTTCAGTAATTTCAGCTGAACTTTATGCAGAACGAAAAATTTCAATCGCAGCATTGGTTGCCGTTTTTGTTGCAACAAGTGATGAAGCTCTTCCAATTATGATTTCAAATTATAAGAGCATTCCTGCACTTTTAATGCTTATTGCTGTTAAAATCGTTATAGCCATTGCTATGGGTTATGCAATTTGGGGACTTTATAAACTTATATTTAAAAACTCGAAAAATGGTGTTCATTTGCAAGAAATTGATGTAAAAACTGAAGAGCACAATGACCATGAAAAGCATCCACATATTCATGCGTGCTGTGGTCATGATACGGAACAAGAAAAGTTTGATTGGAAACACCCACTTGTTCATACTTTGAAAATTTCGGCTTACATTTTAATTTTTAATATTTTGTTTAATACGCTTGTTAAACTCGTAACTGAGGAAGCTGTTGTTAACTTTTTGTCATCAAGTGAAATTTTTCAACCTGTGCTTGCCGTTGTTGTTGGCTTAATTCCAAATTGTGTTGCATCTGTTGCCCTCACTGAACTATATTTAATTGGCGGATTAAGTTTTGGATCAATTGTTGCGGGGCTTTCAGTCAATGCTGGAATTGGTTTTTTGATTTTACTCCGTAAAAACAAAAATTGGAAAGAAAACTTGTTTATTATTATCTCGCTAATCTTGTTTAGTTTGATTTTTGGATATGCCCTTCACTTTATTCCATTTGGATTTCTGAAAATTTAAGCAAACATTATTTGTTTGCTTTTTTTGTGGGTTTTTGTTAAACTTTTTTTATGAACGCAGTTTTTATTTATAATCCAGAAAGTGGACAAAGTAAAATTTCAAAAAATATTAATAAAATCAAAAAAACACTTCAAATAAAATTTGGTGATGTTGAATTCATTGAAACAACTCATTCTGGTCACGCTAAAGAAATTGCTGAAATGCTTGGTGAAACTTTAGATTATTTATTTGTGGCTGGCGGAGATGGAACAATTCATGAAATTATAAATGGAATTGCAGAACTCAAAAAAAGACCAATTATTGGATATATTCCAACTGGAACTGTTAATGATTTTGCAAGAAGTCTTTCAATAAGTAGAAATTTAGATAAAGCTCTTAACACTATTGTTAATGGAAAACCGACAGAAATTGATATAATGAAGTTTAATGATTCTTACTCAGTTTATGTTTATGGAACTGGAATATTTACAAAAACAAGTTATTCAACAAAGAGAACAAAAAAACGCATTTTTGGAAAACTTGCATATGTTTTTAGTGGACTTAAAGAAATTTTTCACTCATATCCAATTAAAGCCACGCTAAAAACAAATGGGTGTGAAATAACTGAAACTTGCTCACTTGTTCTAGTTATAAATTCCCGAAGTGTTGGTGGCTTTAAATTCAATAAACATGCAAAATTGGATGATGGCAAGGCAGATATTGTTATGTTTAAATGCTTTAAAAACAGGGTTGGACTTTTTAGCTTGCTTAGAATTGCATGGGTTATACTTTTTGGCTTAAATGTAACAAAAAATAACAAACACTATGTTTTTATAAATACTTCAAGTGGAATAATTACTTTGGATAAAATTTCACCTGCAACGCTTGATGGAGAACCCGCAGACAAAGATTATTTTGAATTTAATGTTATTCAAAAACATATAAAAATTTTAACATTGGAAAAATAAATGGAAAACAATCAAATAAAACAACACAACAAGTATGTTACACTTGGGGAATTTTTAAAACCAATTTCCTATATTGTTTTTGTGTTTTTATTTGAACTTTTAAATTTAATTTTTACATCAAATTCAATTATGTATGGGTTTTGGGATATTATTATTCCAAAATACTTTGGATTTGACCTTGCATTTTCAATAATTATTGCAGCAATAATTTGCATACTTAATAGGAAAAGACGATGGATTGGAAATTTAATTTTTTACTTTTTTATCTCGCTTCAACTTATCTTGAATATCACAAACTCTATTATTTATAGAGCCCAAGGAACCATTTTCACACTTGATATGTTTGTAGTTACAGATGCTGGATTAAAAGCTTTTGAATGGGGTTTTGTTAACTGGTGGGCAATTGCTTCAAATTTTGCACTCTTGTTTCTTTCAATTGGTTGTATTCTTATTTTAGACCTTAAAATGCATAAAAAAATTTTACGATCAGGTTTTTTCACTAAAATTACATCTGTTTTGGCCTCAACAATATTTATTTTAGGCGGTATTGGAATATATACTACACAAGTTTTTACAATGAAGCATGATGATTATGAAATTTTGTGGAGTTCACTTACATTTAAAACTTATGCAATGAAAAAGTTTGGAACTTTTGGATTTTATTCAAAAAATCTTTATAATGAAATATGTAAACCCACAATTGGTGAAAGCTTGGATTCAATTGTAAAGGCCACAACTGGGGACATTGCTGAAACAAATGAATTTGCAACGCTTTATGGAGATAACTTAATTGTTGTTATGCTTGAAAGTTTTGACTGGTTTGCAATTGATCCTTATAACACTCCATTTATATATAGTTTAATGAACGATAGTGTTGTTCTAACAAACTATGAAAGTAATAATAAAACAAATGTTAGTGAAGATATCGCAATGCTTGGATTTATGCCAGATATTGTAACTTTATCTAATCTTCAGGCAGATGATATTATTGTGCATTACTCGCTTGGAAATATGTTTCAGAGACTTGGCTATTCAAGTAATTACTTTCACTCATACACTTCATCATTTTATGATAGAAACTTAAGTTATAAAAATTTAGGATTTGACAACTTACACTTTATTGAAGATGTTACCATTGAAAGTAAAACCACGAATTGGAACGATTGGAGTAAAGAAGTTGATGTGTTTAATGCTTTTTCTGATAAAATGATTCCAACAGATGGGTCAAAATTCTTTTCGTTTTATTTAACGGTTGGAACTCATGGTGACTACGATTATAACAATTCACGATTTGAAGAATATAAAACTATTTATGATACAAACATAGAAAATATGAAAGGTTATTTTGATGAACAGGGCTATGTTTTTCCAACAAACAAAACAGTCCAAAATCAACTTCGTACATTTAAATCCGAGGCAATTGATACAGACAGAATGCTTAAAAATCTCTTTGCAAAATTAAACACTGATCTTGGCGATGGAAGAAAACTTATTGACAACACAACTGTTTTGCTTTTTGCTGATCATAATTGTTATTACCACGAGCTTTGTTACAAAATTAAAAACACGGATCTATCAGATTATAAAAATTTAAAAAGCTACAATGTTCCACTAATTCTTTATAGTAAAAAAATTGTCCCAAAACAAATTTCTGACTTCACTTCAACTTTTGATATTTACCCAACAATATCAGAATTATTTGGGCTTCCTTATAACAAATATTTGGCCGGCGGATTCAACTTCCTTGAACCATATGCAGAAGAAAAAGTTTATTACTCACAACTTACTGGATTTTACAGTCCATTATTCTATTCGCAAAATATTTTTGATATAACTTCACTTACAAACAACTCAACCAATGATCAAAAGGAATCATTTAAAAATTATTGTATTGAAATTTACAAAAAACAAACCAACATAAATAAACTTTTTAATTCACATATAAAAGCCGCTGAACTGATTAGTTAAAACATAAAAATAACTTTTGGGGACGAAAAAATCTTTCGTCCTTTTTTTAAGAAAAATTTCTATACTTTCCACAAAAAAAACTTAAATTCTATTAAAATGTAAATTTTGGACAGTTTTGGCGTTTTTTGATTAAATATGTCTGAGTATCAAATCAAAAATTTTATGTCAAGCGTTTTTTTGAAAAATTTTTAATTTTAGTTTTGAATGATTTTGAACAATGAAATCATTAAATCATAATTTTGATAAAACTATGCAAAAATGTTTGTTTTCATACATTTTAAAAAATTTGTGCGTTCAAAAATATTTTTAACCACTACTAAAATTTTTATTCATTTTAACCAAAAATTTTAAAAACCACTATATCTTGTGTTTTTTTGTTGACAACCTTCACAAAATATAGGTAAAATGGGTGCAGAATGTTTCGGAGGGCACAATTATGAAAGTTATTAAAAGAAATGGTGATGTGGTTGATTTTGATCAAAGTAAAATTGAAACTGCAATCACAAAAGCAAATGCTGAAGTTAAACCTTCAGAAAGAGCAAGCAAACAAGATATTCAAGATATCATTGAATACATTTTAGGTCTTAACAAAAAAAGAATTTTGGTTGAGGACATTCAAGATACCATTGAAGAAAAATTGATGGAAATTGGAAAATTTAATCTTGCAAGACGCTATATCATTTATAGATATAACAGAGCCTTGATTAGAAAATCAAACACAACCGATCAAACCATTAAAGAACTTGTTGAGGGAAACAGCGAATACTGGAACAGTGAAAACTCAAACAAAAATGCAATGGTTGTTACAACTCAAAGAGACTATCTTGCAGGCATTACAAGCACTGATATCACAAAGAGAATTTTGCTTCCTGAAGAAATTGTTAAAGCTCATGAAGAAGGAATTATTCACTTCCATGATGCTGACTATTTCGCTCAAAATGCACTTCATAATTGTGAACTTATTAACTTGAATGACATGCTTCAAAATGGAACAATTATCAACGGTGTTATGATTGAAAAACCACACAGGTTTATTACTGCTGCAACAATTGCAACACAAATTATTTTGGCCGTTTCATCATCAAGCTATGGTGGAGCAACCGTTTCACTCACTCACCTCGCTCCATTTGTTAGAGCAAGTTATGACAAATATTACGCAAAATATAAAGAACGCGGGCTTTCAAAAGAAGATTGTGAATCATTTGCAAAGCAAGATACAAGAAAAGAAGTTGAAGATGGTGTTCAAACATTTAACTATCAAGTTAACTCAATGACAAACACAAATGGTCAAGCTCCATTTTTGTCAGTTAACATGTATTTAGGTGAAACAGAAGAATATAAAGAAGAACTTGCAATGATTATTGAGGAGTTTTTGAAACAAAGAATTCTTGGTTTCAAAAATAAAAAGGGCGTTTATATTACACCAGCATTCCCAAAACTTCTGTATGTTCTTGAAGAAGATAATATTAAAGAAGGCTCAAAATATTGGTATTTAACCAAACTCGCTGCAGAATGCACTGCTAAACGAATGGTTCCTGACTATATTTCTGAAAAGAAAATGAGGGAATTTAAAATTAATCAATATGGCCATGGAGATTGCTACCCATGCATGGGTTGCCGTTCATTCTTAACCCCAGACAGAGTTAAAGGAAACATTGCAAACGCAAAAGACTATGTTGATGGAAAAGGAAAATATTACGGAAGATTTAACCAAGGTGTTGTAACACTCAACCTTCCAGATGTTGCCCTTTCATCAGGCGGAAACATGGATAAGTTCTGGAAAATCATGAATGAGCGACTTGAACTTTGCCACAGAGCACTTCAAATTAGACACAAACGTCTTTGCGGCGTTACAAGTGATGTTGCACCTGTTCTTTGGCAAGATGGCGCACTTGCAAGGCTTAAACCAGGCGAATCAATTAGTGAACTTATGAAACATGGTTATTCGACAATTTCACTTGGTTATGCAGGACTTTATGAATGCGTTAAATATATGACGGGAAATTCACACACTGATGGTGGCGTTGGAAAAGAATTTGGCCTTAAAGTTATGCAAGCACTTAATGATGCTTGTGCAAAATGGAAGGCTGATGAAGACGTTGATTACTCTGTTTATGGAACTCCAATTGAATCAACAACTTATAAATTTGCTAAATGTTTGAAAAATAGATTTGGAATTGTTAAAGGAATTACTGATAGAAACTACATCACAAACTCATATCACATTCCTGTTTTTGAAGAAATTGATGCCTTTTCAAAACTCAAACTTGAAAGCGAATTCCAAAGACTTTCACCTGGTGGTGCAATTTCATATGTTGAAACACCAAATCTTCAAAACAACCTTGATGCTGTTTTGGAAATTATTAAATTTATTTATGACAACATTATGTACGCTGAACTTAACACGAAGTCAGATTACTGTCAAAAATGTGGTTATACCGGCGAAATTTTGATTGATGATAAATTTGAATGGTATTGTCCAAATTGTGGCAACAGAGATCACAATTTGCTTAATGTTGCAAGAAGAACTTGCGGTTACATTGGTTCAAACTTCTGGAATAAAGGCAGAACTCAAGAAATAAAAGAAAGAGTTTTGCATGTTGATAACAAGGTTTGTGACTAATGAGATATAATTTGATTCGCAAAATGGATATTGCAAACGGTCCTGGAATTAGAGTTTCTGTTTTCCTTCAAGGCTGTGCATTTCATTGCAAAAACTGCTTTAACCCTGAAACTTGGGATTTTGAAGGCGGAAAAGAATTTACTAAAGAAACCGTTGAAAAAGTTTTGTCACTTTGCGAAGATGAAACAATCGCAGGTTTATCAATTTTGGGTGGCGAACCAATGCACCCAAAAAATATTGAAGCAACAACAATGCTTGCAAAGGCTTTTAAAGAAAAATATCCAAACAAAAATGTTTGGGTTTGGAGTGGATTTCTTTTTGACAGAGATTTAAAAGATAAAGAAGCCCTTAAATATATTGATGTTTTAGTTGACGGACAATATGTTGATGAGCTTCATGATTTCACACTTCAATGGCGTGGTTCATCAAATCAACGAGTTATTGATGTTCAAAAATCTTTAAAAGAAAATAAAATTACAACAATTTGTTAAACAAAAAGAACTTGGAAATTCCAAGTTCTTTTTATTATTGTTTTAGTCTTAAACTGTAAATTTATGCTAAATTTAAAAATAATTATACATTTTTAATAGATTTATTTAACCATTGCGCTAAACTTAATTTCGCCATTCACATATCCTGAAATAAGCGTTTCACCGCTTTCGTTTTTCATTTTAAAAACTTCAATTTCATCACCAAGTTTACACTCTGCAATGAAACTTATTTCAACATGTGACGAAAGTTTTCCACATACAGCATTGAAAACATAATCGGCATAGTGAGTGTTGTTTAAATGCTTGTTATGATCAATTTCATTGTAGGTAACTTTATGAGTGAAAACCGGCGTTCCAAAATTTTCAACGGAAGGGGTTCTTAAAAATCTTTCTTCATAATTTATTTTTGAATCAAATTCAGTTAAATAATTTATATTTGAAATTGGAACAAGTTTTCTTGTTTCAGTGCTAATTATACACCATTTGCTCGTGCCTTTAATTAACACTTCTCCACTTGTGTTTGTAATTAAAAAATCTCTGTCAAAATCAACTCTTCCTGGAGCGTGTGGCCAAGTTTCAATTATAACCTTTTCATAAACTTGAGGTTGAATTAAAACATCATACTTAACTCGCGTTACAACCCAATAATAACCACTTTTCACCATTGCTTCAAAACCGACGCCCATTTCTTCACCATGAATACTTGCAATGTCTTGAAACAGCATAAAAATTGCAGATGGTTTTAACTTGTCATTACAATCAAAATATCCATTGTAAAGAACAACTTCTGCTCTATAGTTTTTACTTGCCATGGTATTAATAATTTTCCTGTCTAACTTCAAAATAGCTTTGTGGATGTGCACAAACTGGACAAACTTCTGGAGCTTTTGTTCCAACAACAATATGTCCGCAATTTCTGCATTCCCAAACTTTAACAGTTCCCTTTTCAAAAACTTCCTTTGTTTCAACATTTTTTAAAAGGGCTCTATATCTTTCTTCATGCGTTTTTTCAATTGCCCCAACTGCTCTAAATTTAAATGCAAGAGCTGAAAAACCTTCTGCTTCAGCAGTTTTTGCAAATTCTTCATACATATCAGTCCATTCATAGTTTTCACCATCAGCTGCAGCTGCCAAATTTTCAGCTGTTGTTCCAATTCCAGCGAGCTCTTTGAACCACATTTTTGCATGCTCTTTTTCATTTTCAGCTGTTTTCAAAAAGATTTCTGCAATTTGTTCATACCCTTCTTTCTTTGCAACTGAAGCAAAATAAGTGTATTTATTTCTTGCTTGTGATTCACCAGCAAATGCTGCCTGTAAGTTTTTTTCGGTTTGTGTTCCTTTATATTTATTTTCCATAAAATTCTCCTTTAAAAATCTATTTTTATTGTATCATAAACTCAGATATTTTCAAAATGAAATTATTTTGTTTTATTATGTTTGCTGATATAAAAATAAGTAATATTTATTATAAAAAATTAGTGTGAAATTTTGTAAATTTCTTCATTGACTAAAATAATTTTAAAATGCTATAATTTTCACTGTAAAATTAAATGGGAAGTAGCAATTTTATGGAAAATAACACAAAAATTGAACTTGCAAAAGCCATAGTTGAGAAAATGCTTGGCGAAGCATGTGTTCAAAGTAAAAACATTAACAATGAAAAAGTTTTGCGTATTTTAGAAATGCGCAAACAAGTTTATCACTTTAACAAAAAAGTTATTGATGAACTTTTAGAAGAATACGAAAATTCAAGGGGGAACGCAATTGGTTAACGATAAATATTCATCAGAAGAAATTCAAGAAATTGCAAAAAAATATGAACTCAGCCAAGAAGAACTTGATAAAACAATTGACCTTATTTGTGATTGTTTAACACTTGGAGTTCAATCACATGAGCATCCAATCGCTGTTGTCGTTGGTGGACAATCAGGTGGTGGAAAAACTGGAATTATTGGATATGCTCAAAAGTGTTTGAAAGATGACAATATTATTATTGATAATGATACATATCGTGAATTTCATCCTAAAATTAAAGAAATAAATTCAAAATATGCGGAACTTATGACAGATTGCACTGATCAATTAAGTTTTTATGCAACCCCAATCATTATTGATAGAATGATTAAGGGAAAATATAACCTTGTTATTCACCAAACATTGAAAAGCAAAAGAATTGCAGATGACGCAATGCAAAAACTTAGAGACAATGGTTACACCGTTGGAGTTATGGCACTTGCCGTAGCAAGTGTTGAAAGTTACCTTTCAATGATGGAAAGATGCTTGGTTCAACTTAAAATTGACAGAACTTGCAGATGGGTTGACCCAATTAATCACGACAAAGCTTTTAATTCAATCCCCGATACCCTTTCATACATTGAAAATGATATTAAAAACTACAACTTCATTCAAGTTGTAATGCGTGGAAAAACAAACCCAACATCGCCAAGAATTATTTATTGCAAACTCAATGAAAAAAATACTGCGCAAGAAAACGAACTAATTGAAAAATATTTTAAAACAAATATTGAGAACACTTATAAAAACTCTGTGGACGCAATTAAAAATGGAAGAATTTTAAGCGAAGATGAAACTCTTAAAAAAATTGATGATCGTTTGATTGATGCTGCTTTTGACGACTTTTTGATTTGTGGGCATGAACCAAGCGAAGCAAAAGACAGAATTAAAATTTTGAGACAAACAGTTAAAGAAATTCGTGCAAAAAAATAGGTGGAGCTTATGAATGACGAAATGAAAAAGGATTTGGCATTTGACACCGTTAATGAACTTTTAATGATATTTGCAAATTCAAATGAAGTGACAGATAAAGAATTTGTTAAAATGCTTACATTAGAAAGAAACTTGATTTTGCGCAATGATAAAAACACAATTGATAAAGCTATTGATGAATATTTACCAATGCTACGAAGGAGAAATAATGGCTAATGCTAATATGAGTAAAAGGCAAAATGAAATAAACGAAAGACTAAAAAAATACGGAAAAACAATTGACGATTATAATATTAAAGGTGAAGAATTTGAAAAAGTTTTAGAAAATATTTTCCAATCACAAATTTGTTCAATTTCACCACAAAAACACCCAATTGCAATTGTTGCAGGTGGACAGCCTGGGGCTGGAAAAACAAGTATAATTGGAAATTCAATTTCCTATTTAAATGAAAATACTGCAATTATTGATAATGATATTTACAGGCATTCTCACCCAGCTGTTGCAGAAATAAATGAAAACTATCCTGAGCTTTTTACGGATTTAACAGACCAGTTATCATTTGCTGCAACACCAAGAATGATTGATAAAATGATTGAGGGAAAATATAACATCATTTTGCATCAAACACTTAAAAACAATTTTATTGTTGACAACGCAATCGCAAAATTAAAAAAGGCTGGATACATTGTTATTGTTAGAGCGCTCGCTGTATCTGATTTTGAAAGCAAAATGTCAATGATTGAAAGATGTCAATTGGAACTTGCGCAAACTGGAAGTTGCAGATGGGTTCCCCCAGAAAATCATGACTTGGCTTATAATGGGCTCCCTGAAACAATTGACTATATGTACAAAACTGGAGCTTGCGACATAATTGAAATTTTAAAGAGAGGCGCAACATCAAAATTAGAGCCAGTTCCTATTTACAGAACAATAAATAATAAACTTTCTGCTGAACAAATTAACATTTTAAACTTAATGGATTTTCCAACTCAAAATTTAACGCAAACAGATTTTATTGTTACACCAAAACAAGCTGTTGAATATGAAAGAAAAATTAATAAATTTGATTGTGCTCAATCCCTCAAGGCGCGCATTGAATCAGCAAGAGCAAAAGCCACAACGAATGACGAAATTTCAAGGCTTGAATCTCTTGAACAAGAACTTCTTGAATATATGAAAACATTTCAGTAATAAAAAAACAGACGCTCAATAACTTTTATTAAAATTATTGACAATGTCTGTTCTTTTGTTTTATAATTACAACGTTTACAAAAATAGTGCTACTGTGGCTCAGTGGTAGAGCACCGCATTGGTAATGCGGCGGTCGCGGGTCCGATTCCCGCCAGTAGCTCCATAAAAAGGGAAGACGGAAGTCTTCTTTTTTTTATGGTTAAGGCGGAAAATCGTCAGCTTTTAGAAACGGGGTTTTTGAATCGGACTGGTTCGCTCGGCGAAGCGTAAGCGGAGACAAAGGTCGAAGACCTTATTCCCGCACATATAGCTCCAGCATAAAAAAATCAACAATATAATTTTGGACTGCATTATTATCCATAACACAACCTCTATCGCCTTTATGTATCCCAAACTTGGCGTATCTATCTTATTCAACAAGCAATTCCACCATATCATATTCTTTAATTTTAATAAGGCTTATCATTTTTTAACTTTACTAAATCTAATTTTTTCATTCTTGTCACCATTTAACTGTCATAATCATATGGGATTTTATTTTTTCTTTCACCTTTTAAGTTTAAAATAAACCCATCTTCAACCTTACACCACCAATCTTTGTGATTTTCTGGTAAGTCATTCAATATTAATAAGTCTGTACAATTATTATCTTTAACTAATTCTAAATCTTTTATTTTTATTCCAGTACAAATATCATCATTTAATTTGTAAATATTGCCCTCTGTACTTATAAATTTTTTATCATAAGCGCGTTGATCTTGAAAAACAACAAAAAAACTATTCCACCTTATATCTGGTTCAATAATTGTTCCTACCATGTCTTTTGTTATGCCTTCATCTTTGTAATTGTCATTTAAGACTCTAACATCATCTAAATATTTCAATTTTGCCAACCTCCTAATAAAGTATTGCATTTTAATTTTCCGTTTGGAAAAATCATATAATTAGTTTTAACTTTGTAAATTTTTCCACTTTTTTCGTTTACACCAGGAATATCTACTTGTAAATTAATTTTACATCCATATTTTGTATGATTAACTATAATATAGTTTCCGTAAAAATATGCTTCTTGAGTTTTATGTAATAAAGTATTCACAAAAGCATTAACATCGTGATATCCAAACGATTTTATCCAATCAATTTTGTCTTTTATGAGCCAATTTTTCTTACCTTCTGATACTAACAATTGGATAGATTCTATTGAAGACACTTAAATTGGTATATCTTTACAATGACATCTATAGTGATATAAGCCAGGAAATAAACCTTTTGCAATCGTATCAACAATACTAACCCCTGTATAGTTAAATTTTTCTGGTTTCTTTTCTTTTTCGTTCTTAAACCAACATTTATTTACAGCAACACATTTCACACAGTGATTTCCTGTCGTTCCTTCAATTACACCTGTCTCATATCCATAATTATCTATTGTAATTTCATTTTGCTCATCAATTATTTGAATCCAGTTTCCTAATAAATCATCAAATATACCCATATTATATCAAATCTCCTCATTTAATGCAAAAGGTCGGAGAAACATTAAAACCTCTCCAACCTTTTTCTTTCATTCTATCATGAAATTTTTGAAAATAAATACTTGAGTGCCATTTTTATTAAATTTACATCTCAAAATCTCTTTCTTTTTTTTCTTTCGTTATTGACGAACGCTTAGTAATCTTTCAAGAATATCGTTCATTTCTTCATCGGACATTTCTTTAACACTATCTTTTTGTTTTTCACAAAATAAACAATATTAAAGTTTATCATTAAAAATTGTTATTATCTTTGTTCTTTAAATTATTTGTATTTGTTTGCACAAAAACAATGTTTGTAATAAAATATAATTACTTTAAACTTAGGAGAAAATATGGATACAGAAACAAAATTCGGTTTAACCAAAAACAATGCAATGATGTTGTTTTTGCAAATGATTTTAACAATTGTTGGATTTGTTGCACAAATTGGCCTGCTAACTTTCATTGTGAAAAATGGGCTTAATAATATGCTTGCAAATTCAATTGCAATAATTCTATCTTTTTTGTCATTATTTGTTTATGCTTTATTTGGATATGGAAAATCAAAATTTTATTATATTGCAGCAATAGCTTTCTTTTTGCTAGCCATTCTCATAAACAACATTCTTCCATATAGAGATACCTTTCAAAAAATACTTTTAACATTGCTATTTGGAACAATGGGTGCATTTATGGTTGCACAAGACAAGTTTAAATTAGCCAATATTTTAATTTTTGTTGCTGCTATTTTATCTTTAACCTTTTCAATTTATTCCACAATAACCGCCAATGTTGAAACAGTTGGAGATTTGAGCAAAACAATTGTTCCTGTTGTAATGATGTATGTTTCAATTTTCACACCAATAATTATGACTGGTGCATTTGGGGTTACTTATTTAACACGAGCAAAAAGAAAAATTAGACGCACCGTTTAATTTTTACAAAAAACACTACCACTAAACTTTTTGTTTAGTGGTTTTTTATTTTTTTATTTATTTTGAGTGTGCTATAATTAATTGAGTTTACTAATGGAGAAAACAATGGCAGGAAACTTTAATGAAATGCTTTTAGAAATTTGCAACGAAATTGGTGTAAAGTGTTCGTTTTTATCAAACAACTGGGTTACTGTTTTTGAAAAAAATGGAAAAACTGGTTATTTGATTGGAAGAAAATTTGACCTTAATGGACATGCAACTGGATTAATTTTAGACGATAAATTTGCACTTTACTGTGCTCTAAAAGAAAAGAACATTCCAGTTATTGAACATAACCTACTCTACAGCGAAGACAATTTATCAGAATATGTTAATGGTTTAAATTCTTATGATGTGGTTGAAGATTTTTTTGAAAATCATGATAAAAACATTGTCATTAAACCAAATGACGGAATGTGTGGCAGAGGTGTTTTTCATATAACTGAAGCATCACAAATTCGCCCAGCTCTCAAACAACTTTTTGAAAAATCTCGTTCTGTGAGCTTTTGTCCGTTTTATAAAATTCGCCATGAATATAGATTTATTATGCTTGGCAGAAAAGTTAAACTTTCTTATGCAAAGTGCTTGCCTGAAGTTGTTGGTGATGGAAAGCACACAATTAAAGAACTCCTTTTAAGTTTAAATTCTAATTACTTTGAAAATCATGAATTTGATGGAAGTGAGTTTGATGACATTTTAAAGACTGGCCAAAAATACACTTTTGGTTGGAAATTTAATTTATCACAAGGCTCAACAACAAAGCCAATTGAAGATAAAAAATTATATGACCAGTTATTATCAATTGCAACCAAAGTTGTTGATGAACTAAATTTGGGGTTTGTTAGCGTTGATATTATTGAAACCGAAAATAATGAACTTTTGGTTTTAGAAGTTAATAGTGGAATTGGAACAAATAAGTATGTTGGAATGCACCCAGAAAATTATGAATCAGTGAAAAATATTTACAAAGAAGCAATTGAAATGATGCTAAAATAAAAACTAGGAATACTCCTAGTTTTTATTTTTTATTTATCTTTCTAAATAAACTGTAAATGGCCCTCTTCCGGTTTGTTTAACCGTCATATCCGCACCAAACACACCAAGTTTTACATTTAAACCATAATCTTTTTCTAAAATTGATTTTAATTTAAGATATAAATTTTCCGCTCTTTCTGGATTTTCAGCATTTCCAAAAAATGGCCGACGACTTGAAAGATAATCTCCGGCAAGAGTAAATTGAGAAATTAACAAAACCTCACCATTAACATCTTTAATTGAAAGATTTGTTTTTCCATTGTCGTCTGGAAAAATTCGCATTTCTGCAATCTTTTTTGCGAAAAATTGCAATTTTTCTTCTTCATCACCTTTTTCAACACAAAAATATGCAACAAGTCCATATCCAATTTTTGAAATTATTTTTCCATCAACAGAAAGTTCTGCATCACTCACAATTTGAGTTACTAACTTCATTTTTTCACCTCTACAACTTTCCCATATAACATTTTAATTATGCAATTGAACTCAATTTAATTTCTGGATGATTTTGCTTTATGTATAAAATGTATTGCGAATCAACATAGTTCCAAGCCTGTTCAATTTCATCAAAATCACTTTGCTCAACAGAACGCAAAATTTTACTGTAAGCTGCAAGCAAAATTGGTTTAAATTCTGCTGGACACCTCCCTGCAATTCGCGACACATCAACTAGCCCGCTTGAAATGCCTGCAAATGAAAAATCAATAACTGCAACGAGTTTATGATTTCTTAAAATCAAATTACCTTGATTGAAGTCACCATGTGAAAAAACCATTTTTTCTTTTTCGCATCTTTTAATGGCGTCATGCTTTTTTAAATCATAATTATTTTGGCTAACACCTGCAAGATTGTCTAAAAAGTTTGAAACCAACTGAAGATTTTTTTTACCAGCAATTGAAATGTTTTCAAACTGTTTTAAAAGCAAGCAAATATCGTCTGCTAAAGTTAGTTTTTCTTCAATCGTTAAATCGGCATAACAATTCGTTAAACTTTCACCTGGGATTTCTTCATGCATTGTGTATGGTCTTCCAGCATCAAAAAGTAAATTTAAATTTGGAGTTTCAAGTGAAATTTTGTCTTTCACAAATTCAGTTACTTTAACCTCTTTTACAAGAGCATCAGAAAAAAAGTCATTTCGTGGAAAACGAAAATAAAAAATTTTCCCATCACTGTTTACCTTAAAAACAAAGTTTGTCCAACCCGTTTCAATTTGATGAATGTTATTAACCTTTGGCAAATTGCGAGTTATTATTGCTTTAAAATCATCATTGGTTGTAAAGAATTTCTGTGTCATTTTTTTCCTCATATTTTATGATTAGTATACTAAATTTTTATTTGAAAGTCCAAAAAAATATGCTTGAAGTTACTTTTGCTCCATGCATATTTTTAATTACTTTCATTCAAAATGTTTATTACTTATTTGCTTTTTTGTTTGGCAAACTCCTCTTCTTTTGAGTTAACATCATAAACAATCACTTTTCCATTTTCATTAATTCCAACTTGATTGATGGTGACAACATCTTGAATGGCTGGATTAAACATTATAAGTTCTCCAAAATAATCCATCCCTGGAACCATCTCCTCATCATCAAGCACAAAAATGGTTTTATATATGCTTGAAATTAAACGATGCCTTTCACTTTTTGATCCTTTTCCAAACATTGCTTTTAATTGACTTTCGGTAAAAAATTTTACTTTTGAAAAAATTTTAGAAAATCCAAATTTTAACACCTTACTTCGATTCACTGCCATATCTTTCACAATTTTAGAAACACGGTTATTGAGTGCAAGAATTTTTTTGTTTTTGGAAACAATCATTTGTTTGATATTAAATTCATTGCCTTCTTCAAAATATTGTTCAGTTCCGTCATCTTGATGAATAACGCCAACAACATTAGGATCAAGTGGCTTGTTTTCAATCCTTTTTTTAATTGAATCAGTCGGCCTTATTTTTGATGTTAAGCATACACATATTTGATAATTTTTAAAATCATAAAAAAAGAATTCCACCATATGTGTATCAGTCAAAATATGTTTCATTCCATCGGCAATAGTTCCGCCATAATACTTTATATAACCTTCTTTTTGAGTCCAAAGTTTTGTGAATTCTTTTTCACCAAACTTGTTATAATCATCTTGCTCATTTTCAGATAAAATTCTATCAACAAGTTCCTTGCTTGGCTTGACATTTTTTTCAATATCAACACCAATTTCCGCCTCCGCAACCGCAACAACCATAATGTTTCCAGAATGGCTAATATTAAAATTCAACTTGCCTGGAATGCTTGGTTTTCCATTTTTTCCATAAACAAAATCTACATTTTCAGAAAATCCCAACATTTGTTTCACAATAAAATATTCCAAAACTGTGTGAATTTTATCACGCTCAAACATAAACTTGTCATAACGTTCACGACGAGATTTTGGCAAAAGATCAACAAGACCTGAAATATCTTCTATTGTGAAAACCGATGTATCACAAATGCAAAGTTTATACATTTTTTATTTCCTTTTTTTTCTTATACTACCACACGAATAAAAATGTTGCAAATAAAAAAGTCCCATAGTTTAGGGACTAATTTTATTTTACATCAGCTTTCCAAAGACCATGTTTATTGCAAAGTTCATAAACTGTGCTTCCTGGAACATATGGAAATTCAGCAACTGCTTTTTCACCTGGTTTAAAAAACTTTTTGTAAACTTCAGTTTCAGTTGCAAGTGCAATCCACTCAATGTAGTGATCTGGCTCCATAACATGGTTTACTGTTACAAAAAGTTTTTGCCCTTTAACCTCATAGGTTGGAACATGTTTTTCAATAGCGGCATCAACTGAGTTTGGAACAAGTTGTTTCATTTGCTCACCACAACATTGAATTCCACAATTGTCACATGTGCAATCTTTTAAAACTTCTACAAGTGCTCCACATTTTAAACACTTTTTTATAACTAATTCTTTCATGAATTTACCTCCTATACATAATTATATTATATTCAAACTTAAGCAATTTCCAAAATAAAAATGCTAAAATTTTTAGCATTATTTATTTTTTAGAATTTCATTCACTCCAAGCAAAATTCCAAGTTTCCCATAATCATAAGTTAGTGAACCTTGCATGTAAGCGGTGTATGGAGGAGTCATCGGGCCATCACATGAAAATTCAATTGTTGAACCTTGAGTGAATGTTCCAGAGGCCATAACCTCATCATGAGGATATCCAGCCATTGGGGCTGCAACTGGAGTTACAAAGCTGTCAATTGGAGAAGCATGTTGAATTCCAATATGAAAATTAACCATATTTTCAGGTGTTCCAAGATTGACAGATTGAATTATGTCAGTTCTTTTTGCATCCCATTTTGGATCAACATCAAAACCAAGCTTTTCAAGAAGTCTGCTTGCAAATGTCATTGCTTTTAAACTTGAACAAACCGCATGTGGAGCCATAAACAATCCCTTGAAATAATTTATATTTTCATTGAAGTTTGCTCCAATTTCCCTTCCAAGTCCAGGGGCTGAAAAACGCTCTGCAATGTCATCAATAACAGCTTTTTTTCCAACGATATAACCGCCAGTTTTTGCAATTCCACCGCCAAGATTTTTCATGAGTGATCCCACAATTAAATCAGCACCAACTGCAGTTGGTTCTTTCCTTTCAACTAAATCGCCATAGCAGTTATCAACCATAATTAAAACTTCTCTATTAACTTCACGAATTGCCTTGCAAACTCTTTCAATTTTTTCAATTGTTAAACTATCACGATGAGCATATCCACGGCTTCTTTGAATTTCAACCATTTTAACACCGCCATTTTTAAGCCTGTTTTGTATTGCTGGAATATCAAAGTCGTTGTTAACAAGTTCAATTTCTTCATATTTAATTCCGTTTGCAATGAGTGAATTTTTGCTATTTCCGGCGGTTCCAACAATTGTTTGCAAACTGTCATAAGGGGTGCCTGAAATTGAAATTAATGTGTCACCATGTTTTAAAAGCCCAAAAAATGCAAGTGAAATTGCATGCGTTCCACTCATAATTTGCGGACGAACAAGGGCATCTTCAGTGTCAAACAGTTCAGCATAAATTGCCTCTAATTTATTTCTTCCCTCATCATAAGCGCCATATCCATTAACTTCAACAAAGTCACTGCTTGAAACTCTTTTGTTTTGAAAAGCTCTTAAAACTCTTGCGCTGTTATAAAGACATATTTCATCATATTCTTTAAATTTGTCTTTAAGTTCAAGCTCAACTTCGTCAGCAAGTTTCACTAATTTTTCATCAATATCGTATCCTAAATACATTTTATTTCTCCTTTAACACATAACATTGTATGGCTTTTTTTTATTAGTGTCAATCAATGAATTGACAAAAAGCCCTTATTTTGTTTAAAATGCTACATATAAAATAAACTTACGGAAAGAAAAAAATGACATTTAAAAATTTTTCACCAAAAACATCAAACTTTTCTCCATAGGCGAGAATGTTTTTTACTGCAAAAAAAATTATTAAAGGTGGAAAATTATGACAGCATTACAAATTACATTAATTTGCCTGCTTGGCGCTTTTTTGCTTGCGGCAATTTTACTTTTTATTTATTTAGTTGATTTAAACAAAAGACAAAGAGCTGTGGCCCTTGGACAGCCACAAAAAGAAAACATTTATAAAAGACTTTGGAAATATTTCACTCCATATGAAAAAATTTGGTTCATTTCAATCACAGTTCTCGCAATTGTTTTTGCAATTGTTTTCCCAGAAGAGGATTTTAATGGGGTTAACGGCGGGGTTATTTTAGCACTCTATCTCGCTGATATCTTTTTAAACATTTTGTGCGAACTTTTGATTTCAAAACAAAGCAAATGGAATTTCATTGTTTCACTTGGCGTTGAGCTCACGGAAATTGCAACCCTTATTGTTTTGGCATCAAGATTTGCCACAATGGCTGTAACAATATTTTTCTGG
Organism: Clostridia bacterium; assembly: GCA_017467625.1. Lineage (GTDB taxonomy): Bacteria > Bacillota > Clostridia > Christensenellales > UBA1242 > RGIG1681. The sequence goes on along the minus strand of JAFUSN010000004.1, from coordinate 195,092 downwards.
ATTCCAATTGATATTATTAGTTTTGTTAATTGGAACAGACATAAAGACAAAAAGGAAAATGAACTCACAGTTGTTAGAAAACTCAACTGGTGGCAAGACATTATTGTTGTTGCATCTATAGCACTTTGGACGCTTGTAATTGGCTACATGCTCACATGGATTGACCTTGAAGGAATTTATTCATACAATGAAGTTGTTCAAGATTTAAGTTGTTATCTTGACGCTTGTGCATCTGCAATTGGAATTGCAAATGGTGTGTTTATTCTTTTAAGATATCGTGAACAATGGATTGCTTGGTATCTTGTTACATTCCTTGAAATTGCATTAAATATTTTGGCTGGACAGTGGATTTTGTTGGTTTTAAAAGCAGGATATTTAACAAACACAACTTATGGTTATATTAAATGGACAAAATACATTAAATCTCACCCTGAAGTTTTAGTTTCAAATAAAAAGAAAAAAATTAAAACTCAGTCAGAAGCTTAAATAAAAATAAAATAAAAACAGAGGTTTAAACCTCTGTTTTTTTATTCTTCCTTAGTTGCCTTTTTAATTGAAAGACCAATTCTCTTTTTGGCAAGATCAATTGAAATAACTTTAACTTTTACTATTTGACCAACAGTAAGTTCTTCACTTGGGTGCTTTATATACCTGTCACAAATTTCACTGATGTGAACAAGTCCGTCTTGATGAACACCAATGTCAACAAAGGCACCAAAGTCAATAACATTGCGAACAGTTCCGTTTAAAATCATTCCTTCCTTTAAATCCTCAATTCCAAGAACATCGGTTCTAAGTTCAAGGTGCTCAGCTTCATCACGAATATCACGGCCAGGTTTAACAAGTTCACTAACAATATCATTAAGAGTTGGAACACCAACGCCAAGTTCGTCAGCAATTTTGTTTTCACCTGCACTTTCAACAAGTTCTGGAAGTTTTGAAACCTTTCCGTTTTTAACATCTTCTTCCGTCATCTTAAAAATCTTTAAAAGTTTTTTAGCACTTGAATAACTTTCAGGGTGAACTGAAGTGTTGTCTAAAATTTCATCACCACCAACAACTCTTAAAAAGCCCGCACATTGTTCAAATGCTTTTTCACCAAGTTTTGGCACATTTAAAATATCTTTTCTAAGCTTAAACGCTCCATTTTTTTCACGATAAGCAACAATGTTTTTTGCAATACCTTCATTGAGTCCTGCAATTCGCTTTAAGAGCGAATAACTTGCCGTGTTTACATCTGCACCAACTGCGTTAACACAATCTTCAACAACACCATCCAAAACTTCTGTCAGCCTTTTTTGTGGCATATCGTGTTGATATTGCCCAACACCAATTGATTTAACATCAATTTTAATAAGTTCGGCAAGTGGATCTTGCAAACGCCTTGCAATTGAAACTGCACTTCTTAAATTTACATTATAATCTGGAAATTCTTCAGCTGCAAGTTTGCTTGCTGAATAAACAGATGCACCGGCTTCACTCACAACGGCGTAACTGACTTTTCTTGAAAGGGTTTTAATTAAACCCGCAACAAAAATTTCACTTTCTTTGCTTGCCGTTCCGTTTCCAATTGAAATGACGTCAACTTTGTGTTTTGAAATAAGTTCAGTCATAATTCGCTTTGATTCATCAATTTTTTTGAATGGTTCAGTTGGATAAATAACTGCAGTGTCAAGCACTGTTCCATTTTCATCAATAACAGCAAGTTTGCAACCCATTCTATATCCTGGGTCAAATCCTAAAATTCTTTTCCCTTTAAGTGGGGCTTCCATTAAAAGTGGCTTTAAGTTAAGTTCAAAGTTCTTAATTGCTTGCTCATTAGCTGCATCTGTTAAATCTGCTCTAATTTCACGCTCAAGGCTTGGTTCAATAAGTCTTTCAAAAGCATCTCTTTGAACTTCAAGCAAAAGCTCTTTGAAAATTGTTTCTTTCACCTTGTAGTTTTTCTCAATAATTTCCAAACACTTATCTTCATTAAACTCAAGCTCAACCTTTAAAAAACCTTCATTTTCACCACGGTTTATTGCAAGAATTCTATGAGAAGGAATTTTTGCAACTTCTTGTTTAAAGCCATCATAACCTTCGTAGGTTTCAGCTCCTTTAGTTTTATCACTTCCTTCTTTATCTTCATATTTATTTGAGTTGTCAATAACCGTTTCTTTTTTCTTTTTATCTTCCTTTTGCTTTTTCATTGTTGATAAAATGAATGATGTTTTTTGCATGAACTCTCTAAGTTCTTTTCTTAAATCACTGTCATCACTAATTTTCTCGGCAACAATGTCTTTTGCTCCAGCAATGGCATCTTCTATTGTTTCAACACCTTTTTCAGCATCAACAAATGGAGCTGCAAGTTCTTCAAGTGTTTTTCCTTCTTCTTTTTGAGCCATAAAAATTTCAGCCAAAGGTTCAAGCCCCTTTGCAATTGCAATGGTTGCCCTTGTTTGTCTTTTAGGTTTAAATGGCCTATAGATATCTTCAAGCTCTGTGAGCGTTTTAGCTTCATCAAGCTTTTTTACAATTTCATCAGTAAGTTTTCCCTGTTCATCAATATTTTTGATTATTGATTTTTTTCTGTCCTCAAAATTTCTTAAATATTGAAGACGATCCGCAAAATTACGGATAACTTGATCATCCAAACTTCCATGCATTTCTTTTCTGTATCTCGCAATAAATGGGACTGTGCTTCCCTCATCAAGTAATGCAATTAGATTTGCTGAATATTCTTCACGAATATTAAATTCTTTGGCAAGTGCCTGATAAATTTCCATAAATATTTCCTTCTACTGTATTAGTTAAAATTGATTTTTAACACTTTTAATTATAACAAATTTTATGATAATTTTCAAATTAAAAGCGGCATATCTATTCTTTTCAAGCATAAAATTTAAATAAAAATGTTTAACATTTAAAAAATATATGATATAATGAAAATATGGGTGAACAGCAAACAAAAAATGATTTCGAAATTGCAATCAATAATAAATGTTTTAATGAAAGCTATGCCAAATATTTAATGGAAGAGTATAGCCCTGAGTTTAAATTTGCCGTTGTTCGTGACAAACCAGATATTCAGCTTGAATCACGCCATGAAGTAGGATCAAACCCAACACCAAGCATTGGCATTGAAGTTACAACGCTGATGGACACTTATCGTAATGCGCTTGCAAGGTTTAGACGGTTTGCTTCAAGTTCTAAAATGTCAATTGAAGGACTTGCCTCACATGTGCCAACAATTTTAAAGGGTATTATTGGGGTGAATAAGCATGGAAATTTAATTGTTTTAGGTTCAAGGGGCGAACGCACAATCAAAAAAGGACTTTCAGGAATCGCAAGAACTCTTGAAATTAAATATAAAAAATTGCAAGAATACGAACAATTTGATGAAAATGACTTGTTTATTTTTGCAATAAATTTATCTGCCGGCTGTGACACCACCACAATTGGAAACCTAATTCGCAATTTTGATAAAAGAAAATATGAAAAAAGGTATAACTACATTTATATTTTTACATATGAAACGCTTCAAATTTATGAGGCAGAAACTGGAAAAAGTGTTGAAGTGGATATTACAAACGAAACACGAGAAATTTGTAATGCGAGAGCATTAAAAGATAAACTTTTGGCAGATGAAAGAAATGCACCAAACAAACCAAAAGCCGAAAATTTTAACAGTGCTATAAAGGAGAATTTATGAAAATTGCACTTTCCACAGAATCTACCTGTGACCTTTCAAATGAACTTATTAAAACAAACAGAGTTTCAGTTATTCCATACACCATCATTTTAGGTGATGAAGAAGTTGTTGATGGTGAAGGAATTCCACAAAGAATTTTCGAATTTGTTGAAAGAACAAAAAAACTTCCAAAAACCAGTGCAATTAATGAAGATGTTTATGCTGAGTACTTTGAAAAATTATTAAAAACTCATGATGCAGTTGTTCACATCACCCTTTCAGGTGGAATCACTTCATCAGTGGAACATGCAGAAGCGGCTGCAAAACGCGTTAAAAATGTTTTTGTTGTTGATTCAAAATCACTTTCAACTGGAATTGGTCTATTGGTTCTTTATGCAAGAAAATTGATTGATGCTGGACACACTGCTAAAGAAGTTGCCGATATGGTTCAAGCAAGAGTTCCTTTTGTTCAAGCAAGTTTTGTTGTTGAAAGACTTGATTACCTTTACAAGGGCGGAAGATGTAACGCAATTGCTCTTCTTGGAGCAAACCTACTTAGGCTTCGCCCACAAATTAAACTTGTTGATGGAAAAATGAAACCAGCAAAAAAATATCGTGGAAAAATGAATAAGGTTATTGCAGAATATACAAAAGACACAATTGAAGAATTTAACAATCCAGATAAATCAGTGGCTTTCATAACTTACACAACCGCAACTCCAGAAATGATTGAAGCTGCAAAAACCGCACTGGTTGCGGCGGGGTTTGAAACAATTTATGAAACCACGGCAGGTGGAACAATAACTTCACACTGCGGTGAACATGTTTTGGGAGTGCTTTATATCAATGATGGCGGAAATAAATAAGTAAAAGTAGGTTCAACCTACTTTTTTTATTGCCTTTTAGTAAACACTTCAAGCAGAATCAATTTCATAATTTAAAACAATATTTACAACTTGCGAAAAAAATTAGTTTGTTATACAATGTTTGCGTATAAAGGAACAAGTATGCAGATAAAAATTACTAATGGAACTTTTGGGTTTGGCGGTGAAACACTTTTTGAAAATGTGAATTTTGAAGTTAACACTGGCGATAAAATTGCAATTATTGGTAAAAATGGCAGTGGTAAAACAACCCTGCTTAAAATTTTGACTGGTGAAATTGAACTTCATCAAGAAGACAACATGCCGCCAGTTTTTTCTATTGTTGGAAAACCAACAATTTCATCACTTAAACAAATGACTTTTGATAACGAGAATATTTCACTTTGGGATGAAATGTTGAAGTGCTATGAAAAAATTATAAAAATTGAAAATAAACTGCAAAAAATACAGGAAAAATTGGAAAATAATTATTCAGAATCACTTATCAACGAATTTTCTTCACTCCACGACCAATTTGAAATGCTTGGAGGATATTCGTATTCTGCAGAACTCAACAAAGCACTTTCATCTTTTGGTTTTAGCGAAGATGACAAGGGCAAAAATTTAAATCAATTTTCTGGCGGTCAAAAAACAAAAATTGCATTTATTAAACTCGTCCTTTCAAAGCCCGACCTTTTGCTTTTAGATGAACCAACAAACCATTTAGACATTCGCGCAGTCACATGGCTTGAAGAATATATTTCACTTTACAAGGGCGCTGTTTTAATTGTTTCTCATGATAGAACATTTTTAGATAACACAGTTAACACTATTTATGAAATTGAGTATAAAAAACTTACAAAATATATTGGAAATTACTCAAAATTTATTGAAACAAAAAATGCAAACTATGAACAAAATTTGAAAAAATATGAAGCGCAACAGCGTGAAATTGCTGATATTAATGAATTTATTGAGCGCTTTAGATATAAAGCAACAAAAGCCAATGCGGTTCAATCAAGAATCAAATATTTAGAAAAACTTGAAATTATTCCCCCACCACAAAAGGCCGATGGAAGGCCTTTTCATACAAAAATAAATCCAAATGTTGTTAGTGGAACAGATGTTTTAACTTGCAATAAACTGGTTATTGGCTATTCAAATTTAAACCCACTAGCCACAATTGATTTCAAAATTCAAAGGGGCGACCGCCTGGGAATTATTGGTGGTAATGGACTTGGAAAATCAACCTTTCTTCAAACAATTATGGGAAAAATTGAACCTATTTCTGGACATTTTAAATTTGGGTTTAATGTTGAACCTGCTTATTTTGAACAATTATCTTCAAAATATGATTCAAAAACCACAATTTTTGATGAATTTCAAAAAGCTTTTCCCGATTTGTCATCAAATGACATTAGAACGAGCCTGGGTGCATTTTTGTTTTCAGGAAAAGACGTGTTAAAAGAAATGAAAACTCTTTCAGGTGGTGAACTTGTTAGGTTTGAACTTGCAAAAATTTTTGAAAAGAAACCAAACCTATTAATTTTAGACGAACCAACTAACCACATGGATATTATTTCAAAGGAAACACTTGAAAACATACTTCTCAATTACACGGGAACAATTATATTTGTTTCACATGATAGATATTTCATTCAAAAAATTGCAACAAAACTTTTAGTTTTTACTGAAAATAGCGCTCAATTTTTTAATGGAACATATACAGAATTTTCTGAACCTTACACCCGCCAAGTGAAAGATTTAAACAAAGCACTGTTTGAAGAGAAACCAGAAAAAATTGAATACCCTGAAAACTATGGCGAGCCAGATTCTGATGATGAAATTAAAACAATGTCACCATATTTAGCTTCAAAAGAAAAAAATAAACTTAAAGCAAGAATTGCAAAAATTGAAGAAAATTCTGCAAAATTAGAGGAAAATTTAAAAAAATTAAATGAAAACTTTGTAAATCCTGAAATTGCTAGCGATTTTAAAAAGCTTATGGAAATTCAAGCAGAAATTGAAAGGACTCAAATTTCAGTTGATAAACTTGCCGATGAATGGACGGAAAAAACTGAGTTTCTTTCAAAACTTGAAACTTATTTTGATGACAAGAACAATCAATAAATTTTGTTTATGAATATTGACATCATAATTATTTTGATTTATAATAAATTTGTTTTATAAAGTGAGGATAATTATGCAATTTTCTAATATTAATTACAATTTATATAAAAGTTTTTTGGTGGTTTATGAAACCCAAAACATTTCAAGAGCCGCTGAATCATTGTTTATTTCACAACCAGCAGTTAGCCACAACATCAAAGAACTTGAAAAGCAACTTGGAATTCAATTGTTTTACAAAAAGGCAAATGGTATGAATGCCACTAATGAAGCAGATATACTTTATAAATATATTTCAAGTGCATTCAATTCAATTTGGAAGGGTGAACACACAATCACCGATATGGCGGGCTTAAACACAGGTTATGTTAAAATTGGAGCACCAGCTTACATTTCAGTTATTTTTCTTTCTAAAATTATAACAGAGTTTAGAAAAGAACATCCAAATGTTAAAATTGAAATTGTAAACAAACCAATTAATGAACTTAACAACATGCTCTCTTCTCAAAACCTTGATATAATTTTTGATTCAAGCCCAGTTACTGGAGAAAAAAATAGAGTTGAAACAACATATATAAAATCATACGAACATTGTTTTGTTGCAACAGATAAATTTTACACCGGAAAAACCCTTGGGATTGAAGGCGTTAACAACCTTCCGCTTATAATTACTTCTCAAACTTCTGAAGAAATTAAACTTTTAAAATCGACATATGTTGACATTAAAATTAATCCAATTATTGAAGCCGCTTCAGCAGATGCTGTTATCAAATTTGTTAAAGACGGAAATGGCGTTGGGTATATTCAAGAAGATTATGTTGCCCAAGACCTTGCCACTGGCGAACTTAAGAAAATTAATTTAGCTTTTTCAACACCAAAACTTGATGTTTATTGTGGCTACTTAACAAATGAGATTTCATATGCCCCTAAAAAATTCCTTGAATTTTTGATGCAAAAGAATTAAACATAAGTTTAATTCTTTTTTTGTTGGAAAAAATTTTTAATTTTGCAAAATTTGTGTTATTATGAAATTAGGAGAATTTCATGAAGAATTTTTATTACTGCGTTGATGTTGGTGGAACATACATAAAAGCTGGGGTTGTTGATGAAAAGGGAAAAATTCTTTTTAAAGACAAGTGTCCCACCAATTTAAAAACAAACTCACTTGCAGAGAATATAATAATATTGCTGAAAAACATTGAAAATTCGTCGGGCTTTGAATTAAAAAAAGCCTTGGGGCTTGGAGTGGCTTGTCCTGGAATGATTGATTCAACCAATGGAATTGTTAAATTTGCAGGAAATTTAAATTTGACGAACTATCCACTTGAAATGGAGATGAAAAAGTTTACTAAAGTTCCAATCAAACTTGCAAACGATGCAGACGCTGCAACTCTTGCAGAACTTATTTTGGGTTCAGGAAAGGGTTTTGGAAGTGCATTTATGTTTACCTTTGGAACCGGCGTTGGCGGCGGATTTGCGCTTAACGGCCACCTGTTGCCAGTGAACTACTCTGGCGAAATTGGCCACATGAAACTATTTTCAAATGGAATTAAATGTACATGCGGTGAAGAGGGTTGCTATGAAACCATGGCAAGCACTGCGGCACTTATTAGGCAAACTAAGGAGGCTGTGAAGAACAATCCAAACTCACTTCTCAACACTTACCCACTAGAGTCTATTTCTGGAAAAACTATTTTTGAGTTTTTAGATAAAGACAAAACTGCAAAAGAGGTTTTTGATCGGTTTATTACATACGCCGGGACTGGAATTGTTAATATTGTTAACACTCTTAATCCCGATGTTATTATTATTGGTGGTGCAATTTCAGCACAAAAAGATGTGGTTTTAAAGCCACTTACAAAATATGTAAATGAACATGTGTTTAAAAGACATGGCAATGAAAAAGTTGAAATTAAGATTGCAAAATTTACAAATGACGCTGGAATTATTGGCGCAAGATTTTTATTTTAGGGGGTACTTATGTTAAAAGTAAATTTAGAATTTAGTAAATTAAAGGACTATGAAATCTATTCAAGGGACTACCAAAAAAAGATAAATGAAATTCATGACTTTTTGCACTCCGGCGATCACACACCTGGAACAACTTGGATTGATTGGCCACTTTGTTATGATAAAAAAGAGTTTTCAAAAATTTTAAAACTTTCAAAAGAAATAAAGGAAAACAGTGATGCACTTTTGGTTGTTGGAATTGGTGGTTCATATTTAGGGGCAAGGTCAGGGCTTGAGCTACTTTCAAAAAAGAGCAAAGTTGAAGTTGTTTTTGTGGGAATGAATATGGACTACTTTGACTTGAATGAAAAACTTGAATTGCTTAAAGATAAAGATGTTACAGTTAATGTAATTTCAAAATCTGGAACAACGGTTGAAATTTTAAGCACGCTTAACATAATTGAACGCTTTATGAAAAACAAATATAAGAGCGAATATAAAAAGCGCATGATTTTCACAACAGACAAACAAAAAGGCTATTTAAGAGAGCGTGCAAACCTTGAAGGTTTTGAAACTCTTTGCGTTCCTGACAATATGGGTGGAAGATATTCAGTTTTGTCAGCTGTTGGACTTTTGCCATTTGCTGTTGCAGATGTTAACATTAAAAAAATTATGGAGGGTGCAAGCTTTGCATACAGCGATTTGTTCACAAACAACATTGAAAACAATCCCGCTTATCAATATGCAATTTATCGTCACCTTTTAAACAAAAAACTTGGAAAAAAGGTTGAAGTTTTCACATCATTCACAAAACGCTTTGGTTCATTTGGCGATTGGCTTCAACAACTTTTTGATGAAAGCGAAGGTAAGGACAAAAAAGGACTGTTTGTTACCAGTTTAACCTACTCAACTGACCTTCACTCTGTTGGACAGTTTGTTCAAGATGGTTCACCAATTTTGGCTGAAACATTTATTGATGTTAAAAATGTTCAAAAAGATAATGAAATTTTGAATGTTCCACTTGGAAGCCCAATTAAGTTTTTGGATGGGAAAAAATTTAGCGAACTTTCAAGAGCTGGTTTTGATGGAACCATTAAAGCACACAGCGAAGCAGGCGTTCCAATTGCTATTATTGAAATTGATGATATTGACGAAGTTTATTATGGATATCTCGTTTACTTCTTTGAACTAACTTGCGCCGTTAGCGGTTATCTTTTGGGTGTTAATCCATTCAACCAACCTGGTGTTGAACAATACAAGGCCTATATGAAAGAATTTTTGAAAAAATAATCACAAAAAAAGAGAAGCAATTTGCTTCTCTTTTTTCTCGCTTTTATTAGTTTGCGCCAGTTGTTCTGTTTACGAATCCAACAACTTGTTCCCATGTGCTTGGGAAGAACATTGAAATTACAACCAAAGCCATCATAACATAGAAAAGAATTCTGAACACAAAATGTTTTGTTGAAACAAATTCAAGACCAACAATTGCAACAACTACGAGTGGAGCCCATGTTTTGCAGATATTCAAAACATTCATAACAAAGCTGCCTTCTGGAATAAATGCCCACTTTGCATTGATTACAAGCAACAAAAATACAACAACTGTTAAAAATGCTGCAATGCCTCCAATTACATCAAAAATTTGTTTTCTAACTTGTTTTCCGTTATCAACCATTTTTTTAATCTCCTTTTTCTATTTTTATAATACATTATTAATTTTTCTTTGTCAATTTTTAACTAAAAAATTGCAAAATTTATTTTATTTTTATAAATTTACTTATTTGGTGCAAAATGGAATACCTTTTTGCATATAATGTAATAGGTCAACTTGACCTATAAACAGTGTGATTTTGGCGAGAATTTTTCTCATATATAAAATTTCAAAAATTTTAATCACAAAGGTTTATTTTGATTTCCCCATGGTTTGATAAAAAAAGTGGAGGGTTTCCTCCACTTTTATTTTCGCGTTTTTAAAATTTCTTCAAAATTATCTTCAAGCATTGCATCTGCAAGTGGCTGACTTAAATAGCCGTTAAGTTTTTTGCTGAGCTTATTGATTATATCAGCAATATGTTGAATTTCATTTGACCAAACAAACCACTTTTCAACATACTCTCTCGCTTTTTCAACATCACGATCAATTTGAAGACGAATAACTTCTCTCATCATTTGTTTTGTTACTGCTTTAACTTTTTCAAAATTGAATTTTAATTTTCCGTCATCATCAAGTGTGATTGCTTTTTCAGTAAACATTCTGTTGCAAATCATAACGGATCTTGTTCTGTGTGCTTGATCAAGCGTTGGTTTCCCCTTTAAAAAACCATAGGTTAAACTTGTTAAAATAATTTCCTTGCTCTGCTCATCTGTGATTGCACCAGCTGCAACAAACTCATCTAAAAAGGCATACATTCCCATATCGGCCTTATACTCTTCAAGAATTGAACTGAATTTCCCAAGAGAAGAATGTGAACGAGGACCAAGCGAGTGTGTGTTTTCATGACAAATAACTGCCCAATGGTCTGCATCTGGATTGAAATATTTAAACTGCTCATCATTTATTAAATTTTTGTATAGTTTTTTATTTACACCCAACCTAACTTGCCTGTGATAAACATTCCTTCTGCCACCACCCGCTGCAAGCGAAGGTTTGTCATCATTTGGAAGATTTTGCGCAAGCACCAAACTTGCCCTATATGCACCCTCATCACCAGTTAAAGTTATAAGGTCAACATCAACAGCTGTTTGTGAAATTTCATCAGTTTCATCTTCAGTTTTATATTCATTTTGATAAGGCATAAACTTTGCAGAAATGGTTGAAAGCTGTTTTAATTTTTTAAGAAGTTTGGTTCCAGCTTTATTCACAATTCCAACGCGTGCACCAAGAGTGTCTTTTGCATAAACAGTGATTCCAGCATCTTCAATGCGCTTTAAAAGTTCTTTATTTTCATAAATTGATTTAGTCAACTTTTCAGTGTAACATTCACGGCATATTGTGAATTCAAATTTTCCACCGTCAAGTTTTGCCCAAGCCTTATCTGCCTCAACATCAAGTTTTGGATCTGCGGTGCGAAGCGCTTTTACTTGAAGTTCAAGATATTTGTTAAATTTTTTGTCGCTTGAAAAATGAATTGCCTTTTCAAGTTCATCTGCAACAATTTGAAATTCAGGAAGGGCCTCAACAAAATCAATTGCAACAAGTTCATCTCCATCACGAACAACAATTGATCGCTGGTTCAAAATTTCACGAACTTTTTCAATTTCACCCCTATCAAGCATTCGGCTTAAAATTTCATGAAACTCCGCAACCTTCAAGTCTTCAGGAAAATAACCTTGCCCATCAGTCCTTTCAACATTTAAAACAAGTTTAGTTTGATTTCCAAGAGCGTCAGGTGAAAACATACTTTTTTGTGAATCAAACATTTTTTTAGCAAGAACTGCTTTTTTGTTCCCGTTTTCAATTTCTTTATTTAAAAATTCCAAGAACTCAAGGTTATGATGATTTTCAAGTTTTAAATTTATTACATCAAATTGTTTGGCCGCCCTTGTTAAATGCATTAAAACTAAAAGATCATCATTTGAAAGCTTTTTTACCTCACGAGAATCTAATTTTAAAAATTTCACTGGTCGATAAGCTGATTTTGATGTTCTTTTTTTGAGCTCCTTTAATGTCATTGCTAATTTAAATTTCATATTTACCTCACATATAATTATTTTATATTTTTAAATCCATTTATACAACTAAATTTAGCAAAATAACAAAAAACCAATATTTTGTTAAATATTGACTTATTGAGCCTATGGTTGTAAAATAAAGATATGGAATTTGATGAAATTGAAAGTAGCCAAATTGAAGAAAATTTTAGCGGAGAAAATGAGCTTGATTTAGCTGAAGAATCCAAACAAAAAATTGCGCTTTCGCTTCGACAACTAGAAATTTTAGATAGAATTTATCAAAATATTGATACTTTTGAATTTAACACAGATATTCAGCTTGACGATTTTGATGTTTTAAATCTAAAAGATTTTTGGGTTTACACATCAGGCTTTTTGGCTGTTCAAAATTTTGAAAAATCCCTTTCAGAAGATTTAGCACAAAAAGAGTCTGAATCACAAGAAATTTTAGACGGACATTTTGTTTTAAAACAATTAACCAGTGATGAAGCTAAAAACATGCTTGAAACATATAAAGTTAAATTGCAAAAAAATCAAAGCCAAAACGAAATTACATTATGCACAATTCAAGATGGAACCTATAAGATTGAAAAGCACAAAATTAATGGAGAAGTTGTTAGATTGTTAACACTTTCCACGGATCCAATTTCATATACCTCAAATGCTGACCACGAGCTTTCATCATTTGAAACATTGAAAGCCGTTAGAAACCGACTTGTTCATTCAGTTCCATACATTATGCATTCAACTCTCACATTTATTGGAAATAAATTTGATGACGAACTTGTTGTGTCAAAAATGTGGCTCCGTGGTTTTTCAGAAATGTTTTCACAAATGGGAAATTTTTCAAAACCAACCGTAAGTTTTAATGATGTTTATGAATATTTATCAGTTAGGCTTAAAGCATTTAGAAATTCAATTGAAGACAAACGAGATGTCCCTTCTTTAATTACTCTTTTAAAACAAAGATATGGGAATGACATTAATCCTAATCTTGAAAAACTCATTGAAACTCATATATCCTGCTTTCCAAATTTTAACTTTAAGCCATTTGATAAAAGAGTTGAAATTGTTTCAAAATTTGTTGCAGACAACATTTATTCAAAAGATAAATATCAAACAATTAATTTTAATATTTTATATAACCTGCAACAACTTATCGCAAAAACCGTAACTGAAAAAACCCCTGAATATGGACTTGAATTTTTTAATGATACTGATTATGATTTTTCAAATGAAAAGAAAGAGATTGCAAAACGAATTAAAGAAATTGTTTACGAATTAAAAGGTCCAAACCTTTCTTCTAAAAATAAAGCACTGCTTTTATATCAAAAAACCCAGCTTGAAAATCTCAACAAACGCATTTTGCAAACGGAAAAAATCTTGCTTGACCAACTAAAATATGAAACTATGAACATGAATTTGATAGATTTAAATGGTCTTAAGCATGCCCCTGTTGACATTGCTTTTAACACAATGTGTTTATATGCTTACAACGCATTAATCACAAGCGGTTTTTATGAAGAAGTTTTGTCTGAACTTCCACATAATAAAATTTTTACTGATGAATATAAAGCTCACCGTGATTTAATTTCTTCAATAAGTGTTGCTAGTGGAATACATTACAGAGAGTCTGTTAAAAACTCTAAAATTCAACATATTGAAAACGTTCGTGATAAAACTTATGTTTTAACTTTAATTAGACACGCACTTTGCCATGGCAATGTTAGTTACACAATTTCAAAAAACAACTACAACCCTTCATTTAGAGATGTTGTTGTTAAATTTTATTCTGATAATGCCAACACTTCAATAATTGGAACTCTTGAAGAATTTATTATGTTGTTTTCAGAGCAAGGTTTCTTCACTTTAAGAAATGACATTTTAGGTAATAACAATTCTTCAACAAAACCAGAGGGTCAACCAGGAGATAATGAAAATTAATTATGACTATATTATCTTTTATATTTCTATTTTTATTTATTTTTTCACCATCAATCTATATACTTATTTACTGTAAAAAGAAAAAGAAACAACCAAAGCAGTCACATGATGGATGGCTTGACGGTGTTTATTGCTATTACAGAGAACAATTAAGCAATACTGATAAAATTTTTTATGATGTTCTTTATGATACACTTAAAAATTTGAAACACAATATTAATTTTCTTCTTCTTCCAAAAAAAGTACGATTTTCATCAAATGAAAACAAAATTTTAATTTATAAATGCCTTAAAATTGATCATCCTGAAATTTTTTACACTCTTCCTGTTTATCAACTTACAGAAATTGAATACACTGAAAATGTGAATGCTAAAATTATTCAGGTTGAAGCAGAAGCTACTAAAATTTTAAATTTGATTAAAGGAAAAACAGATTTTGAAAAAATTAAATTTGTTTACAATTATTTAAGAAAAAATACGACCTATAAATATGGCGCCAAAAACTTTTTTCTTTCAGATGATTCAGCCTACACAATTTATGGATGCTTGGTAAATCACAATGCAGTTTGCTCTGGAATTGCAAATGCTTTTAAATTTATTTTAGACAGAGCTAATGTGAAATGTAAAATTATCCATGGATATATTTTAGACTCTCAAGCTCATGCCTGGAATCAGGTTTTCATTGATGGAAAATGGAAACATGTTGATGTTACATGGGATTTAAATAACGAAGAAAACAAATATTTTTTAATTGATGATAATTTGTTAAGCAAAAGCAGATTGTGGGCAAACGACATGAAAAATTATTCCTATAAAGAACTTTTAAACATCAAAAATAAAAATCACTGAATTTCAGTGATTTTTTATTGTTTTAAATTTCTTTCCTGTCTGACAGTGCCTTTGAAAGTGTAACTTCATCTGCATATTCAAGTTCACTTCCCATTGAAATTCCCTGTGCAATTCTTGTTACTTTTATATCAAGTGGCTTTATGAGTTTTGCAATATACATGGCTGTTGCCTCACCTTCAACATCGGGGTTAGTTGCAATAATAACTTCATTTGTTTCACCAGCCGAAAGCCTGTTTAACAATTCTTTAATTCTAATATCGTTTGGACCAATACCAGCAAGAGGGTTGATTGTTCCATGCAGAATATGATATTGACCATTAAACACGCCCGACTTTTCAATTGCCATAGCATCTTTTGGCTCTTTCACAACACACAAAATTTTAGCTTCGCGCGTGCTGCAAATTTTACAAGGTGAAACATCTGTGTAATTTCCACACACCTCACAAAACTTAATTTTTCCCTTAACTTCTAAAATTGCATCAGCAAGACTACGGGCATAATCATCACTTGATTTAATTACATGATAAGCATACCTTTCAGCTGTTTTTTTGCCAACACTTGGAAGCCTTGAAAACTCATTGATAAGTTTTGCAATTGGTCCAATTTGATTTATGTCCACTAAATTAAGCCCCCAAATGAACCAAGTTTTTCATTCTTTTTAACTTCAACTTTGTTTGATGCGTCATTGTAGGCAGCAACCACCAAATCTTCAAGCATTTCAACATCTTCAGGGTCAACAACCTCTGGCTTAATTTTAACAGAAAGCATTTCATATTTTCCATTGATTTCAACAGTAACTAAACCACCGCTTGCACTGCCTTCAAAAACTGTTTCTTCAACCTCTTGCTTTGCTTGCATTGCCTCTTGTTGAAGCTTTTGTGCTTGGCGCATCATTGCCTGCATATTGTTTGGACCACCAAATCCACCAAATCTATTATTCATAATTCACCTCATAACTATTATACTAACAATTTATTATTTTTCAAACTATTATTCAACTTTTAGCTTATCGCCTAAATATTTTTTTAGTTCTTCAATTTTCTGTTCAATTGAAGTCCTTTTTTGTATTTTAAAGCCCAAGTTCCTATCTCTAAAAAATTTTGTGATTTCTAAATTATATTTTTCATCACTTTCAATTTCATAAACTGAATCATTTTCACCTGAAATAACCGCAACTCCATTCACTATTTCAATTTTTCGTATTTGCCTGCAAATTACAAGCAGAGCCATTTGTTTTTCTTTTCGAAGCGTTCCAAGGAGCTCACTTAAAAGTTTTATTTCTGGATTTTGTGATTCTGAATTTGTTTTTGAATTTTCAAACTGAACCAGTTTAGTTTGTGATTTAATTTCCTCAAGTTCAGTTTTAAGTTCTTTTAATTTTTCTTCGCTTGGGCGTTTATCTGGGAAACTTATTTACAATTTCTTCAAGTTTTTCAACTCTTTTCAAAAGTGAGTTTTCGTTAATAATTTTTATTGTTGCTGCTTCAAGCACCATTTTTGGAAGATTACTATAACGAAGATCTTGCTCAATTTCACTTAAAATTTCAACTGCACTTACAATTTCATCGTAATTTTCTTTTGTAGCTTGAAGCTTCATTTTTTCATATTCATCACTTTTGGCCATAATGATGTTTTTTGCCTTGTCGCCCATTGTGTATAAAATAAGCAAATCCCTTAAATAAGAAACCAGGTTGTTTGCAAACACCAACGGATTTTTCCCACTTGCTAAAATTTTATCAAGTTCAACAAGTGTTTCTCCTGTGTTTTTGGACAATAACAAATTTGTGATTGAAATGAGTTCTTCTTTTTCAGAAACACCCAAAATTTCAACAACCTTGCTGTAAGTTAAATTATCACCGGCAAATGAAACACAGCGGTCAGCAATTGAAAGCATGTCACGAACGCTTCCTTCTGCTGCTCTTGCAATTATATTAATTGCCTCTGATTCAAATTTGATTTGTTCCTCATTTAAAACTTTTGCAAGCAAACTTGATAATTCATCAACTGAAACAAGTTTAAAATCAAACCTTAAACATCTTGAAAGAATTGTTGCCGGAAGCTTATGAACTTCAGTGGTTGCTAAAATAAACACAACATTTTGAGGAGGCTCTTCAAGAGTTTTTAAAAGAGCATTAAATGCAGCGCCCGTAAGCATGTGAACTTCGTCAATGATATACACTTTATATTTACCGACAACTGGTGGATATTTAACTTTTTCACGAAGATCTCTAACTTCATCAACTCCATTGTTTGATGCGGCATCAATTTCAAGCACATCAATATTGTTTCCACAAAGTGCTTTGCATGTTTCACATTTGCCACATGGTGAACCATTTACATTATTTTCACAATTGATTGCTCTAGCAAAAATTTTTGCTGTACTGGTTTTCCCAGTTCCCCTGCTTCCAGTGAACAAATACGCATGTGAAATTTTATCCATCTTAATTTGGTTTTTTAAAGTGGTTACAATGTGATTTTGACCAATAACCTCATCAAAAGTTTGAGGTCTGTATTTTCTGTAAAGAGCTAAATACATATTCTTCTCCTTATTTCATTTTTCCTTTTATTCTTTGAATTGTGTCGTCAATGCTTTTGGTTGTTTTGTTTAATGATTCAGCAATTTCACTTTGCTTTTTTCCTGATAAATACTGGTTTAATACTTCAATTTCAAGTTTACTTAGCTTTTTTTTGCATTTTTCTAGATTTTCATTAAACTTTTCTGAATCTAAAATTAAGTCAAGTGGATCGTTGGAAGTTGTGGGGTCTTGAAAAGTTTCAAGAATGTTTCTTTCCTCTCCACTTTCAAGTGTAATTTCAAGTGCAACAGCCTCGTTTAAAACTTTACTTTTTTTTGTGTTGGATTTTTTGATTGCATCAATAACTTGTCTTTTTACACAAAGTTTTACAAATATGTCAAACTCTTCTGAAAAAAGACTTTCACCTTTAAAATTTCTTATTGCTTCTAAAATTCCAATGATTCCCTCTTCATAAAGATCTTCATGTGTGCCACCAATTAAAAAATATCTTCTGCAAAGCGAATTCACAAACCCAGAATATTTATCAACAATTTTGATTATATCACTAGATTTTACTTCTTTCAAGTTACTTGCTCCTTTGTCTAACAGCTTCGTAAATTGCAATTCCTGCACTGACACTTGCATTAAGTGAATTTAAGTTTCCAAACATTGGAATTGAAATAACTCCATCACATGTTTTGCGAGTTAACGAATGAACTCCATCTCCTTCGTTTCCAACAACAAGTGCAAGATTTCCAGTTAGGTTGGTTTTCCCCATTGGTTCGCCGGCCATATCAAGCGCATAAACCCAAACATTAGATTTTTTTAATGTTTCAATTGCAGAGTTTACATTTTGAACTTTGATAATTGGAATGTATGCAGTTGCACCAGCAGAAGTTCTTACAACGGTTTCATTTACCATTGCGCTTCGGCGTGCCGGAATAATAACGCCCGTTAGTCCCGCACATTCAGCAGTTCTTATTATTGAGCCAAGATTATGTGGATCCAAAATTTCGTCAAGAATAATGAAAAACATTTCTTTGCCTGCGTTTTTACATTTTGAAATCACATCTTCAAGCTCGGCATATTCATATTCAGCGCCAATTGCAATAACCCCTTGATGATGACCAGTTTCACTGGCTTTTTCAAGCGCAGCCTTAGGAACCCATTGAACTTGAATTCCAAGAGATTTTGCCTGTTTGAAAATGGCACGAATATCGGCATCACTTGTTCCATCGGCAAGCATAATTTTTTCAATTTTTCCATTGGTTGCAAGCAATTCTTTTACCGCATTTTTACCTTCAAATTTCATAATAACTCCAAAAATTTATTATTTTATGTTTTCAACTGTCATTTCTAAAAAGGTATTTAATCTTTCAGTTTGCCCAGTTAAATATAAATATCCTAAAAGCGCTTCAAACGCCGTTGCATGAATATACTCAAAATAACTAAAGTTTTTTGCCTTTGTGTGAATATGTGCATTTCTTGCACGCCTTGCAACATCAATTTCATCTTCTAAAAGTTGTGGCTCAATTTTTTGAAAAATTTCACACTGCGCTTTCGCATTTACTGCACCTGACACAAGTTTTGTCATTTTATTAACTTTAACGCCTAAATTTTTTGCAACAAACTCACGAACAAAAAGCGTTTGAACACCATCACCAATCATGGCAAGCACAAGTGGTTGAATTTGTTTTGCTTCAGTTAAACTTAAATCTTCTTTCTTTCCCAGCATAAACTTATCCTTTATGCAATAATTATAACAATTTTGGCCCCCGCTTGCAACAAATATAAATAAATGATATGTTTTAATTCAACATAAAAATTCAGGCAAGTGCCTGAATTTATTTTATTTGCAGAAATTTAATGATTCCCATGTAAATTGCGTTGATGATTTTTTCTTGATAATCACTTGTTAACAGAAGCTTTTCATCTTCCTCATTAGACAAAAATCCACACTCAACAATAACTGACGGCGCATATGTGCACTTTAACATAAAGTAGTCACCAGGGCTGGTCCATTTTTTGCCGTGAACAAGGTCATCTGTGAATTCTTCTTGAATTGAATCAGCAATTTGTTTGCTGATTTCACTGGTTTTGTCATAAAACACCTGTGCACCACGAAGTGAATGATTTGTGTAACTGTTTTGATGAATTGAAATTACAAGATTTGGACGAATTTGTTTAATTAATTCTTTACGCTTTTCCATTTCAAGTTTTTTCCAACCTCGTCCTGAGCCTTCCAAAAGTGCATCATTACCAGTTCTTGTTAAAACAACATTTATTCCTGAATTTTCAAGTTTTTCTTTGAGCATGTAAGTAAGTTTTAAATTTAAGTCTGATTCACGCACTTTGGTTTTGAAGCCAATTGAACCGGGATCGCTTCCACCATGACCAGCGTCAATCACAACGGTGTAGTTTCGACTTGGAACAGTGTCGGTTAAAATTTCAGTTGAATTGGTTTTTGCAAATGCTAAAGCATAATTACCAAACGGATAAAGAATAACCACCATAAAAAGCAATATTAAAAATTTTTTCATAATTTTAATTTGTGCAAAACCAGGTGCTTTTATGTAAATAAAAAACAGGTTAAATTAACCTGTTTAAATTATTGATTTAAAATTAGAATCTTCAAGTGTTATGGTCCAAACAACTTCACTTCCACCTTGGTTTGTCACAATTTTAATTTCATCCCCAACCTTTGCAAGAAGCAAAGACTCTTCAAGTGAGTAATTTTTAGTAATTTCAAAAACCTTTGGTCCAATTTCGATTCGTTTAAGAATATCGCCAACTTGCAAGACTCCAGCATCCGCAGCAGTTCCTGAAAGCGCTTCAATTTTTTGTGTGTAAACAACATTTAAAACGCCATCCACTTCTTCAATTGTGGTTGAAACTGTTGATTCTTCAATTCCTAAATTCACAACTTTAATGTTTGTGCTTTCAGTGTTTTCACAATATCTTAAAATTGCATTTACAACCTTTTGAACCAAATCAACCGGATAAGCATTATTCATGTCAGTGTTTTCAATTCCGCCATTTGTAATTCCAACTAGGTCCCCATCGGTGTTCACAAGCGCACCACCACTGTTTCCATGTGTTATGTATGCATCATGCCTTAGCATACGAATTTTATATTGACTGGTTGTTGAAAATTTCATAGTGTTCTTTTCACTTTCAACACTAATCACGCCTTGAGTTACTGAAATTCCATTTCCATTTGCATTTCCAAGCGCATAAACCTTGTCACCAACATGATAGCTTTCTGCAAAATCAATTGCTCGGGCATGACTTTGCTTAATAACTTCACTTTCACTCACTTTTAAAACAGCTAAATCATAGGTTTTAACCGCTCCAACAACAGTTGCTGTGATTCCAGAACTTTCACCATATAAATAAATTTTGAAACTCATACCTTTTGAAGTTGTGTTTCCCGAACTAACCACATGAAAATTGGTTATAATTAAGGCGTTTCCTTCGTCTTTATCAATGCTGTAAATTACTCCAGTTCCAATGTCTTTTGCACCATTATTTATTCTTACAACGGACAAAATTGCCTTTGATGCAATTGCGTTTCCATCATCAGCAACAACATTAAACTCTTTTAAAAACTCAATAAAAGTTCCAGAAAATTCGCCATTTGCAACTGCCGTTTCATAAAGTTCATAAGCATTAACAGCATCTTTTCCATCACGCCCGTCAGCTCCATCTGCTCCTTTTTCGCCATCTTTTCCTTTTAAGCCTTCAACCATTTCTTCAACGGAAGTGTAGCCAAGTTCAACGGCTAAATTTTTTGCTGAATAATCAGAACCGCAAGCAGAAAAAATTATCATTACAGGAATGATTAACACGAACAAAACTATAAAATTAAAAAAACTTTTTAACTTTAATTTCATATAATTATTATATCATTTTTTAAAAGAAAGTAAACAAAAATAAAAAGGGGCATCCCCTTTTTATTTTTTTCTTCTAAAAGCATTTCTAATTTTTCTTAAACCATTGTAACACTTTTTTGCAAACTTTCTGCGTTTTGTTCCAACTGGGAACATTTTGTTTAACATTATTGCAATTTTTTGAGCAGCACGACTTGATGGCATGTTTGCATCAAATTGAATATCTTGACTTTCCCACATTTCCATCATACTCTTTTTTCCAAATCCCATATCATCTTCAAAAATTGCACATTCAAAAATGCGTTTATCAAGAAGCATTGGATTGTTTAAGTATCTTTCATATGGGAAAGAAATGAAGTTTTCTTGAAATGCAAACCATGGAATATAATCATAAAAAAGTGAATAAAAATCTTGAACAAATTTAATGGCTTCATCTTGAACCATTTCTGTTACCGCTTTTGTGGTTTGATCAAATTTCAATTCTTCAAAGATATATTTTAACTCGTTATTTTCAAGTTTATAGCCAATAAGCGATGGCGCATATTTCATAAAAATATGTTCCCTTATTGTGCCAGTTACTTTTGGCTGATCTTTCAAAAAGCAATCAATTTTAAATCCTGCCATTTGACTACGGGTTTCTGCTGTGTCAAGATTTGTGTGAATGTAAAGAGAATCAACTGGATAACCTAAAATTTTTGTTATAACACTTTCTGCTCTTCCAGAGTAACCAATATCAAAAAATTTGTTGTTTGGACTAACAATATCTTTAAACTTTTTAATGATTTGTTCTGAATATTCTCTGTGCTTTTTGTAGTTTACAACATCATCAGTAAACAGATTTATCCCCTTGAAAAACTCAGGATAGTCTTTAAATTTTTCTTCAAAACCAATACCCTTTTTTTCACAGAGCTTTTTAATTTTTTCAACATCAACAAATTCTTCTTTGAAAAATTTAGTTAATTTTTTTGGAGAAAGCGACTTAAAATTCATTTTTGCTGGAATTGAACGCAAATCATCTTGGCAGGCAATATCTAATGGGAAAAGTGCTTTTCGCGACATATAGAAATAATTGCTCTGTGGAAGTTCTGAATTATATTTTCTCAACTCTTCAAAAGCTCGCATTGGAAGATATCCATCACGAGCAACAAAATGAATTTTTGCAGAATTTGTTGAATGCTCTTGAATCCAATGGTTAAGTGAAACAAGTTCCATTCCAACTGCAGAATATCCCAAAATTGCAGGGGACGCATTGAACATTGTGTCAGGATTAAAGCCAATGTATGGATTATCAAAAACTTTATTGTTGATTAAGCCATACATGTTTTTAACCATGGTTCTTTCAACAAATCCTTGATTTCGCGTGAAAGTTGGGTTTTCAATAAATAAATGTCTGTATGTTGGACCATCCCAAAATTTTTCGCGAACATTTTCAATATGATGGGCTTGCAAATGATTTTTAACTGCATTTGTGAAATCTGCAGCATAATTATCACCAATATGCAAAATTGACGATGGCTTAACTCCAAGAACTTTCACAATGTGCTTAAATAAATTTCCTGTGTGTTTGGTTTTTCCAATTTCATTTGATAGGAAAAATTCATCATAGCCTTCATACCCACATTTTTTTAGCAATTTTTCAATAAATTCTTTTGATAAATACATATCAGAGGTTAAAATTACCTTTTTGCCTAAATATTTGGAAAGTTCAAAAAGTTGTTTGCAAAACTTTCTTTCCCTTACAAATTTAAGTTCAAGTTCTTGTTCTTTCTTTTTCAAAAATTCACACTCCTTTTTATCAAAGAAATAAAACTTGTTCATATAATTATAAATATCATCAAGAACAATATCTTCATTATCTTTTTTCAGTTTTCTAGCTTCACTTTCTGCAGTTATACGAATATCTGCCAAATTTATGTATGAACCTTTGTTTATTTTGTTATATTCAACACCTAAAATTCTAAAAATATCACTTGGTTCAAAAACATTGCGAAGCAAAAGCGTGTCAAAAATATCAAAACTTACAACCTTGGTTTTAGGATTTACAATCTTTTCATAAAGCTGGGTTTTTGATTTTAAATCGTTGGTAATGAAATTTTGTTGAGTGTAATAATAATCTTCATTTTGACTTCCAAAGTCAACAAATTCACTTAAATTAAACTTGCCAGTTAAATATTTGCGGGTTTCTCGCTCTGTGTGATTTGCGGGTTTATTGGTTGAATAGGTTCTTACATAGTGGTTTTTCCACAGCTTTAAATTTGTTTCATTTTCTTCAAACTTTTCATATTTTTTTAATTCTTCTTCAACAAATCCAAATACAGCACTAACATCATCAACATTTTTTAGCCACTTTTTATAACTCTTGTTTTGTTGAATACTCTGTTTTTGATGTGTGTAATAATAAACAAAATCATCTTTAATTGAAACCATGTGAAATGCGTTTAAAAACACTGGCGTTGTAAAGGCAACGTCTTCAGTCATATTTAGGCCATTGTGTTTTTCACTGAAATTAAGGGTCTCATTAAATGTTTTTTCAAGCAACTTTCGGTCATAAAGCTTATTCCATGTGAGCGTCCATGAAAAACACTTTCCCTGTTGATTGAAATAAGCAGCAGAAATTTCATCACCTTTTAAGTCAAATTCTTTATTTATGAATGGGTCATGAGCAAGGTATGCTTTTTCACCGTTTTCATCATAATCAAAAACGAACGGACAAACCACAACATCAGCTTTGTTTTTTACTGCAGCATTTTTCATTTTTCTAAGCAAATCAATTTCCATTGAATCATCACTATCTAAAAATGCAACATATTCGCCTGAACTATTTTTAAGTCCGGTGAGTCTTCCACGAAGCATTCCATGGTTTTCATCATGATTAACCACTTTTATATTTTTATATTTTTTTTCAAATTCTGAAAGTGCGTTTAATGTTTCTTTTCTTGTTGAACAATCATTAACAATGACGAGTTCAATGTTTTTTTGAGTTTGAGCCAAAACACTCCCAATGCTTTTTTCCAAAAGTTTTTTTGGAGTGTTAAACACTAACATAATTACACTAATTTCAGTTTTCTTTTCCATTGTTTAATTTATTTCCTTTTTTGTTCTCTATAAATTTTTTTAAGAAGTTTGTTTAAATTTTTAAATTTTTTATTAAGTTTTAAATTGCTGAAAGATTTATTCATTTCGTAAGGCCATTCATTTATCCACCCCTCAACCTGATTTACATCATCAACCATTTGAATAAACTTTAAATCCTTAATCCATTTATAAGTTTCTTTAACCTTGTGATTATAATTTGACAAAACAATGCAAGGGGTGTTTGTTATTGCTGCAAAAATCATTCCATGAAGCCTGTCAGTAACAACTAGTTTTGATGATGCAAATTCATTTAGCATGTTTGTGAGCATGGCATCAGCATTTTCATTTTTAACCTTGAATGGAAGATTTGTGTCTAGTTCTTTAATTGGAACACCATCAAATTTTAATTGAAGCGCAACTTTAATATCCTGTTTTTGCTGCTCATTTAAAAGCCCTTCACAGTCGCTTCTAAGACTCATTAAAACTTGATTCCTTTGGGCTTTTGGTTGCTTATAAGAAAAACTCATAACCATATCGGGCGTCAAAAACAAATTGCATTCAGGAATAACTGACTTCATTATTTCAAATGATTTTTCTTCTCTTGCAAAAACATATAAATTTTTGTGGGACGCATAAACATCATGAAAAATTTTGATATCTTCGTCTTTTGATGTTGTGATTTTTAGTTCCTTATCATACTTCATTTCTTCTTTGAGATGAAAACTAAACCACTTGTAATAATCTTCATGATCATCAACAAAATAAATTGTTTGTGGAAGAGATATGATTGGATTGTTTGGAAAGTTCAAAATAAGTTCTTCCCTAGCAAACTCTTCGTCAATGTATTGTGTTCCCATGTTTCCACCGGGGTTATAAACAAAAATATCTTGAGGTTTTACCGCTTGTTTGATTTTGTCACGCTGCAAAAGCCAAGTTTTAGATGGCATTTTAATAATTTTAACCTTTGGAATTGCTTTTTTAATGAAATTTACACTGGAAATTACAAGCGCATGATCGCCCATATTGCCCGTTTCAGGAACTCCAATATAATAAATTTTTGGCCTTTCTTTCATATTTTCCTACTTTGTGTTTTTCAACACATTTTCAAATCTATTTTTAATTTCAGTTTCGCCCAAAAGTTTCATAATTTCATAAAGGTCTGGCGAATTCTTTTGCCCAGTTAATGCAATCCTAATAAATTCACATGCTTTGGCTGTGTTTCCTTTAAATGCTTCAGGATTTGCCTTATAAGCTTTATTATCTGTTGCATATCCAAGTTTTTCAGCCACAGCTTTAACATTTGCAAACCATTCTTCTTTGGTTGATTCAAGCTTATAATTTTTACTATATTCTTCAATAAACTCAACAAACTTTTCTTTATCAGCATCATCAAGTTCATTTTTGGTTGGTTTGAAGAACATATAATCAAAATAATCTTTAACCATGCTCCATTTAAAAATATCTTTTCTTGGTTTTGGAGTTTCCCTGTCAATATTAAGCACATTTTGAGCATAATCTTTATTTGCTTTTAAATACTTCGCAAATTCAACATCATACTCTTCCGCCCAATTAAGAAGATTTTGATAAACCTCACCAGCTGTCATTCTGGAAATGATGTTTTTTGAAATGTCGCTAAGTTTAACTAGGTCAAAAATTGGAGCAACGGTTGTGATGTCATTAACACCAAATGTGAAATCCGTCCAAGGGGCTGTTGGATTTTGAGCTCTCCATCCTTCAAATTTTGAATTGATGATGTTTAATAAGTATTCCAAAACGCTATCAGTTGGATAACCATTTTCAAAATAGAAACGCATGTCAGCTTCTGGGTCATAACGCTTTGAAATTTTTCTTCTGTTGCCATTGTCACCAATTTTACAAATAAGTGGATTGTGGCAATAGGTGATGAGTTTAAAACCTAGTGCTTCAAAAAGTTCAATGTGAGCCGGAACTGAACTGATATATTCCTCACCACGAACAACGATTGTTGTTCCCATAAGCGTATCATCAATAGCGTGCGCAAAAGCATAAGGTGGAATTCCGTCATTTTTTAAAATAACGAAATCTTTAGCATTTGCCTTGGCTTCAATTTCACCTTTAATTAAATCATAAAATTTAATTCTCTGTGTTCCGTCATTTTTTGTTTTGAGCCTTATTGCAAAAGTTTTTCCAGCATCTAAATTTGCCTTAACTTCTTCATAAGTTAAATTTCTGCATGGGTCATATTCTTTTTCGTCATCTTCTGCAAACTTCTCTTGCCTGAGTTTTAAAACATCTTCCTTGCCTTCTGTTTTTTTGCAAAAACATGGAAATGCCTTTCCCTCTTCAACTAATTTTTTTGCATAAGCTTTATATATGTCGGTTCTTTGGCTTTGAACATATGGTCCATAATCACCAATGTCAACACCATCAAGTGTTTGGTATTCATCAAATTTGATGTTGAATTTGTTCAAAATGTCATATATAACCTTAGTTGCATCTTTCTTTTCACGCTTTGAATCTGTATCTTCAATTCTTAAAAAGAATTTGCCATTGGTTACTCTTGTTAAATTATAAGAAATAAACATTTGAAAAAAGTTTCCAACATGCATATAGCCAGTTGGACTTGGAGCATACCTTGAAACTACTTGCCCTTTTTCAAGATTCCTTGGCTTATAACGCTTTTCAATATCATCAACTGTATACTTTAAATTTGGAAATATTAAATCTGCAATTCTTTTATAGTCCATCATTTTCTCCTTTAATTTGGTGCAACTTCATCTAAATAAGTTGCCATAACATCTGCTAGGTGCATTATTGCACAAATTGGATATTTGTAATATGCTTTTGAAAAACTTTGATCTCCTCCAAGCACTCTTTTATCAAATCCTCCCATATGCCAATTTATTGCAAGAGCTTCTTCTCTCGTGAGACGCATGAAGCCATTGACAATATACACCGACTTTTCGCCGTGGCCATAAGGAAGTTGTTCATCAACAGCATAGTAAGGTTTTTGAACCCACTCACCATTTTCTTTTACATTTCGCATTTCTTCTCTGTAAAAATTGGCTTTGCAAACATCATGAAAAAGTCCACATATTGCAATTGTTTCTTTGTTTACATTTTCTTCACCAAATTCATGTTCGGCTAAAAATAGCATACGCTTATAAACATTGATTGAATGCATACAAAGCCCACCAGCTTCCGCAGAATGAAATTTTGAACTTGCAGGCGCTTCAAAAAAATCTGTCGTTTCTAAATACTTTAAAAGTTCTTCAATTCCTTCCCTTTTAATGTTTTCGCGGGCAATTTGCAAAAACTGTTCTTTAAATTGTTCTCTTTGTTCTTTTTCCATGAATATATCATACCACCTTTTGATTAAATTGTAAATTTAAAAAAACTAAAAGCGATTGCTTTTAGTTTTTAAATTTGCTTGATCCACATGCTGGACACTTTCTCTCGCCATCTGGAACCAATGACCCGCAATATTCACAAACTCTATTTATTTCTTTGAGTTTCGCTTTTTCTTGTTCAGTTCGTGCCTTTGTTTGTTCAATTTCAGCCTCTTTTTTAAGTTGTTCAAGTTTGGCTTTTTTTGAAAATTTAATCCCTAACAAAATGATTACTAAAATAGCGATTACACCAAAAACAATTCCAAACACCACCATTTTCTCGCCGACCGCTTTGTTGTCAAATGCACTTAAATACTGCTGGTTGTCAGTTAACTTGTAATCTGCATTAATTACATCAGTTGATGACCCCGTTGAATGATATGCCAAGCGAAGCGAAGTCATGGATTGTATTTGATTTTGTGAATACTGGGTATATGTTGATCCGTTTAACACAACAGATCCATCATTGATTAAAAAATCAATAAAATACCAAGACACACCGTCACGAAAAACATCCGAATCTGCATAAAGCGAATATTTCAAACTGTTTTGATCTTCATATATGTCAACCTTTTTTCCTGTATGGCTATTATATGATTTGTGACTAAATTCAAGTTGAATATTTGTTAATACATAAATCCCATAGTCGCTATAAACAGAATTGTCAAGGCTATGCGCTTCCGCTCTTTCAATAATTTCTTGATACTCAACAGCATCTTTTTCCATTGTTAAAATTTCACTTTTTGCAGAGTTAATTTTAAGTGCGCCAAAAATTGTTACAGCTGCTGAAATAATTAAAAAAATTGAAAATACTGCAATAGCCGACCCCAGCCCACTAAATAGGCGCAATGGTCGTCCAAAAAATATAAATGAATGGGGCGCAATGTGCACTCTTCCGCTTGAAAATCCTCCGTGGCCACCTGAAAAATGACCACCACCGCCACCACTATGAGAATGTGAAGGACCAACTGGCATAACTCACCTCTAAATTTTTAATGTTTAAAATCTTTTTTTAAATACTCCGTCATTTTGTTATATCCAAAATCATCAGTCGATTTTTTTTCAATTTCGCTGTGACGAGCAAAAAACAAAATAATTCCAAAAAATAAGAACCACACATTAATTCCATCAAAAATTTGTTCTTCAATAGAGATGACCAAATATGTTAAAAGTGGAAGAATTTTAGAGTAATTAAAAGACCATTTTGGTTTTGCTTCTTTGATATATAAGTAAATTAAAACTCCAAACAAAATTACTTCAACAAAACCCACTCTATATAAAATATGCAAAATTACACTGTGCGAACCAATATCAATCACATCAGGTGCAATTAGTCCATAACCAAACAACATTTTTGGAACAGAAGCATAAATAGCTTCCATATATGCATACCAAATTGCACTGCGACCGGTTGTGATTCTGTTGATAAGTGATTTTGTATCTTCTCCATAAGTGAAGCGTTTTATCATTTTCACAAAAAGAGGTCTATCAATTAAAACAACCAGCGCTAAAATTACTACAAGTGGAATTATTACACGAAGTGATTTTACTTTGTATTTAAGTATTAACCAAATAATTAAATATATCAAAAATCCAAGACAAAGAATATAAAATGCTTTTGACATGGTGAGACAACCTGCAACAACTAATGCAATTATAATTAACACATTTGCAACAAACTTTCCCTGTTGATGAATAAGCTTGTAAATATAGTAGCTAAGAGCAAATATGCAGAGTATTGCCATTCTGTTTGGATTGTTTGAAAAATATTGAAATCTCCAATTTGTTCCGTCATCATAAATTAAATTGATGCGATATTTTGGAAATAGATAAATAAACAAAAAC
Source organism: Clostridia bacterium (assembly GCA_017467625.1). Taxonomy (GTDB): domain Bacteria; phylum Bacillota; class Clostridia; order Christensenellales; family UBA1242; genus RGIG1681. Next base: position 165,321 of record JAFUSN010000004.1, on the reverse strand, counting down.
ATAAATGCAGATAATGCAATTGAAAATACTAAGAGTTTATAAATTCTTGGCAAATTTAATTCTTTTCTATAGCAGAAAACAATATAAATTAAAAACATAATTCCAAGCATTTCAAGACCGATAAGGCTTCCCATGAAATCGTAGCCAGAACTTGCTACAATAAATAAAAGAGCCATAAAACATGTCACTGCAAGTGGCAAAACATAAACTTTTTGCTTTTTTCTTATAACATCATAAATGTAATGTCCTAAAATTGCAATACTTCCCAAAATGGTCATTGACACAAAAAACACTCTTACCCTGGAAAAACATGCGGACAAAAACAACCCACCAACAATGCCTGACAAATCACTAAAAACGAAATATATGCTCATCAATATAATTGCGAAAATATACATTGGCCACCAAAAAATTGACAGCATCAAAAGAGTTGCCACAATTGCAAGAACAATATAACTTTTGTTCTCTCTTACAATTTTTGGCAACTTATTTTCAAAGCTAATATATTTTTCTTTTACGGCCTCAAACATATTATTCCCCAATAAGTTCGTTAATTAAATTTATATTTTCATCAAAAACGGATTCAAGCAAATAGTCTTTTGCACTTTCCTCCGCATTTTTAGCAAGTTTTGCTTGGAGCTTTGAATCATAATAAACTTGCTTAAATTTTTTCACAAAATCATCAATATCATTTAACTTATAAACCAGTCCGTTTTGACCATCTTTAATTAAATCAACACAACCTTTTGCATCGGCAGTAATAATTACTTGTTTGCAAAGCATTGCCTCCATGATGTTAAATGGAAGACCTTCAATTTTACTAGCGGAAACATAAAAATTTGTTTTCGCTAAAAATTGCTCAATATTTCTGGTGTATCCAACTAAATGAATTTGATTGTCAATTCCAAGTTTAACGGAAAGCTCTTCATACTCACGGCGTTTATCACCAGTTCCAACTAAGTTTAAATGAACGCAAATTCCTTCATCTTTTAATTTCTTTACTGCGTGAATTAAGAACTCTTGATTTTTTCGTCCAGATAACTCACCTATAAAACACAAATTTATTCTGTCTTTATCTAAATCTTTTTTTTCAAGAATTCTTTTAGAATTGATTCCCATTCCACGGATGTTTGTGACACTTTTTAAACAAAGTTTGTGGCTGCATGCATACACAAAATCTTCTGCATTCATTGTAATTATATTATCGGTTTGTTTGCGTAAAAACTTTTCCGCCAAACTAAAAACAAATTTACGCATAAATGATGATTTTTTATCAAACAAATAGCCATGAACAATGTTTATAACTTTTGGTCTGTTTTTCATGCCCTTCATTGCATAGCGAACCCAAAAGCCAGCAAGTGCTGTATTTAAAATTACAACATCAAACTTTTCCGATTCCAAAATTTCACGAATAATCTTTTTATTTTTAAAGTTCGTTTTTGAAAACATCTTTTTTTCAAAAGGAACATCAAAATCAGCTTTAACGCTTTCAGAACTCTTTGCCATAGTAAAAACATCGTGTTTTTCTTTCAATTTTTCAATATATGGCAAATGAAAGTCTGTGATGTGTCCAATTGTGGATGCAACATATAAAATTTTTGACACTGTTTTTACCTCGCTTTTATAATATAAGCATTTTGGTGGTTTTTGTCAATAATATGCACTCTTTATAAGTGTTTTTGTTTGATTTTAAACAATAATTAAGATATAATTATCGTAACCATGAAAGATAAAAGAAAAATTTATAAAGAACTGGGTATCACATATTCTTTTTATTCAGTGTTTATGAAGAGGTTTTTAGATATAGTTATTTCGCTTCTTGGAATAATTATTCTATCTCCTTTTCTTATTTTATTTTATCTTTTAAACATTCTTTTTATGGGCTTCCCTGGGATTTTGAAACAGCCAAGACCAGGGGCAAATCATAAGGTGTTCAATTTATATAAATTCCGTTCAATGACTAACAAGCGCGATAAAGATGGAAACTTGCTTCCAGATGAAAAACGAGTTACTTGGTATGGAAAATTGATTCGCAAACTTTCAATTGATGAACTTCCACAACTGTTTAACATTTTAAAAGGCGACATGAGCATTGTTGGACCACGCCCAAGACTTGTTAAAGATATGATTTTTTACAGCGAAGATGTTTATAAGTTTTATATTGTTCGCCCGGGTTTAACTGGACCAACACAAGCCTTTGGGAGAAACAAAAACACTTGGGAACAGGTTTTTGATAAGGACATAAACTACACTCACAATATTTCATTTAAATACGATTTAAAAATTTTCTTTTACACATTTATTTCCCTTTTCAAAAGCCCTGGTGAAACACACTCAAATGAAGAAGAAGATAAAACACAAGTTAAACAACAAGAATACTACTATGCTGATTATATGAAGCGAACCAGAAAAATTAATGAAGATCAATATATGTTGGGGCTTCAGCTCGCATCAAAAATTAAGAAAAATAATTATGTTGAATTTTATCCCGAACTTCATAATAAAGCAATTATGAAAGAAGTTACAAAAGCTGAAAATGAAGAATAAAAAAAATGAGGCGATGCCTCATTTTTATTTTGTGCTTACATCAATCCACTCTGCGTAACTTCGCGAAATAAATTTAATTTCAGTTGCAATTATTTCCGCGAGTTCATAAGAGTGCTTTTCTCTTATTTTAAATTCAAGTTCCTTGAAAAGTTTTGATTTTGTTTTCATTGTGAGCATAAATTCATCTGTTTTATATGATTGGCCTTTCCATTCATAATGACTTTCAATTTTACTGATTTGAGCACATGCTACTAATTTTTCAGCAAGTAAAAATTCAGCCATCTTTTCAGCCTCTTCCTTTGAATCAAAAACTGTTTTAACTTCAATATATCTTACCATACTTAAATTATAAACCTTTAGCTTAGTCTTGTAAATAATTTTTGCGTTTTAAATCAAATTTTGGAGGAAATGTGCGTTTGTGAATGGAATTTTTTTGCATTTTTAATATTTTTTCACAATTTTTTGCGTATTTTCCATCTCTAATCAAATTGTCAAGTTCAACATATGAAAATCCAATTTTTTCTTCATCTGTTTGCCCAGAAAGTCCATCTGCTGGCTTTTTTAAAATCAAATTTTGAGGTAAACCCATTTCAATTCCAAGCTCACATACTTCAGTTTTTGTTAAGCTTGCAAGTGGGGCAAAATCTCCAACATTATCTCCCCATTTAGTTGTGTAACCAATCATTGTTTCTGATAAATTTGAAGTGTTTACAACCAAATAACCAAGCGTTCCTGCTAGTGAATATAAAACCGTCATTCTAACGCGAGGTGCAATATTTAATGTTGTTATATCAGACAAAAGTGAGATTTTTAAGGATTTTTGAGTGTTTTTCTTAATATTTTTTGTTATTTTTGCAATATTTATCACTTTATACTTAATTTTTAAAAGCTCGCACTCTTCTTTTGCAATTTTTAAATCTTGCATTTTACCGTCTGGCATTATTACACCAAAAACATTTTCATTCCCTAAAGCCTCACAACAAAGAGCCGCTGCAACAAAACTATCCTTTCCTCCGCTCATTCCAATAACAGCACCTTTTGCCCCACTCTCTGCAACATATTTTTTTATAAATCCAACTATTTCCGTTTTTAACTTTTTCATACTGTGCCCTTTTATGTTGTTTTATTTTCAAATAAATTATATAATATTTTTGTTATAAAGGAAAATAAAAAAATGAAAATTAAAAAAATAGGTGGATTTGCTGGAAAATTTTTGCCACCTCACATTGGGCATATAACCGAAATAGAAAATTCAGCAAAACTTTGTGACGTGCTTTATGTTGTTGTTGCAGACAACACAGAAAACTCAAAAATGTTATGCGCTAAGGCTGGAATCCCTTTTATTCCTGTAAAATTAAGAATAAAATGGCTAAAAAATCATTTCAAAAATAACCCTAAAATAAAAATTATTTATATGTGTGAAGATGGACTTCCAAAATTTCCAGACGGTATGAAAATTTGGAGTGATAAGTTTAAAGAAATTACACATCACAAAGTAAACATGAAATTTGCAGATGAAACATATCGGGAACTTAATGAAAAATATTTCCCTGAATGCGAATTTGTTTGTTTTGATAGACACAAAATCAACATTAGCGCAACCACCATTCGTGAAAATCCAGAAAAATATATTGACTACATTATTCCCGAAGCAAGAGAATTTTTTGAAAATTTAAGGAAAAGAAACAATGAATAATGAACTTATTATGGTTGATAAAAACGACAACCCTATTGGAAAAATCTCAAAACAAGAAGCCCATGAAAAACCTATTTTGCACAGGGCTTTTTCTGTTTTTTTGTTTCATGATAACAAAATTTTAATTCAGCAGAGAGCCTTTCACAAATATCACTCTGGTGGACTTTGGGCAAACACTTGCTGCAGTCATCCAAGAACCGACGACATTGTTTTGGATGCAAAAGAAAGACTTGTTGAAGAAGTTGGAATTCACTGTGATAATTTAAAAGAAATTTATAAATTTATTTATCTTACAAAATTTAATGAACATCTATATGAGCATGAATTTGACCATGTTTTAGTTGGAGAATATAATGGCGATTTTGTTATAAACCCAAATGAAGTGAATGATATGAAGTGGATTGGCACAGACGAACTTAAAAAAGAACTTGAACTCTATCCAGAAAAATATTCATCATGGTTTAAAATTTGTGCACCAGTTGTAATTCGCTATATTGAAAACTTAAACAAATAAAACAAAAAGAGATTGGAAATCCAATCTCTTTTCTTTTGGTGACCCCAAGCGGATTCGAACCGCTGACTTCACCGTGAAAGGGTGATGTCTTAACCGCTTGACGATGGGGCCAAATTGGTAGCGGCAATAAGATTCGAACTTATGACCTGCCGGGTATGAACCGATCGCTCTAGCCAACTGAGCTATGCCGCCATACTATTTTTGGCTAACGAGAATAATATAATATAAATTGTCGCATTTGTCAACATTTATTTCGCTAATTTTTCTGCATCATACAAAAATAGTTTTGTTTTTCTTTTCTTTGTTAATGAATTGGTTGAAAATATTTTTTTGACACGTGGATCCTTTATAAGCCTTCCGTTTCTTCTATTTTTTTCAAAGTGACCAGTAAGAATATAAACTTTTTCTTTTGTTTGGAGTTCAATTTGATCAAGTGTGCTCAAAATGGTGTCGCCACTTGAAATAATGTCATCAATAATCATTATCTTTTGACCGGGTTTAATTTTCCCAACAAGTTTTAATTTTTTTACAAGCCCTGTTTTTTCATCTCTTCTCTTTTCACCATATACACAATTTTTCGCTAAATTAAAATATCTTTGTGTTGAACCTTTATCTGTAAAAACAATAACATCTTTTTCAACATCAAAATTAATTTTTTCACAAACAGACTTGAATATTAACTCAACAAAACTGATTTTGGTTGCATTATTAAAATAGGCAATTGAACTGTGAGGCTCACAAATTTTAAGACTTTTCAATTTTAAATTATTAAAAAGTTTTGCAACGAGCTTTAGCGTTTCAATTTCGTCTTTATCAGGATGATCCATTCTTTGATATGGCAAATAAGTTATTGTTAAATTTACCTCAACGCCACGATCACGATAATATTCAACAATTAAAAATAAATCAAAGATTGACATGTCGTTGTTAAAACAAATGCTTACTTCATTGTTTTTTATGAACTTGTCAAGTTTTGAATGCATTATTCTCATTTCGCCACTATTAAAGCGAAATGGTATAAATTCTTTATTATTTATTAACATAGCTGCTCCTTAATTTTTTGCGTTTTCCCTTTCAGCTTCACAATAATCTAAATATTGTTTGCAAACCGTTTCAGAATCACCATAGCCCTTAACGATTGAATTTTCAATCCAAATGGTTTTTTCACAAATTGCCTTAACTTGGTTTATGTTGTGAGAAACGAACATAAAGGAAGTTCCTTTTTTCCTAAGTTCTTCAATTTTAACCATACACTTCTTTTGAAAATTCTCATCACCAACTGAAAGAACTTCATCAACAAGCATAATGTCTGGTTCAACATCAATTGCAATTGCAAAACCAAGTCTTGAAATCATTCCAGACGAATAATTTTTAAGAGGCATTTTCATAAAATCTTGAAGTTCCGAAAATTCAATAATGCTTTGAAAACGCTCTCTCATTTGTTTTCTTGTAAACCCTAAAATTGCGCCACTTAAATAAATGTTTTCTTCTGCGCTTGCCTCCATATCAAACCCAGCGCCAATATTAAGAAGCATAACTTTTCCGTTCGTTTCAATTTTTCCAGCAGTTGGAGTGAAGATTCCAGCAACAATTTTCAAAAGCGTTGATTTCCCAGCCCCATTGTGTCCAATAACACCAAGAGATTCCCCACGAATAATTTCAAAATTAATATCTTTTAAAATTTCAAGTTTTCTATTTCTTGCTCTTTTGCCATTAAAAAATGCCACAACTCTTTCTTTTAAAGTTGTGTATTTTCTGTCGGGTTGGTTAAATGACATATAAATGCCTTCGGCTTTAACTAATACATCTTTTTTTGTTTTTTTAACTGCCATATACTTTCCTTAAATGTTCATTACAAAATTTTTCTTTAATAGTTTAAACACAACAGTCCCAATAAGCATGCTTGCAAGTGCACAGCCATACATGATTAACATTTGTTTCCAAAACATTCCATCAAATCCAAGGTATGTTGCACTTCTGAAAAAATTTAAGAAGTGGAACATTGGATTAAACTTAATTAAATTTCCAAATGTTGAACCTGAAAGCCTTTCAACTTTATAAAACACTGGAGTTGCATAGGTCCATAAGGTTAAAAACACGCTATATAAATATTTCACATCTCGTGCATACACATAAAGCGCTGATAAAAACAATCCAATTCCAAGTTCAAAAAGTACAAAGGCTGGAATCATTAAAAGAACAAGCAAAATTTCAACTTTAAAAATTTGGTATCCACCAAAAATTTGCATTCCTGCCATAATTAAAAGAAGTGCAATCATTGAAAATCCAAAAGTTACTAATGAAGCAATGGTTGATGATAATGGAAACATATGACTTTCAACCCTAATTCTCGTAATTAAATCACGGTTGTTTACAATTGAGCCAAGCGACCCTTCTGTTGCCGACCTTAAACATGCAAACAAAATGTTTCCCGTTAAAAGATAAATTGGGTAAAGTTCATCGCCGTCACCGAAAAATCTTGAAAACACAAGCCACATCACAAGCATATTTAAAAGCGGATTTAACACTGTCCAAAGCATACCGAGAACTGAATTTCTGTATTGAGTTTTAATGCTTTTTCTAACGAGTTCATAGGTTATGTTTTTTTGTATTGCAAATTTTTCTCTAAAATTCATCTCTACACCTTTGATTTTATTTTTTTTCTTAGCTTGCTCCCCTTTGGAATCAAAATCATTCCAAGCTTATAAAAAAATGGGATATGCATAAGTTTTGATCTTAAACTATACTTTTCATTGATTATTTTCACATCTGCAATTTTTTTGCTATTTGTTAAATCAATGTTGCGTTTAAATAGCTTTTTAAACATTACCAGTTGTTTAAATGCATATGTGTTTTTCTTTGCATAAACGACCATATGTTTATTTGCAAAGAAAACTTTTTTTAGTTCTGCATCAATTTGATCTAAATTTTTTGGAAGAAGATTGTTGTCTCCATAATAAAAATTTTCTTTTGCCTTTTTTATCTTTTGATCTTGAAATTGATAGGTTGCAAGAATATTTTCTAATTCTGTAAATTTGTTATGTTTGATTTTTTGTAAATTTGAAGTGTAATCTAAAACCTTCCACGCTTTAAAATTCCTTTCAACATCTTCAAACTTATTCTGTTTTTTTAAGTCATCTTCAATTAAGTTGAATACAAAAACCCTTTGCTCAATATGCCCTTTTAGTTTTTCAGAATTATCTTCACTGCATTCACTGCCGTTTCTCATTCTATAAAAATAATAACCAGCATGAACATTGGTGAGTTTTGTTGCATTTTTAAATAAGAAATATGTCATTAACATATCTTCTGCAAAAACCAGTCTTGAAATGTTCAAGTTTTCAATTTCATTGACCATTTTTAATGCAAGTTCTTTTTTGAATAACTTATTCCAAAGTGCAAAGTATGCATGTTCCCTGCCTTGAGTTTCAAAAAACTTTAATAGAATTTTTTCGTTTTCTAACATGAAGTTTGTTGCAATGGTTGAATCTTTATAGCAAAAATATTTAGAGTTGTCAGTGTGAAAAGCCCAATCATTAAGAACGAGATCAGCACCGGTTTGCTGAGCACGAAGAAGCATTGCCTCAACATAGTCAAAAGAAAATGTGTCATCAGAATCAATAAAATAAATCCAGTCACCTGTGGCGTTTTTTATTCCCTCAAGTCTAGCTGAAAGTGTTCCGTGATTTTCAGTTTTAATAAATTTTGCACGCAAAAACTTTTTTTGAAGTTTGCTGTAATCAACGCTTGAGCCATCATCAATAACAATAATTTCATAATTTTTCAGCGAAGAGTTTTGAATTGAATTTAAGCATTCTTCAAAAAACGAAAGTTCAGTATTATAAACACATATAATTAGTGATACTTTTTCCATTTTAATTACCTTAATTATAATAACATAGACAACAAGCTTAAGTCAATAAAACCTTCTTATCAAAATTTTAAAAACCGAAAATTACATTTTGATTTTTTTATAATTTGTTTTATTATTAAACTGTGAGGAAAATTTTATGAGTTATGACAACATGAAAGCGACGAAACAGTCTAAACAATCATTAGATTTTAGTAATATTTTTGATTCATCTAATAAAAAGCACTCAAAAAAAGCCGTTAAAAAACTTTCAACCAAAATGGGTGTTAGCATTATTCTAATTGCTTTGGCGCTAGTGATTGGTTTGGTTGGTGGTTACTTTGGTGCAAAATTCTTTTTGAAAAATGACACATATGAAATGATTGCGTCATCAACTGGCACCATTGATGTTACAATTGGGTTTGATGAAGAAGACGGTATGCTTACAGAATATGTTGAACCAGGAGTTAGATGCATTGCGTTTGGAAAAGATATTTCAAGTGAGTGCACAGTAACCTATTATTTTAGAGATGATTTAACAAAAGATGAAACTTTGGTTTCTGGTGTTGATGAAAACACACCGGGAATTTACTACGCCGTTTATAGCTGCCCAAATTTAAAATATAGAAATGTGAAACTAATTAGAAACATTATTGTTTTAAAGGAGGAAGATGATGGCTAGACAACAATTTTCAAAAGCTAAAAATATTTTTACCTCTATTTTGTGTTTGATTTTAGGCCTTGTTGCTGGTTTTGTATTTTTTGTTTATTCAACACTTCCAGGGTCATATTCAATACCATCAAAAATCAATGGTTCGTCAACACCTGCTGTTGCCGACGGAATTGATGTTGATGAAATTAAAAGCGAAGATCTTTCAATTCATTTTATTGAACTTGGAAATAAGTATACCGGAGACTGTGTTTTGATTAAAACTGGAAATACTGAAATTTTGGTTGATGCGGGATCAAAAGCAAGCAGCATAAACACAATAGAATCTTACATTGATACATACTGCACTGATAATGTTTTAGAGTATATCATTATCACCCATGCCCATGAAGATCACTATGCTGGGTTTGTAACGCCTGCAAACACCGAAAGTCTTTTTGATTATTACTCAAAAGACGGAAGGTCAATTGAAACGGTTGTAACATTTGCTCAAACACACAAAACAACAGCCAACGCAATGTTTAAAAATTTTGATCGTGAATTAACGGAAGTTAAATCAACTGGAACAAATGTTTTCACTGCTCTAAACTGTTGGAATAACGAAATTGTTAATGGAGTTGCGTCGCAAAGAACTTACTCGCTTGAAAATGGAATTTCTTTAGAGTTTTTATATCAAAAGTTCTATGAGGAATCAAACAAAGATGAAACATCAACCGAAAACAATTTCTCTGTTTGTTTTCAAATTGTTCAAGGAACAAAAAAATACCTGTTTACTGGTGACCTTGAAAAGGATGGCGAACAGTCACTTGTTGAAGAAAACTCGCTTGGACCTGTTGAACTTTATAAGGCTGGACACCATGGTTCAAAAACATCTTCAAGTGAAGCACTTTTAAACGTTATTCAACCAAAAATTGTTTGTGTTTGTTGCTGTGCAGGATCAAGCGAATATACTAAAAAGAATGAAAATCAGTTTCCAACTCAAGAATTTGTTGACAGGGTTTCAATTTACACAAAACAAATTTTTGTAACAACGCTTTGCATTGACTATAACGCAGGAACATTTACCTCGTTTAATGGAAATATTGTTGTTCATTCTTCTGGAACAAACAATTCTACGGTTTCATGTTCAAATAATACAACCATTTTAAAGGAAACAGATTGGTTTAAACAAAACCGAACCCTACCCGAAAATGCCATAGCTTAGTTTAAAATATTTTATTGGAAAAAATTATGGAAAAAATTTCAGTTATAATCCCTGTTTTTAATGTTGAAAAATACTTAAATGAATGTATACACAGTGTTCTTAATCAAACATATAAAAACTTGGAAATTATTTTAGTTGATGACGGAAGCCTTGATAATTCAGGAAAAATGTGTGACGATTTTGCAAAACAAGATTCACGCATTGTTGTTATTCACAAAACTAATGGAGGCCTATCCTCAGCTCGAAATGTTGGAATTGAAATTTCAACGGGAGCATATCTTTCATTTGTTGATAGCGATGACTATTTAGATCTCAATTATTTTGAAACACTTTACAACTCATTAAAACAAGCAAAAGCAGATGTTTCAATTTGTGGAATTTGTCAAAAACATGATTCAGGTGAGCCAGATTATAATTTTGATGTTGGTGACAATATTTTGACTTCAACCGAAACACTTTTTATGCTTAAACCTGGAAACACAATGCCCTTTGTTGTTGCGATGTGTAAGCTTTATAAAAAAGAACTTTTTAATGGAATAACCTACCCTGTTGGAAAAATTAATGAAGATCAATTTGTTGCCCACAAAATTTATTTGAAGTGCAATAAAGTTGCAACAACAAGTGCTTGTAAATATTTTTACCGAATTCGCTCAGGAAGCATTATGACGAGTTCGTCTGTTGCAAAACACTTTGATGACCTTGATGCTATTTTTGAAAGAATTGAACTTTATAAATCACTTGAACTAAACCCGGAACTGTTGTGTGTTACTGAAGAACTTTTATTTGAACGCTTTGGTTATTACTACAAAAAATTTATTCAGTCAAAAAAAGTTTCAAAAAACGATATTGAAAAAATTAAATTTTATGGGGAAAAATGCTATGCCTTTTTTGAAGAATGCAAACAACTGAAACAGTTTACGAAAAAAGAAATTAAGCAGCGCAAAAAGTTATACCACATTTCCCATTTAGATAAAATTATTTTAACTAAATTTAAATTTTTGACTGCTGGCAACGGAAAACTTAAAAAATTTTTATTAAAAATTTATCACAAAATAAAAAGACGCTAAATTGCGTCTTTTTATATTTCAGATTCAAATTCAATATTGTTTGTTATTTCACAAATAAAGGTTACATCTGCTGCTGGGCTAACACTTGAACTTAACGTAATTGTTAAAGCAAGTCCATTTGAATATCTGCCAAATAATTCAATATTTGTGGCTTCACCAAAATATCCAGATGAGCCATGAATCCAACACCTTGTGTTTTCTTTAATGAGCGAAACACCTGACTTCATTTCAACCGGAAGTGGAAGAAATGCACGAACAGAACGAATATCATTCCCTGAGTTGAAACCATTCAAATAAGCAACATTCAGCTTGTTGTAATAACGTTGGCAATCACTTAGTTCTTCCGCATATGTTTTAGGTGAAAATGGTGTTTTTGCGCTTCCAATTTCAAGCTTTACCCATGTTATAACTTTGTTTGAAGCTGTGAGCGTTACTACACCGTTTGAATAAGAAACAGTCCCAGCATTTGAGCTTACAGCAACATTTCCCTGTGGAACTTTTTCTAATGTTTGAGTTATTGTTCCATTTAAGTTTATTCCATTTGAAACAACTGACAATGAACCACTAACAAGCTTCCACCTGTCCACAGTATATTTGTTTGCTGTTGAATATGTGGTTTTCCCTCTTTGGTTTATTTTAAAATCGCCATTAATAAGCAAATTTACATTTGAAACATTTTGTGCAGCTATTGCAACTGAGGCCGTTCCAGCACTTGTTGCATATGTTGCATTTGCAGATGTTTCCGCAGTGGTTGCAGAATCTGCACTAGTTGCATGCGTTGCATTTGCTGCGGTTGTGGCTGTATCTGCACTGGTTGCATGTGTTGCATTGTCTGCACTAGTTGCATTTGTTGCAGTTGTGGCCGTGTCTGCACTAGTTGCATGCGTTGCGTTGTCTGCAGTGGTTGCATGCGTTGCATTGTCTGCAGTGGTTGCAGTAGTTGCTGTGTTAGCGCTTGTTGCAGAGCCAGCAGTTTCAGAGTGTCCGGAACTCGTTGCATAATCAGCACTTTCGGCTGTTGATGCGCTGCCGGCTGTTTCTGCATAAGACGCGCTTTCAGCAGAGGTGGCAGAAGTTGCAATTGTTGCACTTTCTGCATGGATGGCATTTTCTGCTTGATTAACCACAAAATCACCCGTTTCAATTTTATTAAGAAGCGTGTTAATTTGACTTATATAGTTTTTTACTGGGCTAAAATCACCCATGTCATCTAAAATGGGTGTTTTTTCCAGTCTAAGCCTAACGGCTGTTGTTGAAATGATTTCATCTCCCTCATCTGCAGAAATAAGTGCCACAAAAACAAATGGCGCATTTGGAAGCGCTGGAACTTTTACATCGGTTCCTGTGAAATCAACGGCATATTTTTTGCCTTCAACAATAAAAATTGCGGTTTTATGAACCACACTTTGCCACATTTCACTAAAAGAAAAATGAATAGAATAGTTTGAATTTCCACACACAATTGGTGTGTAGGTGTCGGTTATGTCAAGTCTGTTCCCCTTTTCAGTGAGATTAATTATATTTGCCATTTTTGCCCCCTGCTAAAACCATCATAACACACAATTTAGGCAAAATGGTTAAACCCGTGCCACCAAATTAAAAAAAAAATAAAAGGAGCCATCACTCCTTTTATAAATTTACGATTTCATCAGCAATTTGAATACATCTCTCATCATGAGAAACAACAATAACAATTTTGTTTTTTTCAGCAAGTTCTTTAATTGTTTCAAGAACTCGTGAAACATTTTTTGCATCTAAATCATTGGTTGGCTCATCTAAGAAATAAATGTCTTTATCTTTGCTACATGTTCTTGCAATATCAATTCTCTTTTTTTCTCCCCCAGAAAGCGTTGCAGCAATTGATCCCTTTTCTTCTTGTCTGGTTATCACCTTTGTTAAATCAAAACGCTTAATTAACTGTTGGGCTTCTTCATTAAGTTCATCTTCTGGATAGGCAATATTTGCTTCAATGCTCCTATCAAACAAAACTGAATCTTGAAATAAATATGATATTTTATATTTATAATCATAAAGGTTTTTGATCTTATGATTATTATTCACCACAATATGTCCAGAAGTCATTTCACGCAACCCACACATTGCATTGATTAAAGTTGTTTTTCCCTGTCCACTTTGCCCGCTTATGACATAAATTTTTCCTGCATCAAATTCAACATTATAAGTTTTTTTGAAGTTTCCAAGTTTCACTTCAATATCTTCAACTTTCAAACTATAAATTTTGGAATTTGCAACGGCTTCATTAAATTTACGTTTCTCTTTTAAGGCTTGTGAATCATCTGGATAAAGTTTACGCAAATTTCCAAACTTAATTGAGGCCGCCTGAAGATCTCCAAGCAAATACCCCCAAACTTCAACATAACCAAACACGGCAAGCATTTCATTTATAATTGTGGTTATGTTTGTGGCTTGAACACCCTCTCCAATAATTGTTACATAAGTTGCAAGCAAAACCGCAAGTCCAATGTATTCAACAAATGAAACAAGCGTCCAATACCAAAAAATTATGTTCGCTTTTTTCTTGTGCGATTTATAAAACGATGTGTTGAGTTTTTTGAGTTCTTCAAGTTCTTTTTTCTTTGATTCAAAAATTGTTATCATTGGAAGATTTGTGAGCGACATTAAAAAGTGGTTTCCAATTTTTGCATTGGTTTTTTCAATTCCACGAATAATCGGTTCCTCAATTTTTGTTCTCAACATAACAAGAGTTAAAATTAAAACAATAAGTCCAAGCGCAACAAATCCAATTGTTGTGTTTAAAACAAACAACTGAATTATCATGAAAATCATGCTCATTATGTTTATTGCAAATCGCCAACAAACCGGCTCAAACATTGCATAAATGTTGTCAACAGCATTTTTCAAAATATAGTTTGCTTCACCAATAGTCATTCCAAAATCTAAATTTTTTCGTTCAAGCAAAATAATTTCTTGTGCTTTTTCATTGGTTTTTGCCATCATCTTTCTTGCAAACACATCAATTAAACGATAATTAAAAAGATAATACGCCCAAAATATTCCCATTGATCCACAAAACAACAACATAAAAACCCAAATGTTCATATCAGCTAAACTTGCGCCCTTAATAAACCAAACATCACCACCGGTAAATTTTGCAATCATAATTGAAGGCATAAGGGCATTATATACATTTGCAAGTGCGGAAATCATGGCAAAAAAGAATAGAGAAATAAACTCTATCCTTTCACGAATTCCCATAAATTTCCACAAAAGTCCAAAACTTTTGATTATGCCATATTCAGATTTTTTCTTTGTCATTTTTCTTTTTTACACATTGATAAGCATTTAAAATACAATTTTTTAAACTTTGGAATATCCATTGAAACGCAAGTGATTGCATTTGGTTTCTTTTTAAAATCCATAACAAGCACGCCAGAATTTATGCTGTCAAAATATTTAATTTTTGCATTAACTGGGCTAGTTTTAAAAAGTTCTGGATTTGTTACATAAGCAATTGCACAGCCATCATGCGTTGCAATTCCATTTTTAACATGCCTATCTTTATAACTCCTATAAATATTTTCAAGCACTGCACCAGTGTAATTTTTAACTTTTGTTTTAAAAACTTCGCTCCATGTCAAATAAGCGGTGTGCCCCATTTCCATTGGAACAATTTCAATTGGAACTCCTGACTTAAAAAGTGCAACACCCGCCTCAGGATCACACGCAATGTTGAATTCTGGATAAGGCATTTCATTTCTTTTAACCTCTTCAATTGTACCAGCCATTAAAACAACTCTTGCAATTCTGTTTTTGCACTTTGGATATCTAGTCACTAGTTTTGCAACATTTGTTGTTGGTGAAACACAAATAATTGTTACTGGTTCACTTGATGACATTAAAACCTCATACATTCTGTCAACTGCATCTGCCTGAATCACATTTCTGTCATGTGGCTCAAAAATAAATTCACCGAGGCCCCCATTTCCATGAACAGCAACTCTTGGACGCTCAATTTCAAAACACTTTCCCTCTCCTGCAACAACAGGAATTATTGGCGCACCAATAAGTTCCAAAATGTTTAAGGTGTTTAAAGCCGCCCTATCTGTTGCAACATTTCCAACATCTGTGGTGATTAACTTTATATCAAGTTTATTTGATTTAACAGCCAAAATTAAAGCGACAGCATCATCAATACCAGTGTCGCAATTTAAAATTACCGGTATTTTATTTTCTTCTTTTCTTTTCATAATATCCTCTTACATAAGTATATTATCATAAAAGGATTATTTTTGTATACTTTTTTTAAAAGAAAAAAGCGTGGAACACTTCCACGCTTTTTATTTAAAGATTGAATAGTGACTCAAGCACTGCTTTTTTTGCAGCCATGTCTGGATCTGCTTCATCTAAATTTGAGATGCTGTCTTTAATAAATGAAACTTCACCGTCAAGATTTCCAATAATTTCATTTAATGCTGAATCTGAGCTTGACTCTGCCGTTTCAAGAAGCATCATAATTGCATTTGAGTTAACAATTTTATCAACAAGGTCATCTGCTGATTGTTGTTTTTCTTCATTGGTTTCACCATTTAAAGTTATATGGTTTTCATTTGCAAGTGAATTTGAAACAACGTTAACAATTTCACTGGCTGCAAGTATATCATTATGAACAGTTTCAGCAGTTGAATTATCAATAAATGTTTCAAGTAAATCTGTCATAACTTCAATTGATTGTGAATTTGAAGAATCTTCCCCAACAACCTGTTTAATAATTCCGTCTTCGCCAATAATCAAATCTTTAATTGTATTTTTCACGGTTTCGTTTTCAGTGATTTTTACAATAATTGTTTCAAGACTTTCAAGAGAAATATTATTAACTTCGTTAACAATTTCTGTTACAACATTAATTGTTTCTTGAATTGTTTTAAACACCTCTTTAAAGCTATAATCCTCGGTTTCCCAGTTATTGTTTATATACTCTTCAATTTTATTTCTTGTGTTTTCATCAAGTCCAAGTTTGTTTGATGTTAAATAATCTCTAATAACAACTTTGAGCGTTGGCCCCAAGAGTTTTGATGTTCTTGCACTGTCAATAATATCACCTATATTTTCAAGTTTATCTGCAAGATTTGTGGCATCGCTGGCTCCACCAACATATGAATTATAAATATTAAGGAAATTAGTGATAATGTTTTGAATTTTTGTTGCTTCTCCTTCCCAATTTAACTTATCAATTTCTTCATTTGTCAAAGTGGAAGTAAATTCAATTTCATTCTCAAGAATAATTTCATAAACAAGTTCCATGACATTATTTAATGTTATTGGGATTGCTCTTCTAAATTCTTGTGATTTTGACAATTCAATAATAATGTCTTTAACTGCACCATCACAATCTGTCAAAACATCAACAATATTTTCGCCGTTTTTAACTTTTTTAATAATTTGATATGGATCATTTATTTTCTTTATGGTTTTTCCAATAACTTCAACATTGTTGTTAATTATTTCAATTTGGCTTACATTAAAAACATTTAAAATTGAAATAACTAAGTCTTTATATTTATTATCAACCGGTAAATTAATTCCCATAAAGGATTCACCGTTTGACCATCTTGCACAAAGCGTTGGAACTAAATCAATGACATATTGCCTAATGGTTTCAGATTTAACAGCCTCTTTATAAATGGTTAATGCACCATCAATTGAATTATTATTTGTTACATCAAAAGTGTTTTCAATGAATGTATTTTTAAATGCATTATAGGTTCTAATTGCTGACACAATTTCGTTTTTAAAATCCAATGTTAAATTTCCTGATTTAACATTTGTTAGCCTCTCAAATGAAAGTTCACCAACTTTGTTGATTTTAGTAAAATTAAAAACTGACCCCACAATTGATTTATTATACTTTTCTTTAAATTCGGCATATTTTTCAACGTATGTTTCAACTTTACCAATTTTTTCATTTTCTGTGTAATAATGTTTTGCAGCAATGGTGTTTAATGGTGCGGTAATTGCATAAGCTGAAGCTGACTCGTTTGTTGTTTCCTCTTCAATAAGTTTATCACAAATATTCATCACTCCAAAAACCGGAATAAACAAAGCAAATAAAAACACAAGTCCACCAATAAGTCCAATTCCACCACCAATTGCACGATTGCCAATTCCTTTTTCTTTAAGTGTCCCATTTTTCTTTTGTGATGATTTCACTGCGGCACTCGCAATCCAATAAATTATTGTTGCAATAATTCCAATAAAAATAAACAGAATTAAAAATGCAGCAATATTAACAGCCAAATTCATTAATGCTCTTGCAAGATTTTGTGTTGTTTCAGTGGCGGCAGATAAATCACTTGCACCACTTTCTCCGACAATTGATTTAATTATCTCTAAAAAATCCACCCTAAATGAAGCAACTTGAACCGTTGTTCCATTTGTAAATTTTCCAACTAGTGCAGATCCAAGAATCGGTGCAAACACAATTGAAAGAACAATATTCACAATTAAAATCAATGTTTTCGCTAGTGATTTTTTCCAACCTCTAACCAAGCCTAAAAGCAAACCAAGTAACAAAATCACACCAGCAACAATAGTAACAATACTCATTATTTCCATAAATTATTCTCCTTCAGAATATGGAATACACTCAATTTCAATGCCTGCTTCTTTTAATAAATTTAAACTAAACTCATCTGGATAATTATATCCGTAAACAATTCTCTTTATTCCAGCATTAATTAAAAGTTTGGTGCAAATTGTGCATGGTTGATGGGTTACATAAATTGTTGCACCGTTGGTTGAAATTCCAAGTTTTGCAGCTTGAACAAGCGCATTTTGCTCAGCGTGGGTTGCATAACAAACTTCTTGTCTTGTCCCACTTGGAATTCCAAGCTTATCTCGCAAGCACTCTCCTCTTTCTAAACAACTTGTAACGCCACTGGGCGCACCATTATACCCTGTTGCAATAATTCTTTTATCTTGAACGATTACAGATCCAACTTGCCTTCCACTTCTCACACATGTGCTCCACGTTGAAACAAGCTTGGCTAAATCCATAAATCTTTTGTCCCATTTATTAAATATTTGTTTCTTTTGATTATTTTTCATATTTTTCCCCTTGAAGAATTAAAATAAAGATTTCTGTCAACAATTTCATTATAAATGAAAAATATTGATTTTACAATATTTTTAGGTAACTTTAATCACTATGTTTAAAAATTTAAAAGCAATTCATTCATACTATAAATTTGCACACTTAAAAATTTTACCGTGCATATTTTTAGTTTTTTTAATTTTAGTTCCAACAGTACTTTCAATTTTTTCACCTATTTTTGCCGCAAGAGTTATTTCTTCACTCACAATTTATGATTTTAAGCAGGCAAAATTAAATTTGTTGTATGTTTTTTTATGTGACCTTTTGGAAACTATATTTTTTATTTTATATAAATTTATTTCACGCAAAATTTCCAAAGTTTTTTATATTCGTTTAACAAAACTTGCCTTTAATATTAATGAAACTATTAATAATTCAACCGTTGAATTTTTAACAGAAAAAATCAACACACTCGTTTCATTTAATGAATCATTTATTTATAAATTGTGCCACGGAGTCAAATCTGCAACACTTTTAATTATTCTTTCAATTGAGAACGTTTTGTTTTTAATTTTATTAATTCCAATAACTATTATCCTCTTTTTGATTTTGTCATACTTTAGTGAAAAAACTAAAAAACTAAAATCCAATTTAATAAATGAAGAAGGTTTGTTTTCAAATTTTTTAAATACACTAAAATCAAATCATAATCACATTATAACTAGTAAAGAGCAAGAAAAATATGCAAAAAATATTGAAAATTTATTAAAAATAAATAAAAAAATTAGTATATTCACAATTTTAACTTCAAAACTCTCTTTTTTAATTATGTCTGGAATCGCTTTTGGTTTTGGAATTTATTTAGTTAATCTCGTAAGTAACACATTTTTATCACTAGCATCTTATTTAATTTATTATCCCTATGTTACTGCTGTAACCAAAAGTTTACTGGAATTTTTAACATTATTTAGCAATGTGCCCGACATGAGAAACAATTTAATTGAATTTCAAAATTTGGAATTTGATAAACTATCCAAAGTTTCTCTAAAAAAAGAAAGTTGAGTGTATAAATTTGTCACATAAGCACAATCTATAAGTATAAACTAAAAAGGAGAAATTTATGAAAACAAAAAAGACAACTGCAAAAGCAACAACTGCAAAAAGTTCAAAAAAATGCGATAACTCAAAATGTTGTGCTAGATAATAAAAAAGTCCATGACATCATGGACTTTTTTAATGAATAAAATTAAATATTATTACTGCAACTGCAAGTGCGAATAGATATATTGAAAAGTAAACAAACTTATTTTTCTTTAAAAGTTTAAGAGTTAATTTAAGCGAAATAAGCGCCACAATAAATGTCAACACAAACGCAAATATATACATTAGAATATTTGTTCCGTTAAATGTTGGAGCTGATCCAGTTTTTAAAACTTTAACAAGTTCAAAAACAAATCCACCAATTATAACCGGAATACTTAAAAGAAAACTATATTCAGCACTGGTGTCTTCATCTTTGCCAAGAAGCATCATTGTTGAAATTGTGCTTCCAGACCTAGAAATTCCTGGAAGAACTGCAAATCCTTGAACAATTCCAACAAAAATAGAATCTTTTATAGTAATATTTTTTGCATTTATTGATATTTTTTGTGTATTTTTCATGTGTTTTTCATGTAAAAACGTTACAAGAAGTAAAATGGCTGTAATTAAAAAACAAAAACCATAGTAACCATTTACATACTTTTCCAAATCAAATAATTCATAGCAAAGTGCCAAGGCCACTGTGAACACGGTTGATAAAACTAATTTATATGTTAATGGTTGGAGTGGCTTTTTTATAAGCTCCCAAACTTTTTTTCTAAAAACAAATACAACAGCAACTAATGTTGCAATGTGTAAAAACAAATTCAGCAAAAGCAAGTTGTTTTCAATGCCAAAAATTTGTTCAATTAAAAGAAGATGCCCACTACTTGAAACAGGCAAAAATTCGGTCAATCCTTGAACAACACATAGTAAACACAAAATCCAAAAGCTCATTTTTATTCCCTTTATCTTGTTTTATTATACAACAACATTATGCAAACTCCAACTAAACTATTCTTTTATGCTTTATTTTTTTTGGCAATTGTTGTATAATCATAGCGTAAATAAATTAGTTTAGGAGATTGATATGGAACTTGGAGTTGTTGGACTTCCAAATGTTGGAAAAAGTACACTTTTTAACGCTATAACAAAGGCTGGTGCAGATGTTGCAAATTATCCATTTTGCACAATTGAACCAAACGAAGGAATTGTTCCCGTGCCAGACGAAAGACTCAATGTTTTAGGAAAGATGTATAACACCAAAAAAATTACACCTGCAATTTTAAAATTTGTTGATATTGCTGGTCTGGTTCGTGGGGCATCTCGCGGCGAAGGCTTGGGAAATAAATTTTTGGGTGCAATTCGTGAATGCGATGCGATTGTTCATGTGGTTCGTTGTTTTGACGATGGAAATATTACCCATGTTGACGGAAGCATCAATCCAATTCGTGACATAGAAACAATTAACACGGAGCTTGCACTTGCTGACCTTGAAACTGTTTCAAACAAACTTGCAAAAACAGAAAAAATGTATAAACAAGGAAACAAAGAAGCTTTAGCTGAACTTAACCTTCTTAAAAAGATGAATGACGTTTTAAATGAAGGAAAACCCGCAAGACTTGTAATTGAAACAGAAGACGAGAAGAAACTTGCAGAGGGATACTTTTTGCTCACAACAAAACCAGTCATTTACGCTTGCAATATTTCTGAAAAAGATATTGCCAAAGATGAAAACACAATTGAGTATGTAACCCAAGTTAAACAATATGCTGAAAAAGAAAATTCAAAAGTGTTAGTTATTTGCGCAAAAATTGAACAAGAACTTTCAGAACTTGAAGATGATGAAAAACAAATGTTTCTTGAAGATTTAGGATTGTCGTCAAGCGGTCTTGAAAAAATTATTAAACTTGGATATGAAACACTTGGACAAATTTCATATTTAACAGCTGGCGAAAAGGAAGTTAGAGCATGGACAATTATTAAAGGAACAAAGGCACCTGGTGCAGCTGGAAAAATACACTCCGATTTTGAAAGAGGTTTTATTAAAGCTGATGTTGTTTCATATGAAAATTTAGTTCACTATGGAAGTTGTAATGCAGCAAAAGAAGCCGGAAAGGTTCGCAGTGAAGGAAAAGATTATGTTGTTCAAGACGGAGATGTTATGCTTTTTAAGTTTAATGTTTAACTAAAATGTATATTTTTGAATAAATATTTGAATTTTATACAATTTAAATATAAATATATAAAAATAAAAGAGGTTTACGCCTCTTTTATTTTTTCAATTAAATCAATTATTGCGTTTGTATTACCATAAATGACTAATGGTTCACATGATTTATAACTTGTTGATTTTTCCTCTCCATATTCATTATTGGTTGTTGAATAATATACAATAATTTTTTCATAGTCTGCTTTTTTAGGAAAAACATACATAAGCCCTAAATATGTAATAACTCTCGTATTTCCGTTGGCTTCAACAACAGCATCCTGTCCCCCTCCTACAAACAGAAGTTCAACAGCATATCCGTTGCTGTTCATATCCAAACTCCATTTTGAATATGTTCCATCAATATCTTGTTCAACTTTTTTATCTATTTTTTCATTATTAACAAGTCTTGTGAGCATTGACAAATTTGTTATATTATTTATTTCATCTAAAAGTTTTTGGTACTCACCATCAGTGCTTGTATACGAATCATGGTTTGTTGTGTGGTTAAACACATTTATTTTATATGGGCTCATCGCATATGTTATTGGAACATTAGTTTTTATAAATCCCAGCGTTCCAATCAATCCCATAATTCCAACAATGAAAACACTCGCAATTATAATAAATATTTTTTTCATATTACCCTGCTTTTTTCATGTGAAACATTTTATTCTTTGTTTTTTCGTGGTCTACCCCTCTTTTTAGGTTCTGTAGCAACATTTTCTTTTTCTTTTTGAGTTTTGGCTGCGTTTGCTTTTTCTTTGTTTTCTGCAGTTTTAATTAGGTCATCAACGAAATTAGTATCATTTTTTTGTATATTTTCGGATTTTTCAATATTTTTTTCTATTTTTTCGGAATTTTGGTCAGATTTCTGTTTAGCTGCTTTTCTTTTTTCCTCAAAAACAATTCCATCAGGTTTTGATTTATCTTTACTGTCGATATGGGCAATAACTTCTTCTTTTGTTTTTCCTTCCAAAATCATATCAACTTCTTCTGCATAAATTGTTTCTCTTTCAAGAAGTATATTTGCCATAGTTAAAAGTTTGTCTTTATTTTTCTTTAACAATTTTTCGGTTTCAGCAGCACACATATCAATAATCTTCTTTACTTCAGCATCAATAATTGCTGCTTGATTTTCGCTATATTGCATTCTTTCTTGATAAGATTTTCCAATAAACACAGTATCATCACTGCCATAATAAACTTTTCCTATTTCAGCACTCATACCCCATTCAGTAACCATTCTTCTTGCAATATTTGTTGCACGCTTCAAGTCATTTGAAGCACCAGTTGAAATGTCACCAACAAAAAGTTTTTCTGCTGTGGTTCCACCGAGGAGCATTTGAATTTTACAAAGCAATTTTTCTCTGAAATAATAATTTTCATCTTCATCAGTTGAAAGCGTGTAGCCTCCAGCACCGCCCCTTGCAACAATTGAAACTTCATGAACAGGAGTTGATTCCTTTGCAAGTTTACTTACAATTGCATGACCTGATTCATGAATTGCGGTATCAAACTTATCTCTTTCACTAACAACTCTACTTTTCTTTTGTGGTCCAAGTGTAACTTTCATAAGTGCATTTTGAATATCAACTTCACTAATGAGTTTTGCATTTCGTTTAGCTGTTAAAATTGCTGCTTCATTTAAAAGGTTTTCAATTTCTGCCCCAGTGAAGCCAGATGTTATCCTTGCAATCATTTTAAGATCAACTTCTTCTTCAAGAGGTTTGTTTTTAGCATGAACTTTTAAAATTTCTTCTCTGCCTTTAATATCAGGCATTCCAATGTTTATTCTTCTGTCAAATCTACCCGGTCTTAAAAGCGCTGGATCAAGAATATCAACACGGTTTGTTGCTGCCATTACAATAATCCCTTCATTTTCTTCAAATCCATCCATTTGAACAAGAAGTTGGTTAAGGGTTTGTTCCCTTTCATCATTTCCGCCACCAAGACCTGCGCCACGCTGTCTTCCAACTGCATCAATTTCATCAATAAACACAATACATGGCTTTGCTTTTTTTGCCGTTTCAAATAAATCACGAACTCTTGATGCACCAACACCAACAAAAAGTTCCATAAAATCTGAACCACTGATAGTGAAGAATGGAACATTTGCTTCCCCAGCAACCGCTCTTGCAAGAAGAGTTTTACCAGTTCCAGGAGGTCCAACCAAAAGCACTCCTTTTGGAATTTTAGCCCCTAAATCAATATATTTTTGTGGATTCTTTAAAAAGTCAACAACATCTTCAAGTTCTTGTTTTTCTTCATCTGCACCAGCAACATCAGTAAATTTGGTTTTGCTTGGATAAATTCGGGCTCTGCTTTTAACAAAATCAAAACTCTTGTTGTTAGCCCCACGCACATTTCTTAAAACAATAACAATCATAATTATTATTGTTGCAATAAGTAAAATTGGATACAATATATTTAAAATTGAAATTGAAGTGGTTGTTCCAGTGTGAATGTTAACTACATTCGAAGCATTTGACTCAAGGTAATGCCAAATTTCCTGTTCTTCAATTCCATTTCTTGCATAATATAACCAGTGTGCCTCGCCGCTTTTATAATAAAGTTGAACACGCCCATTATTAAAATAAGCATCTTTAATATTTCCACCATCATACTGCGTTTTTAATTCAGTATAACTAATCTCAGTTCCTCTTTGATTAGCGGAAACAATAAAATAAATTACTGTAATAGCTAAAATTACTGCAACACAAATTAAAATATTTCTAATTAATGATCGTTTTTGTTGCCCAATTTTAGTGTTACGATTTTGATCTTCTAAATCACTCATCAATATGCCTCCATAATTTAACTTCTTTTATTTTATCAAATATGCCTGAGTTTAACAACCAATTTTAATAAAAAAGAATATTTTTACAATAAGTTTTATCGAATTTTCTTAAAATTTTTGTAATAAAAATAGACTTGTTAATTATTTTATAATATAATATACTTACAAGGAGGCTGTTTTATGAACTGGTTAGATTTAGGTATAATTGTTCTTGTTGTCATATTTTTAATTATTGGCATAAAACGCGGACTTATGCGCTCAGTTTTATCACACTTCACCCTTGGAACAAATTGTTTAATAAGTTTTTTTGCTTCACGACCAATTGGCTGGCTGTATGATAAAATTTTTAATATAAGTGGAAAAATTGCTGGTTCATATTCATCTAAACTCTTGGAGGCTTCAGCTGACTTTGGAACAAACCTTATTGGAATTTCAAATGATTCACTCAGTGGATTTGTTTCATCAACAATCAATAAAAGTGGTTTTTCAAGATTCACAAACTGGCTTTTAAATTTATTTATAAACAAAGGTTCCCTTTATTCAGAACTAAACGAATCAGGCAAAACATCTAGAACCCTTTCAGAAATTATTTCAGAAGGCCTTGGTTCATTTTATTTAAAACTTATTTCATTTGTAACATCAATAATTTTAATTTATTTGATTGTTTGGCTTTTTAAATTACTCGCTGACAAACTTAGAAAAAATGGTGCCGTTAAAGTTGTTGATAGCGTTTTAGGTGTTGTGTATGGACTTGTTAGAGCATTTATTATTTTAGTTATTATTTGCGTTGTAATCAAACTTATTAGCCCTCTATCATTTATGGGTGGTGTTATTGAATACATCAACGGTTCATTGTTTGGCAAACTAATATATTCACAAGTAAATTCATTTATGGATAATTACTTAAATTTCAGTGATTTAATTAGATCAATATTTGGAAGATAATAAAAGCACACTAAAACATGTGTGTTTTTATTTTAAATGTTTCACGTGAAACATTTTTTATTTGGTATATAATTATTTCATGAATGTTTCACGTGAAACATTTTTTTATTATTGTATTAGAGTGTTTCACGTGAAACATAAACTAAAAAAATAAAGAGGCTTTTTACCTCTTATTTTTTTTGAATTATTTGTTAATTATTTCAAATATTCTTTGAATATCATCAAGTGTGTAATAATCAATTATAATTTTACCCTTTTTATCGGTTCCCTTTATTTCAACTTTTGTTGAAAATAATTTAGTTAACTTTTCTTCAAAATCCTTTAATTCTAAACTTTTTTCTTGTTTAACAACTTTAGCCTGAACTTCTTTATTTAAGTTCCTTATAAGATTTTCAATGTCTCTAACATTTAAATTTCTTTCAATAACTTGAAGTGCAAGTTCTTTTTGTTTCACTGGATTATCAACAGCCAAAAGCGCTCTCGCATGCCCGGCAGATAACTTATCTTGTTCAACAAGCGTTAAAATTTGATCTGGAAGTTGAAGTAATCTCAATGTGTTAGCAATTGCTGGTCTGCTTTTTCCAATTTTATCAGCAACTTCGTCTTGGGTTAAATTATAATTCTCAATTAAGTTTTTAATTGCCCTTGCCGCTTCAATCACATTTAAATCTTCCCTTTGTAAATTTTCAACAATTGCAATTTCGCTAATTTCCTGTTTTGTGTAATCTTTAATAACACAAGGAATTGTTTTTAACCCTGCAATTCTTGAAGCCCTCCATCTACGTTCACCTGCAATTATAATATACCTTCCATCTTTCTCTTGAACAATAATAGGTTGAATAACCCCATGAGTTTTAATTGAATTCGCAAGTTCATTTAAAGCGTCTTCATCAAATTGTTTTCTTGGCTGATCAGGGTTTCTATCAATCAAACCAATATCAATTTCTTTTGGTTCATTCACAACAACTTCTTTAACAATTTCCTTAATTTCAACCTTTGGCTCAACTGCGGTATTTTTCGCATTTACATCAACTTCTTCATAATCTCCAAAAAGTGAATTTAATCCCCTTCCGAGTCCTCTTTTCATTTTACACCTCTAAATTTTATTATATTTTTCCTTCATTTTTTCAAAATATTCTTCAGTTAAAGCTTTATATGCTTTTGCACCAACACATGATTTATCATAAGTGCAAATTGGTTCACCATAGCTTGGAGCCTCAGCAAGTCTCACATTTCTTGGAATCATTGTTTCAAAAACTGAACTTGCAAAAAATTTACGAATTTCACCAGCCACCTGTTTACCAAGATTACTTCTTGAATCCCTCATTGTTAAAACAACTCCATCAATTTCAATATTTGGATTTAAGTTTCTCTTTTTAACAAGCCTAATTGTATTCATAAGCTGACTAAGTCCTTCAAGAGCGAAAAATTCACACTGAATCGGGATTATAACAGCATTTGACGCGGTAAACGCATTAATTGTCAATAAACCTAATGATGGTGGACAATCAATAGTTATATAATCATAACTGTTTGTTATTTGCTCAAAAATTTTCTTTATAACAAATTCCCTTTCTTTCATATAAACAAGTTCAACTTCAACAGCAGCCAAATCAATATTTGAAGGAATTATTGATAAATTTGGGATTTCAGTTTGATATATTGCTTCATTGATTGTTTTTTCTCCAGCCATTACCTGATAAATTGAGTTTAATTTTTTATCTTTAGTAAAGCCTAAATTACTTGTTGCATTTCCCTGAGGGTCTAAATCAATCAAAAGTACCTTTTTACCCATCAAAGCCATATAAGAGGCCATATTTACACATGTTGTTGTTTTTCCAACTCCACCCTTTTGATTTGCAAATGCTAAAATTCTGCCCATAACATCTCCTATTAACAATTACGATTATAGTATATAAATTAATTTCAAGTAAAGCAAATTAATCAAAATTTAAAAATAAAAAAGCGAAAAGTATTATTTTTTCGCTTTTTTCTCTATTTTTTTGTGTTTTTTAGTTATTTTTCTTTTTTTATTTAATATGAATTTATTAATATTTTCATCATATAGTTTTTTAAGAATTTTACATGAATCATCCCATGTTAAATATACTTCTAAATTGGCTTTTTTTCCAACTTCTTTAACAAAATCTACATTTTTAATTAAAAAATCAAGTCTGTTAACAATTTCTTTTTTGTCATCTTTGCAAATAAAGCCATTTTGATTATCAATCAAGACAGATGATATTGATGTGTTTTCCAAACAAAGCGTTGGAACATCATAGCAAGCAGCCTCAATTTTAACAAGTGAATCAATTTCATATTTTGATGGGAAAAACATTAAGTTTGAATTTTTGATAATAACTGCCTTTTCATCATCATCTGTGATTTTGCCTGTGAAAATTACATGATTTTGCAGACCATACTCCCTTGTCATTTGCTTCAGTTTTTCTTCATCTGGCCCATATCCAAGAAAGATATAGTTGAAATTCGGATTAACTTTAACCAAGTCTTTTAAAACTTCTAAAATGAAAAATATATTTTTAACAGCAACAAATCTTCCAATAAAAATCATATTAAATGTTTTTGTGTTTATATGATATTTATTAAGCGTTTCAACTTCAAATTCCTTTTTAAATTTTTTCTTAACTAGGTTTGTTGCATTTGGAACAATTTCAACTGGTCTTTTTAAACCATACTCAATCATAACATTTTTTGCAAATGGATTCATTGTAAGTGCCACAGTTGAATTTTGATAAATTTTAATTATTGTTCTTGTTAGCCATGTTGCAAGTAATTCACTTTTTGTTGCATCATAAAAATTCTTTTTGAATTGACTGTGAAATGTTGAAAAACATGGGATTTTTCGCTTCTTGGCTAATTCTAATCCAAACGCACCCATATTAAATGGGGATTGAAGATGAATTAAATGAATATTTAAAAGTGAAATATATTTCTGAAAATCAGAGTCAAATGAAGGCCAAGCCATATCATACCCTTGTTTTTTCATTGGAACAGAGTTGGCATATAAAACAAAATATTTATCAATTTTATAACATTCTCCATTATGTTTAGGAGCACAAACCACAACATTATAATACTTTTGCATATACTCAACATAACTTTCTAAAACATAAAGAACACCATCAATACATGGATAAAAGGAATCAACAAAATAACAAATTGTTTGTTTGCCATTTTCATTGAACTCTTTTATTTTATGTAAAATTTCATTATCGTCGCGTTTTTCAATATATTTGCGAAGCTTTCTTCTTCTTTTAATGTTTTGTTTTTTAATCTTTCGTTCTGCTTTAGAAATTTGTTTTTTAATTAAACAAACATTTTTATAAAATTTTTCTTCATTAATTTCTTTTTTATTTTTTTTCATTTTTTACCTTATTTTACATGTTTTGGTTGAAACATGTGTTTTTTAAAAATATTTTTTAATATTTTTGCGTTTTTTATATAATATTTTTCTTTTTTACATTATTCTTTTTGTTTGACTTAAAAAATTATATTTTTTATAATGTGTCTATATTATAAAACAGTTTAAAAAATTTAGCAATAGTTTAAGTTGTTATGAGAAAAAATAAATTTAAAAGGGAATTTAGTTATTTAACTTATGTTAAAAAGTATGGTGGTTTATCATTTCTGGCTCCATTTTTGAAAGGAATTGAAACCATTACTGAACTTTTTATTCCTTTTATTATGGCAAAAATTATTGACTATGGAATTAAATATAATGACACAAATTTTATTATTTGGAATGGTGTTTTAATTATTGTTCTTAACATTATTGGCTTTATATTTGCAGTTTTAAGCCATAAATGTGCTGCTGTGGTTCAGGCAAACGTTGCACGAGATATTAGAAATGATATATTTGCTCACATAAACACACTTTCACATGCTGAACTTGATAAATTTTCAACCACAACTCTTTTAAACAGGACCGTTAATGATGTTAGAAGTATTAAAGATGGCATTGGATCAGTTTTAAGAGTTATTATGCGAGCACCATGCTTACTTATTGGCTCTCTTGTTTTGTCGCTTTTCATTAACCTAAAGTTGAGCTTAATATTCATTGTGATTGTCCCTATTGTAACAATTACAATTTGGTTTATTTTAAGAAAACTTAAACCATTGCTGCTATCAATAAAAGGAAAACTTGACAAAACAACAAGTATTACAAGCGAAAACCTAACTGGTGTGCGAGTTGTTAGGGCTTTTAATAAGCAGGCATATGAAACTGAAAGATTTCAAGATGCTAACTATGATTTGATTCAAACTCAAATTAAGCATGGCATTTGGAATTCACTTTTGCACCCTTTAATTTCAATTATTGTTAATCTTGCAATTATTGCAATTTTCTATTTTGGTGGAATTGAGGTTAATGTGGGTGAATTATCTCAAGGTAATTTAATCGCTTTTATTGATTACTTTGGAACAATTTCAACTTGCATAATTGGACTTTGTACATTAGTAACCATCATAACAAGAATGAATGCTTCAAATGATAGGGTTAATGAACTTATGAAAGTGAAAAATTCAATTCATGATCCATCAAATCCTGTTGATATTAATTTGGAAAATCCAAACATTTCACGTGTTGAATTTAAAAATGTTAATTTTTCATATTCTGAAATTAAAAACGCTGTGAGCGGACTTTCAATTGTGGTTGAACCTGGCGAGCTTGTTGGAATTATTGGTGGAACAGGAAGTGGAAAAACTTCAATTGTTAACCTTATTCCAAGATTTTATGATCCATCTAATGGGGAAGTTTTGATTGGTGATGTAAATGTAAAAAAATATAAAGTTGAAGAACTTCGAAATTTAATTGGTTTGGTTCCTCAAAATCCAACGCTTTTTGACGGAACAATTAAATCAAATATGTGTTGGAGAAAACCAGATGCAACCGATGATGAAATTATTAAGGCATTAAAAATTGCTCAGGCTTATGACTTTGTTAAAGAATATCCTGATTTTCTTGATCACAAAGTAAATCGCGGAGGTAAAAACTTTTCCGGCGGGCAAAGACAAAGACTTACAATTGCAAGGGGATTGGTTGGCAGTCCTAAAATTTTAATTCTAGATGATGCATCAAGTGCTCTTGATTTTGCCACAGATGCTAAACTCAGAAAGGCAATAAGAACAAATTTAACCTCAACCACAACTTTTATTGTTACTCAACGAACAAATTCAATTAAAGATGCTGATAAAATTATTGTTATTGATAATGGTAACATTGTGGCTATTGGAACCCATGAAGAATTGCTTAAAAATTGTCAAATTTATCAAGAAATTCATAATTCTCAAAATAAGAAGGAGGTTAAATAATGGCAGCTAACTATAAAAGACTTTCTTCAAATGATGTTCGTGAAAATCAACAAAAACGGGCTAAACAAAGATATCAAAGGCACCACAGCGCATTTGCTGTTATTAAAAAGGTTTTCAAATATGCTCATTCTTATAGATTTTATCTTTATATTGCTCTTTTAATGGATGTTATAAACACACTTTGTGTTGTGTTTATGCCAATTTATACTGGTTTTTGCATCAATGCTATCGTGGGTCAGGGTCAAGTTAACTTTAATTTGCTTTATCATAACATGTGGATTTTGGCTGGTCTTTCAGTTGGTGCTGCAGTTACAACATTTATAAATGATGTTAGCCTTGCAACTTACAACTATAAAGGGACCTATAAAATTCGTCACTTACTTTTTGAAAAATTACAAAAACTTCCAATAAGTTTCATTGATTCAACCTCTCATGGTGATTTTATTGCAAGAATGGTCAATGATATTGATACAATGACTGATGGTTTTTTGGAAAGTTTTGCAACAGCACTTTCTGGAATAACCACAATAATTGGAACTTTAGTTGCAATGCTTATGCTCAATTTAAAACTCGCAGCCGTCATCATAATTTTAACCCCAATAAGTTTAGTTATTTCATATGTAATTATTAAGCGCGCAAAAAAATATGTTAGGGAAGAAGTTGCTCTTCAAGGTGAAATGTCTGGATATTTGGAAGAATATATTAGTGGTGAAAGAGTTGTTAAAGCATTTAACCATGAAGAAAAGAGCATTGATGATTTTAAATCAATAAATGACAGACACACTAGTAACGCAAAAAAAGCAGTTTTTTACAACACATTAACAAATCCTTCAACACGATTTATTAATGGTTTGGTTTATGGATTAGTTGGGCTTTTTGGTTGCGTTTTAGCACTTAGAGGAGAAATTTTAATAGGAACAATCACAGCATATCTTTCGTATGCAAATAGCTTTGGTGAACCATTTTCAAATATTAGTTCACAAATTTCTGACATTCAACAAGCGTTTGCTGCTGGAAACCGTGTATTTAACATTTTGGAAGAAGCAGATGAACCAAGTGATGAAAAACTTCCCGATCTCATCACTTGCACCGGTGAAGTTGAACTTAGAAATGTAAACTTTTCATATGTTCCTAAAACCAACCTTATTCAAAACTTAAATTTAAGCGTTAAACAGGGACAAAAAATTGCTATTGTTGGTCCAACAGGTTGTGGAAAATCAACAATTATAAATTTGTTAATGAGATTTTATGATGTCAACTCTGGATATATCACAGTTAGCGACACACCAATAAAGGAAATTTCAAGAAATAGTTTGCGAAATAAATATGGTATGGTTTTGCAAGATACATGGCTATTTAATTCA
This sequence comes from Clostridia bacterium, assembly GCA_017467625.1. Lineage (GTDB taxonomy): Bacteria > Bacillota > Clostridia > Christensenellales > UBA1242 > RGIG1681. The sequence continues at coordinate 132,972 of JAFUSN010000004.1, read as the reverse complement.
ACAATTCGTGACAATATTGCATACGGAAATCCAAATGCTTCAATTGAAGATGTTATTGAGGCTGCGAAACTTGCCGGAATTCATGAATATATTGAGCGTTTACCTAAAAAATATAATACAGAAGTTATTGAGGGTGGTGCAAATCTCTCACAAGGGGAAAAACAACTTATCTGCATTGCAAGGGTAATGCTTTTAAAACCACCAATGTTAATTTTGGATGAGGCAACAAGTAATATTGACACAAGAACTGAAAAAAGTGTTCAAGAAGCATTTGACTTGATGATGAAGGGAAGAACAAGTTTTATTGTTGCACATCGCCTTTCAACAATTGCTTCAGCTGATGTTATTTTGGTTATGAATAAAGGTCAAATTATTGAACAGGGAACTCACCAAGAACTTTTAAAGAAAAAAGGGTTCTATGCAAACCTTTACAACAGCCAATTTGAATCATCTAATTAATAAAAACCACATTTAAAGTGGTTTTTATTTTTCTCTTTTAACAATAATTCCCTTGGTTGGAGAATAGACATTATGCCTAATTTTTTCGGTTTTAACAACATTTCCTTTTTGGTCTAAAAACTTTAAATAACCATTAGACTCATATCCATCTTTGGGATAACTAATTCTTTTAACTTCGCCAATTTCAATGTTTTGATCAAACTTTTCAAAGTCAGTTGTGATTATATCTTTTTCTGCTGGAATTATTTTAACTTTTTCACTAACTCTTTTTATTTTGTATTTATTTTTCTTTCCAAAAATTTTAACTTTACAAATATCATTTTCATAAGAGGAAGTAAACACAATTTTTCCATCAGTATTATTTCTAACAACCAGGTCACTTGATCCAACATTAACCATTGCATCAAAACTTGGTTCAATATATGAAACTGGAAGACTGTGATTATTCACTTCAATAATTTCAAGTCCTGCAAGCAAACATGCATTATAAACTGTTGTGCTCACTTGACAAACTCCACCACCAAACCCACTTAAAAATGTTCCATTTTTAATTATTTTTGCTTCCATATATCCATTTTCAGAATTTCGATTTCCTGTGGTTTTGTTAAAACTCATAACTTCACCAGGTTCTAAAACAAGACCATCAAACATTTTTAACGCTGTTTTAATGTTGTTTTTTCGTTCAAAAGAACTTGTTTGAAAGTTGGTTGAAAAACATGATTTTTGAACCATGTTTTCCCTTAAATTTTCTGTGTTTTTTAACTTTTCAGTTTTAACTTTAACATTATTCTTTTTTTGTTTTAAACTTAAAATAAAATCATTATAAAATTTTTCTTCATTAATAATTTTTCCATCTTTTCCATCAATCAAAACTAAATTACATTGATTTTTTATCAAATTGATTTTTCCAGGAGTAATGTCTTTATTTGTATTCTTTTTTAATTGGTCTAACACTTGTTTTGTTTCTGGATAAATGTAATTTAAAATTTCTTTATTTGTTAATCCAAAACCTTCTAAAAGGTCAATTGAATTGTAAATATTTTTTCGCATCAGTTTTTGATTTTTTGTTAAATTTTCATCACCTTCACTTAAATTAAATTCAAAACTTCTTCCATCAACATCAAATAAAAATCTTTCACTTTTTGCAAAGGCAATTTTATTTGGTTTTTCATTAAAAATCAACAAACAAAAAATTAAGGATATGAAAATAAAAATTTTTTTCATACCCTTATTATGTGTTTTTTTTAATTATTTATAATTTTTTATTATTAAATTTAATTTATTTTTGCGTTTTATGCAGAATTTTGAAATTAAAATAATTGTTATAATTAAGCTTAAAACAGAAACATAAATCATTATTCCAAATAAAAATCACGGTTTGAATTTATAATTTTGTCCATCATCTTCACAAGAGATTCTCTTGTGTTTTTTTCTGGCGAAATTGCTGTGTTTTCCAAAAGTTTATCAATGAGTGTATCAATATTTTCAGTTCTAATTTTTGGATAAAGATTAATTATTTCATCACCTTTAATTTTTAAATCAGCCCTTTCAAAAGGTGTATTCTTTTTTATCATTTCATTAAAAACTTTTCTAAGACGCTCTGCTGATTTAATTCGTCTTGAAACAAGTTTTCCTTCATTTTTTACGACTGTTTTAATTTCAATAACATTTTCAATAACATCACGGTTATTTAAAATATATTTTTTTACATTCTTTGTGCTTGTTAAACAAAATGGATCAAAGTCATAACCCTCAATTGTTCTAATAACTTTTCTAACAATATTTCTTGGATAACCTAATCCATAGTCACCTAAGTTCATTTCAACAATTGGTGCAATAAATTCTTTTGACCCAAAAAACTTTTTAGTTTTTTCAACTGCTTTAACTTTTGCTGCATCATGAAGAAGAACTGCAAGTCTGATTTTTGGAGAAGCATTTTTTAATGCATTTAATGTGTGATCATAAATTGGTTCACCTTTATTATCAACAGCTTTTGAATTTTTGATATCGTCCATGCTTGGCATAATTATTTTCCATGTATCAAATTCACCAAGAAGAACCATTGCTCTGTAGTGAGCATCTTTTGTGTATAACAAATTTGGATAAACTTCATCAGCTGTTAACAATTTTTCAAATTCACTTCTAAGCCTTGATTTTGATATAAATTTAATTTTATACGCATTTTGCTTAGCGTAAAAATACTCTTCTTCTGGAATTGAAAATCCAAGTGCACATGCAAACCTAATTAATCTCAAAATTCTTTCAGGATCATCATTAAAAACAATTTTAGGAACTTTAACAGTTGTGATTATTCTTTTTTTTAGATCATCAATTCCACCAAGTGGGTCAACATAAGTTTCTTCTTCTAAATCATAATAAATTGCATTAATTTTAAAATCACGCCTTTTAGCATCTTCATCTAAACTTGAAATAAAACTAACTTTTGTTGGGGAGTGTGAATCATTTTCATAAACTTCTTTTCTAAAAGTTGCAAATTCAAATCTTCTGTTTCCCGAAATTTCCATTACGCCGAGCTTTTCATTTAATGGACGAACTTTAAATTTTGTTCCTTCAAGCATATTTTTAAGCTCTTTTGGTTGAACACTTGAAGTAAGATCAATATCATCACGAAGTGCACTTGAAATTCCAAGATATGAATCACGCACATATCCACCAACAATATAAAGTTTTTTATTATACCTTTCAAAAATTGATTTCAACTCTTTAAGTTCTGCAGGAATTTTAATCATTTTTAACACCTCTATTTCTATGAAAATAATATCACAAAACACATATTATCACAAATCATTTTACATTTATTAAAGATTTTTTGTTTAAATTAAATTTTTTAAAGTATAATATTTCAATAATTTTCAAAAACTATTCTTATGAAAAAGTTAAATGTTATTTTTATTACTCTATTTGTTATTTTTATTGCTTCAGCGTGTGGACCAATTCCAAAAAGTTTTGTATCTCAAAAAAATGAAATAGATTTAACACTTGCTTTTAAACTTGAAAATTTTTCAAATGAAAATTATTCAGATGAAACATTAAAATCTCTTTGTGTAATTTTAAAAAATGACAACAACAAACCTAATATCCCAGAAAATTATTTTCCATCAGAAAAAACAATTAAAATTTTAAACTCAGTTAAAGATAAATCAATTTTAAGTAAAGATGTTAAAATTTTAAAAGATAAAAAAGATTTGTTTTGGAATAAAACAATAAAAAAAGGTGAAATTTTAAAATATCTTCAATCAAAAAATATTTCTTTAACAAACATTTCAAATGTTAAACCGAATTTTAATGATGGATCGTTTAAATCTTTAAACATTGGCGGAAAAACTTTAAAAAGCGATGAGATTATTGATAATTTTAATTTACCATCAAATAGAATTACAGGCATAAAAAACAATAGTTTCTCAATTGAAATTTCAGGTGAAATAAATGATAATTATTTTATTTTGAATGAATCAGAAAGTCTTTCAAAAGAAGGGAAAACTAGTGAAGAAATTTTAAAATCATTTAATTTATAATCTTCAATTAAACACACCTGTTAATAACTTTCTAAAAACTTTCAAAAAAAGTCAATAATTTTACACTGCTTGTTAACAACTTAAACATTGAAAAATATGGCAATAGATGAGTTTTTAACAAATTAACAATGCTTATTATAACTATTATTATTAAAAATATAAATATATATTGTAAGTGGCGCTAGCAAAAAATATTCCAATTTATTTAAAAAAGTTTCCTTAAAAAGTTTAAAATTTTTATTTTCTGTGATAGAATATCACTATTATTATTAGTGAGGAATTACTATGATTGAAAAATATAATCCAAGTAAAGTTGAAAACAAGTGGCAAAAGATTTGGGAAAACAATAAAACCTATTCTGTTCAAAATCATGAAAAAGGAAAAGAAAACGAATACATTTTAATTGAGTTTCCTTATCCAAGTGGAATTGGTCTTCATTTAGGGCATTGTAGAAGTTACACAGCAATTGACGCTGTTGCAAGAAAAGAAAGACTTTGTGGAAAAAATGTTTTATTTCCATTTGGAACAGATGCCTTTGGCTTAGAGGCTGAAAGAACAGCAATCCGTGAACATAAACTTCCACAGGAAATTGTTGAAAGAAATATAAATACATTTCACACTCAACTTAAACAGCTTGGTTTGTCTTTTGATTGGGATAGAACAATCAATTCATGCGATGAAGACTATTATAAATGGACTCAGTGGCAGTTTATTCAATTCTTTAAAAAAGGTTTAGCTGAAAAAAGAGAAACAACAGTAAACTGGTGCCCAAATTGTGGAGTTTTAGCAAATGAAGAAGTTGAAGATGGAAAGTGTTGCCAGTGTCACAGTGAAACAGTTCAAAAAGCAAAAGCCCAATGGGTTTTAAAGATGACGGAATATGGTGAAAGGCTTGCTGATGATTTATCAAAAACTGATTATCAAGATCACATTAAGTTAAGTCAATTAAACTGGATTGGAAAAAGTGAAGGTGTTGAAGTTGATTTTAAAATCAAACAAGGTGGAAGTTTTTCAATTTTTACAACCTGCATTGAAACAATTTATGGAATAACATTTATGGTGTTAGCTCCAGAAAGTAAAATTGTTGATGGACTTAAAGATAAAATTAAAAATTGGGACGAAGTTGAAAAATATAGAAAGGAAACTGCAAAAAAGAGTGAGTTTGACAGGACTGAAATGAATAAGGATAAGTCAGGTTTAAAACTTGAAGGAATTTCAGCCATTAATCCAGCAAATGGAAAAGAAGTTGATGTTTACATTGGCGATTTTGTTTTGGCTGGTTATGGAACTGGAGCGGTTATGGCTGTTCCAACTCATGATCAAAGAGATTTTGAATTTGCAGACAAATTTAACATTCCTAAAATTCAAGTTATTGAAGGAGCAGATGTTAGTGAAAAAGCCTTTGAAAAATACGATTATCTTGGAAAAGGTTGCAAATTAATAAATTCTGAAGAATTTTCAGGACTTACTGTTGAAGAAGCAAAAGAAGCAATAACAAACAAACTTATTTCACTTGGCGTTGCAAGAAAAAAACTCAACTTTAAAATGCGTGACTGGATTTTTTCTAGACAAAGATATTGGGGTGAACCAATTCCAATGGTTAAATGTCAAAAATGCGGATGGGTTCCAGTTAAAGATGAAGATCTTCCAGTAACACTTCCAAAGGTTGATAGTTATGAACCAACAAAAGATGGCGAAAGTCCACTTTCTGTTATTGAAAGTTGGGTAAACACAACTTGTCCTTGTTGTGGAGGGCCTGCAAAGCGCGAAACAGACACAATGCCTGGTTGGGCTGGATCATCATGGTACTTTTTGAGATATTGTGATCCACATAACTCTAAAGAATTTGCAAGCATGGATGCTCTTAAAGCTTGGCTTCCAGTAACTCTTTATAATGGTGGAAATGAACACACAACCCGTCATCTTCTCTATGCAAGATTTTGGGTTAAAGTTCTTTATGATTTAGGACTTGTTCCTGTTGATGAACCATTCAAAAAAAGAATTTCACAAGGACTAATTTTGGGTGCTGATGGTAAAAAGATGAGTAAGAGTGCCGGAAATGGAATTGATCCAAGAATTATGATTGACAGGTATGGTGCAGATAGTCTTCGTGTTTGGATGAGTTTTATTGGGGAATATAGTGAAAAAGCAACTTGGAGTGAAGAAGGCTTAAAAGCTTGCTACAAACTTTTATCTAGAATTTGGAATATGCAAGAAATTTTAACTGAAAATTCAAGAGAAAAAGAAATTGCATTTGCACTCAACTCAGCCATTAAAAAAGTTTCAAGCGATATTGATTCAAATAAGTTCAACACTGCAATTTCTGCAATAATGATTCTTGTTAATGAAGTTTATAAATTAAATAAAATTGGAAAAGATGATTATAAAGACCTTATTCTTTTAATAAGTCCTTTTGCTCCACATCTTGCAAATGAACTTTTTGAAGTTTTAAATCTTGGTTATATTGAAAACCACAAATGGCCTGAATTTGATGAATCAAAACTTACTCAAAGCACATATAAACTTCCAGTTCAAATCAATGGAAAAATGAGAGGGCTTGTTGAGGTTGAAACAGATTGCAATGAAATAGATGCAATTGAAAAAATTAAAAAAGTTCCAGAAATTTCAAAATATTTAACAGGAACAATTATTAAGACAATTTTTGTTCCAAACAAAATAATTAATATAATTGTAAAATAAGGAGTGAATTTTCACTCCTTTATTTTTGAAATAAAAACGCTTGCTTAAAAATAATTTATTATTTATAATAATAAAGCAAATGGGAGGAATATATGGTTACACTTTGTATACTTGATGGTTTTGGAATTAATCACGGGCTTCGCGGAAATGCAATAAAGCTTCAAGGAATTCCAAATATGACAGAACTTTCTGATGAATATCCAATCACTTCACTTGAGGCAAGTGGTCTTGCGGTTGGTCTTAATGAAGGACAAATGGGAAATAGTGAGGTTGGACATTTAAATCTTGGTGCTGGACGAGTTGTTTATCAGGACCTACCAAAAATAAACAATGAAATTGAAAATGGTAAGTTTTTTAAAAACAAAGCTTTTTTAGAGGTTATGAATCATGTTAAGAAAAATGGGTCAAGACTTCATTTAATGGGACTTGTTTCAAATGGTGGCGTGCATTCTCATATAAACCACTTAAAAGCTCTTGTTGAAATGGCTTCAAATCTTGGAATTGACAACGTATTCATTCATGCAATTATGGATGGTCGTGACACACTTCGTGACAGTGGTGTGAAATTTATTGAAGAACTTGAGGCTGCTATTGCCGGAAAGGCGAAAATTGTTACGGTTGCTGGGCGTGTTTATACAATGGACCGTGAAAACAGATGGGATAGAATTAAAAAAGCTTATGACATGATGGTTTATGGAAAAGCTGAATATGATTATCCAACAGCAAAAGAGGCAATGCTCGCAAGTTATGAAAGAGGAGTGTTTGATGAATTTGTTGAACCAACACTCATTGACGGCGGTCACAAAATTAAAGATGGTGACGGATTTATTTTCTTTAATTACAGAACAGATCGTGCAAGAGAGATAACAAAAGCAATCACTCAAGAAGGATTTAATGAATTTGAAGTTAAAGAATATAAAAATTTAAAGTATTGCACAATGACAGAATATTCAAGCGACTTTAAAGGATTGTATGTTGCGTATCCACCTGAAATTGTTGAAAATAATTTAAGTGCTTTAATTTCAAAACTTGGTTACAAACAATTCCATACATCTGAAACAACAAAATATGCACATGTAACATTTTTCTTTAATGGTGGAATTGAAAAACCATATCCTGGTGAAGATAGAAAACTTATTGACAGCGCAAATGTTAAGGACTTTTCAGAAGTACCTGCAATGAGAGCTGTTGAAATCACAAATGAAGTTGTTAATGCTGTTAATTCTGGAAAATATGAATTTGTTTTAGTTAATATTTCAAATCCTGACATGCTTGGACATACAGGAAACCTTGAAGCAGCAATTGAATCAATTAAAACCACTGATGAATGTGTTAAAAGAATTGCTGATGCCGTTAGGGCGCAAGGTGGTGATTTAATTATCACTGCAGATCATGGGAACTGTGAAGAAATGATTGATGCTGATGGAAATGTTTTAACCCAACACACAACAAATCCTGTTCCATTCTGGCTTGTTTCAGACAAACACAAAAATGTTAAGCTTAAACCTGGAAAACTTGCAAATGTTGCACCAACAATTTTAAAGCTGATGGGGCAAGAAATTCCTGATTATATGGAAGAACCATTGTTTTAAAAAACAAAAAAAATCACTGAGAGATCAGTGATTTTTTTATGAATAAATTTTTGAATTTTTATTAATTTTTGAATAAATTTAATTTAGACAGAATAAAAAATTAAAAAATGTAAAAAAATCATATAAAAATATAATAAATTATTTTACATAAAATAAAATATATTCTATAATAAAATAGTAAAAAAATATAATTAATATAACAAAATGAGGAAACTATGGAAAGAGGTTGTGGTGTTTTACTTCCAGTGTCATCAATTCCAAACAAATATGGGTTTGGTTGTTTTTCTCAAGAGGCTTATGAATTTGTTGATTATTTAAGCGATCTTGGAATGAAGTATTGGCAAATTTTGCCACTTGGAATTGTGGATTCTGTTGGCTCTCCATATAGCTCTGTTTCTGCATTTGCTGGTGAACCAATTTATATTGATATTGAAAAACTTTTAAGTGATGAAGAGCTTGACTTTTTTAAGCTTGGTTCAACACTTTCTTTTGAGGAATATCGCAAAAGAAAAATGGAAGCGCTTCGTTATGTTTTTGATAAGTTTTATTATTCAACAAACATTGATAAATTTACTGAAGAAAATGAAGATTGGATTTATGATTATGCGGTTTATATGGTTTTAAAAGATGAACTAGGATGTGGATATTTAGATTTTCCAAAGGAATATAAAGACCTTGATTCAGAACAAACAATAGTTTTTATCAAAACACATTCTGAAGAAATTGTTTATTATATTTTCCTTCAATACTTATTTTTTAAACAGTGGGCAGAATTAAAAAAATATGCCAATAAAAAGGGAATAAAAATTATTGGAGATGTTCCAATTTATTGTGCAATGGACAGCGCTGATGTTTACTCAAACACAGAAAACTTTTTGATTGATAAAGAAACAGGGCTTCCACAATTTGTTTCGGGGGTTCCTGGTGATTATTTTAATGCAGAAGGTCAAATTTGGAACAATCCACTTTATGATTATGAATATATGAAAAAACATGGATACTCTTGGTGGATTGCAAGGCTTAAACATATTTCAAAAATTTATGACTATGTTAGAATTGATCACTTCCGTGGTTTTGAATCTTACTTTGCAGTTCCTTATGGTGATACAAATGTTAAAAGAGGAAAATGGATAAAGGGTCCAGGAATTGAAATTTTTGAAGAGTTTAAAAAGAATGATATCAAAAATTTAATTCTTGAGGACCTTGGAGAAATTTCTGATGATGTTAGGGATTTAAGAAAACAAACAGGTCTTGCGGGAATGAAGGTTATGCAATTTGCTTTTGATGGTGATAGAAAAAATTTACATCTTCCACATGAGTATGATAAAAACACTGTTGCATATCTTGGAACTCACGACAATGACACATTTGTTGGATTTTTAAAAGATAAAAAATCAAAAGCGAGAATTTGTAAATATTTGCATTTGCCTGAAACAATTTCAAATGAAGTTTTAACTAGAATGGCAATTGAAAATTTAATTTCCACATCATCAAATGTTTGTGTGCTTACAATGCAAGATATTCTTTGCGAAGGGAGTGATTGTAGAATCAATACTCCTGGAACGGCTAAGGGAAATTGGCTTTATAAACTCCAGCCTAATTACAGAAAAAATAAATATAACATATACTTAAAAGAGTTAATTAAAAATAAAAATAGATAGGGAAAAATATGGAAAAATCAAAAGAAATTTATTTATTTCATCAAGGAACATATTATCATGCATACAATCTTTTAGGTTGTCATACGGATAAAAATGGTGGGGCATGGTTTAGAGCATGGGCTCCAAATGCAAAAGAAATAAGTGTTGTTGGTGACTTTAATGGTTGGAATGCGGAAGCTGGAAAAATGACTTTAATTCAAAACAGTGGAGTTTGGGAAGTTTATGTTCCAGAAGTTCATCAATTTGATAACTATAAATATCAAATTTTAACCGCAGATAACAGAACGCTTTTAAAAGCTGATCCATATGCTTTTCATAGTGAAACAAACGGTGCAACGGCATCAAAGGTTTACACTCTTGGTCAGTTTGATTGGAACGATAAAAAATACTATGAAAGAAAAGCTCTTGAAAATCATTATGAAAAACCAATGAACATTTATGAAATTAATTTCATGTCATGGAAAAGACATGATGACGGAAGTTATTACACATATCGTGAATGTGCTGATGAGCTTGTCCCTTATGTAAAAGAAATGGGATACACACATATTGAAATTATGCCTGTAACAGAGTTTCCTTATGATGGTTCATGGGGTTATCAAGTAACTGGATATTTTTCAGTAACAAGCCGTTTTGGAACACCTGATGATTTTAGATATTTTGTTAATGAATGTCACAAAGCGAACATTGGTGTTATTATGGATTGGGTTCCAGCTCATTTCCCTAAAGATGACTATGGTTTAATTGAATGGGATGGAAGTTATTTGTATGAAAACCAAGGTTGGGACAGAATGGAGTTTAAAGAATGGGGGACAAGAAAGTTTGACCATGGCAGAAATGAAGTTCAATGTTTCTTAATTAGTTCTGCAACATTCTTTATTGATAAGTATCATATTGATGGAATTAGAGTTGATGCTGTTGCTTCAATGCTTTATCTTGATTATGACAAACAAGATGGTGAGTGGATTCCAAATGAAAATGGTGAAAACAAAAATTTGGAAGCAATTGCATTTTTGCAAAAACTCAATGCTGTTGTTTTGACTGAATATCCAAATGTTATGATGATTGCTGAAGAGTCAACCGCATGGCCAATGGTTACAAAACCAGCATATATTGGCGGGCTTGGATTCAATTATAAATGGAACATTGGTTGGATGAATGACACATTAAGTTATGTTTCAATTGATCCATTTTTCAGAAAAGATAATCATGATAAATTAACATTTTCAATGTTCTATGCTTTTTCTGAAAACTTTATTTTGCCAATTTCACATGATGAAGTTGTTTATGGAAAGCGATCACTTTTAAATAAAATGTTTGGAGATTACGACCAAAAGTTTGATTTAATGAGAACATTTTTAATGTATATGTTTGCGCACCCAGGCAAAAAGCTAACCTTTATGGGAACTGAATTTGGTCAGTTTGATGAGTGGAATAATGCCAAGGGAATTGATTTTATGCTTTTAGAATTTCCAAAGCATAAAGCAATGCAAGAATTTACAAAAGCGCTCAACCATGAATATTTAAACAGAAGTGAACTTTATGAAATTGATTATTCGTGGGAAGGTTTTAAATGGTTTACTGTAGATGATAGAAATAATAATGTTGTTGCATTTCAAAGAAAAAACAAAGCTGGTGAAACTTTAGTTTGTGTTTGCAACTTCTCACCAGTAAAAAGAGAGCATTACAGAGTTGGTGTTGAAAATGGAAAATATAAAGAAGTGTTTAGTTCAAACCAAAGGGAATTTGGTGGAAATGGCGCACAAACAGGAACGGTTTTTAGCGAATACATTGCAGTTAATGGATTTGATAGTTCAATTGAATTAAATTTAGAACCAAATTCAGCAATATATCTTAAAAAATGTGAAGTAAAAATTCAAATTAGATCTATGTTTGAAGACATGGAAAAAAGAGAAGCTGAAAATGAACTTAAAAAATTAAATTCACAATTTGAACCTAAAAATATTGTTACAAAAATCTTAGAGAAAAAACATTTTAAACATGGTTTTGCTGAAGTAAAAAAAGAAAATCTTGCAGAAGTTGCAATCCGTGAGCCACAAGAAATTATTGTTAAAGAAAAGCAGGAAATTCAAGCAAGTGAAAAACATGAAATTGTTGAAATAAAAAATGAAGAAACCGAGAAAAAAGAATCAAAGCGTGGAAGGGGCAGGCCAAGAAAACCAATTGATCCAAATGCTCCAGTAAAGCCAAAGCGTGGCAGAGGCAGACCAAGAAAGCCAGTTGATCCAAATGCCCCAATAAAGCCAAAGCGTGGAAGGGGCAGACCAAGAAAACCAGTTGATCCAAATGCTCCAGTAAAGCCAAAGCGTGGCAGGGGCAGACCAAGAAAGGTTCAAAATTAAAAAGGAAAGAGGAATACGAAAGTGACAAATACAAAAACAACAACTAAAAAAGTTGTAAAAGAAAAGAAAGAAAATGAAATAACAAAAACAATTCTTTTTGTAGCATCAGAAGCGCAACCATTTTGTGCAACTGGTGGACTTGCAGATGTTTGTGGAAGTTTGCCAAAAGAAATTAAAAGGGAAAACCCATCATTTGATATTAGAACAATAATTCCATTGTATTCTAATATTCCTTATTATTTTAGAAAAGATTTCAAATTTATTGGTCACATTTATGTAACGCTTTCTTGGAGAAAGGAATATTGTGGCGTGTTTGAATATGATTATGAAGGAATCAAATATTATTTCATTGATAATGAAAAATATTTCAAACGAGATGGTGGTGAATATGGCTACATGGATGATGGTGAAAGATTTGCCTTTTTCTCAAGAAGTGTGCTTGAAATTTTGCCAACAATAAATTTCTTTCCAGACATTATTCATGTTAATGATTGGCAAGCCGCTTTAATTCCAACCTATCTCAAAACATCAAGCTGGGATTGGAGATACGATAAAATTAAAACGGTTTTAACAATTCACAACATCTTGTATCAAGGTCGTTATGGAAGTCAAATTTTAGGTGATGTGCTTGGAATAAGTGAAGAGTTTAGAGGACTTTTAACCTATGATAATGATGTAAACATTTTAAAAGCTGCAATTGTTACAGCTGATAAAGTTACCACTGTAAGTCCATCTTATGCTGAAGAAATTAAAACTCCTGAACATGGTTGTGGGCTTCATGAAATTGCCAAGGAATATTCAGGGAAAATTCGTGGAATTTTAAATGGACTTGATTATGACTTTTATAATCCAGCAACCGATAAAATTATTTATGCAAATTATGATGCAAACAATTTTGAAAACAAGGCAAAATGTAAAGAACTTCTTCAAAAAGAGTTTGGGCTTAGGGTTGATCCAAATGTTCCAATTATTTCATTCTGTTCAAGAATGAATGTTCATAAAGGTTTTGATTTAATTAAGAGTTCAATTGAAAGATTGCTTGGTGATCTTAACATTCAATTTGTTGGTGTTGGCCCAGGTGATAGAGAATATGAAGATTTCTTTAGATATTTAAATAACAAATATCCAAGCAAAGTTCATGTTTCAATTGGATTTAGTTTGGAACTTGGAAAGAAAATTTATTCTGGTTCGGATATCTTTGTTATGCCATCATTAACAGAGCCTTGTGGATTGTCACAAATTGTTGCAAGCCGTTATGGAACAATTCCAATTGTTAGAGAAACTGGCGGACTTAAAGATACAATTCATGATTTTGGATGCGCAGATGGTGGTAATGGATACACATTTGCAAGCAAACGTGTTGAAGATTTTGAATATTCTGTAAGAAGAGCGGTTAGTGATTATCAAAATCACGAAGAATGGAAAAACAAAGTTAAAAAAGTTATGTCAATTGACTTTAGTTGGAAAAACACAGCTAAAGAATATATTGAAGTTTATAATGAGTTATTATAGGAGTGACCATGTTAAAAAAACAACAAGTTGCATCGCTAGAAAAGAGGTTAGATGATTATTTAAATGGGTATTATAACGTGGATATTAGTAGGGCTAATGACAAACAGCTCTACTATGCTCTTGCCCAAATTTCAAATCAACTAATTCATGAAAAAAGGATCAAAGTTGCTGGAGATAAAAATAAAAGCAAAAAAATTGTCCACTACATGTCAATTGAATTTTTACTTGGTAGAAATTTAAAGAATAATCTTTGGAATTTAGGCATTGAAGAGGCTTATGATGAAATTTTAACAAAGTATGAAAAAAATCTTCAGAAAGTTTATTTAATTGAAAAGGATGCGGGGCTTGGAAATGGTGGGCTTGGAAGACTTGCTGCTTGTTATTTAGATTCACTCGCAACATTGGAATATCCAGCATTTGGCCATTGCATTAAATATGAAAATGGACTTTTTAATCAAAAAATTGTTGAAGGAAAGCAAATTGAAACACCTGACGAGTGGCTTGACACTGGTTCAGTTTGGCTCACCCCGCGTGAAGATAAAGCAGTTGATGTTTTGATTGGTGGTGAAATTAAACAAAACTATTCAGAGTATGGATTAAGTTATGATTACGAAGGTTCAACAGTGATTCGTGCCGTTCCTTACGATATGATGATTAGTGGATACAATTCAAATACAGCCTCAACGCTCAGACTTTGGGAAGCAAAGGCAGTTAATGGATTTGATAACAAAAAATTCCAAGACGGAGATTATGAAGGTGCAATTAAAGTTAAAAACGCAATTGAAAACATAAATCGCGTTCTCTATCCGGCAGACAACCGTGAAGAAGGAAAAGCGTTAAGACTTATTCAGCAATATTTTTTAGCATCTGCTGCAGTTCAAAATATTTTAAATGATTTCTTTTTAAAACACACTCTTGCAAGGCATATTCCTCGTTATGTTTCAATTCATATTAACGACACTCATCCGGTTCTTTGCATACCTGAAATGATGCGTCTATTGATGGATAAGTATGGAATGGGTTGGGACGATTCATGGAGCTATGTTAAAAACACAATAAGTTACACAAATCATACGGTTTTATCCGAAGCTCTTGAAGTAAAATCAATGAAAATGATTGAAAAATATATTCCAAGAATTGCGCTTATTTTGCGTGAACTTGACAGGCGTTTTAGAATTGAACTTGGAGAGTTTTTCAAAAATGATTACAGAAAAATTGAACAAATGGCAATCATCAGTGGAGATAATGTTTATATGGCAAATCTTGCAGTTTATGCAAGCTATGCAGTTAATGGAGTTGCTAAAATTCATAGCCATATTTTAAAAACAAAACTTTTCCAAGATTATGCTGAAATTTTTTCTGGAAGATTTACAAATATTACGAATGGTGTAACTCAAAGAAGGTGGCTTGCACAAGCAAATCCAAAGCTTGATAAGTTTATCACTTCATTAATTGGAAATGGTTACTACACTCGTGCAACTGAACTTACAAATTTATTAAAGTTTATAAATGATGATGCGGTTTTAAATAATCTTCATGAAATTAAACTTGAAAATAAAAAGCGTTTTGCTGAATATTTACAAAAAACACAACAAATTGAAATCAATCCTAATGCAAGATTTGATGTTCAAGTTAAGCGTATTCATGAATATAAAAGGCAGCTTATGAACGCTTTGAGAATAATTTACTTAATGTGCCAAATTAGGAATAATCCCAATGAAGAAGTTGTTCCGCAAGTATTCATTTTTTCAGGAAAGGCTGCACCAGGATATTACATGGCAAAGCGTATAATTAAACTTATAAATCAAATTTCTGTTGAAATTGATAATGATCCACTTCTTTCAAGTAAAATTAAGGTTGTGTTTGTTGAAAACTATTCTGTTTCAGTTGCAGAACTTTTGATGCCGGCAACCGAAGTTTCGCAGCAAATTTCACTTGCGGGTCGTGAGGCTTCTGGAACTGGAAACATGAAAGCCGTGTTTAATGGTGCATTAATGATGTGCACGGTTGATGGTGCAAACATTGAAATTGCCGATGAAGTTGGACATGAAAATGTGTTTGAATTTGGACTTACTGCTGACGAGGTAGAAAAAATCAAAAGCAGAGGGTACAATGCGACTGACTATTACATTGGAAGTGAAAGGGTTAGAATGGTTCTTGATAAATTAAGTGACGGTGTTGGTGGTGAAAACTTTACTGATATTGTTGATTATTTACTTGGACATTCAAACTATCAAGATGCATATATGTGTTTAGCTGATTTTGATTCTTATATCGATGCACATTACAAGATGGATGCATGCTATAAAGATCAAATTGAATGGAATAAAAAATCTCTTAAAGCAATTGCTTCAATGGGTTATTTCTCATCCGATAGAGCAATTGAGGACTATGCTTCTCGAATTTGGAATTTAAAGAAAAATGAAGAGTAATTAAAAAGCAAAGGGGGAAAAATTATGAAACAATCCATTTGGTTTGACCCTTTGCTTTTTAAAAAGCCAAAAGGGCCAGTGGTAAAAGGAACAGAAGTTTCGTTTTCTGTTTGCTATGAAAATAAACCAAATGCCATAACAATGATTTTTCACAATGACGACAATTCATATTATGAAGAAATTGAAATGAAAAATATTAATGGCAAATTTTTCCTGTGCAAAAAATTTGAAACAAGTGGGCATTTTTGGTATAACTTTAAAGTTTTAACCAACGATGGAGAATTTTATTTAAATAAAACCGACGATAGTTATTCGGCTCTTGAAAACTTCCGTGGAAATGATTTTTTCCAAGCGGTGCTTGAAGAAGAATATGTTTGCACAAATTCAATGCAAGGCGGAATGATTTATCAAATTTATGTTGATAGATTTTGCAAAGTTGGAAAAGTAAAATCAAGAGAACCTTTTGTTTTAAGAAAGGACTGGGGTGGCGCAATTCATAAAAACACAACTAATCCAATTTTAATTAATCAAGAAGTGTTTGGTGGAAACTTTAAAGGAGTTATGTCTAAACTTGATTATTTAAAGGATTTAGGCGTAACAATAATTTATTTTAATCCAATTAGCCAGGCAAGCAGCAACCATAAATATGACACTGGTGACTACACAAAGCCAGATGAGATGTTTGGAACTGAAGAAGAATTTAAAAAGCTTATTGATGAAGCTGATAAGCGTGGAATAAAAATTATTATTGACGGAGTTTATAACCACACTGGAAGCGATTCAATCTATTTCAACAGAGAAAATAGATATAATTCTGTTGGTGCTTATAACAGTCAAAATTCGCCTTATTATTCATGGTATACATTTTACGAATATCCCGATAAATATGAGTCGTGGTGGGGTATTGATACCCTTCCCGCAATTCGTGGTGATTGCACAGAATTTCAAGAGTTCATTGCTGGTGACGGAGGCGTCATTGAAAAGTTTATGAAACTTGGAGTTTTTGGGGTTAGGCTTGATGTTGTTGATGAAATTAATGATGGGTTTGTTAAAAAAATTTCAAACAAAGTTAAACAATTTGGAAAAGATAGAGTAATTATGGGTGAGGTGTGGGAAGACGCCGCAACTAAAATTAGTTATGATTTTCGAAGACAATATTTTGTTCATAATCAATTGAACTCTGTTATGAACTATCCAATTAAAGTTTCAATTTTGGAATACATGAAAACAAAAGAACCAAACACGCTTGTTTCAACAATTCGCATGCTTCAAAACAACTATCCAAAAGTTGTTCTTGATAATTTAATGAATTTTCTTGGAACTCATGACACAAATAGAATTTTCACAGAACTGAACTTAATTACAAACTTTAACAAAGAACTTTCCAAAAAACTATTAAAAATTTGTTTTGTTTTAATTTTCACACTTCAAGGTGTCCCATCATGTTTTTATGGTGATGAATATGCTATGGAAAACAATGATGGAAGTTCAAGAGGTTGTTTTGATTGGGAAAATTATAATAATGACATTTATAAATTTGTGAAAAAACTTTCAAAAATTAGAAAACTTGAAGCACTCAAAGATGGTGAATTAAACATAATTTATAGTGAAAATGGAAAATTTGTTTTTGAAAGAGTTGGAAAAAGAACTCATGTGGTTGTTTTAATAAATCTTGCGCAAACTAAAATAAGTTTTGATGTTGACAAAAAATTTAAAAGATTTTTTGGAGAAAAGAAAACAACAAGCTTAACCTTAAATGAAAATGAATTTGAAATTTTATATGAAGAAAAATAAAAAAGAGCTAATTGCTCTTTTTTTATTTCCATAAAATTTCCGGATAAACTCCAATTTTAACCAAATCGCTTATATAGGTTTTAACTGAAGATAAATCCTCCTTAAAAGTGAGTCCTTTCCAAACTGACCTGGTCGTTTGAAAACTAGCAGAAAAGTTTTGTGATTTAATAAGATTATTTATAACATCAGGAAGCAAAAATTCAACAGTACTTAAATCCTTTAAATTTTGTTGAATGAAATCATCAAACATAGGTTTAATAAAGTCAAAAATAGAAGGCGAAAAAGTGAATAAGTTCATTGAAACGGGAGAATTATCATATAAATTTTGATTTTTTGTTATTTTTTTGCAATTTTTAGATATTATTTTTCCTGTATAACCTGAAATTTGTTTAATTATTTCCATTTCTGTAATTTCTTTTAAAAAAGAACCGTAAGTTTCACAAACACCTCTTTTAACCGAGCCAAAATTTGAAAGTGTGTTTGCAAGTTCAAAAAGAGTTGCGTGAAATTCATTAAATTTAGGTTTGTGAGTTATTGCACTAAAAATTGCATCTCTTCCGTAATAGTCATCAGCGTTTAACAAAGTAAAATCATCATCAACATAATTTGCTGCGGACAAAAGGGCATGCCCCGTTCCAAAGGGTTTTTTGCGTGTATTGCGAAATTGAATATCACCTGGAAGAGTAGTATTTTGCAAAATATAATTTACTTTAACAAATTTATTAATTCTATTTCCAATTTTTTCTTTAAATTTTTCAAGTGTATCTGGGCGAATAACAAAATTAACCTTTTTTACTCCAAATTTTATGGCATCATAAATTGAATAATCAATGATAAAATATCTTTTTTTTGAAACAGGTTCAAGCTGTTTAAGGCCTCCAAACCTACTTCCAATTCCACCAGCTAAAATAACAATTTCCATAAAACACCTATAAAATGTATTTATTTTAATTAAAATAACGATTTTATACATTCTAACTAAAAAATTTAATTTTAATTTAATAAATTATTTTTAATTTAATCGTTTGGCAATTAAAATTAAAATAATATATAATTATTTTATGAAGCATAAAGTTTTTATGTGAAAGGTGGAAAGATGGATAAGTCAGTTGAATATTTTAGAAAAATATTGGCAATTCCGCGTCCTTCTGGAAAAGAAGAAAAGGTTGCTGATTTCCTTTGTGATTTTGCGTCACGTAATCACTTTGAATGTTATCGTGATACACATAACAATGTTATAATCAAAAAAAATAATAATTCAAGAAAAACCATAATTCTTCAAGGTCACATTGATATGGTTTGCATTGCTGAAAAGGGTGTATATAAAAACTTTGATGCGGAAGGTATTGATTGGGTTTTGGAGGGTGATTATATTCATGCACAAAAAACAAGCCTTGGTGCCGATAATGGAGTTGGAGTTGCAGTAATTTTATCACTCTTAGAAGAAAACAATGCTCGCTTTCCAAACATTGAAGCAGTTTTTACAGTTCAAGAAGAAACCACAATGCTGGGTGCAAACACCGTCAATTATTCAAAACTTTCAGGTAACACACTTTTAAGTTTAGATGGTGACAGAGAAGGGGTTATTGAAGTTTCGTCAGCTGGTTTTTGTAGTGTCAAAATTAATAAAAAGTTGAAGAAAATAAATCCTAAAGAAAAGTTAAATATATTTAGTATTGAAATTTCCGGGTTAACTGGCGGGCATTCTGGTGATGATATTGATAAAGGCAGGCTTTCAGCCAATAAACTTTTAGGATTAATGTTAAAGGAAATTGAACCTCAGGGAATAATTTCAATTTATGGTGGAGAAAAAAGTAATTCAATTCCAGTGATGGCGATTTGTGATTTTGTAACGACAAAAACAGTTGGTGAAATAAGTTCAATTTGTTCTAAATACAGAAAACTTGAAGAAGAAAATAAAAATCATCCAAATATTGTGTTTACAAAAATTGAAGATGGAAACTGGAACATTTATGATGAATCAAATATTTCAGCTTTTTTATCCGAATTTGGTCAAGGAGTATTGTTTGCGAACGGTGATGGTTTTCCAATTGTTTCACAAAACCTTGGAATGGTTAGATTTAAAAACGGAGAAGTTGAATTTACAATTAGTTTAAGAAGTTCTGACAAACACCTTGAAAAATTATGTTTAGAAAAACTTAAAGAATTTTCAAAGGGATATAAGTTTGATTATGTTTTGGAATACAGCAATCCATTTTTCTCATACAACAAAAATTCAGTGCTCCGACCAAAGTTAATAAAAGCATATAAATCACTTTATGGAATTCCAGCAAGAGAAAGAAATATTCATGCTGGACTCGAGGGTGGTGTGTTTGCAAAAAACATTTCTGATATTGATATTTGTGTTATAGGTGCGGATATTTATGATATGCATTCAACCAAAGAGCGTGTTCGCGTTAGTTCAATTCATAGAGTTTATGGATGGGTATTTAAAACCCTAAAAGATTTTGCGAGATAAAGGAGGAACAAATGAAAACATTTAAATGTAAAAATTGTGGTGGAAAATTAGTTTATAGCCCTGAAAAGCAAACCCTTATTTGTGAAAATTGTGAATCACAAGACGAAATAAAAAAAATTCATGCTGAAAACAAAAAAGAAGCATATTCACCAAGAAAAGAACCACTTAAAAGAAGTGCAAATTTATATGTGTGCAAGTCTTGTTCAAGCCATCTTTCATCACCAGGCGGCGAAGAAATTAAAAGATGTCCAAATTGTGGTAATGTTGAACTTGAGCGTGTAACCAATGATGAATATATTCCCGACGCAATTCTTCCGTTTGTTGTTGGAAAGGAAAAGGCAAGGGAGAATTTTAGAATTTGGCTTAAAAAGAGAAAATTTGCTCCAAATAATCTTGTTAAACTTGCAAAGGAAGGAAAGATTACTGGATTCTATACACCAGTTTGGAATTTTGATGGCCACTCTGTAACCGAATATTCCGGCGTTGGAGTTAATGAATATCGTGATGGCGACAAAGTTAAAAGAACCTATCACAATTTCAGCGGAATTATTGAAAATGATTATCAAGATGAATTTGTTTCTGCAAACAATCAAGTTGGAAGCGAAACAATTAACAAACTTTCACCATGGAATTTAGAAAACTTAAATGTGTATGATGACTCATTTGTTTGTGGATTTATTGGATCAAATTGTGAAAAGATGCTTGAAGCGGGTAAAAATGAATTCAGCAGATTTGTTCAAAGCAATGATGCTTTTGAAGCAAAAAGCAGGCAATCTCGTTTTGATTATATTGAAAGTTTTTATTCATCAACCAAAATTTATGATGTTAAATACAATTATTTATATTTTCCACTTTGGGTTAATCACTACACCTATAAAGATAAAAAATACACTTCTTTTATAAACGGACAAACAGGTGAAGTTGCTGGAAAGTCGCCAAAATCATTCTGGAAAATTTTGTTTACAGTTTTAGGGATTACTGCGGTGGTTGCTGCAATTGTCATTTTAATTGCGCTTAAGGGAAATTAAAATAAATAGAGGAGAATTAAAAATGAAAACAGTTGTAATTACAGGTTCAGCAAGAGGTTTTGGTTTTGCTCTTGCAAGTGATTTTAGAAGGAATAATTTTAATGTTGTTTTAAGTGATCTTAAAGAAGAAAATTTAAAAGAGGCAAAAACAACTATTGAAAAAATTGAAAGCGAAGGAAAAGTTGAAACAGTTGTTTGTGATGTAACAAAGTCTGACAATCTTGAAAACCTTTGGCAGAGGGCAGTTTCAACTTTTGGACAGGTTGATATTTGGATTAATAATGCAGGCGTAAATCAACCAGATCTTCCTGTTTGTATGCTTACAGAAAAAGATATTGATTTTCTTTTAAATATTGATTTAAAAGGTGCAATAAATGGAAGCCGAATTGCTTTTGCTCATATGGTTGAACAAGGATATGGTCAAATTTATAATGTTGAAGGTTATGGAAGCAATGATGCCATGAAAACAGGTCTCACAATTTATGGGACAGCAAAAAGGGCAATTACTTATTTTACAGAAGCACTTGCAAAAGAGAGCGAAAGTCATTATAACGATAAAGTTTTGGTAAACAGGTTAACTCCTGGAATTATGATTACAAACTTTTTAACAGAGGCTAATGGTGGAGCCACAAAAGTGGAATTGCCAGAAAAAATCAAAAAGGTGTATAACATTTTAGGTGATTACCCTGAAACAATTTCAGCATATGTTGTTCCAAGAATGATAAAAAACAAAAAGAATAATTCAAAAGTTGCATGGCTCACAACTGGAAGGGCATTTAGAAAGTTTATGTCAGCGCCATTTAAAAAGAGAGATTTTTTTAATAAATAAAAAAAGTATGTGATTTTCACATACTTTTTATTTTTGCTATTTTTCTTCCACGCACTGCTCATATGCATGAAGATTCAAATTGTCACTAACAACCTTGATTGATTTCACATTGTTAAACATTGCGCAAATGTACGCAAGTTCCATATCAAAAACGCAAGGCTCTGTTATATTTGTTTTTGTTACAAAATCTGTTGAAGTGTAGCAAATGGTTTTAGAGACCGGGTAACTTTTTGTTTTGATTGGCTCTTCGTCATATTGAAAAAATTCATGCAAAAGTGTTGAAATTCCAACTTCAACTTTTGTTCCAACCGGAATGCTGTTTGAACCTGCGTATCCAATGTTAACAATTTCTTCATTTTTTGGAAGATTTTTAAGGGTTTGAATCACATTAATTCCACCCATTCCAGTAACGATGATTTTGGCATTTTTAAACCCTAGTTCTTCAACAAGTTTTCTTTCGTTATCCGAGGCAATTACAACAATCATATATTCTCCATTAGTTTTTAAAGTTTTTCAACATTGTTATTTTCAAAGATACAAAAACTAAATTTCAACCCATTTTCTTCTTGAACTGGTGATTTTGAAACAAGTTTCCAATTTGGCATTTGTTCAATATTATTGATAAAGGTATCTGCGGCTTTTGTTGCGTAAATTCTTGTTATGAATGCTTTTTTGCAAAATGCCATTAAAAGATTATATATGTTTGCACCACCAATAACAAAAACATCATCAGTATTAAATTGCTTTAAAACCTTTCCAAGTTCATCTGTTGAATGAACAGTTATAGCGCCTTCAAATGTATTATTTGAACGAGTCATAACAATATTAGTTCTCTTTGGAAGAGGATGCTTTGGAAGTGAAAGATAGGTTTTGCTGCCCATAACAACAACTTTGTTTAATGTTTGCTCTTTAAAATATTTTAAATCGCTTGGAAGATTGTAAATTAATGTTCCATTTTTTCCAATTGCATAGTTATTGTCTGCGGCAACAATAAAGTTCATAAGTTCCTCCTAAACAGCCACTTCAATTTTATATTTTTTATTGTTATATTTATAGTCAATAAGTTTAAAGCTATCCACTTTAAAATCGTAAAAATCTTTAACTTCTGGGTCAATCCAAAGTTTTGCAGCCTTATACTGCTTGTGTTTCATAATTTCTTTAACAATTGGGATGTGTCTATCATAAATATGAGCATCTGCAATAACATGAACAAATTCACCAACTTCATATCCACAAGTTCTTGCCAGCATGTGAACTAAAATTGCATATTGGCAGACATTCCAGTTGTTCGCGGTAAGCATATCTTGTGAGCGTTGGTTTAAAATTGCGTTCAGTTTGTTTCCAGTAACATTAAAAGTCATTGAATAAGCGCAAGGGTATAGTCCCATTTCTGATAAATCATGGTGGTTGTAAATGTTTGTCATAATTCTTCGTGAAGCAGGGTTGTTTTTAAGATCATAAATAACCCTGTCAACTTGATCAAACATACCTTCTTTATATTTGTGTTTAACACCAAGTTGGTAGCCGTAAGCTTTTCCAATCGTTCCATTTTCATCAGCCCAGCTATCCCAAATGTGGCTGTTCAAATCTTTAATATTGTTGCTCTTTTTTTGCCAAATCCACAAAAGTTCATCAACGCAATTTTTAAAAGCGGTTTTTCTAATTGTCATGATTGGAAATTCTTTTGAAAGGTCATAGCGATTCACAATGCAGAATTTTTTAATTGTGTGGGCAGGGGTTCCATCAAGCCATTTTGGACGCACCTCAAGATGATTGTCGGTGTAGCCATGTTTTAAAATTTCCTTGCAGTTTTTAACGAAATATTTGTCTGCGATACTCATAGTTTTTATTCTCCTTTTGTTTTTAATTTATGAAGGGTGAGTGTGTTAGATAAAAGTTCTGCAATTGTCATTGGTCCAACTCCACCAGGAACTGGAGTAATGTAACTGCATTTTGGACTAACATTCTCATAGTCCACATCACCTAAAATTTTTCCATCAATTCTGTTGATTCCAACATCAATCACAACTGCACCAGCTTTAACCATTTCAGCTGTAACATATTTTGGTTTTCCAATTGCAACAACCAAAATGTCGGCTGTTTTTGTAATTTCTTCCAAATTTTGAGTTCTTGAATGGCAAACCGTTACTGTTGCATTGTGCTCTTCCAATAAAACAGCAACACTTTTTCCAACAAGCAAACTTCTTCCAATAACAACAGCTCTTTTTCCTGAAATGTCAAGCCCACTGCTTTTAATAAGATCAATAATTCCCATTGCCGTGCATGGAGCAACACTGTAAGTTTTTGCGAACAATCTTCCAAGTGAAACATCTGTTAAGCCATCTGCATCTTTTTCAGGAGAAATGTGTGAAATTATTTTTCTTTCATCAAGTCCATTTGGGAGGGGAAGCTGAAGCAAAATTGCTGAAATTTTTTCATCATTATTCAGTTTGTTAATTTCTTCAATAACTTCTTCTTCAGATGAATTTTCAGGGAGTCTAACAACAACTGAATTAAAACCAACTGTTGCACAAGCCTTTTCTTTTGATGCAACATAAATTTGACTCGCAGGATTTTCCCCCACAATCATACATGCAAGCGTTGGAACTGGTTTGTTTTTTGAAACAAAATCCTCCTGAACTTGCAATTTTATTTTGTTTTTAATCTCGGCAGATAATGCCTTTCCATTTAATATTTCCATAATTTTATGATAATAAACTAACGGCTTTGTTGTCAAACAAATGAAAAATAAAAAATGCACAAAATTCAAATAAAAAATAAGAGGTGAACTCTTTATTTTTTATTAAAATATTTTTGGAAATAACTTAGAAATTAAAGGATCATTTTTTAGATATATTTTTGCTTCTTCAAGAGAAGTGGGAATTTGCTTTTTTGTTTGCTTTTTAGTGAATTTATCAAACCCAGAAAGCAAAATTGCACAAAAAAGCAGATATGGATTTGCGGAAACATCAGGAAGTCTAAACTCAAGTCTTGTTGATTTGTTATTTCCAATGGGAATGCGTATAAGTGAAGTTCTGTCAGCCACACCAATGTTTATATTTTTCGGCGTTTCAGTCCCGTGTTTTAAGCGCTCATAACTGTTTGTTAGTGGATTTGCAATATAACAAATTGCACCAATGTGATTCATTATTCCATTTGCAAATTCATATGCAAATTTAGACAAATTAAATTTGTCCAATGCATCAAAAAACAAATTTTTATTAGATTTAAAAATGCTTATATTAGTGTGCATTCCACTGCCACATTCATTTTCAAAAGGGCGAGGCAAAAATGAAACGGATAGGCCATGTTTATCAGTAAAAAATTTAATAACTTTTTTTAAATAAAAAATATTATCAGCGGTTGTGCAAGGATTGCTAAATTTAAAATTTATTTCAAACTGTCCGTGTCCGCATTCGTGGTGAAATGATTCAATTGGAAAATTAACCTTTTCACAAAAAGTCATAATTTCGTTTAAACATTCAAATTCGTCGCTGTATTCAACTTCAAAATATGAAAGGTCATCAAGTGTATTATTGTTAGTTATAAAAAATTCAAGTTCAACACCAATATTAATTTTAAGGTTTTGTTTTTCAAGTGAGTGTTCAATTTTTTTAAGCGCTTTCCTTGGATCAAATTTAAAATTTGTGTGTGCAACAACAAAAAGGTTGTTGTTTGGCAGTGGGTAAATTGAAGAGTTATTGCAAATAATGGTCATATCGCTGTTTGAAATTAAACTTTCACCAATGCTGTTTCCGTCGCATTTTAAGCCGTTTGTTATTGCACTTATTAGGTTGTTTTTTGGTATAATAATTTCCCTTGAGTTTCCTTTAAAATCCAAAAATGCAACTTCAATATTTTTAACTGTGTTTAAATCAATTTTGAATTTTGTTTGTTTCATTGATTTTTTTACAATTTTTTTAAAATTTTTCATATAAGTAAATTCTCCACTAATTATTATATTTCAACAAAACAAAAAAGCTTCCAATCAATTAAATTAAAAAGTAGCAATGAAAAATTATTATTAATAATTTACAACAAAAATTTAATATGTTACACTAGGTAGGGGAAATTATGATTGAAAGATATACAAGGAAAGAATTTAAAAATATTTGGACCGAAGAAAATAAATTTAAAAAGATGCTTGAAGTTGAAATTTCTTGCTGTCACTATTACAACAAAATTGGTTTAATTAGTGATGAGGAATTTAATGCAATAAAAACAAAATCTCAATTTTCAGTTGAGAGAATTCATGAAATTGAAGAAATAACCAAACATGATGTGATTGCTTTTACAAGGTGCGTATCTGAATCTTTGGGAGAAGAAAAAAGATGGATTCATTATGGTTTAACTTCAACCGATGTTGTTGATACAGCCAACAGTTTAATGTTAAAGCAGGCCAATCAAATTATTCTTGCTGATTTAAATAATTTTTGTGATATATTAAAAGAGAAAGCATTTAAGTATAAAAATTTATATTGCATTGGAAGGACACACGGAATTCATGCAGAAGTGACAACTTTTGGTTTAAAATTTGCACGGTTTTATGCTGAAATGAAAAGGAATATTGAAAGATTTCAACATGCATCTTTGGGGATTGAAAAAGTTAAGTTAAGTGGGGCTGTTGGGAATTATGCAAACACTCCAATGGATTTAGAAAAGTTTGTTGCTCATGAGCTTGGTCTTAATTTAACAGAAATCACAACACAGGTTTTGCCACGAGATTTGCATTTGGAATATATTTTTTCACTGGCATCAATTGCAACAACCCTTGAACAAATTGCCACTGAAATAAGAAGTTTGTCCAGAACCGAAATTGGTGAAGTAAGTGAAAGTTTCTCATCAAACCAAAAGGGTTCCTCTGCAATGCCACATAAAAAAAATCCAATAACCAGCGAAAATATTTGTGGATTATCAAGGATTGTGAAATCTTATGTTAGCGTTGCTATGGAAAATAATAATCTATGGCACGAAAGAGATATTTCTCATTCATCAACAGAAAGAATAATTTTGCCAGATGCAACAACTCTTGTTGATTATATGCTCAACAGGTATGCTACGCTTATTGAAAATTTAGTTGTAAATGAAGATCGTATTATTGAAAATATATGGCAAACAAAAGGTGTCATTTTTTCTGGGCGGGTGGTTTCTTTATTAATAAACAAAGGATTGTCTAGAGAAGACGCTTATGATATTACGCAAAAAATTTGTTTAGAGGCATTCAACAAAAATTTAGTTTTTAAAAATATGTTATTAAACAGTGCCGATATAAATAAATTTTTAAATAAAAATGAAATTGAAAGTTGTTTTGATTTAAATTATTATGGAAAATCAGTTGATGAAATTTATAAAAGAGTTTTTAAGGGGGAAATAAAATGAAAAACAATCAAAAAAAAGCAGTAGTTGTTGTTGGAACTGCGTGGGGTGACGAAGGTAAAGGGAAAATAACAGACTATCTTGCAAAAAAAGCGGATATAATTGTAAGATTTCAAGGCGGCGATAATGCAGGACATTCGATTGAATTTAATGGTAAAAGATATTCTTTGCACATTGTTCCAAGTGGAGTGTTTAATTCAAACATAATGAATATTTTGGGCAATGGTGTTGTTTTTAATCCTAAATCATTTATAAACGAAATAGCAATGCTAAAAAAAGAAGGATTTGAATGTAAAAACATTTTAATTTCTGATCGCGCACATGTTATATTTGACTACCACAGAGAACTTGATGGATTATATGAACAAAGTTTAGGTAATTCAAAAATTGGAACAACAAAAAAGGGAATCGGACCAACATATACAGATAAAATTTCAAGGAGGGGCATTAGGGTTGGTGACTTTGTTTCTAAAGATTTTGAAAAAATTTATCGTGAAAAATTGAATCAAAAAAACAACGAAATTTTGCGATTAAATGGAACGCCAATAAATGTTGACGAAAGTGTGGCTGAATACAAAAAACTAGCAAAAAAAATAAAGCCATATGTTGCTGATACAATTTATTATTTAAATGAACAGTATTTAAATGGCAAACAAATTTTATTTGAAGGTGCACAGGGGGCAATGCTTGATATTGATTTTGGAACATATCCTTATGTTACAAGTTCAAACACAACAGGAACTGGTGCATGCAATGGCTCAGGTTTGGGACCAACAAAAATTGGTGAAGTTGTTGGAATTGTTAAAGCGTACTCAACCCGTGTTGGCGAAGGTCCATTTCCAACTGAATTTAATAATAAATTATCCAGAGATATTCGCGAAAGGGCTCACGAATATGGGGTTACCACAAAAAGGCCAAGAAGAATCGGCTGGTTAGATGCAGTTGTTTTAAAGTATTCTGCAATGATAAGTGGTTTAACGGGATTGTCAATTATGCTGCTTGATATATTAAGTGGAATCAAAGAAATTAAAATTTGCACTTCATATAAATTAAATGGCAAAACAATAACGGAATTACCTTCAAGAATTGAAGACTGGGAAAAATGTAAACCAAACTATATAACAATGCCAGGATGGGAAGAAGACATTTCAAAATGCACAACATATAAATCCCTGCCAGAAAATGCGAAAAAATATCTTAACAAAATCAGTGAACTTATTGGTGTTGATGTTAAAATTGTTTCAGTCGGACCAGATAGAAAACAAACTATTATTTTAAAGGATATTATGTAAAATGAAAAAATATGATTGTATCATTGTTGGGGCTGGCCCATTTGGAATTTACGCCGCATATGAGCTAATGCTAAAAAAGGAAAACGATTTTAAAGTTTTAGTAATTGATCAAGGTAAAGATATATATAGTCGAAGATGTCCCATTTTAGAGAAAAAATTAAAAAAATGTCCAGCAAGACCAGATGGCAGTATTGGTTGTTTGCCAAGCTGTTCATTAACAACTGGATTTGGTGGAAGCGGAGCTTATTCAGATGGAAAATTTAACATAACCTCCGAATTTGGTGGATGGTTAAACGAATATATTGACAACGATGAAGTTTTAGATTTAATAAAGTATGTTGATAACATAAATATAAAACATGGAGCTCCAAAAAAAATCACAGATCCAACCACTCCAGAAGTGTTGGAAATTGAAAAAAAAGGGATTGCGGTAGGACTTAAACTTTTAAAAGCGCAGGTTAGACATCTGGGAACAGAGGTTAATTTAAAAGTTTTATCATCTATTTATGAGGAATTAAAAAAGCAGATTGATTTTATGTTTCAAACAGAAGTGAAAGATATTTTGGTTGAAAACAATAAAGTGACCGGCATTGAACTTTTAAATGGTGAAAAAATAAATTCAACTTATGTAATGCTTGGAGTTGGAAGGACGGGAGCTGAATGGCTGTCAAAAGTTTTGTCTGCAAAAGGCGTGGAATTTGATAACAACAGAGTTGATATTGGTGTTAGAGTTGAAACAAGCAACATTGTTATGGACGAAATTAACAAAAATTTATACGAAGGTAAATTCATATATAACACCAGTGTTGGAACGCGTGTAAGAACTTTTTGTTCAAACCCAAGTGGACATGTTGTTATTGAAAATCATCATGGGGTATCAGTATGTAACGGACATTCATATAACGATAAAAAACTTGGAAGTGACAACACTAATTTTGCTCTTTTGGTTAGTCAAGAATTTGAAAAACCGTTTAAAAATTCAAATGAGTATTCTTATGAAATTAGCAAACTTGCAAATAAGCTTTCCCACGGGAGTGTAATTGTTCAAAAGTTTGGAGATATCAAAAAGGGAAGACGGTCAACACCAAAGAGGATTGATGAGGGATTTATCAAACCGACACTGAAAGAAGCTGTGCCAGGGGATCTTGGATTAGTGCTTCCATACAACACAATGAAATCACTAATTGAAATGATTGAAGCGCTTGATCATGTCACACCTGGAATTGCAAGTGACCACACACTTTTATATGGTGTCGAGGCAAAGTTTTATAGTGATAGACCAGTTGTAAATAATAAATTTGAAACACAAATTCACAATCTTTATGTAGGTGGAGATGGTGCCGGAGTAACGAGAGGTTTGGCTCAGGCTGGAGCAAATGGTGTAAAAATTGCAAGAGAAATAATTTTAAAAAACAAGGATAAAATGTAAAATTATTTAATTATTAAATCAAAAAATACAAATAAAAGGATTAAAATAAGTAATCCTTTTTATTTTATATTTTTAAATTTTAAGTAAAACTTATGGTGTGTGATGGCATCATGCGAAAAACTTATAATGCCGCAAAATTCAACAAAAAAGTGTATTTCATGTTCAGTTCGTGTTAAAATAAAACTAATAAAAAATAAGGGAGATGAAGTTATGAAACACATTGAAGTTGTTGCAGGTGTTATTGAACACGATGGAAAAATTTTATGTATGGAACGTGACCAGGGAAAATATGATTATGTTTCATTTAAATGGGAGTTTCCAGGTGGAAAAATTGAACAAGGAGAAACAAAAGAGGAAGCGCTGAAGCGTGAACTTCGTGAAGAAATGGAAATGGAGGTTGAAATAACGGGGCATTTTTTAGATGTTTATCATGAATATCCAGATTTCACCATGAACATGTATTCGTTTACTTGTGAGGCAAAAAGTAAGGATTTCAAAATGAATGTGCATCATGATTTTAAGTGGCTATCAAAATCTGAACTTAATCAACTTGACTGGGCTCCAGCAGACCTTCCAATAGTCCGCAAAATTCTCGAAAAATAATAAGTTACCAACTCGGCGAACTTAATTCAAAGTGTTCGCCACTAGGCTCTACAATGCCCATAAACACTAGCAAAAACGCTAGTGTTTTTTCTTAAGGTGTCAAAAATTTTTTCATTTTGACACCTTTGTTGCCTTAAGTGTGGTTTTGAGACAAGTTTGACTGTGAAAAACTGAGAAAAATGATAGTGGTTTATACAATATTTTATATTTGAAAATTTTTGTCGAATGTATGGAAATTTTAGCTTTAACATGCTATAATTAACCAAAAGGAGATATATGGCAAAAATAAATTTATCTATTTTTCTTATAAAAGAGAATATAACAAACCTTGAAGATATTATTGAAGATGGTGTGGCTGAATTACAAGTATTTGATGAAAATTCAGTTGCTTACTATAATCCATCATCAGTAAAAGAACCGGATTGGCTCTTTAGTTTTTTCAGTTTTCATAATGATTTATTAAAAACTGCAAATTCTAGAGTATTGTTTTTAAAAAGAGTTCAGATTGATGAAAGAACATCTAGAATTTTTGCGGTTACTTTTGGTTATGGAAAAACATTATTAAAAGATGATGTCTGTGAGGAACAATTTGGATTAAAAATTGTTTTAAATACTATAGCGCGAAATAAAATTCGTAAAATATCAAAAACTGATATAGGTAAAAATTACAAACAGAGTCAGGAACAAATGCCAAAAGAAAGTGATATATCTGAATTTGGGTTTGATATAGATAGAGATTTAATAAAATATGTTACAGGAAAAAGTGACGATGAAGAATTTGGCAAATCTATTATTTCAGGTGGGGACATATTTAATTTAGTTATTGATAAAAATATTACAAACATTGAAAACTTTCTTAAATATTGTTATAACAAATACATTTTAACCACATACAAGGAAAATTTTGAGTGGTTGGACAACATAAAATTAGTAAAAGATAAAGAAATTATAGAAAAATTAAACGATCTCGTTGTAAAAGAATTAAATGAAAGAAATTTTTCTAATGTTTGGCTTGCTATTCCAGAATTCTTAAACTGGGAAAAGGTTGATAGTATTTATATAGCCGGACAAAAAGATAGAAATGCAAAATATAACGATATTGAAAATGATGTTTTTGTTGATAGCTTTGAAAACGGAACCATTATAGATTTTGATAAATTAAAATCAAAAATTATAACTGTTAAATCAACTGAAGATAATGAGCAAGATATTGCTAAATGGAGTGCCGCTAAATGTATTGTTGGAAGCTTGGAGTTGGATAATGGAAATGTATATGCTATAAATGGTGGCAGTTGGTATAGAATAAATAGAGATTTTGCAAATGATATTAACAATGCTTACAAAAACTTAAAACTAGCAGATATTGATTTTATTGATTGCCCAAAAGAATATGATGAAGATAAGTATAATAAAGATTTAGCTAATACATTACAAGGAGCACATTTGATACATAAATACAAAATACCTTATGGCGGTGGTACTGGAAACGTTATAGAGCCTTGTGATGTTGCTATCGACAAAACTTTAATTCATATAAAAAATAATGGTGGTTCAGCATATTTAAGTCATTTATTTAATCAAGCTACAAACTCTTGTAGTTTATTAATGGATGCTGATTTTAGAGATAAATTTAGAAACAAGTTGAGAATAAATGGGATTGATGATGTAATTGGGGACAATTTTAACGCTTCAGATTATACAATTGTTTTGGGAATTATTAATAAAAATCATGAAAATCGTCCTCATATTCCATTTTTTAGTAAAGTATCAATAAAATATGCGGCAACACAGATTGAAAATTTAGGATATAAATTTAGACTAAAGACGATAAAAAAGCTTTAAAGATATAACATAGGGAAGAAAATATGAAAAAAGAAATAAAAGATAATAAATTTATTAAAAATTTTGATAAAATTTTATTTACGGTAAACAAGTTTTTCTCATTGCCGATACTGGTTATTATATTTTTAACATGGCTAAGTAATTCATTGAAAGATACCGAATTTGGGAAAATTTCTAATTATGTCTTGGTTGCTGTTTTTGTTGTATGGCTTTTTATTGTTTTATATAAAATATTTAGAAGAATTGTTAAGTTTAATCTAATATGGCCGTTAATTTTTTCATTAATTTGTTTGATATGCTGTTGTTTGACAGCATATTCAAATGAAAATGGTGTATCTGATGTACTTTACATAATAGGGATAATTCTAATGGAAATATATTTTATATATTTAATAGTGATTTGTGTCTATTCACGAAATAACAATTTAAGTAATTTAATAATCATTTCCTTATTGTTTATTATTATTGGATACTACTCCATTTATTACTTTAGTTATAACTTAGATGATAAAAATTTGTTTAACTCATTAATTACTTTATTTTCCGCAATGATTGGCGGTGGGTTAACGCTCAGCGGTGTCGCTTGGACAATAAAAAATGAAATGCGTAATAGAAAAAATGAAGAAAGATTAAAGGCTAAACCAATTGTTTTTATTTGTGATTATGATAATTTAAATCAGAAGTTTGAAAATCCGCTCAAAAAGAAAATGTTCAGCCATAATAATTTAGGGACCCTTTTACGAGCAAACAAAAGAGATAAATCATATTCTTTACCTAAAATTATTATTAGTAATTCGGATTATTCATATGTTGTTATTAGAGGGTTTAGAATAAATAATGATTATCACATATTTGATTATGGACAAGTATTGGCGAAAAATTCGATAGTTGAAATGGTGAGCAACTTTAAATTTAAATATAAAAATAGAATTAATTACATATCTATCATCATGCAAGATATTTTGGACAATTTATACGAAATAGAAGTTAATTATAAAATTATTGGTGAAGGGAATTGCAAAAAAATAAAAATTTTGAGTGGTATTGAAACAAAAGAAAGTGATTTAATTATAAAAGGACGAATATAATCCAATGACCTAAAAACAGCAAAATTAAGATTTGCTGTTTTTTATCTGTATGGAATATAATTTATTTTAGAAACATCTGAAAAAATACAACAAAATTAAAAAGTTTATGATATAATAGTGTCAGTTAATCGTAGAGGAAAATATGAAGGAAAAGAATACCACCTAAGTAATCTAGCACAACAATTACTTGGCAGACCATCACGAGTTCAAGGACATCTGCATTTTTCGTACAATGGTGAAGTTTTAACAGAATTAAGAGATAGATTGGAACATAAATAAAGAGGGAAAATAATGAACCACGAAACAATAAAAGAAATAATTGATAGTCAAACAAATTATAATTTTGTTAATTCTGCCCAGGCGATACTTATTCAAGATGAAAAAAATAAAAAGTTGGCTCAAGCGATAACTTATGAACAAGAACAAGAAAAAAGGCAATATCTGAATACTCAAAACAAACAAATTGAAATATTACAAAGCAACTTAAAACAATCAGAAGCAAATTATAAAAAACTTAATGATTTATTTGAGTTAAAAAACAAAGAACTCGAAGATAATAAAGAAGAATTAAAACAAAGTAAAAAATACAACAAAAAGATGTTAATAATTGCACTTGTTTCTGCAGGTATCGCAGTTGTAACATTAATAGCAACAATAATTTTAAAATTTATTTAAAACCAAGGAGTAAACAATGGCAAATAATTTGAAAGAACAAGAAAGAGATGAACTTCATAAAGCAATTTGGAATATTGCAAATGATTTAAGAGGCTCAGTTGATGGCTGGGACTTTAAACAATACGTTCTAGGCTTTATGTTTTATAGATACATTTCTGAAAACATTGCAAATTATATAAACAAAGGCGAACATGATGCAGGAATAACTGATTTTGACTATACAAAATTAAGTGATTCAGAAGCTGAACAAGCTCGTGAGGACATGGTAAAAACAAAAGGTTTTTTCATTTTGCCAAGCCAACTTTTTTGTAATGTAAGAGCCAATGCTAACAAATATCCAAAATATAAAGAAAATCTTAATGAAACATTAGAAAAAGTGTTCCAAGCTATTGAGAACTCTGCCAAAGGTAGTGAAAGTGAAGATGATTTCAAAGGCTTGTTTGATGATATTGATGTTAATTCAAACAAACTTGGGGCTACTGTTGCTAAAAGAAATGAAAAGTTACTTAAAATTTTAGACAATATTGGTGAAATGAAACTTGGCAACTATAAAGACAACACAATAGACGCTTTTGGTGATGCTTATGAGTTTTTAATGGGCATGTATGCATCAAATGCAGGAAAATCTGGTGGTGAATACTACACTCCTCAAGAAGTTTCAGAATTACTTACAAGACTCACTGTTGTTGGCAAAACGGAAGTTAATAAAGTTTACGATCCAGCATGTGGTTCGGGATCTTTGCTTTTAAACTTTGCAAAAGTTCTTGGAAAAGATAAAGTTCGTCAAGGATTTTTTGGTCAAGAAATAAATCTTACAACCTACAACCTTTGCAGAATTAACATGTTCTTGCATGATATTGATTATGATCAATTTAACATTGCGTGCGATGATACTCTTCTTTCTCCACAGCACCGGGACGAAGCACCATTTGAAGCAATAGTTTCAAACCCACCATATTCAATAAAATGGCCTGGTGATGATGATATTAAACTTATAAATGATCCAAGATTTGCTCCTGCTGGAGTTCTTGCTCCAAAGTCTAAGGCAGA
This sequence comes from Clostridia bacterium, assembly GCA_017467625.1. Taxonomy (GTDB): domain Bacteria; phylum Bacillota; class Clostridia; order Christensenellales; family UBA1242; genus RGIG1681. The sequence continues at coordinate 97,232 of JAFUSN010000004.1, read as the reverse complement.
CCTTGCATTTGTTATGCACTCACTTTCTTGGCTGGCAACAAACGGAACAGCCGCAATAGTTTGTTTCCCCGGAATATTCTATCGTGGTGGTGCTGAACAAAAAATACGTCAATACTTAATAGATAACAATTTTATTGATTGCATCATTCAATTGCCAGATAACCTTTTCTTTGGCACAAGCATTGCAACCTGCATTATGGTTTTGAAAAAGTCTAAAAAAGACAATGCAACACTCTTTATTGATGCAAGCAAGTATTGTATTAAAGTTACAAACAACAATAAATTAAGAACAGGAAAAGGCGGAGATATTGAAAAAATTCTTGAACTATTCTCAGATAGAAAAGATGTTGAAAATATTGCAAAACTTGTTCCAAATGAAGAAATTGCCAACAATAACTACAACCTTTCAGTTTCAACTTATGTTGAAAAAGAAGACACCAAAGAAAAGATTGACATAAAAGAATTAAATGCAAAAATAAGTGAAATTGTTGCCCACGAAGATGTTTTGCGTAAAGAAATTGACAAGATTATAAAGGATATAGAGGGTTAATGCGAGGAGATAGAGAAAAGGCTAGTTTGAATAGAGTAAAAAGATATCTGTTTTGCCATAAAGAAAAACAGCTTAATTTATTGATGTCTAATTGTAATTATGAAATTAATGACGACGATGTACTAGACAATATAAGAGATTATATAATGGCAAGACGAGAATCCTATCAAGGAATGGTTTTTGGAAACATTAAAGAGATATTTGTGGCGTTATTAAACGCAAAGTCAAATCCTGAACCAAATAAGTTTCCTGATTTCTTGCTAGATAATGGCTTTATTGAGCATTTTCAAGTAACTTCATCAATTGAAAATAAAAGTGGTTCAAAAAAAGCTGAATTTGAGGCAACTTTTAAAAGAGAAATAAAATCAGAACAAGAAGAATTTAGAAAAAGATGTGAAGAAAATGCGGTGCCTGGTCAATCTGATTCAATATCATGGAGACGAAATGATGTAAAACATAGTTATGAAAATTTTCAAAAGTCACTTGCCACAAATATAAAGAATCATTTAGAAAGTCTTGATAAATTTGAAGGTGAAAAGAAATTAAAGATTTTTTTAATTGAGTATTCTGACTTTGGGCTTGAAATGATGGAGAAACTTCCAGATAATTTATTATTTTTAGGGGTTCAACCAGAACACCTTTGGAAATATAGGTTAAGCAAAGATAAAAAAATCTTAAAATATCTTTATGAATTTAAAGATAAAATAGATTACATTATTTTTGAAGATAATGAAGACTGTGAAATTTTAAAGTTGAGTAATATTCCAAATATAATATCAAATATAAAATATTATTTTCAAATAATAGGAAGATATAATCTTATTGTTAGAAGACAAGATTATGTTTGTGTGGGGATGAATTTAAATGGAGAAAAGAATGAACAAAATTGAAGAATTGATTGAAAAGTATTGTCCAGATGGTGTTGAATTTAGAAATCTTGAAGATTGTTGTGTTATCTTGGATAGCAAAAGAAAACCAGTAACAAAGGCGGCTAGAGAATCTGGTGAATATCCGTATTATGGAGCAAATGGAATTCAAGATTATGTATCAGATTATATTTTTGATGGTACTTTTATTCTTGTTGGAGAAGATGGTAGTGTTGTAACTGAATTTGGCACTCCAGTAGTAAATTGGGCAACTGGTAAAATTTGGGTTAATAACCATGCTCATATAATTTCAGAAAAAGAAGATGTAAAATTAAGATATTTATTTCATTGTTTACAAACCATCAATGTAAGGGATTTAATACACGGAAATATTCCGAAGTTAAATCAAGGTGATTTTCGTGGATTAAGAATTCCTGTGCCTCCTATTGAGGTGCAGGAAGAAATTGTCCGAATTTTGGACAATTTCACAGAGCTTACAGCAGAGCTTACAGCAGAGCTTACAGCTAGAAAACAACAGTATGAATTCTATCGTGATAAGCTTCTAACCTTTGAAACAGAAAAAGTTGAATGGTTGCCACTTAGAGAAGTATGCAAATTGTCTGCTGGTGGAGATGTCCCAAAAGATAGATATTCTAAAGAAAAAACAGAAAAATATTTTATTCCAATTTATAGTAATGGAATTGGAGATAATGCTATCTATGGATACACAGATATTGCAAAAATTAAGACAAAGTGTGTTACTATTGCAGCAAGAGGAACTATTGGATATTGTGCATTAAGAAAAGAACCATTTTATCCTATAATTCGTTTAATATCTGCTGAGCCAGACGAAAGATTGATGGCAGAATTCTTGTATCACTATCTTCAAACAGTTAAATTTAAGATTCCAGAAACAGGGATTCCACAGTTAACAATTCCAATGGTTTCTGATTATTTAGTTCCAATCCCATCACTTCAAATTCAAGAAAGAATTGTGAATGTGTTAGATAACTTTGATAAGATATGTTCGGACCTCTCGATTGGACTTCCAGCTGAAATTGAAGCAAGGCAAAAACAATATGAATATTACAGAAACAAACTATTAAGTTTTAAGGAAAAGAAAGTATAATGGAAGAAAAAGAGAAAAAGAAAAAATCAAGAAAAGAAACTAAACAAATCGATGAAAAAGTTTTAACCAAAGCGATTGTTAATGCACTTGAAGAGTATGACGACAAGAAAAAAGAGCGTGAAGAACAAGAATATTATGAAGAGCAAAATAAAAATGGCATTGGATTTAAAATGTTTTTTAAAATGCTCTGCTGTCCTAAAAAATATGTTAATACTCAAGGAGCAAACGAAACTGTTGTTAAAGGATTTTTAAAGTTCATATATAAAATTTTTGAATGGATATTTTTAATTGGCTCATTGTTTTTGTTGTCATGTGTACCTTTGCAATTTATTTTAAATGTGCCAATAGTTCCATGGTGGTGTGATGTTTTATATTGTTGTGGTGCAGTAATATGCCTTTTAATTTCTAGAGTTCTTAGAATAATGGCTTTAGATGTGGAAAGAAGTAAAGATAAAAATTTTCTTATCGCATTATTGGCTGTTATTATTGCATTGATATCAATGGTAATAGCAATAGTTACATTAAGGAGTAAACAATGACGTTTTATAACATAGTTTCAGAATCTAGTGAAAGCACTGTTATGGCTGAATATAAGCCTACAAATAACAAGTCTGATAAGTATCAAAGCGAAGCCGAACTTGAAAAAGAGTTTATCAAACTGCTTGAATCACAAAGCTATGAGTACTTACCTATTCACACAGAAAATGACTTGATTTTGAATCTAAGGAAAAAACTTGAAGAACTGAATAAATATAATTTTTCTGATAGCGAATGGGATCAGTTTCTTTCTTCATGCATAATAGGTAAAAATGAAGGTATTGTTGAAAAAACAAGAAAGATTCAGGAAGACTATATTCAAATTTTGCATAGAGATGATGGAACAACAAAAAACATTAAACTCATTGATAAAACCAATATTCATAACAATAAACTGCAAGTAATAAACCAATACATAGAAACAAATGGTAACCATGACACAAGATATGATGTAACAATTTTGGTTAATGGGCTTCCTCTGGTTCATGTGGAATTAAAACGACGTGGCGTTGCAATCAGAGAAGCTTTCAACCAAATAGAGAGATATCAAAGAGATAGTTTTTGGGCATCAAGTGGATTGTTTGAATATGTGCAAATATTTGTAATTTCCAATGGAACAAACACAAAGTATTACTCTAATACAACAAGATGGAATCATATTAAAGATTTTAATAAACAACAATCAGCGAGAAAATCTAAAACTAGCAATAGTTTTGAATTTACTTCATTCTGGGCTGATGGAAACAATAAGATTATTCCTGACCTGGTTGATTTCACAAAAACATTCTTTTCAAAGCACACTATTTTAAATATTCTAACAAAATATTGTGTTTTTACATCCGAAAACATGCTTTTAGTTATGAGGCCATATCAAATTGTTGCAACTGAAAGAATTATAAACAGAATTGAAGTTTCAAACAATTATAAAACGTATGGAACTATCAAAGCTGGTGGATATATTTGGCATACAACTGGCAGTGGTAAAACACTTACATCATTTAAAACTGCTCAACTTGCCACTAACCTGCCTTTTATAGATAAAGTTTTGTTTGTTGTTGATAGAAAAGATCTTGACTATCAAACAATGAAAGAATATGACAGATTTGAAAAAGGTGCGGCAAACAGCAACACATCTACTGCTATTCTTAAAAAACAATTAGAAAATGATCAGTGCAGAATTATCATCACAACAATTCAAAAACTTGATAAATTTATTGCAAAAAATAAAGATCATGATATTTATAATAAACACATTGTAATTATTTTTGATGAATGTCATAGGTCACAATTTGGCGATATGCATAAAGCCATTACAGGCAAATTCAAAAATTATCATTTGTTTGGCTTTACTGGAACACCTATTTTTGCGGCAAATTCTGGCAGTGGGAAAGATATTCAATTAAGAACTACTGAACAGGCTTTTGGTGATATGCTCCACACCTACACAATAGTGGATGCTATAAATGACAAAAATGTTTTGCCATTCAGAGTTGACTATGTGAAAACAATGGACAAAGAGCCTGACATTGATGACAAGCCTGTTAATGACATAGACAGAGAAAAAGCTTTCCTTGCACCCGAAAGAATAAGTAAAATTGTAAGTTATATTTTGGAGCACTACAACAGCAAAACTTATAGAAATGAAAAAATGTATTCATTTAATAGTTTGCTAAATATTACCGAGGTTGCCAGCGCAAAAAGATATGAAAAAATTGAAGAACAAAAAGATAAATTATATTTGAATGGATTTAACTCTATGCTTTGCGTTGCTTCTATTGATGCGGCAAAAGCTTATTACAATGAATTTAAGAAGCAAATGAAAGAAAATCCAAGCAAGAAACTTAAAATAGCAACTATATTTAGTTATGGCGCAAACGAAGAAGAATCCGATGGAATACTTGGTGAAGAAAACAGTGAAGATACAACAAGACTTGACAATACTTCAAGAGATTTCTTGGATGGTGCAATAAAAGATTATAACGAGATGTTTCAGACAAAATATGACACATCTAGTGATAGATTCCAAAACTATTACAAAGATGTTTCACTTAGAATGAAAAATAGACAAATCGATTTATTAATTGTTGTTAATATGTTTTTGACTGGGTTTGATGCCACTACCCTCAACACTTTGTGGGTTGACAAAAATCTTAAACAACACGGACTTATTCAAGCATTCTCAAGGACAAACAGAATTTTGAATTCTATTAAGACTTTTGGTAATATTGTATGTTTTAGAAACCTACAAAAAAGAACCGATGATGCAATCAGTTTGTTTGGAGATAAAAATGCAGGTGGCATTTGTCTCATGAAAGGTTTTAAGGACTATTTTGAAGGATATACTGATGAAAAAGGAAACAAGAAACCTGGATACAAAGATTTAATTGCAGAACTTGAATATAAATATCCATTATCTGAGCCTCAAATTTATGGAGAACAAGCACAAAAAGACTTTATTGGATTGTTTGGTGCAATACTTAGAATGCGTAACATATTATCTTCTTTTGATGAATTTGCAGGTAATGAAATTTTGACAGAAAGAGATTTGCAGGATTATCAAGGAAGATACAATGATCTCTATGAAGAATGGAAGCGCAGACGCAATAACGGAGATAAAGAAAACATTAATGATGACATTGTTTTTGAAGTTGAACTTATAAAACAAATTGAAATTAATATTGATTACATATTATTGCTAGTTAAAAAATATCATGACACACATTGCGAAGATAAAGAAATTCTTGTTTCAATTAATAAAGCAATAGATAGTAGTTTGCAACTTAGAAGCAAAAAACAACTTATTGATACCTTTATTGCTGGAATCAATGATGTTGATGACATCATGATTGAATGGCATGAGTTTGTTGCTGAACAAAAGGAAAAGGAACTTGCACAAATAATCTCTCAGGAAGGTTTGAAAGATGCTGAAACACGAAAGTTTGTAGATTATTCATTCAGAGATGGAAATATGAAAACAACAGGCACTGATATAGACAAAATTATGCCTGCAATGTCAAGATTTGGTGGGGGAAATCGTGAAATTAAGAAGAAAAACATCATAGAAAAGCTTCTAGTCTTCTTCGAAAAATTCTTTGGAATTATATAAAACTCATAAGAACGGAGCAAATACCGTTCTTTTTTATTGCTTGGGTGGAGCTATCGGAGCCGGTGGAGCTATATTCATGGGGATAAGGCGTGGCGAACTTGCTGGCCTAGAATGGAAAGATATAGATTATTCAAACAAAACAATGACAATAGCAAGATCTGTGCAAGACATTGTTGGCTTTGGAATAATCACCAAAGAGCCAAAGACTGAAAATTCAAAACGCACAATCTCAATGCCAGACAAACTTATTGAATACTTGCATGAATACGAAGCTTGGTTGCGAAACCAAAAGAAATATCTTGGTGATAGACTTGGCGACACAGATAGGCTCTTCTGCACAGAAGATGGCAAAGACATTTGCCCAGGGCTTCTACGAGTATGGCTACAAAAATCTCTCGCAAGGGCTGGACTGCCAATTGTTACGCTCCACTCACTTCGCCACACAAACATAACCTTGCAACTAATGGCTGGTGTAGATATGAAAACCGTATCAGCCAGAGCTGGCCACAGCAAAGCATCAACCACCAGCGACTTTTATAGCCACTTCCTAAAGAACTCAGATATCCATGCAAGCGAAGTGATAAATAAAATATTTGAATAATAAATTCAAATTATCTATGTACACTTTATTTGCTTATATGTTATAATAACTTAGAGGTATGTATGGACAACAATTTCAATGGCTTTGCAAATAATGTTATTAAAAACGGGGATCAATATTCTTACTTTTTTGATGGTGAAATATTTCATCTTAATCGTATCAAAGAAGTTTCGGGTGCCGAATTCTCTTTTGAGCCTAAGCAATTACCCATTCTTAAAACAACGAAAGATGGTGGTGGTGCTGTCATTCTATTTGATTGCATACAACGTTTTGTGGGTCGATCTCTTAATGAAATAGATATTAAGCCATCTTATTTATTTGAATCAAAATATAAAAATCTATCATTTGATAAATTCTCTGGAATTGTGTGCTATGGTAAATGGATAAACAAACTTTTTCCACCAAGTCAAATCGTAGAATACGATAGCTTAAACTATGATCATAACAAAAAAAACTTTTTCGAATGTGTTAGAGATGGATCGAAAATTATCAAACTAAAGAAATGGACTAATGTTGATAAAAAATTTAAATACATATCCCATGGAGAAAAAATTGAAATTTCATTTAAGATATCTTCGCCAGGGACAATAATGCCTGAAGATGAAGATCTTGGAAAGATAAACTCATGTTTTGAATTAAAATTTTCAAGAGAACATAGCATTTTAGAATTAAAAGACTATTATTTAAAGATAAGAAAATTTTTTCAATTTTTAACGAATAGACAAGATATTTTATTTGATGAAATTTACATTCTGAAGAAAAGTGAAAAATCTGGATTTGAAAGAATAGGTTTTTTTTATGATATGTGTAATAAGAACTCAGAAATTCCAAAGTCAATGCATAAAGTTGACTGCTATCTAAGCAATATAACTAAACTATTTAAGTATATTGGCAATGAGAAAGTTAACTTTAATCATATTCCTAAAAATAGTATTGAACATAAGTATGTGACACCTGAACAGTACGTGAATTGTTGTGGATCTTTTGAATACAACTATAAAAAAGTTATACCTAATGTTAACCTGGACACAAAGACACAGATTGTTTTGGATGATTTGAATAATTGCCTACTATCTCATACGGATTATAATAGAAAACAAAGAAATATAATTAAAAAAGCAATAAAAGATATACAAAGAAGGGTTTCATCGGTTGAAGAGAAATATAATAATTGTCTCAAAAAATACAACAAGGCATTAAATCCTTACCTTGAAAAAATATCCAAGCATTTTGAAATAGCAAAAAAACCAAATTTGCTTGGCAAACACTTTTCGGCATACAGAAATTGCCGAGCACATGGTGAATTGGATCCATTTACAAGAGAGGCTGTTTGTGCCTATGTTGTTGCCAATGTGATAATTGAATGTTTAATTTTAGATGCATGTGGTTACAATATTGAGGAAATAGAACAAATAGTTAAAAATAAGTATTAGAAAAAGACGACTAAATAAGCCGTCTTTTTTCTTTGAAAATTGGTGCAACCGAGGGGATTTGAACCTCCGACCTACCGCTTAGGAGGCGGTCGCTCTATCCAGCTGAGCTACGGCTGCGCGGGGTGTTTTTGTGAATGCGTTTCACATGCGGATAGTATAACATACAACTCAAAAAAAAGCAATGTAAACAATATGATTTTAAATGTGAAAGATATGTTTTTGTGTTTGGTATTGACCAGTTATTACAAAAATGTTAAAATAAAAGTAGGAGAGCAATATGCTTACACTTGGAGAATTATTAGCACTGGGTTTTGTGATTATCAATGCTGGAACAAATAGTATTATTCTTGAAAAAGACGGGCATGCCTTTAAAATTTCACGTGAATTTAAAAATACAGATATTGCTCGGCTTATAAGTTCAAACAATAAACTTTGTGACAGTGGAATTTTAACACCAAGAATTTATGGACAAACTGAAGTTGTTTTTGGAAGCGAAGAAGAATACTCAAAAACTCTAACATACTTGCTTGATAAATTTTACACTACAAATAATGGAATTGTTAACTTTAATGATTTTAATCTCAACTCAAGCCATGATGCTTCTTTGAAATATGTGTTGCCTATGATTGAATATGATTTGGTTAAAGGTGAACAAATTTTTAATAAAGACAGGACCAAATTTATATCTATTGTAAATAAAAACCCACAATTTTATAAGCAAGTAAAATCACTAAAAGAAAAAAGTGAAAAAATGAATAGTGCCATCAATAGTGAATTAAACCAAAATTTTACTGTTTTAAGTGCTGTAAGCCAGCACGAAATTGAAAAATTTGTTTTAGATGCCGCAGCTATAATAAACTCGGGATATTCTATTGATAACGCCACGGGAAACAATTTTGAATACGGAGAAGTAAATAAACAAAGAGGGTTTGTTTTTCTTGATTTAAATTTAAGTAATCAATATTCCGGGACAATGATGGCAGAAACAAATCCATTAGTTCCAACTATAGATAATATTTGTAAACTTATTTATGTTGACACAGATGGACTTGATCCTGAAATTAAAGCTAAACAGAAAAATGTTCTAGAAGGACTTGATTTAGTAATAACTTCAATTATACCAAAATTCAGCAGTTGTGAAAACTACTTAAAAAATATAACATATTACACAAAATTAACAGAGAATTTAAAAGGTAAGACGCCTCAAAAACAACCAAGCGAAGAATAAAAACACTGGAAAAACCAGTGTTTTTTTATTCGTGATTTTTTTGATTAGTTTGAATTTTTTCAGTAATGTCTTTTATTGGTTCAGGATGGTTGATTGCATATCCTTGACAAACTAAATCTATTTGATCACCATAAAGTTTTTTAAGTGGCTCTTCAAAATATTTGTTTATAAGTTCAACTCCATCGGCATATTCATTATCAACGCCCTCTAAAACAATTCTTATTTTTCCTGTTCTAAAGCTTGTTTTATTTGTTCCGGTTGGCATGCTTAAAAGAGATAGAAGTAAATTTTTTGCATGGCCTAATGATGCAGGATTTTTTGCCATCTCGCTTTTATTGATTAATGTGCGAAGCGCAATTGTCATAACATCATCATCGCTATTTTCTGGTAAATTTATTTCCGCTTTAAAATCCTTTTGTGGAATTGATTTAAGTTTTTCAACGAGTTCAACAAATAAATTTCTATCCACCTTAACGGCGTCCCATGGATAAAGTTCCAAAACTTCTTCACTTGCGTTTTCAGAGTTGAAGTCATCAAGGTAAATTTTTGTTCCAATTGCTTGCAATGCCTGCATGTTTTTATAAAACGCTGCAGTTTTTTTAATTTTATTTTTCTTGTAGTCTGTTAATGATTCATTTTCAGCAACACTAGGAAGTGTTGGGAATTTTCCAGTTTCAACAAGTTCAATGGCAATATTTTCTGGTTTTAATTTTGGAAATTTTGTAAAAAGACTTTTATAAAAAGCAACAAACTCCTCATCAAAGATTTCAGGATTAACATTGATTGAAACTTGAAAATCATCTCCAATTGCTTCAAGTGGCGTAAGTTTAGTTTCTTTGATAGGTGTTGTTAGATCTTCGCAAACTCGAATAATTTGGCAATTCAAAAAAGATTTTTCAAGCAGGTGGTTGTTTTTATTAGATGCGTCAAAAGCTCTAATTGATTCAAATAATGCATATGGTGGAACAACAACTTCTCCTTTATTTCCTTGTTCATCAAAAATAATCACTTTGTTAAATCTGCAAAGTGATTCTGCATCATGCAGAGCACTGAAAGATTTTCCGTCTTTGGTGGTTCCATGAAGTTGATAAGCCATATAAAAATCACTTACAGAAAAGCCGGGATTGCCGTCATGTGAATCAACAATTCCAAGGTCTTCAGCAAGTTTTAATGCGAGATTGTCATAAAAAGAATCTTGTTTAAATTTGTGTTGTGGCATAGCGTCTTCCCCCTTAAACACTATAATTATATCATAAAAAACAAAATTTAGCAATATAAAATATTGACAAATTCCTACTAAAATAGTATGATTAACCATGAGGTGTGTTATGAAAATATCAACAAAGGGGACATACGCAGTTAGCATCATGACAGAAATTGCTAAAAATGAAAATTCATTTACCACGGTTTCGGTGCTTTCATCGACAACGGGGTTTTCTGAAAAATATCTTGAGCAAATTGTAAGCAAGTTGTTGAAAGCAAAGTTGCTTTTAAGTTTTCGTGGTTCAAACGGCGGTTACAAACTTGCAAAACATGCAAATGAAATTTCGGTTGGTGAAATTTTGAGAGCCACTGAAGGAAATATGAAATCAGTTAGCTGCATGGAAGAGGGCGCGGCATGCGATTTGGCATCAAAGTGTTTAACTGTTAATGTTTGGGCTGGACTGAACAAAGTTGTTAATGATTATTTAAACAGTGTTTCGCTTGATGATATTGTTAACAAAAAAATTAAAGTAAATAATTAAAGAAGGGTGTTATGAAAAAGTTATTAGAAATTAAAAATTTATTTGCGAAAGTTGAAGATAAAGAAATTTTAAAAGGATTGAATTTAAACATAAATAAGGGCGAAATTCATGTTATTATGGGGCCAAATGGAGCAGGAAAAAGCACGCTTGCAAATGTGATTTTATCTAATCCAAGCTACACAAAAACTGATGGAAAAATTATTTTTGATGGAAAGGATATAACAAACTCAAAAACAGATGAAATTGCAAGAGATGGAATTTTTATGTCATTTCAATCCCCTGAAGAAGTTTCTGGAATTAGTGTTTTCAACTTTATTAAGATGGCAAAACAAAAACGCCAAACTGGAATCATTAGTTATTCAGCACTTAAAGCAGAAATAGATGAAAATATGAAACAGCTGAACATGAAAAGTGATATGAGCAGCCGTAATTTAAATGTGGGCTTTTCTGGTGGAGAAAAAAAGAAAAATGAAATTTTGCAAATGCTTGAACTTTCTCCAAAACTTGCAATTCTTGATGAAACGGATTCAGGGCTTGATGTTGATGCAATTAAAACGGTTTCAAAAGGAATCAATTTGTTTAAAAATAAAGACAATGCAATTTTAATCATAACCCATGGAACAAAAATTCTTGAAAACTTAAATGTTGATTATGTTCACGTTTTAGTTGACGGAAAAATTGTGTTTACAGGAAAAGGTGAACTTGCTGCCGAAATTGAGAAACAAGGCTATGCAAAATTTAAAGGAGGCAAATAATGTCAAAAACTCAATTAGAAGAAATTGATAGAAACATCTATGACATTAAAAACCCCGATGAATATGATTTTAAATCTGAAAAAGGTTTAACCAGAAAAATTGTTGAAGAAATTTCAAGACAAAAAAATGAACCAGAGTGGGTGTTAAAAATTAGACTCAAAGCTCTTGAAACTTATGAAAAATTAAGTTTGCCAACATGGGGGCCAGATTTAAGTGAACTTAACATGGATGAAATTGCAACCTATGTTCGCCCAAAATCATCAATGAAAAGTAAGTGGGAAGATGTTCCAGATTCAATAAAAAACACTTTTGAAAAACTTGGAATCCCAAAGGCTGAAAGGCAATACTTGGCGGGTGTTGGTGCACAGTATGATAGCGAGATGGTTTATCATTCAATTCAAGAAGATATGCAAAAACAGGGTGTTATTTATGAAGACTTTGATTCCGCAATAAAAAAATATCCTGAACTAGTAAAAAAATATTTCACAAAATGTGTTCCACTTTCTGAACATAAATTTATTGCACTTCATTACGCAGTGTTTTCAAGCGGAAGTTTTGTTTATGTTCCAAAAGGAGTAAAACTTGAAAAACCGCTTCAATCTTATTTTAGGTTAAATTCTCCAGAAAGTGGGCAATTTGAACACACATTAATAATTGTTGAAGACGAAGCTAGCTTACATTTTATTGAGGGATGCAGTGCTCCAAAATATAATAAGGTGAATTTGCATGCAGGCTGTGTTGAATTGTTTGTTGGAAACAATGCATCACTTCGCTATTCCACAATTGAAAACTGGTCTAAAAACATGATGAATTTAAACACAAAAAAAGCAATTGTTGGAAAAAATTCTGAAATGATTTGGGTTAGTGGAAGTTTTGGAAGCCACATTTCAATGCTTTATCCAATGAGCATTTTAAAAGGTGAAAACTCACGAACTGAATACACAGGAATTTCATTTGCTGGTGAAGGACAAAATCTTGACACGGGATTTAAAGTTGTTCATGCAGCAAAAAACACATCAAGTGTTGTTAGTTCAAGAAGCATTTCAAAAAATGGTGGTATTGCAACTTATCGTGCGCTGGTTAAAATTTTGCCAGAAGCGGACGGGTCAAAGTGCTCCGTAACTTGTGATGGACTCATGCTTGATGATTTATCCAGAAGCGACACAATCCCAGTTAACGATGTTCAAACAAGCGAAGTTGAAATGTCGCATGAAGCAAAAATTGGAAAGATTAGTGAAAAGGCAATTTTTTATTTAATGAGTCGTGGGCTCACTGAAGAAGATGCTAAAGCAATGATTGTTAGGGGTTTTGCCAGTCCTGTTTCAAAGGAACTCCCACTTGAGTATGCTGTTGAAATGAATAGGCTTATCAATCTTGAATTAGAGGGGGCAATTGGATAATGAAAATAAATATGACGCCGGTTCGCACTTCTAATAACTACGGCATAAATGAAATGAATGTGCCAGATGAAATTTTAAATTGCAAAAAATGTCAGTTTCACGGGATAAGTTTTAAAAACTTTGAACCCAAGTTTGATGACGTAAAGGAAATCCCAACCAAACCAATTTCAGAAAAACTTTTGAAAAATATTGAAAATGAAAAACTTGTGTTTAATATCAATGGCACAAATAAAAACATTTTCGAATTGAAATTTAATTTTGATAACGAAAACGCATATTGTTCAAAAACAGTTGTGTTTAATATTTTTAATAATGCAAATTCTAAAATTGTTATTCGTTATCAAGGCAATGCCAAGTGTTTCAACTATTCATTTTTAAAATTTAATTTACTTGAAAATTCAAATGCTCAAGTTGTGGTGATTTGTGAGCTTGATGGGGGCTCTTCAAACTTTCAAAATATTGAAAGTAAATTAAGTAAAAATGCAAAAATTGATATAAAATTTATTGATTTTGCACAAGATTACTCAATTTTGAATTATTATTCAAAGCTTGAAGGCGAGTGCTCTAAATCTGAAATAAAAACTCTTTATCTTGGAAAGGATAAAAATAAAATAGACATCAACATATTTGAAGATATTTTTGGTGAAAAATGTTTGGCTGAAATTGAAACTGTTGGCGCTCTTTTTGATGAAGCAGAGAAAAATTTTAAAGGGACAATCAATTTTAACAAAGGTGCAAAAAAATCGTATGGAAACGAAAGCGAGCTCTGTTTACTTCTTTCAAAAAAGGCCAAGTCAAAAGCTCTTCCAATGTTGCTCTGCACTGAAGAAGATGTTGATGGAAGTCACAGCACAGCCGTTGGAAAAATTGGTGACAAAGAATTGTTTTACATGATGAGCCGTGGACTCACAAAAACTGAGGCGCTTAAGCTTATGATTAAAGCAAAATTTAATTCTGTTTTAAATGGTTTGTTTGATGAACAACTCAAAGAGGAAATTTTAAATAAAATTGACGGGAAAGTAAATGATGAAAAATAATTTCAAAAACGATTTTCCACTTTTAGCGGAAAGTAAAATTGCATATTTAGATAGTGCCGCAACCTCTCAAAAACCTGAGGCTGTTATTCGCGCTGTAGAAAATTTTTATAGAACCACAAACGCAAATGTTCATCGTGGAGTTTATAAAATTAGTGCTGAAGCAACCAGGCTTTTTAGCGATGCAAGACAAACAGTTGCAAATTTCATAAACGCAAGCAGCTCCGATGAAATTATTTTCACTAAAAATGCAACTGAAGCGCTTAACCTTCTTGCTTACAGCTACGGTATGGATAATTTAAATGAGGGAGATGAAGTTGTTTTAACAATAATGGAACATCACAGCAATCTTGTTCCTTGGCAAAAAACAACCAAACAAAAAGGCGCAAAGTTAAAGTATTTATACATTGATGAAAATTATGAAATTCCAGATAGTGAACTTGAAAAAATAACTGAAAAAACTAAAATTGTGAGTTTTGTTTCTGTTTCAAATGTGCTTGGAACTGTTAACGATGTTGAAAAAATTGTAAAAAAAGCTCATAGCGTTGGAGCAGTTGCAATTGCAGATATCACTCAAAGTGTTGCGCACACCCCATTTGATGTGGCAAAAACAGATGTTGACTTTGCTGTTTTTAGTGGACATAAAATGTATGCACCTCTTGGAATTGGAGTGCTTTATGGAAAGAAAGAATTGCTTGAAAAAATGAGTCCATTTTTAATGGGCGGAGATATGATTGAATATGTTTATGAACAAGAAACAACCTTTGCTCCGCTTCCAAATAAATTTGAAGCCGGAACATCCAATGCTGCGGCTGCCGTTGGACTTGCTGAAGCAATAAATTACATTAAAAATATTGGTTTTGAAACAATTCAAAAAATTGAAAATGAACTTGTAAACTATGCAATTCAAGAACTTGAAAATCTACCATACATTGAAATTTATGCACCTAAAAACAGGGCTCACCACTCTGGTGTAATTTCATTTAATTTAAAGGGAATTCACCCTCATGATGTTTCATCTCTTTTGGATGCTGAAGATGTTTGCGTTAGAAGTGGAAACCATTGTGCGCAGCCACTTCTTAGATTTTTGGGAATTGATAGCACATGCCGTGCAAGTTTTGCCTTTTATAACACAAAAGAAGATGTTGATAAACTTGTAACCGCAATAAAAAATTGTTATAATAAATTTAGAAAATATTTGGAGAAATAAAGTGGACGGACTTGATGAAATTTATACTGATTTAATTATGGAACACAGCATGAACAGCCCCAACAAAAAACACTTAGAGGGTTCAACATGTGATAGCCTTGGTCATAATCCAAATTGTGGCGACGAAATTAAAATTGAAGCAGTAATTGAAGACGGAAAAATTAAGGATATGGCATTTTCCGGACATGGTTGTGCAATATCTCAAAGTTCAACATCAATAATGATAGATGTGCTTCGTGGGAAAACGGTTGATGAGGCCAAAAAAATTATTGAGAGCTTTATGCGAATGATAAAGCGTGAAAAGTTGTCTGATGATGAAAAAACAGCACTTCAAGATGCAATTGCATTTGAAAATGTTTCAAATATGCCTGCAAGAGTAAAGTGTGCGCTTTTATCATGGCACACACTTGAGGATCTTTTAAAACAATTAAAATAGGGGAATCAAGTGATCCCTGTGGGAATAAATTTTTTAGGTTCAAAGAAACAGATGATGCCACGATGGTTTATTGTAAATTAAAATAAAAGAGTGCTAAAGTTAGCACTCTTTTTTATTCAAAACTTTCAATTTTTTCAAAATCAATTGCTGGTTTGTTAACAATGGGTTCATGATTTTGTTCAATTTGTGCGTAAAGGCTGGCAAATTCTTGGTTTTTAAAAAATTCTTCGGGAATTGAGGCTAGTGAGATAAACTTTCCTGTTTTTGAGTTTCTTACATGATTTTTTTCCGCCCAAATCAAGTTATTAATTGTGGCGTTAATAAAAAATTGATTATGAGTAAGAGCATCTCCGCAAAGAGAAAAGTTTGAAAGATTAAACTCGCACCTTTCATTAAAATCAAACTCATCATTAAACAGAAAAATTTCTTTAGATAAAAATCCCATATCAATTTTATCTTCAGAAGAAATTGCATTCAACACTGCAGGACTGGTTTTAGTTAATAATGAACGAATATAGTCATTTTTAGTAATTACAGTTGTGTGCTTACCTGTTTTGACCTCTTCGCATTTTGGAATGATATTAACAATTGGAAGCTTCATTGAATTAATTTTACGAAGTTGTTTAAAAAAATGATCCACTCTAATTTTTAAAACCTTATCAGCAATTACAGTTTTAATATCCATTTTTTCACCAACCTTGATTATATTCAAAATAATCTTAATGTCAATATTGCTTACTAAAAATGTGATAATTTTCCTTGTAAAAATTCAACTCAAATGTTAACATTAAGATATGGAACAAAATGTGAATAAAGTGATTAGTCAAAATTTAATCAAACTTCGAAAAAGTTCAAAATTAACACAACTTGAACTTGCCAAGAAGTTTAATTTTAGTGATAAAACAATTTCAAAATGGGAAAGTGGCGAGTCACTTCCAAGTATTGATGTGTTAGTTAAAATCTGTGATTTTTATGGGATAACATTAAATGATTTAATAAATCCCGAATTATCTATTGTCCCAAATTTAAAAAATGATATAAGCAAAGAGAGTAAGGTCAACCGAATTTTAATTACACTTCTAGCCATCACACTGGTTTGGATTGTTGCCACAATTGTTTATATTTATGCTGAGCTTTACACAAATTCAAATCTATGGATGTCATTCATTTGGGCAGTGCCTGCAAGTTTCCTTTTTGCAATTGTCGCAAATGCACTTTGGGGAAATAAAAAAATTGGAATAGTTTTAATTTCTTTATTTATTTGGACACTACTTACAGCTGTTTATTTGCACATGATTCAATTTAACATTTGGATGGTGTTTATTTTGGGTGTACCTGCTCAAATTGCTGCAATTTTAGCCATGCGACTTAAACTCCCAGCAAAAAAATAATTAACAAAATAGCCCGTATTTTCATACCTTAAAATAAGGAGAAAATATGGGTATTTTTTTTGGAACAGATGGCCTCCGTGGACGAGTTAACATTGATTTAAATGAAAAAACAATTTATCAGTTTGGAAGGGCATTTGGAACTTTTTTAAAACAAGGAAAGGTTATTATTGGAACGGATACGAGAATTTCCTCGGATCTTTTTTTATTGTCTTTTTCTGCTGGTTTAATTAGCGCTGGAATAAATGTAACCAGTGTGTGTGTTTGCCCAACAGCAGCAATTAGTTATTTAACAAAAAAACTTCAGTTTGATGCCGGTGTCGTGATAACTTCTTCACACAATCCTGCTGAATTTAATGGAATAAAACTATTTAATAAAGTTGGAGAAAAATTTAGTGAATGTGAAGAAATTGAAATTGAAAAAAATTTAATCAAAAACAATTTAACTGAGTTAAAAAAACTTGGAAAATTTGAAGTTAACGAAAAACTAAAAAATATATATGTTGATTTTCTTGTGAGTTCAACAGATGTAAATTTAACTGGAAAAAAAATTGCATTAGATTTATCAAACGGTTCAGCATGCAGCATTGCTGAAAAAGTGTTTAACAAACTTGGAGCAAAAGTTTATGCCATTGGAAAGGAACCGAATGGAATGAATATCAATGAAAATGTTGGAGCGCTCCATATTGAACAATTACAGCGAGTGGTTACAGAAAAACATGCAGATTTTGGTTTTGCATTTGACGGTGATGCCGACAGGGTCATTGCCATTGATGAACTTGGAAACATTGTTGATGGTGATAAAATTTTATATTTATTTGCAAAAAATTATAAAAAATTACAAAAAAATAAACCAGCAACAATTGTTGGAACGGTTCAAACAAATTTAAAAATTGAACAAGAAATAAAAAAACTTAATATGAATTTTGTAAAGACTGATGTTGGAGATAAAAATGTAAGTGAAAAACTAAAAGAGCTAAATGAAACTTTAGGCGGCGAGCAAGCCGGACATGTTTTTCAACGAAACAAACTTCAAACTGGTGATGGAATTTTAAATGCTATCACAATTGCAAAAATTGTGGTGGAAAGCAAAAAACCATTTTCAAAACATTTTAATTTTAAACTCTATCCATCAATAACTAAAAATTTTCTATGTGAAAACAAATACGAAATTTTAAAAAATGAAAAATTATGCACAAAAATAAATGAACTTAAAAATATTCTTAATTCAAATGGAAGAATTTTGATTCGTGCATCTGGAACTGAGCCGGTTGTTAGGGTTTTGGTTGAATCAAAAGAAAAAGGCACCTGTGAAAAATGTTTAGATGAAATAAGTAAATGCATAGAATTGATTCAAGGAGAAAATTTATGTGTGGAATAACTTCATTTGTTGGGCGAAAGAAAAATTTGAATGAAGTTGTTCACAATTTAAAAAAATTGGAATATCGTGGCTATGATTCTGCTGGTGTTGCGTGGATTGAAAATGGAGCAATTAAAACAATTAAATCAATTGGAGAAATAAAAAATCTAGAAACAAAAATTACGCAAAAAATTATGTCAAATTGCATAATTTCGCATACAAGATGGGCAACTCATGGCAAAATTAGTGAAATAAATACACATCCTCACGTTTCAAAAAACGGAACTTGGGCTGTGGTTCATAATGGAATTATTGAAAATCATAAGGCTTTAAAAGCGCAATTTGAACTTAATGTTTTAAGCGAAACTGACACAGCTGTTATAAGTGAACTTCTTGAAAAACAAAAAGCCTCAAGCATTTTTGATTTTAAAGATGCAGTGAGTTTATTAAATGGAAGTTATGCGTTGGTTTGCATTTGTGAGCAAAATCCAGACAGGTTATTTTTTGCTAAAAATAAAAGTCCACTATATGTTGCAACTAATGAATTTGGTGAATTTATGATTGCTTCAGATCCAGTTTGTTTTGTTGGATTTTCAAACAAGTTTATTTCACTCAATGATGGAGATTATGGTTTTGTTGAGTTAAATAACATTGAAGTATTTAATTTTAACAACAAAATGTATAATCCAATATGGAAAATAAATGATGTGTTAGACATAGAAAGCAATATTACTAGCGAAAAATTTTTTATGCAAAAAGAAATAAATGAGGAAGAAAAAATACTAAAAAATTTAGTAAAATCATATAAAAATAAAAAAATATTGGAAATATTTGATAAAGATTTTTTATGCAACTTCAAAGAAATAATGTTTATTGGTTGTGGGACAGCGTTTCATGCGGGGCTATACGGTGCTGAAATTTTACAATCAAAATTGAATGTTCATGCCCATGCTGAAATGGCAAGTGAGTTTATTGCCAAAGGCGGAAGATTTGTTTCAAACGAAACACTTTGTTTTTTTATAAGTCAAAGTGGGGAAACGGCTGACACACTTCAAGCATTAAAACTAGCAAAGGAAAAGCAGGCTGTAGTTATTGGCCTTACAAATATCATGCACTCAACTCTAGCGCAAAAGTGTGATTATGTTCTTCCAACGCTTGCCGGTCCGGAAATTGCAGTTGCTTCAACAAAGGCATTTGTTTGTCAAATGGCAATTTTATTTTTGTTTGCGGCATATTTCCAATCAAATTTAAAAATAGATCCGTTTGAACAAGTTCTTGAAATTTCGCAAAAATTAAGAAAATATGATTTAAATTACGTTGAAAATATAAGTAATTTAATAAAAAATATTAAAAAATGCATGTTTATTGGAACTGAAATTAATTCTGTAATTGCAAAAGAAAGTGCACTCAAGCTTAAAGAAGTAAGTTATATAAATGCAGTGAGTTATCCATCGGGCGAATTAAAACATGGCTATCTTGCATTGATTGATGAGGGATTTCCTGTTATTGCAATAGCACTAAATCATCAAACAAACTACAGAACCATCAATTCGGCAATTGAAGCTGAAACAAGGGGCGCAAACATACTTTTTATAACAAATGAAAAAATGGATTTTGAAAATTCAATTTATATTGATGAAAATGATGAATTTTTGGCTTCAATAATTTGTTCTAAAATAACACAAACAATTGCTTTTTGTGTCAGCCAGAAACTCGGGATAAATCCAGACAAACCAAAAAATCTTGCAAAAAGTGTTACTGTTGAGTAAAATTGTAAAAAATATTTAGTATTGTGAAAAAAAATACAAATACACATAAAAAATATTTAAATCACATATTTAATTT
The DNA here is from genome assembly GCA_017467625.1 of Clostridia bacterium. Taxonomy (GTDB): domain Bacteria; phylum Bacillota; class Clostridia; order Christensenellales; family UBA1242; genus RGIG1681. Next base: position 76,609 of record JAFUSN010000004.1, on the reverse strand, counting down.
TTATATTGTTTTTGTTTGTAAAACAACGCCAAATTTGTTATAATAATAGCAGGTGGTGAACTATGAAAATTAATGTTAGTGATAAAGAAATTTATTTTGCAAAAATTAGAGAATCTGCAAAAATTCCAACAAAAAAAGATGAAGATGCTGGCTATGATGTTTATGCCGATTTTGAAGATGATTTTTTTGTTATAAAGCCAGGCGAATCAAGACCGGTTCCAACAGGAATTGCAACGGCTTTTTCAAATAAATATTATGCACAAATTGAAGAGCGCAGCAGTATGGCAAAAAATGGAATTAAAAAATCCGGAGGTGTTTTTGATTCAGGATATCGTGGCGAATATTTCATTGTAACATACAACACTAATTCAAAGCCTTTCATTATTTCAAAAACTCCAATTGAAGAGCTTGATGAAACATTTGAAGTTAACGGTGAAAAATTCAGCAAAAACAACGTGATTATTTATCCATACACAAAGGCAATATGTCAAATTGTTATGCATATTCTTCCAACACTAGAAAGCAAAGAAATTTCATATAATGAGCTATGCAACATTGAATCAGAGCGTGGCAAGGGCGGATTTGGAAGTAGTAAAAAATAAATTTAATAAAAAAATCAAAGAAAAACATACTAAAATTGAGTGTTAAAATTGTTTGACACTCTTTTTTTTATGAATTATACTACTAATGTAATTAGTAAGGTGGTGCAATGGCAAAAATATTTATTGAAAAAAAAGAAATAAAATTCAAAGTCAAAGAAACGATTGAAGACACCTCTTTTGAGGTTGTCGATGGTCAGTATGTTGAAAACACAAAGTTAAACAGAAGGTACACTTCAGACATTTATTCATATGTTGATTTCAATGTGTTGTTTGCGATGGAAAATTTGTTTGATGAGTTTTACATCAAAATTATTTTGTTCAATGACGAGAGAAAAATTGGGTATAATCTTTTAAGCTTGTCTAATAATCTTGACATTTCGGTTAAAAGGCTTTCTCCAAAAAATTTTTTGGTGCTTGGAATAAATAAAGACCAGGAAACCCAAGGTCAAGCAAGTTTTTGCACGCTTCAAACTGACGGGACGGTTAATGAAGTTACAATTAATTTTAACTACATAAATCAATACAAAGTTATTGAAAAAACCTATTTTCTTTTGAACTATATTGAAACATTTGAAGAAGGGACTGGCGATGAAAAACGAAAAACTTATGTAAACACAATTGGAGTTTACAGGGAAGATGGTTCAATTGTTAAAATTGTTTATGATGAAAAAATTAATTCAAAAAGAGATTTGGTTTGTGAAATTGAAAATGGTTCGCTTTTAATTTATTATAAAGATGATGGCTCGGTTGTTAAGAAGATTAGCGTTGCAGATATTTTAATTTCAAAGGATTAAATTGAATTTTTTTATAATTTTCAGCCATTTTATTTGATTTATTTTTAGGCATATATTAAAATGTTTATTAGTAAAGGGAAAGAACCCAAAATTATTTTTAAGGTAGGAAAGAAAGGATGTCAGAATTAGAACAAACAAATGAACAAAATGTTCAAGAAGAAAGTGAATTCACAAGAATTGTTGGTCTTGATGTTGCAAACTCAACACTTAAAATTTGGACTGACGAACTTAATTTGAAATATGTTAACACAATCAGACAAATCAATGATGCTGGTCTTGTTTACTCATTTAAAACAGACTATCAAATGTATGTTTATGACAAAGCCGTTTATGAAGTTGGTGTTGTTTCTGCTGCAGGCTCAGGTGGTCGTGGAATTGCAAGATATGGTTCAGAGCAATACAAAATTGAGGCTTTAATTGGAATCACATCATGTTTAAAAGAACTCCCAGATTTAAATGATCACGAAGTTCTAAGAGTAGTTACCGGTGTTCCAAGTAGTTTGGCAAAAAATCAAAAAATCATTTCACAAATCAAGCAAACACTTACCGGTGTTCATGAAGTAAAATCAGTAACATGGGAAAGTGTTCGTCCAATCACATTTGAAATTAGAGAAGTTATTGTTGTTCCTCAACCACTTGGAACAATGTATGACTATGTTTATGATCCAGAAGCAGATGCTCTCAATGAAAAGCTGCTTGATCAAAGAGCAATTGTTATTGATATTGGCTGGGGAACAACTGATATTGCAATTTTGGAAACTGCAAGAGTTCGTTCAACATTCAGTTTTGACATTGGAACTTCTGACTACATTTCAGATCTTCAAGAAGATGTAAACAGCAATGTTCCTGAGGCAAGCATTTTCTCACTTTCTCCACACGAACTTGACTTAAGTCTTTTGGAATCTCCAGTTGTTGAAACACCATTTGGTCAATTTGATCTTTCAAGCTATGCTGAAAAGCACAAAAAGAACCAAGCAAAGCGTGTTTATCAAGAAATCATGGGTCTTGGACTGGAGTTCAACAAATTCTATAAAATTATTTTAACCGGTGGTGGCGCTCTTCTTTATGAAAAGTATTTAAAAGAATTTTTCAACGATCCACGACTTTTAATTCAAGATAATGCTGTCATGGCAAACTGCCGTGGATTCTGGCTTCTTGGAAACTACTAAAAATAGGGGAACTATGAAATGACAATAGATGAATTAGAACAAGGATTAAGAAATTTGATTGCCACTCAGCCAATGGTTATGACTGGAGCCAATGGTGGTGTTATCAATGGTGTTCTTTCCATGATTGATTCACTCAGGAATCTCAATTTTAGAGTTCAAACTTACCCAATTCAAGATTCGCTCAAATTTAATTTATCAAATGATGTGAACAGTCTTGATAACAATTTTGTGGGCTATGTTTTCAGAGTTCTTCAAGAAAGAGGAATTAATTTAAATTTATATCTTGCTGGCGGAATGCAATATGGCCAAGCTCCAATTGCACCTAACATGGTTATGGGAAACATGAGTTATCAACCGGTTATGCAAAACCCAATGATGAGTGGCCAAAGCATGATGGCAGCAGCCCCAAGCATGATGGGCTATGGTCAACCTTCAGGGGCCCCAACGCTTGCAAGGCGTCAGCGTTCGTTCACTCCAAACCCTCCACCAATTGAAAGAATTCAACCAGCTCAACCAGTTCAACCTGTTAAGCTTGAACCAAGTATTAATGAAGTTCCAATGCAATCAGTGGGCGTAAACAACAAACCAATTGATGAAGAGCCACGTGTTTCGATTGCAAAACCTGAAATTAATAAAACTGCTGCTGTGAAATCAACTAAGCCAAGTCCAGCAGAAATGCTTATGGGTGAAAGCGATGGTGCTCCAGCGGGAAAGGCGGCTGGCAGAGATTATTTGCTTGAATTATTAAAGAAATAAAAAACAAGCTTTGAAGCTTGTTTTTTTTGTGTTTATTTTACAAATTTCGCAAATTACTTTAAATTTTAATTTAAAAGTAAATGACAAAAATTTCAAATTATTATAATATAGAGGCATAGGAGATAAACTTTGGGCAAAAACTGGTTAAGACTTGACAATGCTGCTATGATTTTCCCACCAATAAGTGGAAAAAAAGCACCTAACACATTTTGTTTGTCAATGACATTAAAAGAAAATATTAACCCCGCAATTCTTCAAGAAGCCGTTATGCAAGTGCTTGAAAGTGAAGATACTTTTCGTGTGCGTTTAAAAAAAGGATTATTTTGGTTTTATTTAGAAGATAATGACAAACCGTTTTTAGTTGAAAAAGAACCTCCAAGGTTTATGGAGTATATTGATAGACGCTATAATGGAAATTATTTATTCAGAGTTTTTTATTATGGAAAGCGAATCAGCGCCGTGTTTTTTCATGCACTAACTGATGGAACTGGTGGGCTTTACTTTTTGAAACAAGTTGTTTACACTTATCTGCTTTTGAGTGGAAAAGATGTTAAAGCCGAAGGTGAAGTTAAACCACTTGAGCTTCCAACTTTAAATGAGGAAAAAGTTGATAAGTTTATTAATGTTGCAAAGAAAACAAATGAAAAAAAGATTGCTGAAGTTAAAGCGTTTAAATTAACTGGAACGCCATTTAAAGTTTTTGGGACGGGTTTAATTTTTGGAGAGTGCAGAATTGACGATGTTAAAAAACAAGCGAAAAAATATGGTGCAACAATAACAAGTTATCTTTGTGCGCTTTACATTTATTCAATTTATAAAGCTTATATTGAAAATAAAAACACAAAAAATAAAATGGTTGCAATTTCAATTCCTGTAAACATTCGTGGAATTCATCCAAGTGCAACAAAACGCAATTTTTCACTTGTTGTGAGAATAACATACGACTTTTCAAATGGCGGTACACTTGAAGATGTTATAGCTTCGACCATTGAGCAATTCAAAGTTAAACTCACGCCCGAACAAATTGATGCCCAAATTCAAACCAATGTTAGCATTGAGAAAAATGTTTTAATGAAGTTTGTTCCAAGAATAATTAAAAGTTTAGCACTTAAAATTGCTTATCATATTCGTGGAGTTAGACAAGAATCAACCAATTTGAGTAATCTTGGAAAAATTGAACTTCCTGAATCAATTGCAAAATATGTTGATGAAGTTCGCTTCATTTTGCAGGCATCACAAACAACTCAAAAAAATCTTGGTGTTGTTGGCTATGACAACAAACTGTTTATGTCATTTTCAAGACGCCATTGTGAAACATCTGCAGAAAGAGAATTTTTCCGCATGCTAGAAGATGCGGGTGTTGATGTTGTTGTTTCAAGTAATTACTGGGAGGTGGGGAAATGAAGCACTGTAAACTCTGTGATTTAGAAGTTAAAACAACATCTTCAATTTGCCCGCTTTGTTACAGTCCACTTGAAAATGTTGAGGGAGAAGAAACATTCAACCCTTGGCAAAGTGCAAATGACATTAAAACGGAAAAAATAAAATTTGGTTTAGCTTTTAAAATTTGTTTCTTTTTAAGTTTAATTGCAATAAGTGTTTCAATTTATGCTAATGTTATGACAAGAACTCCTGCTTGGTCTGCAATTGTTGGACTTTCAATTTTATATGTTTGGGTTTTAGTTTTACACACAATAAAAAGTCGTGACAATGTTTTCAGAAAAGCATTTTTCAATATAGGAATAATTTTGGCATTGCTTTTTGTAACTAACCATGTTTTTGGAACAAGTGATTGGCTCACAAGTTATGTTTATCCAAGTTTAGCAATGCTTGTTGGGCTTGCGCTTTCAATAAACTTAATTGCAAGCAAGCGAAGAAAACATTATGTTTTCAGTTTCTTTTGTTTGCTTCTTTTGATGTTAATTGTTTCAGCAATAATATTGATTTTTAAGTTAGATCCATTCAAAGTATTGAACCAAATTTGTTTGATTGCCTTGGGATTACTTCTTGGGTCATATTTAATTTTTGCTTGGAGAACAATTTTAGAAGAAACATCTAAAAAACTACATTTATAGGAGAATTTATGAAATTTGCAATTTATGGCGCTGGCTCACTTGGAATTGTGCTTTCAGCATATCTAGCTAGAGCCGGTGAAAAATTTGATTTAATTGATAGAAATCCAAAGAGTATTGACGCAATAAAAAAGTATGGAGTGAAAGTTACTGGAAAAGCGGATCTTTCTCAAAAAGTTAATGCTGTTTTAGATGAAGAAGTTAGTGAAAAATATGATATAATTTTTATGTTAACAAAGCAAATAAACCACAAAAAAACCGTTGAAAAAGTTTCAAAGTGGCTCAAAAAAGATGGTGTTGTTTGCACAATGCAAAACGGAATTCCCGAACTTTCAGCAAGTGAAGTGGTTGGCGAAAACAGAACTTTTGGTGCTGCAGTTGGTTGGGGTGCAACCAGAATTAAACCTGGAGTTAGTGAACTCACCAGTGAAAATGACTATAATTGTTTGTCATTCAGTTTTGGCAGTTTAAGTGGAACCAAAGGCGCACATTATGATGAAATAATTAGAATTTTAGGGAAAATGGGAAATGTTGAAATTGAAGAAAATTTCATTGGAGCCCGCTGGGTTAAACTTTTAATAAACAGTGCCTTTTCGGGCGTTGGGACAGTTTGTGGAAGCACTTTTGGTGAGGCGGCAAAAAACAAGGAAAGCCGCAAGGTCATTCAAAGAGTTATAAAAGAGTGTATAGACATTGCAAATGCCGGGAACATTAAAATTGAAAAAATTCAAGGCAAAGATGTTGTTAAACTTTTAGATTACAAATCCAAGTTTAAAAAGTGGCTATCTTTTGTGATTATTCCACTTGCAATCAAAAAGCATGCTAAAATAAAACCAAGTATGCTTCAAGATGTTGAGAAGGGAATTCCATGCGAAATTGATTCAATCAATGGCGTTGTTTTGGAATATGGAAAAAAGTTCAATGTTCCATGTCCATTTAACAGTAAGGTTGTTGAAATAATCAAAAAATTTGAAACCAAAGAACTTTCCCCGGGTTTTGAAAATATTAAACTTTTTAAAGAACTTTTTTAGAGGAGATTATTATGAATAAAGTTGTTTTAATTGGTTGTGGAAATGTTGGAATGAGTTATGCTTACAACATTGTTACAACTTCAAATGCAGTTGATGAACTTGTTTTAATTGATGTGAGAAAAGAAAGAGTTGAAGGCGAGGCGCTTGACTTAAGGCACGCTTCAGCTTACAGCAATGCAAACATTAAAATCAAGGCTGGAACATATGCAGATTGCAGTGATGCAACAATTGTGTGCATTTGCGCAGGACGCAGTCAAGAAGTTGGCGAAACTAGACAGGACCTAGCAAAAAAGAATGTTGAAGTTTTTAAATCTATTGTTGGTGAAATAAATAAAACTAACTTCAATGGAATTTATTTAATTGCAACAAATCCGCTTGATGTTATGACCGCTGTAACAAGAAAACTTTCAGGTTTTAAACCAAACCGTGTTATTGGAAGTGGAACAACACTTGACAGTGCAAGGCTCAGGCATTTGCTTGGTGAAAAATTTGGCGTAAGTGCAAAAAGTGTTCATGCTTATGTTATTGGTGAGCATGGTGACAGTGAAATGATTCCATGGAGCAATGCAACCATTGGTTTAAACAAAATCAGCAGTGAATTGAGCGAGACAGAAAGAAATCAAATTCGTGAGGATGTTGCAAAAAGTGCATACGAAATTATTGAAAAGAAGGGAAGCACTTGCTATGGAATTGGTGTTTGTTTAATGAAAATAACAAATGCAATTTTGTCTGACAGCCGTGAAGTGATGACAATTTCTTCATATAATGCTGAGCATGATTGTTACTTTTCAATGCCAACGGTGCTTGGTCGTGATGGTGCAATTAAAACCTACTTTTTAGAGATGACGGAAGATGAACATGAAGAAATTTCAAAATCCGTTGCATTTCTTGAAAAAGTTACTAAAGAAAATTTAGATTTAATTTAGAGATGTTTAGGCATCTCTTTTTTTTGCTTTAAGTAAATATTTTTGAGTTAAAATATAATACTAATGTTATGGGCACTCAAAAAAATTTATGTGATTTAGTTAGGCTTGAGTTTGGTGAAAATTCAGGACTTTGTGAAACTGAAATTTTAATTGGGAAAAATAAAATAACAATTTTCAACATTGAGTGCTTGATTGATAAAAAACTTTTATCATCAGGCATTTTTCTTCCGCTAAAAAACTATGTTAAAAATGCAAATAATGGTATTGATTTAAATGAAATTAAAATGAAGGTGTTGGCAATATCTTCAATTGAAAGTGTAAGTGAAAAAGATGAAGTTGTTAATGGAATTTTATCGGGAAAAGTTGCAATTATTTATAAAGAAGATGCCCTGCTTTGTCCTGTGTTTGGAGCTGAACAAAGGGGTATTGAAGAGCCACCAAATCAGCGAGTTACCAAAGGTCCAAGAGAAGGTTTTGTTGAAAGTTTAAATTCAAATCTTGGGCTAATTCGAAAAAGGCTTAAAACCACAAATTTAAAAGTGGTTGAGTATGAAATTGGAAAACAATCCAAAACCAAAATTTCCATTGTCTATTTAAATGGAATTGCAAAAGAAGATGTTATTGAAAAAATCAAACAAAAAATTTCAAAAATAAACATTGATGCAATCATTGATTCATATTATATTGAGTCATTTTTAGAAGGTGAAAAATTTAAGTTTTTTAGACGAGTTGGTAACACGGAAAAACCAGATATTTTTTGTGCAAAAATTTTAGAGGGGCGAATTGGAATTCTTGTTGACGGTTCGCCCGTGGCCCTCACGGCACCATTTGTGATTTTTGAAGATCTTCAAAGTGCGGAAGATTATTATAATATTCCGTTAATTGCAACATTTTCACGACTTATCCGTATTTTTGGACTTGTTTTTGCACTTTTAATTCCGGGAATGTATGTTGCGCTTCAAACTTATAATTATAGGCTTTTGCCAATTAATTTTTTAATTGCACTTCTATCCAGCATTGAGGGACTTTCTGTCCCGCCACTTGTTGAAATTTTGTGCGTGCTTTTTATGTTTGAAACAATAATGGAAGCAAGCATAAGAATGCCGAGTGCACTTGGAATGGCACTGTCAATAATTGGAGCACTTGCACTTGGAAATACAGCTGTGGATGCTGGAATAATTTCACCGCCAAGCATTGTGGTTGTTGCAGTTTCAAGTGTTGCACTTTACATAATTCCTGACCAAATTGCAGAAGCCAGAATACTTCGTGCATTTTTTACAGCAATTGGTGGAATTGCGGGTCTTTATGGAATTTTTGTGTCATTTGTAATAATGACAACTTATCTTTGTTCGATAACAAGTTTTGGAGTCCCTTACATGGCTCCATATGTTCCAAATGTAAAGTCAGACAAAAAAGATGCATTCATAAAGCATTCAATTCAAGATATGAAATTAAGGCCACAATTTTTAGCAGGAAAGAATAAAAAAAGGCAGGGAAGCAAATGATTTCATCTAGACAATTTTATATCACAATTTTCATTTTTTCTCTTTGCTTAAAAATCCAAAAATTGCCAGCACTCATTGCTGAAAATCTTGGGAAAGATGGCTATATTTTAATTTTGTTTTACACCTTAATTGAGGTTGTGGGAATTTCAATTGCATTTTTAATTTTAAAAAATGAAAAGAAAACATCACCCGAGCAGCGAAATTTGTTTTTCAAAGGAGTTTCATTGGCCGTTAGTTTAGGGTTAATGTTACTTTTCATCTTTCAAGGACTGCTTTTTTATGAGGCTGTTCAAGATTTATTTGAACATATTTTATTTGACAATTTATCTTGGCCAATTTTCAGCATTTTGTTTTTAATTGCAATTTTTTTCTTGTCAAACAGAGGTGTTTCTGCAATTGGAAAAAATTTTGAATTATATGTTTTTTTGATTGGTGTATCATTTGTAATTTTAATTGCGCTTGGAGTATCTGAAACTGATTTCACGGTGGTACTTCCAATTGAAACAATAAACTTTAAAAATGTGGCAAATCAATTTGTAAAATTTAATCTATGGTTTGGTGATTTCTTTTTAATTTTGTTTTTAGGCAGAAGAGCTGAAAAAATAAAGTTTTCTAAAACAATTTTGTCTTACGTCTTTTCAATGGTAATTGTTGTTGGGCTTTATATAATATTTTTTGGAATTTATAAATCCGAAAGTGCAATTCAATCAAGTTTAATTAGTGAAATTTCCGAGCAGTCAATGCTGGGTGCGGACATTGGTCGAATTGATTGGTTTTTAATTTTGTTTACACAAATTGGTTCAATTATATGTACGGGATTATGTATGTGCATGGCAGTAAACAGTTTCACCAATGCCTTTCAAAAAGCAAACAAAAACATTGTTCTGCTTGTCATTTTAATAGCAGTTTATTTTTTGGATTTATATTTTTTAAATGACACACACTCAAAAATGATGTTCTTTTTTAATTTTGGTTCTCAATTCGCTTTAATAACCAAACTTGCAATTTTGGCACTTATGACAATGTTCACATTTGTTGGTAAATCCAAACAAATCAAAAAAATGGAGGCCAAATGAAAAAATTTCTTAAACGTAATGTTGCTTTTTTCATATTTTTGTGTTTGGCGCTTTTGTTTCCACTTGGGGTTTCTAGTCAGTCCAAACTTAATATGCGTGTAATTGTAACGGGGCTTGGAATTGACAAAGGTGATGGCGAATATGTTGTTTCAGCTCAAGTTGCACGAATTGCCCCTGGTCAAGATGCGCCAGGTTCAAATGCTGAAATTGATGTAATTTCTGCAAGCGCGTCAACACTGGTTTCGGCCATGTCAAAACTATCGTATCAAACGGGCAAAATTGCCGCATATTCGCATGCAAGCTTTGTGGTGTTTGGAAAGGAAATGTTAAACGAAAACATGGCAAGCACCCTTGATTATTTTGTTAGAAATAAAGTTGTAAAATCATCAACAATGGTTTTGTGTTGTGATTCCAATGCAGTTGATGAGTTGAAAAAAACAAAACAAATTGATTTATCGGTTGGGCTTGGGCTTCAAAAAGTGTATATGTATCGTGAAAGTGAAAGCGAAGGAAAAATGACAACGGCACTTGAATTTTTGAGGTCATCAAAAGAGTTTGGCGGTGGTTCACTTGTGAGTGAGCTTCAGCTTGTTTCGCATGAAGAAATTTTAAAAGAAGCCCTGCCAAATTCAAAAAGTGAAGATGAGAGTGGAGGTTCACAAAAACAAGATGAAAAAAAACAAAAAGATGAAAAACAATATTTCAAGGCCGATACTCCGCTTGTTTGTTTTAAAAATGGAAAGTTTGTTGGAAAACTTGAGGGAGATGAAAATCTTTTGGGTTTTATGTTAATAAACAACAAAGCCCAAAAGTGTGAAGTGGTTTTAAATTTAAATGACGAGCAGGGAAATCCTTTAAGTGTAACAGTCAGCATAAAACGGAAAAAGTGCAGAACCAGTGTCAGATTTGAAAACGGAACCCCGGTTTTTGATGTCCAAATAAAAATTAAAGCAGCTGAAATTGATGAAATTATTGGCGAAGAAACAAATAATTTTGCAGTTTCAAATTTTAATGAAATTGAAAATGAACTCAAAAATATGATTTGCGAAAAAATTAGTAAAATGTTTTTAACAATGCAAGGACTTGAAATTGATGTTTTAAAAGCCTACGAAATTGCATACAAATTCAATTACTATGAAACAACAAAACTTTTTAAAACGCCAGAAGAATTTTTGAAAAAAGGACGCGTTTCAGTAAGCGTCCAAATAGATAAATTAGAGTATTAAAAAAGTTCACCGATTGGTGAACTTTTATAATGGAATTGTGTCAATAAGTTTATATAAAATATTGATAATTGTTGGAGCCAAAAGTGAAAGGATGATAAGGAACAAAATGTTTGTAACACTTAAACTGAATATGTTTATAATTCCAAATAATCCTGGCCAAACAATCATAGCCACAAAGCAAAGCACAAACATTGAAATAAACAGTGTAATTGTAATTCCGTTAAATGGTTTGCAAAGTTTATAAAGCATTGCAAGACCAGTGATTGTTAAAATAATTGTTGACATTGTAACAACAACGCCGCCTGCATCAACCATTGAGCCAGTCATAAACAAATTGAAAATGTAAACTGCTGCAATGTTAATAACAAGCGTAAGGGCTCCAGGAAGTGCGTTTTTAATCAGGTTGTAAATAAATCGTCCCTTAATTGGCTTGTCGTTCGGCATAAACGCCAAAATAAATGATGGAATTCCAACAACAAACACTTCAAATAAAAGCATTCTGTTGGTTGTGAATGGGTAGGCTTGATGAGCCACGATAACTAAAATTGAGAAGAACAGTGAAAACAGTGTTTTCATGAAAAAGAGTGATGAAGATTTTTGAACATTGTTAATAACCTTTCTTCCTTCAAGCACTGTATCAGGCATGCTTGAAAAGTCACTATTTAATAAAACCATATGGCTAACACTTCTAACAGCTTCATTTCCGCTTGCCATTGCAATTGAACAATCAGCTTCTTTAAGAGCCAAAATATCGTTAACTCCGTCACCTGTCATTGCAACAGTGTTTCCATCACTTTTAATTGTTTTAATGAGAAGTGCTTTTTGTTCAGGTGTAACCCTTCCAAACACGGTGTATTTATTTGCTGCAGCGATAACTTGTTTATCATTCAAACCGTCAAGACTAATGAATGAATCGGTTCCTTCAACGCCAACTCTTTTTGCAATTTCTGAAACAGTTAATGGGTTGTCGCCAGAAATAATTTTGACAGTTACGCCATTGTTTTTAAACCAAGCAATAGTTTGTGCTGCATTTTCTCTAATGTGGTCTTCCAAAATAATAAGTGCAATTGCTTCTCTGTCATCTGGAAGAGTATCTTTTTCAATATATTTATTTGAGTGTGCCAAAAGGAAAGTTCTGTATCCATCTTTTGCATATTGTTCAATCATGTTGCTGAGTTTTTCATCTTTCATTGTTGGCATAACAAATTCCGGTGCACCCATAATGTAGGTTCCATTGCCATCAAACGAAACTGCAGAGAGCTTTCTTGATGATGAAAATGGAATAGTTGTAATTGAAGTGAGTTCTTTGTTGTAACCAAAGTAATTTATAAGAGCTTGGCTGGTTTGATTGTTATCACCAAGTGCTGATAACATTGAACCCATAATTCTTTTAATTGTGTGTTTTGTGCTTCCAACTTGAACGCAATTGAAAACTTTCATTGTTCCGTCAGTAATTGTTCCAGTTTTATCCAAACAAAGAACATTAACTCTTGCAAGCATTTCTACGCAGTAAAGGTCTTGAACCAAAGCTTTTTTTTGAGCAAGTCTAATAACTGAAACTGTAAGCGAAACAGAGCACAGTAAGAACATTCCTGCTGGAATCATTCCAATAATTGAACCTGCGGTGGTGGTGATTGCTGAAACAATTGTGCTTCCAGGGAGTGTTGATGCTGTAATGTACATAAGTATTCCAATTGGAACAATTAAAATACCAATAATTTTAATAATGAGTTTTAAAGAGCTGAAAAGTTCTGATTTTGGTTTTTTGTATTTTTTTGCAGTGCTTGCAAGTTGTTGAATGTAGTTATTTGCACCAACTTTTTCAACTCTTGCGTGGCAGTGTCCTGAAACAACAAAGCTTCCTGCCAAGATTGTATCGCCAACTTTCTTTTTAATTGGAAGGCTTTCACCAGTTAGCATGCTTTCATTGACTTCAACATTTCCTTCAATAACAATGCAGTCAGCAACAATTTGCTTTCCAGTTGAAAGAACAACAATGTCATCCAAAACAACTTCTTCAAGTTTCACTGTTTGGGCATTCCCATCACGAACAACTTTAACAACGGGAGCGGTTAAAAGCGAAAGTTTTTCAATTGTTTTTTTGGCTCTAAGCTCCTGAATAATTCCAATTAAAATGTTCACAATGATAATCAGCATAAAGAACACATTGCTCCAAGGCTGATCATAAATAATGTCAACAACAATAAGTGCCCCAGCAACTAAGAAGCAAAGGATGTTAAAGAATGTAAAAACATTTTCAAAAATGATGCTTCTAATTGTTTTAACATTTGTGTTTGGGCTTAAGTTTGTTTGCCCTTTATAAATTCTTTCTTGAACCTGTTCACTGTTTAAACCAGTGCGATAGTCTGCTTTAATTCTTTTAACACGCTTTGTGGTGTATTCAACAGGTTTATCCTTTTTCTTTCTATGGAAAAGCATTTTTAAAACATCACGGATTCCAAGCTCTTCATTGTCTCTGGAATCGTCAATTTGCTTTTTTATATTTTTTTGTGCTTTTTTAAGTTCACGCTTTTCTTTTCTTTGGATTTTTTTTGTGGGAGCTTCAGCAAATTCTTCAGCTTCATCATTTTCTGCGCTCAAAACTACAGACTGCTCATTATTTTGAACTGCCTGTGACTTTTTAGATTTTTTAGTTGAAGGTTGTTTTGATTCTACATTCAAAACTTCTTTTGCTTCAGTTGTTTCATTGGTTTTTGTTTTTGCCATTATATCTCCAAACTTTTCTACAATAATAATTGTAAACGAACATTAAGTTTTTGTCAAACTAGAATTATAACAAATATATACTTTATTATTTTTATGATGTTCAATTTAAAAAAATACTTGCAAAAAGAAAACTCACATGGTATACTACACATAGTTCCTTGCTCTGGGAATCTTTTTCCGGAGCCGAATGAGTCCAAAAGGAGGAAAAAACATGAGAAAGTATGAACTTTTATACATCGTTGACAATGGTTTAACAGATGAGGAAAAAGAAAAAGTAGTTCTTTCAGTTAAAGCTCTTGTTGAAAACAATGGTGGAAAAACCGAAGAGCCAGACAGATGGGGCGTAAGAAAATATGCTTACCCAGTAAACTACAAACAAGAAGGCTACTATGTGCTTATGAACTTTGAAGCAGATGACAAAGTTCCAGCACTCGTTAGCGCGAAACTCAACATTGACAAAAACATTGTTAGACACATGATCGTTGCTAAATAAGCAAAATAGGAGAAAAGTTATGAACAAAGTTATTTTAGTTGGAAACTTAACAAAAGATCCAGAACTCGTAACAACAAACAATGGAATTTCACTTTGCCGTTTCACACTTGCTGTTCAAAGAAGATTCACAACCGGTGAGGGCGAAAGAGAAGCTGATTTCATTAACATTGTTGTTTGGCGTGGTCAAGCAGACAACTGCTACAAATACCTTAAAAAAGGAAGCAAAGCAGGTGTTTCAGGATCAATTCAAACAAGGGCTTATGATGGCAATGATGGAACTCGCAGATATGCAACCGAAGTTGTTGCTGATGAGGTTGAGTTCTTGTCAAGCAAGGGAGCTGTCGCAGCCGAAGAACCTGCAGTTGCTGCTGGTTCAAAATCATCAGGCAAAAACGATGTTGTAACAAAATTTGAGCCAATTGATGATGATAACCTACCATTTTAAAGGAGAATTTTATGGAAAGAAAAGTTAAAAAAGACACTTCTTCTTATGATGAAAAAAACCCTAACAAATTCCGTAAAGAATCTAAAAAGGTTTGTGCATTTTGCGCTGAAAAAAATGAAACCATTGACTATAAAAATTCAGTTAAACTTAGAAGATATATGACAGAAAAGGGTAAAATTATCCCAAGAAGAACAACAGGTGTTTGTGCAAAACACCAAAGAGAGCTCACAAATGCAATCAAAAGAGCTCGTGTTATGGCATTATTACCATACAGAACACTTTAATCAAAAACCCATGGCAACATGGGTTTTTATTTTGAATAAAAAAAGGCAATTTTCATGCATATGAAAATTTTTCTTTATTGACAGAAATGTTCTTTTGTTTTATACTAAAAAAGTAAATTAAATTTCCAAAGGAAAAATAACAGTGGCAAAGAAAAATGAAGATGTAAAAAGTTTAGATGGGAGAGTCCTTCCAAACAATTTTGAGGCTGAGCAAGCTGTGTTGGGCTGCGCCCTCATTGATGGCGAAGCTGCACTTATGGCAATCAGCAGACTTTCTGAAGAAGAGTTTTATAATGAAACACATAAAAGCATTTTTAAAGCAATAAGAGAACTTTTTAAAAAGTCAGCAACAATTGACTTTGTTACAGTTTCTGATGAACTTGAAAAAAACAATTTAATTGCAGCAGTTGGTGGAATGGCGTACATTTCATCTTTAACCAGTATTGTTCCGTCATCTGCCGGTTGCTCAAATTATATTGAAATTGTTAGAAAAAACTCTGTTTTGCGACAAGTTATTTTGGCAAGTGGAAACATTATTGAAAAAGCTTATGCAAATAAAGAAGGTGACAACATTGTTGGGATTGCCGAAAAGGCAATTTATGATATTGCTGAAAGGGGTCAAACAAGTGCATTAGAGCCAATTGAAAAGCCGCTTTCAACGGTTATCAGTCGTTTAGAGGAAGTTTATAAAGACAATTCTGTTTTGCGTGGTGTTAGAACTGGATTTTATCAAATTGACAAAATGACCAATGGGCTTCAAAAATCTGACCTTATTATTTTGGCTGCTCGTCCCGGTGTTGGAAAAACATCTTTAGCCATGAACATTGTTTCAAATGCAGCACTTCAAACCGGTGCAAAATGTGCAGTATTTTCACTTGAAATGAGCAAGGAACAATTAACTCAAAGAATGCTTTGCTCAATTGCAAATGTTTCAATGGCAAAAGCACTTCGTGGGGAAATTAAAGATACTGATTGGGTTAAACTTCATGAAGCTGAAACAAAACTTAAAAGTGCGAATATTTTTATTGATGACAACTCTGGAAACACTCCTTCGCAAATTTTACAAAAAGCCCGCAAATTAAAAAGAGAAAAGGGGCTTGATTTAATTGTTATTGACTATCTTGGGCTTATGAAGAGCGATGAAAGAACAGAAAACCGACAAAATGAAGTTGCAAACATTTCTCGTGAACTTAAAAAACTTGCAAGGGAAATAAATGTTCCGGTTTTAACTCTTTGTCAGCTAAACCGTTCAGTTGAACAACGCGCAGACGGAAAACCTGGAAGACCAACACTTTCAGATCTTCGTGATTCTGGTGCAATTGAGCAGGATGCCGATATGGTTTGGTTTATTCATAGAGATATGACCAGAAAGGAAGTTGAAGAAAACAAATCCGGAGATTATAAAGCAGAAATAATTATTGCAAAATTTAGAAATGGTGAACCTGGAAGTGTTTGGCTTGATTGGGACGGTTCAAGAACAACCTTTGTTAACCCTGAAAGAGATGCAAATATGCAAAGCCTTGCGGATACTTATGAAAGAAATCAAGCAGCAAAAAAAGAAAATAAACAAGTTTATAACACAGCTGAGGATTTTAAAGAAGCTGTTGATTCAATTGCAACGAGGGAAGAAATTGAGGCAATGGAAGAGCTTGCTCCACCACCTGAAGAATATGGAGATGAAATTCCAGATTACAGTGATGTTTCAGTTCCTGGAGATGATGAATTATTTTAAAAAAACAAGGGAATTTCCCTTGTTTTTTTGTGATTTTTTTTAAAATAATTATATTTTGTCTATTGTTGACAACAAATTTATTTGTTGGTATACTAATTTTGAGGTAATGCGAATATGGGAAAGAGATTCGGTTTAATATTTTTTATAACGCTTGGCTCAATAATTTTTATTATTGCGGCATTTTTGCTTGTGTTGTTTTTGGCGCCAGGATTCAGTCTTTTTGGATTGAGATATATTGCCATGGGAACACATACAGTTGATAAAAAAATTACACTGAACAGTATGGAATACCCAGGATTTAATAGAACTGTTTTTGTTGAAACTCACGAAGTGCCAGTTGAAATTTATTTTTCTGAAACTGTGGCTGATCAAATTGAAGTTGTTTATCATGATGACTATAACGGGCTTACAGCAACAAATATTGAAAATCCAGAAATTGAGATAACTCAAGATGAGTATAAAAGTGTTCATATAAAAATTAACGAATTTAGAAAATTTATTTATGAAAACACAAATTCTTCAAGATTGCTTCAAATTAAATATCCTTTATTTTTTATGGATGGAGCGGGTGAAGGATTGTATGATTTGACAGTTGATTCTGGTTCGGCATCAATTAAACTTGCAGCAGAAAATTATACTGATGAACGAGTTCCAGCTTTTAAAAATTTGACGCTTAAAACAAGTGCAAATGTTTCTTATGAAAAGCATGCAAAAGCGCAAACATTTTCACTTGAAACAGATCCAAGCATTATTGTTGAAGAAAATGGGAAAAATGTTGTTGAAGCAACGAACTACAATTTAAAAAGCAACTTTGGAAAAATTGAATTCCAAGGAGCAGTTAGCGGAAATATTACTGCAGAAACCAAAAACTTCAGCATTTATGTTGTTTCATGTAATAACCTAGAAGTAAAGTCAGCCTATGGTTCCCTTTATCCATATAAGGAAAACCAAATTGTGGTCAATGGAAAGATGACGGCAAACTTAAGTGGTGGCTCGGTAAATGTTGGTGAAATTAATGGTGCTTTGGAAAGCACGATTGCAACAACCTCTGGTGATGTAAACATCAAAAAGGCAAATGAACTTTCCATAAACACAACCCGTGGAAATATTAATCTTGGAACAGCAAAAAAAGCAACTATTGTAACGAATGTTGGAAAAACAACCGTTGAAGAAATAACAGACAGCATAAGTGTTAATTCAAAGCGTGGAAAAGTTGTTCTTGGAACAGATGGTGAGAAACAAATTCACAACCCAACAGTTGAAACAAGACTTGGCAAAGTTACGCTAAAAAACACAGCTGGAAATGTTAAAGTTGATGCACATTCAAGTGATGTTGAAATTGAAAATAATTCAAGCAATAAATTTGAACTCAATGTCGGCGGAAAATTAACAGCAACTAAGCTTGAGGGAGAAGTAACTCTTACAGCAAATAAAGATGTTGTTTTGAATTACAAATCATTTAACGGAAACTTAAAAGCTGAGCTCGGTTCAGATGTTCGTGTATTTGACCTTTATGCACTTTCAAATAAATTTGACAATATAAATTATAGCGTTAAGATGACGGAGGGCAAGGGAACGGTTAAATTCAAAGAAACTGACAATGATGGATACTCATACACAAATCTTGATGAATCGAGAAATGGTCAAGGAGTTGAGAATATAACCAACCTTTCAAACCCAAGTATAATTGTTGATGCGGTTAAAGCTAATGCAACCGTAACAGTTTATCTAAGCAAATAAAAATTATTCATCGCAGAGATGCGATGAATTTTTTTTTCGCAAAATTTTATTTAAAAATCAACAAATTGTGTTAAATTTTATTAAAAACCACAATATTTATTGATTTTTTAAAATGGGTATTTACAAAATTAAAAAAATATGCTAATATATTGCCATGATAAATGAGGCGTATAAAATGCTTTAATTTATTAGACATTTCGTTTTTCAAGTGATAAAATCATATTAGAAACTTATTTTGAGGGGTTATAATGAAAAGATACATTTATCCAATGGTTTTGTTTACAGATGAGAATGATTTGTATACGGCTCTTTATCCAGACTTAAATCTTCTTGCATCTGGTTATTCAATTGAAGATGCTTATGCTAGAGCAAAAGACTATTTAAATTTTTATATTGTTTCAGCTTTAAAATTTGAATCGGGAATTGCTGCAAATTCAAGCTATGCTGAAATTCAAGCCCTCAATCCAAAAAAGATTGTTTTGCTTGGTTCAACAGATATTGAAGAAGATGGCATAGTCCTCACAGAGCAAGAGCAAGAAGACAAAAATTTCTTAAAAGAATTTATTTTCACAGAGGAGGACTAGTATGAGCGAAAACATTATGAGTGGGAAAGTTGGTTTTTTTGAAAACAAAGAAATCTCAAATTCAGTTAAACTTGGTGTTACTTCATTACTTCTTGGTGGAACCTTTGGTATATATACCAGTCCAAATGGAAAGGTAAAAACCTTTGCGTCAACCGTATTTACTAAAGGGCGTATGCAATCGAATGTTTTTTATGATCTCCGTAATCCTGATGGTTCACTCGCTCCAAATGGAAGAAGTGCGATTGAATCCACCCTTGGAATAAGTGTTGTTGAATTATCTCAAAAAACAGATAAAGAGGCTCTTGAAATGATTGCCAATAAAGTTAAGGAACTGTATGGCCTTAGCGATGAAGGCCTTGAAGGTCTTTGGAGTTCAAAAAGAGAAAATATTAGAACAATATTTGAGGCTCTAAAAAAGGATTGTCCAGGATTTGCTGAACAATTTGACTCTGTTAATTCATTTCTTAGTGCATTGGAAGAAATTTTAAATCTTAAAAAAAAACAACAACCAGCAACAGTAACTAATGGAAATGAAAGGGAAACAAATAATTAAATTTTAATCGGTAGGGGTAGTTTGTGGCTAAAATAGATTTACATAAACTTGCTCTCACTGTTGGATTTGAAGTGGTTTGTGTTGATGATGACTTCACAAATTATGAATACATGGTTCGTATTCGTGATATTGAAAGCATGTCATATGTTTTAAAGATAAAAAATCACATTGAATATAGCGACTTTGATAACATTGTTTCATCAATAGTCGTCGTTCTTCCAGCAGATTTGAGAAGAAAGGTTTGGAAACTTTCACGGAAGAGAGAAGAGAGTAATGTTGACAATATTGTTGATTTGCTGTGCTACACAATTGCTGAATATAGAAGCAAAACAAGTTATAGTTTACTCAAAGAGTATGGTGATTTAGTTGGTGTTGACATTGAATCTCATGGATATTATTTCACATACAACCTTCCAAAGAAAAAATATAATGAAATTTTATCGTTAATTGAAAGCAAACTTTCAATCGAGGAAGCACCAATTGTTGGTAGACTTAAAAAAATTGAATATAAAATTGGTTATATGAAACAAAGTAGAAGAAGCGGTCAAAACTAACCGCTTCTTTTTTAATGTTGACAAAATAGATTAATTTGCATATTATATTTTAGCGATAGTTGGAGAAATTGAAATGGTTGATATGACTTACGAACAAGAACAAATTTATGTTAAAAAATATGAAGCCTTGCATTCAAATGAAAATATGGAGTGCAAGCATGTTGGTTATGGATTAATTGATGGAAAAGCCGTATTGGTTTTTGATCTTATTTCAAAAGATAAAACAAAAAAGCGCATTTATAAAGACTTTGATGTAACACTAGAAGAAATTATTAAAGAGGTTGAAACCAGCAATGTTGCGATGATAGTTACAGAAACCGAGCAACAAAGAAACTTTTAAAATCAGTCAGAAGTGGCTGATTTTTATTTGGAAAAATTTAAAACCGAACAATTTATTTTGACAATAAATTACTAAATTTATATAATGATTTTATGTGAGGTATCTATGAAAAATGTAGTTGATTATTACAATAAAACAGCAACATGGTCAGAAGAGTTTGAAAAAGAAAATTCGCATGCAGATGTTTTGAAAAAATTTTATGATTGTTATGCTGAGGTTGGAACGGTTCATCCAAGGTTTTTGGAGCTTGGTTCTGGGGCTGGTTACAACTGTAAATATTTAGCGGGTTTGGGCGCAAAGGTTGTTGGGCTTGATATAAGTGAAAAACTTGTTGAAATTGCCAAAAAAAATGTTGCAAACTCAAAATTTTTTATTGGTGACATGACTGAAAGTTATGATGTTCTTGGAAGGTTTGATGGGATTGTTTGTTTGGAAACAATCATTCATGTTGATATTCAGAAAATGAGAACAACTTTTTTAAATGCTTCAAAGGCATTAAAAAAAGGCGGATTGCTTTTAATTTCAGCGCTTGATGGGGTTGGAAAAAACACAAAAAAGAGCTATGTTCAAATTGAAGGCGAGGCTTATGACCGTGATTTTAACAATTACAATGCAACTGAACTTGCCGCATTTGCTAGTCCAAAGCTTAAACTTGTTGACACTTGGCGTTTTGCTGATTTTGGTTCAGGTTGGAGATATTACGTGTTCATGAAGCAATAATTTATAATAAAATTATAAAATAGCGTTAAATTCAAGTATTTTTTTGAATAAAATTATTGACTTATTTCAGCATTTGAGATAGAATGTAAAAGCATAATTATTTTATGTTTGTCATTCTGTCTTTTTTTCTTGCATCGGTGTCGTGAGAAAAATAGACAAAATTTCAAGAATTTCCTCAATTGGGTTTTACGAGAAAATTCACCTAATTTACATAAGGAGGTAAAACTATGCCAACCATTAACCAGATCATTCGTCATGGTAAGGGAAGGAAAGATAAGGAAACAAAAGCAAAGAGCCCAGCTCTTGAAAGATGCCCTCAAAAAAGAGGTGTTTGCTTAAATGTTACAACAACTTCTCCTAAAAAGCCAAACTCAGCTCTTAGAAAAATTGCCAGAGTTCGTCTTACCAACAGAATGGAAGGAACTGTTTATATTCCAGGTGAAGGACACAATTTGCAAGAGCACTCTGTTGTTCTTATTCGTGGTGGCCGTGTAAAAGACTTGCCAGGTGTTCGTTATCACATTATTCGTGGCGTGCTTGACACAGCAGGCGTTCAAAATCGTAAACAGGCAAGAAGTAAGTATGGTGCTAAAAGACCTAAATAGTTAGCCCAATTTTGAAATAATAAAGGAGGAAATTTTATGTCAAGAAGAAATAGAGCGATTCCTAGACAAGTTGCCCTTGACCCAGTTTATAACTCAACCGTTGTAACCAAGGTTATCAACCAAGTTATGGTTGACGGCAAAAGATCAATTGCACAAAAAGTTGTTTATAGTGCAATGGAAACCGCTGGAAAGAAACTTAATGCTGAACCAATTGATGTTTTCAATAAAGCACTTGAAAACCTTAAACCTGTTTTGGAAGTTAAGGCAAGAAGAGTTGGTGGTTCAACATACCAAGTTCCTGTTGAAATTAGACCAGAGAGACGTCAAACTCTTGCAATTCGTTGGCTTGTTTTATATGCAAGACAAAGAAGTGAGAGAACAATGGCTGCAAAACTTGCTGCTGAACTTGTTGATGCATACAACAATAGTGGTAATGCATTCAAAAAGAAAGAAGATGTTCATAGAATGGCTGAAGCTAATAAAGCTTTTGCATCATATCGCTGGTAAAAAGTTTAGCATTTATTTTTTGTAAAATGCTAACAAATTATTTGGAAATTTACATTAAATTATGTATAATTTAAGAGTAGTTGATTAAAGGTTAATCAACGTGAAATAAATTAGGAGAGAAAAGATATTTATGCCTAGAGATTATGCGTTAAACAAAATCCGTAACATTGGAATTATGGCACATATTGATGCCGGAAAAACAACAACCAGTGAAAGAATTTTGTTCTATACAGGAAAAACACATAAAATCGGTGAAGTTCATGATGGCGCTGCAACCATGGACTGGATGGCTCAAGAGCAAGAAAGAGGTATCACAATCACTTCTGCTGCAACAACATGTATTTGGAAAGATTATAAGATCAATCTTATTGACACTCCAGGACACGTTGACTTCACAATGGAAGTTGAGCGTTCACTTCGTGTTCTTGATGGAGCCGTTGAAGTTTTCACCGCAAAAGAAGGCGTTCAAGCTCAATCAATTAAAGTTTGGAATCAGGCAAATAAATATGGCGTTCCAAGAATTGCTTACATTAACAAAATGGACACACTCGGTGCAGATTTCTTCTATGCCGTTAGCCAAATGAAAGAAATGCTTGGCGCAAATGCTATTCCAATCACCCTTCCAATTGGAAAGGAAGATACTTTTGAAGGTATCATTGATTTGGTTACTATGAAAGCCATTTACTATAGAGATGATGAAGGAAAGGTTTTTGATGTTACTGACATTCCAGCAAACCTTAAAGCTGAAGCTGATGAATATCATCAAAAACTTGTTGAAGCAGTTGCTGAAACTGATGATGCACTTCTTGAAAAATTCTTCGGTGGTGAAGAACTTACCGTTGATGAAATCAGAAAGGGTATTAGAACTGCAACATGTTCACTTTCAATGCTTCCAGTTCTCTGTGGTTCATCTTACAAAAACAAAGGTATTCAAGAGCTTCTTGATGCTGTTGTTTACTATTTGCCAAGCCCACTTGACATTCCACCAATGGCTGGAAAAGATATGGACGGCAACCCAATTGAATGTAAAGCAGAAGACAAGGCTCCACTTGCTGGTCTTGCATTTAAAATTGCAACAGACCAATTTGGAAGACTTACATTCTTTAGAATTTATTCTGGTGTTATCAAAGCAGGTTCTTATGTTTTGAACACAACAACAGGTGAAAAAGAAAGAATTAGTCGTCTTGTTAGAATGC
This sequence comes from Clostridia bacterium, assembly GCA_017467625.1. GTDB lineage: Bacteria > Bacillota > Clostridia > Christensenellales > UBA1242 > RGIG1681. Next base: position 52,972 of record JAFUSN010000004.1, on the reverse strand, counting down.
ACTCAAATTCAAGAAGTGAAATTTCAGAAGCTTATGCTGGTGATATCGTTGCAATCATTGGTTTGAAGGACACTTCAACTGGTGACACACTTTGTGACGAATCAAAACCAGTTATGCTTGAGAATATGGATTATCCAGACCCAGTTATCTCCATGGCAATTGAGCCAAAGACCAAGGGTGATCAAGAGAAAATGACAAATGCTCTTTTGAAACTCGCTGGAGAAGATCCAAGCTTCAAGTTCTCAACAAACAAAGAAACAGGGCAAACAATCATTGCGGGTATGGGTGAACTTCACCTCAACATTATGGTTGATCGTATGAAACGTGAATATAATGTTGAATGTAATGTTGGTGCTCCACAAGTTGCTTATAAAGAAACTCTTCGTGGAAGCATTGAGGCCGTTGGTAAATACATCAGACAATCTGGTGGTAAAGGTCAATATGGTCACTGCGTTGTTAAGTTTGAAGGCTTAGAGCCAGGTGAAGGTTATAAATTTGTTGATGCTACTGTTGGTGGATCAATTCCAAAAGAATATATTCCAGCAGTTGACAAGGGTATCAGAGAAGCTGCTCAAAGCGGTGTTCTTGCAGGATATCCAACAGTTGACTTCAAAGCAACCGTTGTTGATGGAAGCTACCATGAAGTTGACTCATCAGAAGCTGCATTCATGATTGCTGGATCAATGGCATTCAAAGATGCATTCAAGAGAGGTAACTCAGTAATTCTTGAACCTATCATGAAAGTTGAGGTTCAAGTTCCAGATAAATATCTTGGAGATGTTCTTGGTGATCTTTCACGCAGACGTGGAAACGTTCTTGGAACAACTCTTAAAAATGGAAACCAAACCATTGAGGCAGAAGTTCCACTTTCAGAAATGTCTGGATATGTTACTGATTTGAGATCACTCACCCAAGGTCGTGGTGACTCAAGCATGGAACCATGCAAATATGCAGAAGTTCCAAGAAACATCGCTGATAAAATTATTGGCGAGCGTGCTAAAAATTAGGCCATAATAAAATGATAATAAAAAAAGAAAAGGAGATAAAAAATAATGGCAAAAGCTAAATTTGAATCAAAAAAGCCACACGTTAACATTGGTACAGTAGGCCACGTTGACCATGGTAAAACAACACTCACAGCTGCAATCACAATGGTTCAATCACACAAATTTGGTGGTGAATCAAAAGACTACAGCCAAATCGACTCAGCTCCAGAAGAAAGAGCTAGAGGAATCACAATCAACACTGCACACGTTGAATATGAAACAGAGAACAGACACTATGCACACGTTGACTGCCCAGGACACGCTGACTATGTTAAAAACATGATCACCGGTGCTGCACAGATGGACGGAGCTATCCTTGTTGTTGCTGCAACTGATGGTGTTATGCCTCAAACTCGTGAACACATTCTTCTTGCTCGTCAAGTTGGTGTTCCAAGAATCGTTGTATTTATGAACAAACTTGATCAACTTGGTGGTGACACTGAACTTGCTGATCTTGTTGAAATGGAAGTTCGTGAACTTCTTTCAAAATACGAATATGATGGAGACAACACTCCAATCATTCGTGGTTCAGCATTTCTTGCACTTGAAGCTGCAAAAGCAGGCAAATGGGATTCACCTGATATAAAGTGCATTGATGAACTTATGGAAGCTGTTGACACATGGATCCCAACTCCAAATCGTGCAACAGATCAACCATTCCTTATGCCAATTGAAGACGTATTCACAATCACAGGTCGTGGAACTGTTGTTACAGGACGTGTTGAAAGAGGAACTCTTAAAACTGGTGAAACAGTTGAAATTGTTGGTCTTGAAGACAAGCCAAAAACTTCAGTTGTAACTGGTATTGAAATGTTCAGAAAAACACTTGATGAAGCTATCGCAGGATACAACGTTGGTGTTCTTCTTCGTGGTATTGACAGAACTGATGTTCAAAGAGGTCAAATCCTTGCAAAACCAGGAACAATTCATCCACACACTGAGTTTGAAGCTCAAGTTTACGTTTTAACAAAAGAAGAAGGTGGACGTCACACAGCATTCTTCAATAACTATCGTCCACAATTCTACTTCAGAACAACAGACGTTACAGGTTCAATCACTCTTCCAGAAGGAACAGAAATGGTTATGCCTGGTGACCACACAAAGATGACAGTTCAACTTATCGCTCCAGTAGCTATCGAAGAAGGTCTTCGTTTCGCTATTCGTGAAGGTGGAAGAACAGTTGGTTCTGGTGTTGTTTCAAAAATTATTAAATAGTTTTTGAACTAAGCAAAGTTTAATTAAAACAATAAAATCTCAAGCGGGTTGTTTACATTCAGTAAATTCTCGCTTGGGATTTTTTTGTTTCATAAAGTTACGTGTTAGTTTATTTTGTATATGGGTATAGACATTTGAAGGAATTGGAGCTATAATATAAGTGGAGAAAAAATATGAACATTCAGTATAGAATTGATTTACTTGGAAACACTTATGATCCAATAAAAAAAGAGCAAAAAAGCATGTTTTCAATTCCAGAAGAATATAATCCAAGAAGCCCATATGGCAGGCTTTTTATGAGCCGAATTTTCACTGCAAAAGCGAAAGAAACTTTTTTAAATGGGAAAATTCAACCTGGGGATTTAGTGTATTTTAAAACAAATGGAACTTACGGATATAATAAAAATCATATAAAAGATGAGTCATATGGAAGTTTGGAAGATTTGGCAGAGGTTTTGGCTTATCACATTGTTTGTGATTTAAATGAAAAACTTAAAAATGAAGCAATGATTTATGTTTCTCCATGCACATTTGGTTTAAATTATGCCTTTAATGGATATGGAATGAATAGGTGTTTTGATGAAGATAGAACAAATCTTTATGGTTTAATTTCAAAAAATGCGTTGATGAAAAATGCGACTATTATTCGTGGAGTGGACCTCATGCACATGGTGTTAGATAGAAAAGATGCGCAACTCTCATCAAAGCACACAATTTTCAACTATAATATTGCAATTAGTGAATTTTTAGAAAGAAATCCTAATGTGAAAGTTTCGCCAGCACTTAACAGAAATTTAGCAAGCACCCTGTTTTTTGATTATTTTTATGCAGATGCAGATCGTCATTGCAGGAATATCAATTTTCAACTTGTTAAAATTGAAAATGACGCTCTGCTTATTCCAATGGCAATGCTTGATAATGGTGGTGGGCTTGGAATGAGTTCGCTAAATTGTTATAAGGTTTATGATGAACAAATCAATTTAATGAATAGGGGCAATGGAAAAATGTATTCAAGCAACACTCTTGAATATAATCCAAACATTGTTGTTTTTAATGGTTCATATGATTTCGGTGTTGGTGGTGAGTGTATTGCAGATCCAGAACTTTCAATGGGTTTTGATAAACTTCCTTATCCAAACCAAATTGTTCGCTTTATTTATTCAAATAGAACGCTATTTAACGATTTTAAAAACATGTATGAATCATTAGATTTTGCTGGTGCAATTCCAAAACTTCATCCACATATTCAAAAAGAAAGCGAATTTTTACCAGGAATGAATAAAGTGATTCCTGCAATTTTGGAAATGAAAAAACGTGAAATTTCAAAGGCAATTGCTGAAGAATTGAATATTGAATTTTCAGAAGAAGAATTTGATAAAGATAATTTGTTTTATTTAAATATTCTTGAGCCACTTGTCAATGAAAATATTTTGACAATTCCAATTTCAAAAACAGATGAAATTGATGCATTTAATAAAAAATATGGAATATTTCAAGAAAATTCAAATGAAAATGCGAAAAAATATGAATAAAAACAAGCCGAAAAGGTTTGTTTTTTTATTTTAAAAATATATAATAGTTTTTAGGTGAATTATGCAAAAAACAAATGCGCTGAGAATTTTGGATTCAGCAAAAATTAATTATGAAACTTTTGAATACGACAATTCAATAACAAATGGTGAAATGGTTGCCGCTGTGCTTGGTGAAAAGCCTGATTGTGTTTTCAAAACGCTTGTGACAGTTAGTGGAAAAGATCATTTTGTTTTTGTTATTCCAGTTAAAGAAACTCTTGACATGAAAAAAGCCGCAAGAGCGGCAGGGGTTAAGTCTGTTGAAATGCTGCATCAAAAAGATTTGTTGCCATTAACTGGTTACATTCATGGCGGATGTTCTCCGGTTGGAATGAAAAAACAATTTAAAACATTTGTTGAAAAAAGCGCTGAAAATCTGCAAAAATTTTATGTGAGTGCTGGAAAAGTTGGTATGCAAATGAAAATTTCACCAAGTGAACTTAAAAATTTAATTCATTTTGAGTATGCGGACTTAATTTTTGAAAATCATTAATTTGTTTTGTAAATTTTTAAATTAGATATATAATTATATGGTATATTAAAGGAGATATTATGAGTAAACAAGTACCTATTACATTACTTACTGGTTATTTAGGAGCAGGAAAAACAACACTCTTAAACCATGTTTTAAACAACAAAGAAAATTATAAAGTTGCAGTTATTGTTAACGATATTGGAGAGGTTAATATTGATGCAAGTTTGATTGGGGCTGAAAACATTGTTTCACAAAAAGACGATAGTTTGGTTCCACTTCAAAATGGTTGCATTTGTTGCACACTTAAACAAGATTTAATGCAACAAATTGCTGATCTTGTTATGAGTAACAAATTTGACTACATTTTGATTGAAGCTTCTGGAATTTGCGAACCTATTCCAATTGTTCAAACAATCACGGTGTTGTCTGAACAAAGTGAACAATATAATCTTCCAAGTAAATGCAGGCTAGACAATGTTGTTTCAGTTGTTGATACCCTGAGACTCGCCAAAGAATTTGGTTTTGGCGGAGATCTTCTTAAAGATCATATTGAAGAAGACGATATTGAAAATTTGATTATTCAACAGATAGAATTTTGTAACAAAATCATTTTGAACAAAGTTGATCAAGTTAGCGAAGAAGAAAAAGAGAAGGTTAAAAAGGTTATTAAAATTCTTCAACCTGAAGCTGAAATTATTGAAGCTGAATTTGGAAAAGTTCCAATCAGCAAAATTTTGAACACAAATTCATTTGATTTTGATAAGGCAAGCATGTCAGCCGGTTGGCTTAAAGAACTTGAAAAAGATGTTGAAGAAGATGATGAAGATGAAGAACATGAACACGAAGAACATGAGGAACATGGTCATCATCATCACGGCGAAGGTGAAACTGAAGAATACGGAATTGGAACATTTGTTTATTACAGACGAAAACCACTTGTCCGTTCAAAGTTTAGAGCTTTTGCAAACAACCTTCCAAAAAATGTTATTCGTTCAAAGGGAATTGCATGGTTTTCTAATGATGATTCAAATATGTATATTTTTGAACAGGCTGGTCCTCAAACAAACACATTCCGTGCAGATTATTGGATTGATGCATTGCCACTCCCTGAAAAACAAAGATATTTAAGGGAAAATCCAGATGCTCAAAAAGATTGGGATATTGATGTTGGCGACAGAATGGTTAAACTTGTTTTCATCGGTCAAAAGATGGATAAAGAAGCAATTATAAAAGCTCTTGATGATTGTTTAGATAAATAAAGACTGGCTGATGCCAGTCTTTTTTTGGTTTCCTTCTTAACAATTAACCTTCCGCCCCTTGTTACACATTTATTGTAACCCTGAAAAATTAAAATTTCAACAATGCGTGCCACAAAAAACAAATTTAATTTATTTAAAAAATTAGCACTCTCGGCTTGACAGTGCTAATTTTTCGTGGTATAGTTATTTTGCTTTAAGGGAATACTTTAAAGTGAATTTTAGGAGGCGAAAATATGAATTATCAAAAATTAACACAAAAATCAATTTCAGCCTTACAGGAAGCAGAACAAATTGCGCGAGAAAATGGAAACCCTGAACTTCAAGGAGAACACATGCTTTTTGCGCTTATTTCACAAGAAGATGGACTTATTCCTGAAATTTTTAAAGGAATGGGAATAAATTATGGAGCCATTGCAAGTGAACTTAAACAAAAATTGAATTCATTTTCAAAGGTTTCAGGGCAAGGTCAAGTTTACATGTCTGCAGAACTTAATGCGTCGCTCAATGATGCTGAATTGCAGGCGAAAAATATGCAAGATGATTATGTTTCAGTTGAGCATATTTTGCTTGGGCTCATAAACAAATGTAAGGGAGTTAAAGATTTACTTTCAAAATTTGGGATTACGAAAGATGCGTTTTTGAAAGCACTTCGTGAAGTTAGAGGCAATCAACGAGTTTCAAATGAAAATCCTGAAGATACATATAATGTTTTGAAAAAATATGGAAGCAATTTAACTGAACTTGCAAAAACAAACAAACTTGATCCTGTTATTGGTCGAGATGATGAAATTAGAAATGTTATTAGAATTTTGTCTAGAAAAACAAAAAATAACCCAGTTTTAATTGGTGAGGCTGGTGTTGGAAAAACTGCAATTGCCGAAGGGCTTGCCATAAGAATTTTCAAAGGAGATGTTCCTGCAAGTTTGAAAAATCATGAAATTTTTTCACTTGATATGGGCAGCCTTGTTGCTGGGGCAAAATATCGTGGGGAATTTGAAGAAAGACTTAAAGCAGTGCTTTCAGAAATAAAAAAGAGCGAAGGTAAAATTATTCTGTTTATTGATGAACTTCATCTTATTGTTGGGGCAGGAAAGACAGATGGCGCAATGGATGCTGGAAACATTTTAAAACCTCTTCTTGCGCGTGGTGAACTTCACTGTATTGGGGCAACAACCCTTGATGAATATAGAAAGTATATTGAAAAAGACCCTGCTCTTGAGCGTAGATTTCAACCAGTTTTAGTAAATGAACCAACGGTTGAAGATACAATCACAATTCTTCGTGGACTCAAAGAAAAATATGAGGTTTTTCATGGTGTTAAAATTGCTGATAATGCACTGGTTTCAGCGGCGGTTCTTTCAAATAGATATATAACTGATAGGTTTTTGCCAGACAAGGCAATTGACCTTGTTGATGAAGCGTGCGCAAGCATTAAAATGGAAATTGACTCTATGCCAACAGAGATGGACGAGATTAACAGAAAAATTATTGCACTTCAAATTGAAGAAGCAGCACTCAAAAAAGAAACCGATGAAATTTCTAAAAACAGACTTAATAAAATTGAAGAAGAACTTTCTGCGTATCGCGAAAAATATGATGCAATGACCGCAAAATGGAAAAATGAAAAAGAGTCGCTTGAAAAAGTTAATAAAATTAAAGAAGAACTTGATAACAGGCGTGCTGAACTTGAAAGAGCTCAAAAAGAATATGATTTTAAAAAGGCGGCAGAACTTCAATATAGCATAATTCCAAATCTGCAAAAAGAACTTGATGAACTTGAAAAAGAGCATGAAAAGACTCAAGCAAAACGACTTTTGAGAAATAAAGTTACTGAAGAAGAAATTTCAAAAATTGTTTCACGCTGGACGGGAATTCCAGTTAGCAAATTAACCGAGGGCGAAAGAGAAAAAGTTGTGCATTTACCTGAAATTTTACACAGGCGTGTTATTGGTCAAAATGATGCAGTAACTAAAGTTAGTGACGCAATTTTAAGGTCAAGAGCCGGAATTGCAGATCCAAACAAACCAATTGGCTCATTCTTATTTTTAGGACCAACTGGTGTCGGAAAAACGGAACTTTCAAAAGCACTTGCCGAAGCTCTTTTTGACGATGAGAAAAATCTTGTTAGAATTGATATGAGCGAATATATGGAAAAATTTTCTGTTTCAAGGCTCATTGGTTCACCTCCTGGATATGTTGGATATGATGAGGGTGGTGAGTTAACCGAAGCGGTTCGCAGGAAACCATATTCAGTTGTGCTTTTTGATGAAATTGAAAAAGCGCACCCAGATGTGTTTAACATTTTGCTTCAAATTTTAGATGATGGAAGAATAACTGACAGTCAGGGAAGAACGGTTGATTTTAAAAATACTATTATCATTTTAACATCAAACCTTGGTGCCAACATAATTCTGGACTCTATTGATGAAAGTGGAAAAGTTTCAAAAGAGGCAAAAGCAAATGTTAATTCGCTTTTGAAAACAACCTTTAGGCCAGAGCTTTTAAACCGTATTGATGAAATTATTATGTTTAATCCACTAACAAAAAATGAAACTCTTGGAATTGTTGATTTGATTTTGAAAAATGTTGAAGAAAGACTTGAGGCAAAACAGCTGAAACTCGAAGTAACTGATAATGCTAAAAACACGATAATAAATTTGGGATTTGATGTTTCATTTGGTGCAAGGCCACTTAAAAGATTTATTGGACAAAATGTTGAAACTCAAATTGCAAGACTCATTTTGGAAAACAATGTTAAACCAAATTCAACAATATTGGTTGATGGACAAAATGGTGAGATTGTTGCAAGTGTGAAAAGTAAATAAAGAGAGCTTAAATGGCTCTCTTTTTTATGTTATAAATTAAATTTATGCTATGCAAATTATTTATAATCATTAATTAAATTATACAAAAAATTTTTAAAAACATTGACACACATCATTGGTTATGTTATTATAAGTCAGTATACCATGCTAATATTGAGAAGTTTGGGTTTTTATTTTGGTTTTAGATGTGGTTTTTTGTCAAAAATTTAGGTGAAGGGGGCTTTTTGTCCTTTTTGCTCATCTTCACAGAATCGACTATTTTTGGCTTTTTTACTTGCGCGCGTGACATTAATTAAAAATGGCGACCGAAATTTTCCTTGGAGGACTACATGAGTAGTAACATTAACATCAAAACAGTTAAGTACGGAACCACGGAAAGGCACAAGTTTGGTAAAATCAATGAAGTTATGGACATTCCATACCTTGTTGAAGTTCAAAAAAATAGCTATCAAACATTTATCACGAAGGGTATTCGTGATGTTTTGCGTGACTTTTCACCAATTACCGATACTGACAACTTGAACCGTTCTGACGCAAGAGAAGATAACACGGATTCAAGGGTGGAACTTCATTTCCTCGATCACAGACTTGATGGGGATCCAAAGTACACCGAAGCAGAATGTAAATCAAGAGATGTAACCTATTCAAAACAACTTAAAGTTAAGGTTCGTTTGGTTTACAAAGAAACAGGCGAAGTTGTTGATCAAGAAGTTTATATGGGCGATATCCCAGTTATGACTGACAACGGTTCGTTTATTATTAATGGTGCAGAGCGCGCCATTGTCAGCCAACTTGTTAAAAGCCCTAGCGTTTATTGCAGCCAAGGCGTTAACAAAGCTGGAAATTTTGTTACTGAAACTGATATCATTCCTGCACGTGGTGCTTGGATTGAATTTGAAGAAGATAACAACAATGTTATTTGGGTTCATGTTGACCGTTCAAGAAAACTCGTTGGAACAATTTTCCTTCGTGCTCTTGGACTTGGAACAGACGAAATGCTTCTTGAAATGTTTGATAATGATCCATCAATCGTTAAAACAATTGAGAAGGACCCAACAAAATCAGAAGAGGAAGCTTTGATTGAAATTTCTAAGCGTCTTCGTCCTGGTGAAGTTTTTAACCTTAAAGCAATTAAAAAGGATCTTGAAAAGAGATTCTATTCAACAAGAAGATATGACATCACAGGTGTTGGTCGTCATAAATTCAACCAAAAACTTTCAATTGCAACCAGAATTGCTGGCAAAACACTTGCTGAAGATATTGTTATTAACGGAAAGGTTTTTGCAGCTGCTGGTGAAGTTCTTGATGAAGAAAGAGCAATGGAAGTTCAAAACGCTGGTGTTAACAAAGTTGCAGTTGAAGGCAAACTTTCAAAATTCTATGTTCTAGGAAACAATCGTGTTGATTTACACGCTTATACAGGACTTGATGCTGAAGCTGCTGAAATTGATGAACTTGTTCACCTTCCAACACTTTTGGAAGTTTTGAAAGGATGCAAAACAAAAGAAGCAAAGCAAAAAGCTATTGAAGAAAACAGAGATGAACTTCTTGGCCGTCACGTTTTGTTAGATGATATTTTGTCTGCAGTTAACTATCATCTTTGCTTAAAGCAAGGACTTGGAAATCTTGATGATGTTGACCACCTTGGTAACCGTAGAATTAAAACAGTTGGTGAACTTCTTCAAAACCAATTCTTTATTGGTATGGCAAGACTTGAAAGAGTTATTTCAGAAAGAATGCAGGTTCAAAATGTTGAAGAAATTAGCCCAAGCACACTTATCAATGTGCGCCCTGTTTCTGCAGCAATTCGTGAATTTTTTGGCTCAAGCCAAATGTCACAATTTATGGAACAAACAAACCCAATTGCTTCTTTAACTCATAAAAGAAAAGTTTCATCTATTGGACCTGGAGCGCTCACTCGTGAAAGAGCTGGATTTGATGTTCGTGATGTCCACTACACTCACTATGGTCGTCTTTGTCCTAATGAAACTCCTGAAGGTCAAAACATTGGTCTTATTAACTCTCTTGCAACTTATGCAAAAATTGATAAGTATGGATTTGTTGAAGCACCTTACAGAAAAATTGATAAAGAAACCGGAAAGGTTACTGATGAAGTTGTTTACATGACAGCTGATGTTGAAGAAAAATATGTTATTGCGCAAGCTAACGAACCACTTACTGAAGACGGCAAACTTTTGCATGACAGAGTTACATGCCGTAAAAAAGGTGAAATTGTTGAGCTTCCAAAAGAACAAATTGACTTTATTGATGTCAGCCCAAAGGAACTTGTTTCTATTGCAACAACACTTGTTCCATTCATTGAAAACGACGATACAACCCGTGCCATGATGGCGTCAAACATGCAGCGTCAGGCTGTTCCTCTGCTTAAAACCGAGGCTCCTATTGTTGGAACTGGAACAGAACACAAAATTGCTGTTGATGCTGGAGTTATGGTTATTGCAAAAAATGACGGTGTTGTTAAATATGTTTCAAGTGAAAAAATTATTGTTGAAACCAAAAATGGTGACGATGAATATGTTTTGATTAAATTTATTCGTTCAAACAACGGAACATGCATGCGTCAAAAACCAATTGTTGAGCATGGTCAAAAAGTTAAAAAGGGTGATGTGCTTGCAGATGGTCCATCAACTTGTGATGGTGAACTTTCAATTGGTAAAAACATTTTGGTTGCATTCATGCCTTGGGAAGGATACAACTTTGATGACGCTATCTTAATTTCAGATGAACTTGTTGAAGATGATGTTTTGACAAGTATTCACATTGAAGAATATGAGCAAGATGCTCGTGACACAAAACTTGGACCTGAAGAAATTACAAGAGATATTCCAAATGTTGGTGAAGATGCCCTTGCAAACCTTGATGAAAATGGTATTGTTAGAATTGGTGCAGAAGTCAACACAGGAGATATTTTGGTTGGTAAAGTTACACCAAAAGGTGAAACTGAACTTACCCCAGAAGAAAGATTGCTTCGTGCAATTTTCGGTGAAAAAGCAAGAGAAGTTCGTGACACATCACTTCGTGTTCAACACGGTGAAGGCGGTATTGTTGTTGATGTTAAGGTGTTTACACGTGAAAACAAAGATGAGCTTTCAACTGGTGTTAACAAACTTGTTCGTGTTTACATTGCTCAAAAGCGTAAAATGAGCGTTGGTGATAAAATGTCAGGTAGACACGGAAACAAGGGTGTTGTTTCAAGAATTCTTCCAAAGGCTGATATGCCATTTATGCCTGATGGAACACCTATTCAAATTCTTTTGAACCCACTTGGCGTTCCTTCTCGTATGAACATTGGTCAGCTTCTTGAAGTTCATCTTGGATTTATTGCTAAAGCACTTGGTTGGAAAATTGCAACACCTGTTTTTGACGGTGCTAAAGAAGAAGATATTAGAGAATTATTTAGAGAAAATAATTTCCCAGAAGATGGAAAAATTCAACTTTATGATGGTAGAACTGGCGAACCATTTGAAAACAGAACAACTGTTGGTATTATGTATATGCTTAAGCTCCATCACCTTGTTGTTGATAAAATGCACGCAAGGTCAACTGGACCTTACTCACTTGTAACTCAACAACCTCTTGGCGGTAAAGCACAGCTTGGTGGCCAAAGATTTGGTGAAATGGAAGTTTGGGCTCTTGAAGCATACGGCGCAAGCAACATTCTTCAAGAAATGCTTACAGTTAAATCAGATGATGTTGTTGGTAGACTTAAAACTTATGAAGCTATTGTTAAAGGCGAAAATATTACAGAACTTGGCATTCCTGAATCATTTAAAGTTTTGATTAAGGAACTTCAAGGTCTTGCTCTTGATATTAAAGTTTTGACTGAAGACAAACAAGAAATTGGTCTTCAAGAACTTATGGAAGATGATAGAGATATGCCTGAACCACTTAGAACAAAACCAAATAAAAATGAAGAAGTGGTTGAAGTTGAACTTAATCAAGATGAAGAATTAGTTCCAGGCGAAAGCGTTTATGACGCACATGAAGCAGATGATGCTGGAAACTTATTTGATTTTGATGATGAATTATAATAAAAGGGGAAATATATGTTTGAATTAAATAACTTTGACTCAATTCAAATTGGCCTTGCAAGTCCTGAAAAAATTCGTGAATGGTCATATGGTGAAGTTACAAAACCAGAAACCATTAACTACAGAACTCAAAAACCAGAGAGAGATGGTCTTTACTGTGAAAGAATTTTTGGACCTACAAAAGACTGGGAATGTCATTGTGGCAAATATAAAAGAATTCGCTATAAGGGCGTTATCTGCGACAAGTGCGGCGTTGAAGTAACCAGAGCAAAGGTTCGTCGTGAGAGAATGGGTCACATTGATCTCGTTACTCCTGTTTCTCATATTTGGTATTTTAAAGGAGTTCCTTCAAGAATTGGAACAATTTTAAATATTTCAATTAAGAAACTTGAACAAGTGCTTTACTTCACATCATTCATTGTTACAGATCCTGGAACAACTGAATTTGAGTATAAACAAATTTTGAACGATAGAGAATATCGTGAAGCCATTGAAAAATATGGCCCTAAAGCATTCAAGGCTGGAATGGGTGCTGAGGTTGTTAAGGAACTTCTTTCAAAAGTTGACCTTGAAGCCGAATCAAAAGAACTTAAAGCCGAACTTAAAAAGGCAAAAGGACAAAAGAAACTTGCACTTGCAAAGCGTCTTGGTCTTATTGATTCCTTTATTAAAACAGGCGCTAAACCAGAATGGATGATTCTTGATGCAATTCCTGTAATTCCACCAGAACTTCGTCCTATGGTTCCACTTGATGGTGGAAGGTTCGCAACCAGCGACATTAACGACTTATATCGTCGTGTTATTAACAGAAACAATCGTTTGAAGAAACTTATTGAGCTTGGTGCTCCTGAAATTATTTGTAGAAATGAAAAGCGTATGCTTCAAGAAGCAGTTGATGCTCTTATTGATAACGGCAGACGCGGAAAGGCAATTTCAGGTGCTGGAAACAGAGAACTTAAATCACTTTCAGCTCTCCTTCGCGGAAAGCAAGGACGTTTCCGTCAAAACCTTCTTGGAAAACGTGTTGACTACTCTGGTCGTTCAGTTATCGTTGTTGGACCAAACCTTAAAATGTATCAATGCGGTCTTCCAAAAGAAATGGCTCTTGAGCTCTTTAAACCATTTATAATGAAGAGACTTGTTGACCTTAATTCAGCCCACAACATTAAGAGCGCTAAACATGTTGTTGAGCGTGCAAGACCTGTTGTTTGGGATGTTTTGGAAGAAGTTATAAAGGATCACCCAGTTCTTTTGAACCGTGCTCCAACACTTCACAGACTTTCAATTCAAGCCTTTGAACCAGTGCTTGTTGAAGGTGGCGCTATGAGACTTCACCCACTTACTTGTACAGCATTTAACGCTGACTTTGATGGTGACCAAATGGCTATCCATGTTCCACTTTCAATTGATGCACAAACTGAAGCAAGATATTTAATGATTGCTTCAAACAACATTTTGAAACTTTCAGATGGTGAACCAATTTCTGTTCCTTACCAAGACATGCTTTATGGTATTTATTACTTAACCGTTGAGCTTCCTGGTGAAAAGGGAGAGGGTAGCTATTTTGCAAATATTGATGAAGCAATTATGGCTTATCAAACAGGCAATGCTGGGCTTCACTCAAAAGTTTGGGTTCGTGTTCAAAAGGAAATTGATGGAAAAATTTATTCAACCAGACTTAACACAACAATTGGTAGAATGATTTTGAATCAAGTTATTCCAGAAGGAATTGGAATTATTGAAAGAAAAACTCCAGAAGATATGCTTAAAAATGAAATTGAATTTGCAGTTAACAAGAAAATGATGAAGAAAATTATTAAGGCTTGCTATGTTAACCTTGGTTCAACAACAACTGCAATTATGCTTGATAAAATTAAAGAGCTTGGATATAAGTATTCAACCCTTGCATCACTCACAGCTAACTTATTTGATATTCGTGTTGCTAAAGACAGAGTTCAAATTATTAATGAAGCTGATGAAGCATCAACCGTTGTTGAAAAACAATTTAAGCGTGGACTTATTACAAAAGATGAAAAGAGCGTTAAACTTCTTGACCTTTGGAGCAATGCTCGTATGAAAATTACAGACGAAACAATGCAGGCTTATGAGGGCAACAACCCACTTAAACTCATGGTTGACTCTGGTGCTCGTGGTTCAAAAGATAACATGTGCGACCTTTCAGGTATCCGTGGTCTTATGATGAGCACATCAGGAAAGGTTATTGAAGTTCCTATTCGTTCAAGTTTCCGTGATGGACTTAGCGTTATTGAATACTTCATTGCAACTCGTGGTGGACGTAAAGGTATGGTTGATAAAGCGCTTAAAACCGCAGACGCTGGTTACCTTACTCGTAGACTTGTTGACGTTGCGCAAGAAGTTGTTATTGATGACGAAGACTGTTTTGCAGCACTTGGCGAAAAGGTTCGTGGTATGGAAATTTCTGCAATTTATGATGAAGACAGCATGGTTGAAGGAATTGCATCAAGAATTGTTGGAAGATACACAGTTGATGATGTTGTTGATCCAAAGACCGGTGAAGTTATTGTTAAAGGTGATGAAATGATTTCACCTGAACAAGCAGCAGCTGTTGAAGCAGCAGGAATTACCAAAGTTACAATTAGAACTGTATTCACATGTAAATCAAAATACGGTGTGTGTGCAAAATGTTATGGCCGTGATATGTCTTCAAGAGGCAGAATTAAAGTTGGTGAAGCAGTTGGTATTATTGCTGCTCAATCAATTGGTGAACTTGGAACCCAGCTTACCATGAACGTGTTCCACGGTGGTGGTACTGCAACTCAAGACGATATTACAGCAGGTCTTCCAAGAGTTGAAGAAATTTTTGAAGCTAAAAAACCAAAAGGTGTGGCTGTTATTTCTGAAATTTCAGGAAAAGTTACAAAAATTGATGAACCAAAACAACAAGTTACCGTTCTTTCAGATGATGGAAGCGAAGTTGTTTACAATACACCTTATGGAGCTAGATTCAAAGTTAGCGAAGGAAGCAGACTTGAGCCTGGTCAAAGAATTACCGAAGGTCCAATCAATCCTCATGACATTTTGAAGACCCGTGGTGTTCGTGATACACAAGACTACATGATTGTTGAAGTTTTGAAAGTTTACCACAAATCTGGTGTTGATGTTAATGATAAACACCTTGAAATCATTATTCGTCAAATGCTTAGAAAAGTTAGAATTGAAGATGCTGGTGACACACAAATGCTTCCAGGCGATTATGTTGATATGTTTAAATTTGAAGAAGAAAATGAAAGAGTTCTTGCTGAAGGCAAAGAACCAGCTTCTGCAAAGCGTGTTCTTCTTTCAATTACAAAATCAGCTCTTGCAACTGACAGCTTCTTATCAGCTGCATCATTCCAAGAAACTGTTAGAGTTTTGACAGATGCTGCAATTAAGGGAAGCGTTGATAATCTTGTTGGACTTAAAGATAACATTATTATTGGAAAACGCATTCCAGCAGGAACTGGACTTAAGAGATATCGTGATATCACTCCATCAGAAGTTACCGCATATGAGCCAGAGCTTGATGAGGGAACTGAAGAAGCTGCTGAATAAGCAAAATAAAAATAGAGGCAACCGCCTCTATTTTTTTGTAAATTAAACCTAAAATAAAATAAAAAACCACTATTTTTTAGTGGTTTTTTATTATTTTTGCGTTATTTTTCTTCATTTATGATGGCGTCAATTTTTTCAAAATCTTTTCCATCATCAATAAATTTATAAGTTTTAATTTTGCGAAGTTGTGCTTGAACAAGATTCTTTTCCTTGTCATCAATAAACAAAGTTTCTTCAGGATTTAAATGAAAACGCTTTAAAATGTAATCAAAAACTTTGCCTTTTCTTTTAAGCATTCCGGTTCTGCAAGAATAGGAAATTCCATCAAAAGATTCTTTAAAGTTTGGAATTTCATTCTCAACATACCAAATTGTGTTTGGTTCAATGTCTGAAAGGACATAGGTTTTAAGCCCTCGCGAACGGATTAATTGAATATAACTCATTGTGGTTTTGTTTACGGGGATCATATATTTTAAGTTGTTTTTATCTAAAACTTTTCTAATTGTTGCTGCATATTTTGGCTTTGCATTTAAAGCGTATCGTTTAAAATCAATGGTTCCAATTTTTCCAGTTGAAAGTTTTTCCCATGTTGGACTGAAAATTGTTTTTGTTAAAGACCTTTTTTCTCGTGGTCCAAGATTAAAATAGTCAAAATATGTTTCCTTCTTAAAATGAACAATTACTCCGCCAATATCAAAAATTACATTTTTAATCATAATGGCCTCCTAATTAAATTATACATATTACAAATTTTGTTGTCTAGCATATAATTATGTATTTTTTATTTCATTATTTTCAACTTGAACATATTTAATGTGTTCATAGGTGCTATATTTTTCAGTGGTTTCAACCATATAGGCATAAACTTCATCACGAAGTTTTTGCTCGGCTTCCTTTTTTGGAAGTGATGAATCAGGATAAAATGGTTTGCTTACATGAATTACTGGCCTTGGAGCTCTGTCTTCTTTTTTAGGCTTAGAGTAGGTTGTTACAGTTACAATTACTGGAGAATTGTGTTTTACTGGATACATAAATGAAGAACTTTTAAATGGTCTAATTTTGGTGTAATATGGCCAACAGTGCGCCTCTGGATAAATTGAAAGATTGTAGCCATGGTCATGATACCAATCCATTGCTTCAACAAATTTGCGTGTTCCTGAAAGTTTTGTTGGCACGGGAAGTGCTCCAACTAGCTGAACAAGATTTTTTAATCCCTTAATTGAAAGGGCGTCTGCAACCGCCAAAAGTTTGTTTCTGTGGGGATATGATAAAATGAATGGGGCAAGGGCATCTACAAAAAGATTTGTGTGATTTCCATAAATGTAAATTGGTTTTTTGTTTACTTGTTTAAAAGCCTTTTTGTCGTCAAAAACAAACTTTGTGTGCCTTATACACTTAACATAAAAAGTTACAACAGGTGCCGCAATTAAATAAGTTAAAAGCCATGAACCCATTCTCCAAAAAATGTTTTTGTGAATAAACTTGAAATTTTCATCAATTTCAATTCGCTTGGAAACAAGTTCTGCAAAATCATCATTTAACGGATCTTTATAGTAAAAAACCTTTTGCTCTTTTTCTTTTGACATTAATTTCTCCTTATTTTTTTGTCATTGTTTTATTATGTGCAATGGTGTCCCAACCAATATTTTTTGAAAAAATAGCTTTAATTGCAATTGGAACATAAAGCGCTGTGTAGAAAGGATTGCAGAAAAGAAGCTCAATTTTTCTTGATAGCTTCATATCAATTCTTTTTCCTTCAACTAAAATTTGTATAAGTGTAAATAAAAACAGTGCGGCATAAATTCCAATATTTAAATAAACAAAGCTTAATAAATAGGTTACCCAAGGATGCCCAGCAATAAGTGCCCAGGTGAGAAGCGCAATTTGCATTGCACCATAAAGTATGCAGTCAGCAATAATTATTCCTGCGGGAACAACCCCAAGTGAAAAATCAAGTTTAGACAGAAAGTTGCCACGTTTTGAGAATAGTTTTTTGGAATATAAACTTCTTGCGACTGTAAATCCTTTAACCCAGCGAACACGCTGTTTGAAACTTGTTTTTAAATCAACTGGTTGTTCATCAAAAAATTCTGCATTTTCAACATAGGCTGTTTTTAAATTGTTGCAAGTGGCATACATTGAAATTTCATAGTCTTCGGTTAAACTTTTGAATGGCCAACCTTTAAAATTTGAAAGCACGCTTTCACGAATAAAGTAGCCCGTGCCTGAAAAAACACAGTTCATTTTAAATTTTGTTCTGGCTTTATTTGAAAGGGAGTTAATTAAACTGAAAGTTAATCCAGTTCCTGCAGAAATCCAACCATCATTCCAATTTTTGCTGTTGCGATATCCAATTCCAATGTCATAACCAGCATCAACAGCCTTGTTTATTTCAGTTAAAAAACTTTGTGTTGGAATATTGTCGGCATCAAAAATTACAAATGCATCATAAGATAAATTGTTTTCATAAATGTGTTTGATTGTGAAGTCAAGTGCATCACCCTTACATTTTTGGTTTGGTTCAACAAAGCATTTGTAGCCAAATTTATCACATATTTCAATGGTTTTATCTTTTTCACTTTTAACAATTACATAAACATCAAAATTATTTTTATCATAGTCTTGATTTTGAAGGGAAGTTAAAAGATCGGAAATTACATTGCTTTCATTTCGTGCTGGAATTAACACGGCAAATTTGTGGTTCTTTTTTGCTTCTTTAAAGGTTATTCTTTTTGTGAAGCCAGTTATTGCAAACACCAATCTGTAAAGCATAAAAAACACGCCAACTGCGAGAATAATTAAAAAAACTAAAGTTGAAATTCTAAAAACATCATTAATCATTTGAATTAATCCTAGTACTTTTTTGTATTTTAATTATAAATAAGTTTTTTTGTAATGTAAATAAAAAAATATGTTCACAAAAAAAATAGATTCTACCATTAGTGGAGCGGTAGAATCTATATTTTTGAGAGTTTTTATTCATCTTCTAAAGTGTCCAAATAAACAACTTCATAGTCTGTTGTTCCAATTCCAAGTTCCTCAGCAGCTTCAACAACATGAATTGCATGTCTTGATTGCATTCTTTCAATGAGCGCTTTTTTGCCATAGTCGGAAGAATTGATAATTTGGTCATAACAACATTTATCAAGGGCAACTGGGTCAGTTGATGCAAAAATTCCAATATCGTGCATTTCAGGATCTGCAGGATTTGAATCGCAATCGCAATCAACTGAAAGGTTGTTTGCAACATTGATGTAAAGCATATTTTCTGGATTCATATAGTTTATCACTGCCTTGCATGCCTCTGCCATACTTTCCAAAAAACCATCTTGGTCATCTGTATACTTTGCCCAAAGTTCATCAGGATTCATTGTTCTTCCAACAGAATGGATCCAAGTTTTTCCTGTTTTTGATGCAACGCCAATGCTAAGGTTTTTTAAGGCTCCGCCCATTCCCGCCATTTGGTGACCCTTGAAGTGAGAGAGAACAAGCATGCTGTCATAATTTTGAAGGTGGTCACCAACAATATTGTATCCTTTTAGGTGAGTTCCGCCGTCAACTGGAATGTTTATTTCTGCAAATTCATCCATAATGTCACAAGGAGCAATGTCTGCAAAGCCATGATCTTTAATTGCCTGCCAGTGGTCTTTTGCATTAAACCTTTTTCCTCTGTAGGCAGTTAAACATTCAACAATTGTTCCATTTAGTGCTGACACAAGTGGTTCAATTAAATTTGGATTTAAAAAGTTATGACCACCAGGCTCGCCCGTGGAAATTTTAACTGCAACACGGCCGTTTAAACCATGTTCAAGCGCATTATAAACTTTAAATAGTCCAGCTGATGAAATGTCACTGGTGAAATATACTTTTGATGTTGCCATAAAAACTCCTTTTAAATAAAGTCATATTGAATTTTTTAATGTTTATTTGATTTTTTATTTTTTCAACTTTTTCTAAATCAATTATATCATATAAAACTAAAACTACAAATTAGAAAAATTATGTTTTAAAAATTTGATGAAATAAAATCAAAGTGTTACAATTTAATTATGGAAACACAAAAAATAATTAAAACAGATCGTTTTAATAGCGACAGTCAAAACATAATTGAAACTGGTGAAGTTGCTAATGAAAATGAAAAATTAGAAGAAATCACTGAAATTGAAAAAGAAGATTTTGTTCAACCTGAAAAAGCACTTAAGCAAAGGCAAAAAATTGACAAACTTCTTTCAAAAAAGAGAGTGAAATTTAGGGGAATTTTTTCATATAGAACAATTAGAATTATTGGTTTTGTGTTTATGTTTTTCGCACAGGTT
Source organism: Clostridia bacterium (assembly GCA_017467625.1). Lineage (GTDB taxonomy): Bacteria > Bacillota > Clostridia > Christensenellales > UBA1242 > RGIG1681. The sequence goes on along the minus strand of JAFUSN010000004.1, from coordinate 32,640 downwards.
TATTTGTGCATGAATATTATCGGGAGACATGTTAATTATTCTCCGTTTGTTTTGGGATTGCAAGAAGCGTTGCAAATTATATCATTATTTGCACTTCCAATGTTTTTAACCTCAAACTTTTGTGTCATTATGACAAATCCAAAGAGAATTAAAAGCACCTTACTCAATTATTCAATTATTGCCATTGGAATATTTTTAGTTGTTGGGTTTTTATTCTATCGCTATGTGCTTGGTGCTATGAATGTGATTATACAAGACGACCCTACGCAGGCATACATAACAGCAACTGCTTTCACAAAATTGGTTTTTGGGAAAATTATAAACTACAACGTGTTTGTTGATTTGGCGTTGTTTGCATTGTTTTATTTCTTTTTGTTTTATGAACCTAAAAAAATTAAAAGGAAAGGAACAAGAATACTTTTTAGATCATTATGCTTGCTTCCAGTTCTTTTTGCAATAACAGCTTCAATTTTATATGCTCTTTACTATCTTGATAAAATTGACATTCCTGTTATTTTTCTTTCAATTTTGCCATGTAGGTCAATTATTATTTACGCAATATTTTTTACACTTGCATTTGTAATTAAACTTAGAAAACACCTGTTTATTAAATGGGGCGGAACGGAAGAAGAATATGATGAATATGCGAAATCAAACAGAAGCTCGCTTGAAATTAGCACAATTGCTTCAATTGTTTTATTGGTTTATTCAGCCATTGACCTTCTTATTTTTTATATTTTTCCAATGTCTCTTTTCTTTGGATTTGGATTCAATTATTACTTTGCATTAGCAATTCCGTTTATTTTCTTGCTTTCATATACAAGGCGTCCAAGCAAGAAGATTTGGGACATTGTGATTATTGGGATATTTATTGTTGCAGTGATAATTTTATATATGGAAACTGGGCTTTATTACTTTAAAACATTGTAATTAAGTTTTGACTGAAAATAAATTAAAGCTATATAATGAATTAAAAGGGGAAGTTTATGCAACTGAACGGAAAAGAAATTAGAGGAATTAGAAGTTTTAGGTCATTTTGGACGGCAATTTTGTTTTTTGTTGTAGGAATTGTTTTTGTTGGACTTGGAATATATTTTTTTATTTCGCCTGATCAAGGAAAAACATATAAAGAAACGACAGCAGTTATTACTGAAATTGGCAGTGAAACCATTGGTGAAGATGAAATTAAGTTTGTTATTGTGAAATATTTAGATGCTGAAAACAATGAGCACAAAGATGTTCGCCTTAATGCGTTTGATTCATCTTGGACAATTGGAAAAGAAATTGAAATTAGATATAATGTGAACAATTTTGAGGACATTCAAAGAAAGGGTTCGCAAATTGTTGTTCCAATTGTTTTTGTTGGACTAGGGTCAATTGCAGTATTTGCAAGTATTGCGCTTTTTGTAAAAACATTAAAACTTAAAAAACAAAGAACGCCGAAAGAGGTTGATGAAAAAAATCAAAAAGATTTGATTAATGACAAACAAGTTGAAAACATTAAAAACACAAAGTTATTTTTCCGTTTTGGTGGAAAGATGAATCAAAGTTATTTTGTTACAAACAAAGAAGGTGAACATGTTTTTGAATGTAATTTAAAGTGGTTTAACATTTTTGGATTTGACAAGTTTGAGTTTGTTGATAACATGACCGGAAACAAAAAATTATTTAAAATGGGGAAAACTTCAACAAGTTCTGCCTCGGGTGGTCTTCCATTTGTTGGTGACACTTTAAGCAGTAATTTTAAAATTGATGGAACAAATTGCTGGGAATATCTTTCACAAAAAGGATATGAAGTTAAACATAATTTAGGCGGTAAAACAGTTGTTTACTATGAACTGGTTAAAAATAAAAAAACTGTTGCTAAAATTGTTCCGGCAAACATTAAAGACCCGTTCAATGAAAACAGCACAAACTTTCTTCGTATGGGGAAGGGATGTTATCGTTTAGAAATTATTGATGCAAATCTTGCCGATGTTGTTCTTACGGCATTTATAATTTCAAGAACAGACATGGTTGAATAAATGAAAAATTTAAGGAGTTATATTTTATTTAAATAGGAATTGTAATTATGGCACAAATAGAAAAAATTGAAAAAGAAAAAATAAAGTGGCACTCACAAACAGTTGACTATGCCTTCAAAAAAACAAATTCAAATGAAAGTGGCTTATCTCAAGTTGATGCTGATGAACGATTAATAAAATATGGTGAGAATTCTTTACCACAAAAAAAGCAAAAGTCGTTTTTCATAATGCTCTTAAAAGAATTTATAAATCCAATTGTGTTAATTCTTTTAGTGGCAATGACTTTTTCATTTATTGTTGGTGAACTAGTTGATGGATTTGTAATTTTGGGGATTATTTTAGCAGATGCAATTATTGGGGCTGTGCAAGAAAAGAAAGCTGAAAAAATTGCAAATTCATTATCTCAAATGATTAAAGTTAAAGCAAAAGTTCTGCGTGATGGTCAAAAACAAGAGGTTGATAGCAAAAATTTGGTTGTTGGTGACATTGTTTTTTTGGAAAGCGGCGATAAAATTAGTGCAGATATGCGCATAATTGAAAGCAGTAATTTTACGGTTGATGAAGCTCTTTTAACTGGTGAAAGCATCAATGCAACCAAAAATGTGGATGCAGTTAAATCTGATGCATTGCTTGGAGACAGAACTTGTATGGTGTTTTCTGGAAGTTCTGTTATCACGGGACGAGCAAAATGCTTGGTTGTTGAAACTGGAATAAACACTGAAATTGGTAAAATTTCCACAAATTTGAATAATGTGGAAGATCAAAAGTCACCACTAGGCATTCGCCTTGCAAAATTTAGTAAGCAGATTAGTGCGGCAATTATTAGTGTTTCTGTTATTTTGTTTGTGGTTATGCTTTTGCAAGGAAATCCATTTAAAGATATTTTGCTTGTTGTTATTGCACTTGCCGTTTCGGCAATGCCGGAAGGGTTGCCACTTGCAGTTACCATGGCACTTACAGTTGCATCAAACAGAATGGGAAAGAAAAATGTTGTTGTTAAGCATTTAAATGCGGTTGAAAGCCTTGGAAGCTGCACCGTTATTGCCACAGATAAAACAGGAACATTAACCCTTAATGAACAAACAGCTAAAATTGTTACTCTTCCAGAAGGCAGTGAATTTAATGTTTCAGGCAGTGGATATAATGATGACGGAAAAATTGAATGTGATGATAAAAAATATTTTGATGCAATTTCGCGTTTAGCACTTATGGGTAATATTAATAATGAATCTCAGTTAAGAAAGAAAAAAGATAAATTTAGTTACTTTGGAGATTCAATTGATATTGCATTTAAGGTTTTGTGGTTAAAGACAAAAATTAAAAATCATGATTGTAACATATTGAGTCAAATTCCGTATGAATCTGAAAATAAGTATTCAGGAGTGTTTTTTGAAGAAAACAATAAACATTATTGCACCGTAAAAGGAAGCTTGGAAAAAATATTAAATTTTTCTTCAACAATGAAAGTTGATGGCAAGCTTGTTGAAATTGATAAAGATGCAATAGAAAAACAAAATGAAAGCCTTGCAAAACGAGGATATAGAGTGATTGCTCTTGCAGAAGGGCCAGTTCATAAAAAACAGCATTATTGCGAAAGCGATATACAAAACTTAACTTTCATTGGGTTAGTTGGCTTTATTGATCCAGTTAGGCCAGAAACAAAAGGTTCAATTGAAGAATGTCATAAGGCTGGAATTAAAGTTATTATGATTACTGGGGATCATCCGCTGACTGCACTATCAATTGCAAAAGACATAAACATTGCTTGTGATAAGAGCCAGGTTGCAACGGGTGGTGAAGTTGAAAAAATGTATGAGGCCGGTGAAGAAGAATTTGATAAATTTGTTAAACAAAAAAGTGTTTTTTCAAGAGTTAGCCCAACTGATAAACTGCACATTGTTGAATCGCTCAAACGACAAGGAGAATTTGTTGCGGTTACAGGTGATGGAGTTAATGACAGCCCAGCAATCAAGTCTGCTCACATTGGAATTGCCATGGGAAGTGGCACAGATGTTAGCAAAGAAACTGCCGACATGATTATCATGGATGACAATTTCACATCAATTGTTGAGGGTGTTAAAGAAGGAAGATGTGCTTATGCAAATATTAGAAAGATAACTTACTTCTTACTTTCTTGTTCAATTGCTGAAGTTTTATTTTTTGTTTTAGCAATGTTTTGTGGTGTGAGCATTCCACTTTTGCCAATTCAATTGTTGTGGCTGAATTTGGTAACTGATGGGCTTCAAGATATGGCATTGTCCCTTGAAAAACCTGAATTGAACATCATGAATGAAAAACCTCGTTCAACAAAGGAATCATTGTTCACAAAGTCAATGGTTAGTCAATGTTTAATTATGGGTGGAGTTATCGGCTTATTTGTTTTTGGAACATGGTTTATTTTAATTAATGTATTACATACCGATATTGTTGTTGCGCGTAGTTTGGTTATGGCGTTAATGGTATTTTTACAAAACCTTCATGCCATTAACTGCAGAAGTGAAAAAATGTCAATATTCAAACTTTCAATCAGTTCAAACTGGTTTTTTGTGGCATCCATTGCAATTTCAATTGGATTGCAAATTTTGTTTATGGAAATTGAACCATTGAGCGTTTTGCTTTCTCTTGAAACCGTTCCTTACGGAACACTGTTTGCGATGGTTGGAATTTCATTAGTTATTATTTTGATTTGCGAATTATATAAACTTATTATAAGAAAAATTGATAAGAAAAAGTTAATAAACTCAAATCAGCAAAAATTGCCGTTTTCAACTAACGGCAATTTTTTTATGCAAACTAATATATAAACAATTTATAATTGTTGCACAAAAAATTTTAACTAGTATTGAAAATCAAAGTTTATTGTGGTAAAGTAATATTAGTGATAAGGTGTTTAGGGGGAGTAAATGGCTTATACAAATGATCAACTTAAAATAATTTCATATATTTATAAAATTTTGAATAAAGAGCCAGAAGGTATTCACAAAAATACCATTCGTAACCAACTGCTTAAATCAAAAATTTGTTCAAAAGCAGCCTTTAATGCGATTTTTGAAGGTTTGCTGGCACTTCAAAAAGTGAATATGGATCATGAAATAGTTACTATTGCAAATGGTCTTAAGAAAATTGGTATTTTTAGAAAAAATGAATATGGTGGTTATATTTCTGTTCCAAATTCAAAAAAACATTTTGAGATTGAAAAAAGTGTTGCTGAAGGCTATAGAGATGGTGAAGTGGTTGAATTTTTGGTTGAAAGAACTGAATTTGGTGAAAATGCCGTTTTACTTGGAAAAAGTAAAAACAAGATTAAAGATGAAATAAATAGAATTATATCAAACAAAATGCCAACAACTAACACTGGTGAAAATGGGAAAACCGTTTTGCTTGGAAGAGTTGTCAAACTGAGCCACGATGATTTGATTTTTATTCCAAATGATAGAAGAATTCCTTATAGACACATCCCTCTTTTGAATGATAAAGCAGAGCAGGCAAAATTTGAAAATAAATTGTGTCTGTTGGAAGTTGATGATATTGAACAAATTAGTCTTGGTGGAAAGATTATTGAAGTTAAGGGCGATGCCGGAAATCCAATTCATGAATATCAAGCTATTGCTGAAAGCATTGGAGCTGTTTTGCCACAAGACGACTTTGAATATAACGATGAAGTTTCACGCCTTCCAAACGAGGTTGACACTTCTGATGTTAAGTTTATTTCTGAAGAAGAGGCAGATACCAAACAAAAGGGGCATGTGGTTGATTTAAGAGGAATTGACTTTGTTACGGTTGATCCATGGAATTGCTCTGATATGGATGACGCTATTTTCAGCCGATTTAATGAAAACGGTGATTTTGAAATTTATGTGGCAAGGGCAAATTTGTGTAGATATATTAAGCCGGATTCAAGAATTTATAAAGAGTATCAAAAGCGAGCATTTACATTTTACACACCAACCAGGGCATACCATGTTTTGCCATCACAACTTGCAAGCAAACTTTGTTCACTCAATGAAAACGTTGATAGATTTGCAATTGTTAATAAAATAATTTTTGATGCTACAACCGGTGAAATAAAATCTTCAAAAATTTATGATGCCGTTATAAGAAGCCGTAAAAAATTGAGTTATGATGAGTCCCAAGCGATTGTTGATGAATTTATAAAAACAGTCGGTGATTTACAATTAAACTACTTTAAAACAGTGGGAAGAGCTGGAACTGAATTTAATTTAAATTCTCAAAATTTAATGAATAAAATAACATCAGATTTTTTGTGGAAGTTGCTTAATACTAGAAAAATGATTAACTTTGATTCAAACAAAGAGCAGGATGTTGCTTTAAATGAGGATCGTGATGATGTTGTTGATTTAAAAGTTAAAAAAAGATTGGATTATGAAGATGTAATTCAATCGTTTATGATTTATGGAAATGAAGAACTTGCTGGTTTTGCCCATGAAAACGGAATTGAAATTCCATATCGTATTCATGCTGCACCAAGCGGTGGCAAAATTGAAAAAGCAAAAGAATTTTTCAGAATATTAGGTATTAAATTTGACGGCGAATTAACCGCAGAAAAAACACGTGAGTTGATTGCGGCTGTTCATGGAACTCCACTTGAAGAAGTTGTTAATGACTTTTTAATTCAAACTCAATCACGAGCTGCTTACAGTTTAAATTTATTTCAAGATGTTAAACCAAGTAGTGAAGAAGAAGAGGAAGTTTATGGAAGGCAAGTTTCGCACTTTGCTCTTCAATCATTACATTATTGCCATTCAACTTCACCAATTAGAAGATCTCCGGATTATGATGCATGTTATAATATTTTGGCTGCATTGCATGAAACAAATCCACGCTCAAGACAAGAAATTCAAGAAACTATTGATATTGCAAATGAAAGACAAATTGTTTTGGAACAAGCAGAGCGACAACTGGAAATGGTTAATGGTGTTTATTATGCTAAAGACCATATTGGCGAAAAGATGCACGGTGTTATCACAAAAATTATGCATACCCGCCCAGAAGATGGGTTTGATGAACCAATTTTTGTTGTTGTTAAAAACAAGGAAACAGGAATTAGTGTTAACATTCCATTATCTCAACTTGTTGGAAAAAGCGTTGCAGACACTTGCGCAATTTCTAATGAATCATGTGCTGTTTATGATCAAAATGGAAATGTTATTATAAGAATTTGCAAACCACTTTATTTTATTATTGACAGTGTTGACACAGTTACAATGACGATTACTGGAAAACTTAAAAATCAACTTGAAATTGACCACAATCAAAAGTATTGGGTTAATGAAAATGGCTTTATTGTTAAAAAGGTTCAAAACACAAGATATAAAAAAGTTAACCTAGAAAAAAAGCGAAATTCATCACATAAGAAAGAATTTCCAGTTAAAAGAGATCATGAAAAAATGATGTAAAATTAAAATAAACAAAAAACCTAAACTTGTTGGTTTAGGTTTTTTGTTTTCTAAAAAATTATTTTTTAACAGCTTTTAATTTCTTTTTAGGTTTTTTGTTTTCTTTTTTGTTTGGGTCAGTTATAACATTAACATAGTTGTATGGGATTTCAATGTTATGTGAAACAAGTGCTTCTCTCACTTTAACATTTATGTCATCAATAACTTTTCCCTGTGGAGTGTCATTGTTAAAATAAACAATTGCATGGATAATTAAAGCACTTGCATCAAATCTTAAAAAATGGGCTTCAGCATAAGCCGCTTTTCCTTTTTCATCATAAATTCCAGGAATGGAATATTTGCTTTTTTTTATTGCATCTTCAATTACCTTTTTTGCAAGGTCCATATCTGAGTCATAGCTAACGGCAAATTCAAATTCAATTGACAATTCCTGTCTGTTGTATGACAAATTTACAACTCTTGATGCGTTGATTTTGCTGTTTGGAATAATTTGACGAGTTGTATCAATTGTTAGCAAAACAACATGTCTAATTGTCATTTCTTCAACTATTCCAGAAACTCCGTTTTCCAATGCAATTCTGTCACCAATTCTAAATGGTTTGTGGATGCTGAGCATAATTCCGGCAATAATATCTTTTAAAACATCTTGTGCAGCAAAGGCAATTACGGCACTTATGATTGCTGTTCCACCAAGCATTGTGTTCCAAACCGATTGAAAGCCTGAAAAAGAAGAAATTGTAAGAACAATGAATGCAATAACAATTACAATTGAATTAACATGTTGAAACACTAATAAGTTAAAACCATCATGTTTCTTTTGTATGCGTTTAAAAATAACTTTGTTTAATTTTAACAAAAGAATTAAAATGATTAAAAGGAAAATTCCGCATCCAATCCATGCGATAATATTCCAAGGTTTATCTAAATTATTAATTGCGTCGACCATAAATTTATATTAATATAAATTGAAAAATTTGTCAATAATGAGCGAAAAAAGAGAAAGTATTTATTTAAAAAATATCACCAAAGGTTTGGATTATTTGCAAATGGCTGAACGGTGGTGATGAAAATTTAATTTTTAGTTGTTATCACAAAACCCGCAACACCATTTTGACAAAAGTAATAAAAAAAGATTGCATCTGAATTTGATTTCAAATGCAATCTCTCTTGGCGGAGCAGGGGTGATTAAAGTTGAAAAGAAATGTTATAACATAGAAAGCCAGCAATAAACTATCTGTAATTTTTATAAAGACACTATAGTTACTATTGAGAAAAAAAATAATTGAGAAAAAAAATAAATATGCTATAATATGAACTGTAAGGACATAAGGAGATATTTATGATAAAAAGAAAAAGTATTTATATGATACTTGCAATGGCTTTTGCTCTTGCATTTTTGTTTGCTGGGGGTATGTTTTTTTCGAGCCAAACAAAAATTACGGCTTATGCTACTGTAGATGAGCATTCGCATTCTGGGTGGACAGAGTGGACCAGCACAAACAGTTTGCCATCAAGTGCAGGAAATTATTATTTAAGCAATGATATAACCATCAACATTCAGCCTGTTAGTGACACTTCAATAATAAATTATAGTGGTGGAAAACCAATGATTGGGGTAGGTTGGGCTGTGCCAAATGGAACAACAAAACTTTGTTTGAACGGAAAAACTGTAACCATAAATCCGGGGCAATTAGATAACCACTATATGATGGGTGGACCAAATTTTTCTTATCATACGTCAATAAAGATTGATAGTGGTGCTAATTTATATTTATATGATGAAAATGGTAGTGGAAGAATTGCAACTGAACTATATATTTTCATAAATGGTGGAAGTTTAACGCTCAATGATGGCACCCTAAATTCAGTTAGAGTTGACAATGGTGGAAGTTTTACCATGAATGGTGGAGTTATTAGCGCTGTTAATACTGAACTTGGTGATCCTAATAATAGTATTGATGATGCTAATTGTGGAGTGAGAGTTGTTCGCGACTCATATTTTACCATGAATGGTGGAACGATTAGAGATTGTGGAAATATAGGTGTTGAATCAATAAGTAATAATGTTGTAATAAATAATGGACTTATTACTAATAACAAAATTGGAGTTAAAGGAACCATGACTTTGGTTGATGGAACCATATCGTATAATACTCAAGCAGGTATTGAAGCGGGTAGAGATTCTAATATTACAATGAATGGTGGGAGAGTAAGTTACAATCAACAGTATGGCGTTAATATCACAGGTGGCACATTCAATATGAATGGTGGAGAAGTGGTATATAACGCAAAGCATGGTGTTTATATTACACATGATATTTATTGGGGAAATAAAGGTGCGTTTAATATGAACGGCGGGGACATATTTTTGAACGATGAATGTGGAGTTTATTCAGAACAAAGTTTTGTTATGACTGGCGGGCATATTGTGCACAATAAAAAAGGTGTTTATGCGGCAAACGGCACAGTGAAATTGTCTGGAAACGCTACAATAAATTTTAACAGTCTTATTCTTACTCCAAAAGTTAGAACAATTGAAATTGCTGGTGCACTTACAACTGGTGCCAACATAAAAGTGGCATTGGTTGACAACAATAATGAGTTAACATATGGTGTGTTTACAAACAGCACAAATGTGAATTCAAGTGATTATATAAATTATTTTTCTTGTGAATCAGATTCAATTTATGGTCTTCGTGCAAATGGAACAGAACTTGAAATTTATATAAAGCCACACTCGCATTTTGGCAATGATGACTATTATGTGTGGGAGAGCACAGATTCTCTTCCAACAGAAGAAGGAAACTATTTTCTTTGGAGTGATGTTACGCTTACACAAACTTGGACCATTCCAGATAACACAATAATAAGACTTTGCCTAAATGGCCACAAAATATTAGGCGTTGGGATTGATGAGGCAGTTATTTGTGTTAATGGGTCAAATGCTATGCTTCAATTTGTCGATGAATGGGGCACAGGGAAAATTATAACAGAAAATGAAAATTGTGAAAGTGTTATAAAAGTTATTGGCGGAACACTAATTATAAATAATTGTATAATTGAGGGAAATGCAAAAAATGGTTTAACACTTATTGAAAATTCTTATGCAATTATATATTCTGATTGTTATATTTCAGGTATGCGTGAGCATGGTATTCGTGTTGATAACAGTTATTTAAGGATATTTGGTATAACTTTAACAAATAATGGGAAATATGGCATTTATGCAAATTCTCCAAGATTATTGCAAATATTGGGTGGAACAATCACAGAAAACCTAGAAGGTGGCGTTTACTCCAATAGAGATGTAGAAATTGAAGACAATCCAGTCATTTTTGGAAATGGTGCTAGTGCGCCAAGAAATTTAGTTTTATCTGATATATACAAAAAAGTTAAAATTAACTATTTAACCGAAGGTGCAAATATTGGCTTAACATTTCTTGATGCAAATTTCAACCCAACATTTGCCGTTGGATATAATTGTTTTACAGCTTTTTCCAACACATACACTGCACCTAATTATGCAGAACAATATATTGGCTATTTTACAAGTGATGAACCGTCGTTTAGAATTATTATTCAAGACAAAAACCTAAAAATTGTAAAATTTAATAATATTGTTGTACTAGATGTTGAAAATGGTAGTGTAAATGCTCCCGCTGAAGCTGAAGTTGGTACAAATGTTACAATAGATATTATTCGTGGAGCAGGATATCAATTTAGCGATTTGAGTGTAAGTTCCAACGGCATAGAGGTTGTCGTAGCCGTAGTAAATCCTAGACTTACTTATTCATTTATAATGCCAAATGGTGATGTTACTATAAGTGCAACGTTTGAAGTTAAAGATGTAGTGGTTTACCAAAAATGGGATACAACTTTAAATCAGTTTGTTAGTGTTGAACTTACAGAGAATTACACACTTTTATCTAATGACTCAACCATCACCAACAATGAAATTGGAACTGGTGCTACAAACCCATCAGAATGGATTGTTGTTGAAGGTGATAATGTAGATTTTGGAGAAAAAATTCTTAAAGTCATTGGAGATGTAAATCTAATTTTAAAAGATGGATGCTACATTCAAGTTCGAGGAGCTTTCTCTGTGAGTGCAGGGAATAGTTTAACTATTTATGCCCAATCACAAGGAACGGGCAGATTGTTCGCGAGAAATCAAACGGGTGGTTATTCAGCTATTGGGGGGCAACAAGGTGCCGACTGTGGGACTATAACAATTCACGGTGGAAATATTGTAGCTCAGGGTGCTGATACTGGTATTGGCGGTAGCGGAACAGGACATAACGGTGGAAATGTAACCATTTACGGTGGCTACATTGAAGCCTCAGGCATGTATGCTGGCATTGGTGCAAGTAAAGAAGGAACCAGTCATGGAATATTGACTATTCCAGAAGAATATATTGTGTTTGGAGGAGAAAGTAATACTGGCAGTGATATATTAGAAAGTCCTTTTACAACTCGCTATAAATATATGAAAATTCAAAAATTGACCAATATTGATGTGTCGGCAAATGATGTTGCGGTTGAATATTTATCAGAAGCCCCAGAATTTAAATACACTGCAACAATAAATGGCAACGTTGTAAGTAATGAATATTTGCTTAATGCCATTGCAGGCAAAATTGCTCTCGTTTGCGATTATGTAAATGGCAATAATGCAGGAGAATATGCAATAGCAAACTCAATTGAAAGTTATAATTATCCGTTTGTTATTAACTTCAATGGTTATAAAATTCACTTTACAAATGGGTTGTTAACAGTTAACAAAATCGCTCCCTCAATAACAACAGCCCCAACAACAGTTGGAAGTTTGGTGTATACTGGTGAAGCACAACAACTTGTAGTTGGCGGTGAGGCAGATGGCGGAAGAATTTACTATAAAGTTAATGATGGCGAATATTCATCTGAAATTCCAACAGCGACTCTTGCTGGAACATATATCGTTTACTATAAAGTTATTGGAGACCAAAATCATATTGATAGCAATGAAGAGAGCATCGAAAGAACAATTGCAAAAGCAAATTTGATAGATGTTAGCGTTAAACAAAACGGAACGCTTACATACAACACTTCAATACAAACTCCAGTAATCAAAACACTTGCAACAAGTGTTGGCGAGCAAGAAATTGTGTTCACTTATAGCACAGAGCAAGCCGGCACATATAGTGCCATTATTCCAGCATTTATTGATGCAGGAAAATATACTATTTACTTTAAAGTAAATGCCGAAAATCACAACGAAGTTAAGGGTAATTTTGAAGTAATTGTGGAAAAATCAGATACAATTTTTATGAAAGCACCAGTAGCAAAAGAAGGTTTAACATTTAAAAACTTATCACAAGAACTTATCACTGCTGGTTTAACAAACACTGGGCTTATTTTGTATAAACTTGGCGACGGCGATTATGATACAACTATTCCATCTGCAACTACAGTTGGAGATTATGTAGTGTTTTACAAGGTTATTGGAGACCAAAACTACAACGACATTGAAGAAACAATGATATTTGTATCAATCTCCGAAAATGATAAAACAGAACTAAATGATGTTATAGATTCTGCAACCGATTATTACAATTCCATTAATGGTGAATATGCAGAAATTGCTGAATCTCTTAATATAGAAATTGCAAAAGCAAATCAAGTTAAAAAAAATAAGAATGTTACAGAAGATAAAATTGAAAGCACCTACATTAGATTATATCTCAAGTTTAACGACACAAAAATTGAAGTGCTTGATGCCAAAGTTAATGTAATTATTGCGAAAATTGATGCAATTGGTTCTGTGGAAAACACACTCGAATGTAAGGTAAAGATAGATGATGCAAGAAGTGAATATAATACACTAGCAACAAATCAAAAATCAAAAGTAACCAACTATCAAACTCTTTTGAATGCAGAAAGTGCTTATGCAAACTTGCAAATGGCACCAGCAGAAACTTCTAAAGCACAAACAAGTGCTGTGGGAATTGTTGCAATAATTCTTTCAAGTTTGGCTATTTTGGGAATGATAGAATATATGGTTTTATATTCGGTAAAACGTAAAAATTGGCTCTAATTAAAGAGCCAATTTTTTGCTTTTACTTATTTGCCAATCAATATTCAAAAAAGCCCAAAATTACTAATAAAAAAGCACCTTACTAGGTGCTCCAAATCAGCGGGACGGTGGTGTTTGCATTCTAATGTTTTGTTGGTATCACAAAACCTGCAACACCGTTTTGACAAAAATAAAATAACCACATATTAGAATGAATTTTCTCTTGGCGGAGTGCACGAGTTTTTGAACACACGCTTATTGTTTTTAATAACAGCCATTTCTGACTGTTTTTTTATTGCCATTTCTATATTTTCTATATTATCAGGCATTGTCTTTTTTATAAAGGTTTTGTCAGTGTATGTTGTGATTAAATCATTTCTATCTAGTTGGCCATATCCAGTAAATCTGTATGAACCTTTTTTACTATATCTAGTTATTCCATACTTAACTTTTTTCATCTTCTTTTCCTCCTTATATAAATTTGCCTTTTGGCAGTGGCAAAGTAGCATAGTTTGGTAAAAGGGAAGTGAAGTTAAATTCGGTCTGTAGGAGTCAACGATCAAGAATAAAATATTGTGTGTGCATAAAAAAAAGACCAGGTCAAAGACCTAGTCAAATAAAATTATAAGCAATATTTTATTCCGTTTACTCCTACGAAAACTGTGCTACAACAGACACAACAAAAAGCAAAGATGAATAAGGATACTTTTATTTAATCTTTTTTATTAAATCTATATTATTGCTAGTTAATGCGTCAAGATTTTTTGTTATTTTTTCAATGTCCCAATTCCACCATTTTATTTCAAGCAAGTGTTTTATAGTATCATCACTAAATCTTTTCTTTTTTACTTCACAGGGATTTCCAACTGCTATTGTATATGGTGGTATATCTTTTGCAACTACTGAGTTTGCTCCTATGATTGCACCGTCTCCAATATGGACTCCTGGGAGTATTGTTACATTTTGACCAATCCAAACATCATTTCCAATAACTGTATCTCCTTTGTATGGAGTATCTTTTAATGATTTTGCTTTCTGCCAATCTTCTCCAAAAATATTAAATGGGTATGAAGTAGCACTGCTCATTTTATGGTTTGCACCATTCATTACAATTTCAATACCAGATGCAATTTGACAAAATTTACCTATAATGAGTTTATCTCCAATAAAGTCGTAAAAATGTGTTATGTGTTTTTCAAAATCTTGTGGATTGTTTTTGTCTTCATAATATGTGTAATCGCCAACTGTAATATTGGGGTTTTTGATGATGTTCTTAATATAGCAAATATTAGGTATGTTTGAATTTGGTATTATCTTATTTTTATCTGGTATCATATTTCCCTCCAACTCTGATGACTACATTATATCATGAAAGTTTTGTTTTTGTATCAAATTTTATGCACATTCCAAAACTTTCATGTAAAAAGAAAAATACGCATCCATCTATATTGATAGGGTGCGTACAGTTCTCTTTTGGCGGGACGGTGGTGATAGCGTTTGAACACCAAGAGTTTCTTTTGCAGATTGTTTTACATCTTCATATTCAAGTGTTTCTATTGTTTTTGAACCACTGATGTTGAAATATGTAATTGTGTTATCATCGCTTACATAAACTTGATATACTAGATTATCAATTATTTTCCTTTGATAATCTTTATCGTTTGGGTCGCCCTTTAATAGTTCTTCTACAAAACACAACAAATCTTCTTTTGTAATTTGATAACCTCTTTCAAGCTCAAGTTGTGTTTGTTGATAATATAGGTCATTTAATAATTGCTCATATTCTTGCATTTTTGTTTCTATTGTTTTTTGTAATAAACTGCTTTTTGCTTTTACAAAGGCATCTGCAAGCTGTTCAACTTCTTTGTTTACATTTGCAATTTTCGTTGTAATACTTTTCAAGTTTGTTTCATCGGTTCGTTTGTTATAATAATTCAAAACATCAGTTATTGCAATTTCAACATTGTTTTTATCACTTAAAAAGTCTCTAACACAATTAGTTACATAAAGCTCTAATTTATCTTTGTTTTCTCTTTTTTTATCACAAGCACCTTTTTTCTTCTTTTTACAAGCATAGTAATGATGTTGATTTCCCATTTTGCTAGTGCCACCATCTGAAACCATTTCAGTGCCACAATGTCCACAAAATATTTTTCCAGTTAATAGGTATGGTTCTCGGGCTGTTACTTGTCCACACAAGAAATATCTGTTTGCTTGTAATCTTTTTTGAACTTTGTCAAAAGTTTCTTTATCAATAATTTGTGGATACATATTATCACAATGTCTGCCACCGAAATCAAATTCACCGGTATATTTTGGGTTTACTAAATATCTATCGAAAGATTTTAATGTAAAAGGTTTCCCCTTAAATCGCAAGCCTTGTCTGTTTAATTCTTCTGCGATTTCTTTTTTATTTATACCTTTTGCATATTCTCTAAAGGCATATCGTATGATTTCGGCTTCTTCTTCATTTATTGCAACTCTTTTAATAAATTTGCCGGGTTTACCAGTAATTGGTTCATAATCTATCTTGTAACCATAGATTAAATATCCACCACAAAAAGTTCCATTTGCAACACTTGTATCAAGACCGTCTTTTACACGCTTTGAAAGTCGTTTACTATACTTTTCAGCGTTCCAGTCCAAAAACATTTCATAAAATTCGCCACCTTCATCTTCGGCTATTGGTTCTAATGCTGACAGAACTTTTATTCCGTATTTTTCTTTTAGCATTTCTTTATACATAATGCTATCTCTACGGTTTCTGGCAAATCTATCAAACATATATACAATGATATACTTAAAAGCTCCACTTTTTGAGTCTGCAATCATTTGTTGAAATGCTGGTCGAGAGTCATTTGTTCCAGTTCTTGCTTTATCATTATATATATTTACAGTTTTCAATCCTTTGCTTTCTGCAAATTCTTTACAAATACGCACTTGCGCTTCAATACTTTGTTCATTTTGTCCATGTGAACTAAATCTTGCATATATTACACAACTTTCCATTTTTTGCTCCTTATTTAATTTTAATTGCTTTTGCACCAGCCGTTTTTACACCCTTAGTGGCCATTGTCAAGGAAAAAGAACAATGGATTATGCTTTACGAGGGATAACCATTGTTCCCTTGATAAGGGACAATAAGGGTGATACCAACCAAGCAAAAGCAATTATTAAATAAAATTTTTGAAGTTTTTCAAAAAAATTTGTTTCATTCTCTTGACTTCTTTACATATTATAGCTAAAATATTCTCATAACGCAACAAAAATTGCGTAATAAATTAAAACATAGGAAGAATTTTTTATGAAAGTTATGAGTGAGAGCGTTTTTAACGCAATAATAAAATTCGTAGATGATTATTATTGTGCTAATGGCAAGACTCCAACTTTGCAAGAAATTGCTGATGAGGTCAAACTTGACAAAAGCAATGTCAGTAGAAATCTCAAAGTAATGAAAGAAAGAGGTATAATTGACTTAAAGCAAGGTTGGAATGGCATTAAAACAAATAAGATTAAAAAGCGAGTTTTAGAAATGACAGATGTTCCAGTTGTTGGAACGATTGCTTGTGGCTCACCAATGCTTGCTGAAGAAAATATCGAAAAATATATTCCTATTTCAACAGCTTTACTTGGTAACGGAACTTTTTTTGCTTTGCATGCAAAAGGTAATAGTATGATTAACGCCAATATTGAAGATGGAGATTTTGTTATTGTAAAACAACAAAACACAGCAAATGAAGGTCAAATTGTTGTTGCTTTAATAGATGATGAAGCAACATTAAAAAGATACTATTTAGATAAAAAGCATAAAAAAGTTCGTTTGCACCCAGAAAATGATGAAATGGAAGATATGTATTTCGATAACATCAGCATACAAGGTGTTGCAGTAAAAGTATTGAAAGATTTAATATAGTTCTACTATGTTAAGAGCCAATATTCGTGGCTTACTATGTAAATGGAGTCCCTAACCTTTACAATATAGTATGTCAAATCCAATCGATAAGTGGCACAGGGATAAAGGAGGATGAAATGTATAAATACATAACTTGTCCTCAATGTGGGAAACGCTTATGTCGGGCAGAATTAGGCAGTAATGTTGAAATTACTTGTCCGGGATGCAAGCAAGATCTTGTTGCATCTGTTGATAAAGATGGAGGCGTTCACACATTGCCGCTTGATTCCACAAAGCCCCATAAACCTAAAAAGGTTAGTCAAGCGTAAAATATGGGAATTTACAACTTAATATTTTTCGATATTAAATAGGATAATATTTGTATTTGGCTAGTCAGATGACTACATAGCGACCATCAAGAAATGCTATTTAATATCAAGATTGTTGATGTCTGTCTTTTGACAAACACAAGAGTGTCCGTATTTGGCTAGTCATTTATGACTTCAAGCGACCATCAGAGGGCCTAACAATAGCTAAATCACTTTTTTAGTGGTTCTTCTATTGTTAGGTCTTCTTTTTTGTACCTATTTTTTCAGAACCCCAGCAGTTGTGATTTAGCTCACGATTGCTGGGCTTTTTTTCTTTATGCCTCGGCAGTCGATTTCAAATCAGAACTGGAGGTATTTTATGAAAAAATTAACAACACAAATCACAAAAGGAAATCAAACAAAAATAATTTATGCCATCGTAGATGACAAAACAGCAAAGCTGCTTGAAAAAGCAGATGAGAAAGTTCGCCACGAGTACATTGTTGGTGAACATGAGATTTATCTTAACGAGTTAAAAGAAACAAGGCGTCATCAATCTCTTGATATTTCATTGGAAAATGGACACGAGTTTGAAGATGAGGATTTTTCTTTAGAAGATGCTCTTGTTAAAAAAGATGAGTATAGCAATCTTCATAAAGCAATTTCTTCATTATCCCAAGAACAACAATGGCTAGTAAAAGAAGTGTATTTCAAGGGTCGTCCACAAGTTGATGTTGCTAATGAACTTGGTATTTGCAAATCGGCAATTAGCCATAAATTGGAAAGAATTTTTAACAAAATAAAAAATTTTTTGAAATAGACCGTCAACTTTTGCATTTTTCGTGCCTATTAAGTGAGAGGCGTAAAAACTTCTCAATCTAAAAAGGAGAAAATGCTATGGATGAAAAGTATCAAAAAGTTGCATATATAGGACTTCGTAATCCTGACGGTAGTTATTTAACGAATGTTCCTCTTTATGTAAAAGTCAACGAACTTAATGCAAACGGTTTAACTGATATGCAAGAAGAGCTTATTCATCGTATATCAAGCATTATGCTCCAAAGATATCAACAACAATTCAGTGAGTTCTTTGGTAAAAAGAAAGCCGATAAGTTGTTGAAAGAAAATCTGGAAAAGGAGGAAAAATGATGACTACCGTTGATTACTTTAGAGAGGCAGACAATGTTTATAGAACAAAAGATTTCATTGTTTGCCAAAGAGTATCTCTTTGTCGTTCGGGTAATGGCAACACCCTACTTATGAGTGATGACATTTATCTTCTTAGAACGAGATCGAGAGATGCTGACTACGAACTCGTGTATAAAGTCCGTGGTAAACGAATCAATGGAAAGCGTATGCGTTCAGGCAGTTATACACGCAAGTACATTGATTAAATAATTGTTAGATAGATGAATTTTGGCGATCACTTTGTGGTCTTAAATATAAAGTTAGCTACTACCACAAATATCGCACTGAGACGAGTTGTTTCATAGACATCTAGCAATTATCTACAACTTAATAGCTAATTTCAATTAGCACAAAAAAATTAAAATAAAAAATTAAAAAGGAGTTAAAAATGGCAAGTAATTCTGTAAGAAGATGGAGTGTTCCTAATAAGAGAGCACAAAGCTATGCTGAAGAGCGTAGAGCCAAAGTTCACCAACATGGAAGAAAAGAAGGTCGTGAACTTACCGATTATGAAGCTGGTATGAGAAGTGGTTATCTTCAATGCCAATCTGACCATGCTGGTCTTTTCAGATACAAATCAGCTATGGATGCTGGTTATAGCAAATCTGAAGCTAAAAAGTATTCAAGAGAAAAAGGAACAAAATTGAAAAAAGGAGGCCGTAAATAATGGCAAAGAAAAATCAAATTTTAGTTGAAAGAGAAACTTTTGAAAAGAATGGAAAAACATTCTTCACTTACTTTATTAAAGGTCAAATCAGAGGCAAAGATGTTCGCCTTTCAGTAGTTCCACCTGATAAAGGTGGTTATGCAGTTCTTGACATTGTGTTTGGTAATGAAATGAAAGCTGAACTTGTTGCAAATCCTTATGAAATTAAAGATGATGCAACTGGTAATGTTATCAAAGGCAACACTTATGCAGTAAGAACTGTTGATGAAAATGGTGAGGTTTATGAATGTAATATTAAACCTTATCGTAATTCAGACAAAATGCTTCTTAACATGCTTATGAAGTAAATCTAAATAAAGGAGAATAATATGTCAGATAAATTAAAACTAACATTAGGAATTATAGCTGGCGTTCTTGGTGCTATTCTTCTATTCTGTTTGGTTGTAGTCATCGGTTGCTCTGTAAACGGATTGACCTTTTCACAGCAAATCGTTCAATGGTTTGGTGGAGCACCTAAAGCTACTGAAACAATAGTTGAAACAGCATCGAGCGTAACGCTATAAGTGGCTGATGTTCTATGAAAAATCTAATACTAATAATTTTAATAATCGTTTTAGTAGTGTTGGTCGGAACATGGCCATTAGGAATTTTAGCCAAAGTTTTTGAATATATCGGCATAGCACTAAAATGGCTTGCTGACGCATTAAACTTCTTTGGTTGGAATGGAATAATTTAACAAAAAGGCACTACTGAATTTAAGTTTGGTAGTGCTTTTTTACTTTTATAAATCTAAAAAAGGAGAAAAGTATGAAAAGTGTAACTTTAAGAATAGTTGATATTACATTGGTTATTGTTACAGTGGTTATGACTTTTCTTAGTGGTGTTTTGCTCTACTACAAAACCATTGGAAAAGACCATTTACCAACAGCTGTAACTTCAACTTATGCAACAACTGTTACTGATCCCCAAACTGGCGAAGAACTGCCTACTATTGAAGCTAACTATTATTCCAATAAAAATGGAACTGGTTTTGAGGTTGTTGAACTGCTTTTCAACTGCTATTCGGGAATTGGCAAACAAGCTATTTATAGTCGTGGATTTCAATTAGTTTACGACAAAGAAGGCAAAATTGTTCAATATACCAATAGCGTTGGACAGAAAAACAACATCTTCCAGTATGACAGATATGGTGATACTTCATTTGAAACCGGGCACTCCTACTCTTGGGGAGATAAAATGATTATAGATATTGACGGAAAAACTTATGCTGTTGCATTAGATGGTCAATATACTACATCAGTAAAAAGGTTCTCATTTTTGAAAGCTGTTGGACATACTTTCGCAGGACTTTTCACTGGTTATAACTATGGTGAAAAAGCTTACAATGTTGAAACCACTGTTCACAACTATACATTTGAGGACTTACTTGTTAAAGTTGGACAAATTCTTAAATCTTCAAACAACGGAACTGGTGATAGCGTGATTTCACTTATTGATTTAGGTGATTTCTTACACATTTATCCTATTGATGATAATGGACAAATCTCTGCTGATCCACTTGGTGTTAATACCATTCAAAATAGCTATTTTACCATGACAACCCACTACGATAATCGTGGTATGGTTTGGGCAAAACAATCTATTTTTGAGTCTGTTGCTGGAGATAGTCAGTTCAATATTAGTGGTTTGTCAGACAATGTAGATTATTGGAAAGTTGAAACACAATTTAAGCTTACAGAAAAAGATTTTGTAGGCAGATATGTGGCTTCCGATAATGGTTATTACTATGTTCTTTCTACTGCTAAATTGAATGAATTAAAGAACTTCGAAAATATTGAAATAAGTGTTGATTTCAATATTTCAAACTTTAACAATGTGAATGTTTTAGGTTTTGACTACTACGCCCTATATGGCATACAAGTTAAATCTTTAACAATTAGAAGCAATACTCAAAGAGAATTTAAGTTGTTAGTTGGCTCTTTGAAAGATACGGGATTGACATCTATCAATACCCAAAATGTAACTATCAATAATATAAATTCGGGGGTGGAACTATGAAATGGTATGGTTATATAATCTGCTTTGTTCTTATCATAGTTGGTATATTTAGCACAATGGAACTTGTAAAATTATTCAATGTAAAATCTGCTGAATATGGCACAGTTATTACGATAGAAACAAAGAATGATTACACTGAAGTATCAAAGTTTGATTATGGTTCTCTCTCATTTGATACGGAAGATTATGTACATTTTACAAATGTATCTACTTTTGCCCCACAGGACTTTAATGGCAAACAAAATGACTATACAATTCTTGTAAATGGTCAACCTACTAACAATATTATTGTTAATGCTGGGAAAATCTCTGGGGATTTAACACTTGCATTTTACAACTTAAATGGTGATGTGGCCTCAACTGCTGAATTACACATTTTAATCGAATATTATGCTAGTGGAACAAAAGTAACTTTAACTACTCAAAATAGCAATGATTCAGTATCTTACTTAACCACTTATACAAATATAAATGGTGCCGTAATCAAAGTGGTACAAAGGGGGTAAAGAAAAATGAATACATTATCTAAAACCCTTATAACACTTATTTCTGGTCTGATTATTGCTGTAACTGGGATACTTTTATATGTATATTGGCCTGCAATAACTGGGACTATAAATGATAGTCAATATCTAACTCCAGAACAAGGTCAAGAAATGTATGACAAAGGTTATGCAGATGGAAATAAGGCAAATGAAGAACAAATTGCACAAATTGCTTATTACAAAGAATTAACAGATGAATATTATATTCAAGTTGGACTTCTTAACAATGAAATAAGCACATTAAATGGTCAAATTGTTACTAAAAATGCCGTAATTACAGAATTGACAAACCTTAAAAATGCTAATTTACAAACAATAGAAGAGTTAAATACTACTATTTCATCTAATGAGACAGTTATTGCTGATCTCAATACACAAATTTCAGCTTTGCAAGGCAATAGATCAAGTTTGGAAACTCAGATTTCTAGTTTGAATGCTGATATTTCAAATAAGCAAGTTATTATTACTGGTCTAAACAGCCAAATAACCGAGCTTCAAACAGATATCACAACAAAGAGAAATCAAATAGTGAATTTGAACACACAAATTAGTGATTTACAAGCACAAATTATTGAATTGCAAAATAGTGCTAGTTCAAATTCATCTCAAATTGAGAGTTTGCGTTCACAAATTACAACGCTTACTAATGAGAAAGCAGATTTGGAGAGTTCTATTACAAATAAAGATAGTCAAATATCTAGTTTGAATACTCAAATTGCATCTTTGAATAATAGTATTTTGGACTTACAGGCACAAATAACCTCTAAAGAAAATACTATATCAACTCTTAGTACTCAGATTGTGAATTTACAAACACTAAACACGCAATTATCTCAAACAAATCAATCAAATGCTAGTACTATTTCAACACTTAATGCCCAAGTTGTAAGTTTGAATAATCAGATAAACACTTTATCTCTTCAAATTCAAAACAATTCTTCAAATGTAGCAAGTTTGAATAATAGAATTGCAGAACTAGAAGAATCTATTGCTTATTATGAAAGCTTTATTTCTGGGCTTCAAAGTGAAACACAAGTAGTTGCAACATTTATGTATGACGGAAGTGTTTATAACATTCAAGTATTAAGCAAAAATGCTTATGCCAGTGTTACTACTCCTGCATCAACAACATATATGATTTTCAATGGTTGGAAAGTTGATGGACAATCAGTAAATCTTGCAAGTTATAGCGTTTCTGAAAACACAACTTTTGTTGCTGATATTACTTACAAATATGATGTAACATTTGTTGTCGACAACGAAACATATAATAGTCAAATTGTTGTGGCAAATAATAGTCCTACATTACCAACAGCACCAACAAAAACAAATTATCAATTTGATGGTTGGACAGTTAATGGTTCAATTACAACACCTAATACTTACGCTATTACACAAGACACAACTTTTGTTGCTAAATTTACTAGATTATACACTGCAACATTTACTTATGAGAATACAACAAAATCTACTCAAATAGTTAGAAATGGTGAGTATGCTTCTAATGTGGCTGTTGCGAATACAACATATAAAATCTTTAACGGTTGGAAAGTTGGTGGAGTGATTGTAAATGTTGGAGAATTTGCAATAACACAAGATACAACTTTTGTTGCAGATATAACCTACAAATATGATGTCGTATATAAAGTGGATAACACTAATTACAATACTCAAATAGTTGTAAATGGTGGTTATGCTTCACTTCCAGAAAACCCAACAAAGAGTGGTTATGAATTTGATGGTTGGACTCTAAACGGAACAACTGTTATTAACCCAACTGCAATTACAATCAATGCTAACACAACTTTTGTTGCTAAGTTTACAAAACTTCATACAGTAACATTTACTTATGAGGGAACAACAAAATCTACTCAAACTATTAGAAATAATAGTTATGCAACAAATGTATCAGTAGCAGATACTACTTACAAGATATTTAATGGCTGGAAACTTAACGGAACGATTGTAAATGTTGCTAATACTCAAATTACAGCAGATACAACATTTGTAGCAGATATAACTTACAGATATGATGTTGTATTTAAGGTAGATAATTCTAACTATAACACTCAAGTTGTAACAGCAAATGGTGGAGCAACAGCTCCTGCAAATCCAAGCAAAACTGGTTATACCTTTAATGGTTGGACTTTGAATGGAACTGATATTGTAAATGTAGCAAACACCTCGATTACAGGAAACACTACATTTATTGCTAAATTTACTATTAACTCTTACACTGTAACATTTAAGTATGAAAATACTACATTAAGTACACAAACTGTAAATTATGGTTCATCAGCAACAGATGTAAATGCTACAAGCACGACATATAAAGTATTTAATGGTTGGAAACTTAATGGAACTATTGTGGATGTAACAACTCAACAAATTACTGGAAATACAATATTCACAGCAGATATAACTTACAAATATGATGTTGTATTTAAAGTTGATAACAGTGATTACAATACTCAAATTGTAACGAAAAACAACTATGCTAATGTTCCAACAGCTCCATCTAAATTTGGCTATACTTTTGATGGTTGGTGCTTAAATGGTAATGTTGTTGTAAATGTAAGTGAAATTGCTATTACAGGAAATACTACATTTACTGCTAAATTTACATTAAATGCTTATACAGTAAACTTTGTTTCAGAGAATGTTATTATAGATACTCAATCTGTTAATGCAAATAACTATGCAACAGTTCCAACTGCTCCAACAAAAAATGGTTACCAGTTTGACGGCTGGACATTAGACGGACAAACAGTTGTTGACCCTTTAAACAATAAAATTATCGCAAATACAACATATATTGCTAAATTTACTTGGAGAAATATTACTTTTGCTAATGCTAGTTGGAGTTTAATTCAAGACGTAAGCACTGATATTAAAACAAATAATTTAACATCTTCTCAAGTTGCTTCTAAATATGGTTGGCATATTGGTGATGAAAAGACGTTTACTTTATCTACAAATGAAGAAGTTACAATTCAAATTCTTGGTTATAATCATGACGATTTGTCAAATGGTAATGGCAAGGCTGGAATTAGTTTTGGTATGAAAAATTTACTTGCCACAAAATATGGAATGAATATAAGCAACACTAATGAAGGTGGTTGGGATACAAGCTCTATGCGCACAAACGCTATGGCAACAATTTTTTCACAATTACCTAGTGAATTGCGGTCTGTTATTGTTAGTGTTGATAAAAAAACATCGGCAGGTAATAAATCAACAACTATTACTATATCAAGTGATAAATTATGGTTATTTAGTGAGGTTGAAATTGACGGCACTACTAATAGTGTATATAAAGATGAAGGCTCACAGTATGAGTTTTGGCAAACACAAACATTAGTAGACTTTACTGCTGATAGAATACCAGAATTAGTTAAATATCTATCTAATGGCACAGGTGCTGCCAACAATTGGTGGCTTCGTACATCTCATAAAAACAGTAGTAAGACTTTCTGGTATGTGAGTCCTTACGGCAATTTCACTAACTATAATGCTTCGAATAGTTATGGCGTGTGTTTTGGTTTCTGTATTTAGGAGCATAAAGTGATAACAATTATCTTCGCCCCTCCTAGAACTGGCAAGACCTGTTATATGACTCATTTGTTAAATCAATTGGCTTTTGATAGAGAGCGAATTAAAAACATGACAAATGAAATAGCAAGGAAAAATAATAATGGCTTTGACCTTACTATACCTAAGCACCCAGTAAGTAGTAACTATGATATTACTTGCCGAAAGTTTGGGTATAGTAAAAGGCATAGCCGAATTATAAATCCTTTTAGATTAGGTTTTGCTAATGAGTGGGTTGAAACACATTTTAATCTTCCCTATGAGGCAATAGGAATAACAGAAGCACAGAAGTATTTGAATAGTAGAATGAGCATGTACTATCCAGAATGGCAATCAAGATGGTATGAGCAACACGGTCATAACAACCTTGATATATTCTTAGACACACAAAGACCAATGCTTATTGATGTAAATATTAGAGAACTTGCACAGTTTGTTGAAATAATGAAATTGAAAGTTTACTATGACAAGTTTGGAAAACCTTGCAAATTGAAATGGATTATCCGAGAAATACCAAATAGCAGTTTATTTGAAAAATATATTGCTAGTGGTAAAAAGGACAAAGAATGTTATACAGAAAGATTTGTTATTGCAAATTACAATGTGTTTGCTCTTTATGACAGTCAAAGTTGCAAACCAAAGTTTTATGCAGGACATTTTGATGAAGATTTTGATTTAAAGACCACAGAACAAACGGAAGAATCGATTGATGGTTATATCAAGTATTTGGAAGATACCGATGACGAAATGCCGAAAAACTTTTATCAAAGGAGAAAACAACAATGATTAAAATGATTAACTATAATAAAAATAAACTCATAAATAAGACTCTTGATGAATATTATGCGACATTTAGCCATATGTTGGACACTTCTGATTATGTTCCAGAGAAATATAACGCAAAAATTGGTAAATATATCTTCAAAAACATGAAAAAATCATTCAAATTGATTGATAAAGAAGATAAAAAGTATCAAAGAGAATGGAAAAAGAAGCAAAAAGCTAAAATGCCGAAAAGAGTTAGTTTTTGGAAAAGATTGTTTAAGAGAAAGTCAACGAATACAAACGCTGACTCTAACTTGACTAGTTAAATCCAAAGGTCAGCTGTTATGGAGGTTTTATGTGGTATGGTGAGTCAAAAGTATATTTTGATGGTAGCCATTACATTGCAATTCCCCACACTACAAGGTTTGTTAAAAAGAAAATAAAACCGCCAGAGGAGTTGATAACTGTAGAGTCTAGCGAAGATGACACATTAGAAGAAAACACTGATGTGTCTTCTTTTGCTACGCCGACAGAATGTAATGAAAATAATCAAAATGTAGAAAATTTGCCAGAAAAAACGCAAAAAATTGCAAAAAACACTATAAAATTGACAAAAAAAGAATATTTTGAGCAACTTTATTGTGAATTTCTTAATTTATCTAAGAAAGAACGAATGTCTAAAATTGTCGAAATGATGCTCCCTTATTTTGAAAAGCTAGAATATTGTGAGAACTTTGTTAAAGCAAATTTTGAACGCAAACAAAGAAACTTGATATGTCGCCGAGTAAGAATGAGTCGCAAAGCGTATTTGGCAAGATTTAACTATTTTGTAACCTTTACTTATGATGGAAATTTGCATACGGAGTCAACTTTTAGGAAAAAACTTATTCAAACTCTTGCTAATTTTGCTGTAAGAAAAAATTGGAAATATCTGGGTGTTTGGGAACGAGCCCCTGAAACAAATAGATTGCACTTTCATGGATTATTTAATATACCAAATGGTGCTATGGTTGGAGAAATTATTGAAAAGAAAGATTATAGCTATGAAAAACACGATAGAATTATTACTTTACAGAACACATATTTTAATGAACGATTTGGTCGTTCTGATTTCAAAGAAATAGATGAACACGAGAACAAATTATCTAATGCACTGACTTATCTAATGAAATATATTGAAAAATCTGGTGAGAAAATAGTTTATTCAAAAAAACTATACCAGTATTTCATATCAGACATACTTGAAAACGATATTGTGTCAACAATAGGTCAAGAAGAGAAAAAGGTTTTACTCTTCGATGACTTCGAGTGTATTGATGAAGGAGTTTTAATGGGAAAGGTATCACCTGAAGTTATTGAGCAAATGCGAAAATGTAATTAAAACAAACGGCAACGATAAAAATGTGAGGTTTTTCGGTAAGCCTGCGCGAAAACCCACATTTAGTTGCCGTTTTGTATTTGTTCCAGCAAGTTTCTTTTAAGCGTGTGCTTGTCTCGGTGGAGCGAAGCGACACCGACTTGTATCAAGACAAGCACACGCGCTGTTGTCAAATTAAAAAAAATTAGAACATAATAATTATTTTAGAAATTTGCCAAATATAGATACATTTTTCCTATTTATATGATATAATTAAGCTGTATTAGTATACTTAGGAGAATTGTATGCATAACGAATTATATACAACCGAATATGATGTTGAAAAAAAGTTTATTGATGTTATTACCACAAATTGGTATAAATACAATAACCTTTCAAGTTATGAAGAATTATTGGTAAATTTTAGAAATAAGTTAAATATTTTGAACAAAGATATCCTTAATGGAAAACCTTTGACCGATACCGAATTCAAAGAAATTACTATTTATCTTGAAGGAAAAACGATTTTTGAAGCTTCTCAAATTTTAAGAACGGGAAAAATTGACGTTGTTAAACGAGATGGCTTTCCACTCTATTTGAAATTAGTAGACTTGGAAGATATCGAAAAGAATAGTTTTGAAGTTTGTCATCAAATAAAAACGACTGGCTCTTATGCAGGCAGATTCGATGTTTCTTTGCTTATCAATGGTTTACCTTTTGTTCAAGTAGAGTTAAAGAAACCCGGTGTTGAGATTAACCAAGCATTTAATCAGGTATTAAGATATAAAAGAGATGGTAACTATAAAGGTATCTTCAATTTTATTCAAATTTTTGTTATCTCTAATGAACAACATACAAGATACTTTGCAAACAACGATCAAATATTAAAGAGTAATTGTTTTGTATGGTCAACAAAAGAAAATGAAGCAGTAAATACGCTTTATGACTTTGAAGAAAGTTTCTTATTCTGTCCTTTCCTTTTTAGATTGGTATTTAATTATATGATAGACAGTGCAAGAGCAAAAAAACTCTTTGTAATGCGTCCATATCAAATATATGCTTTTGAAGCATTGAAAGCAAGATGTCTTAAAGACGGTTCTAACGGATATTGTTTCCACTCAACAGGTTCTGGTAAGACATTAACCTCTTTTAAGTTTGCTTATGATATGAGCCATAATCCAAAAGTAGATAAAGTATTCTTTTTGGTAGACAGAAAAGACCTTGACGATAAAACAATAGACGACTTTAACTCTTATATGTCTTCTACTGTTGACGAGTTTACTAATGTTAATAAAACAGACTCTTTGATAAAAGATATTAAGAGTGATAAAAAACTTATTATCTCAACTATCAATAAAATGTCAAATGCACTTAAAGGTAAAAGAATTGACGAATTATCAGCATATAAAAATAAGCGTATGATTTTTATGTTTGATGAGTGCCACAGAACGCAAGCCGGCGAAATGAGAAAACTTATTCAAAATTATTTTACTAACGCTTTGTATTTTGGATTTACAGGCACGCCTATCTTTACTGAAGAAGATGAAAAAACACAAAATGCAAAACTTACTTCTTTGTATTTTGGGAAACCAGTACATACTTACACATTAAAAGAAGCAATCGGAGATAAGAACGTTCTTCCATTGTGTATTGATTATGTAAAAACGGTTAAAGTTAAAGATGAGTCTGTATTCTTGGATAAAACTGTTCAAGGCATTGATTATGAAGAAGCTCTTAACAGCCCAAAGAGATGTCAAGTTGTTGCAGATAATATTATAGAAACTTTTGACCAAAAGACTTGTGGTAGAAGATATAATGCTATCTTAGCTTGTTCTTCTATTCGCTTGGCGAATGAATATTACAAGTTGTTGTTAAACAACAATTTTAATATCAAGATTGGTGAAATTTATTCTTATGAAGCAAACGAAGATTGTAAAGAAGGTGATATTACTTCGGTAGCAAAAGACCAGCTTGCAAAGATTATTGATGAATACAATAAACGTCCTGAAAATAATTCTAACTTTTCACTTTCTACCTATGCTCAATATGAACAAGACGTTATTAATAAATTCAGAAACAAAATGATTGATATTTTAATCGTTGTTGATAAATGTCTGACAGGTATGGATTTTGTTCGTTGCAATACATTGTATCTTGATAAATCAATGCAGATGCACGGTCTTATTCAAGCAATTTCAAGGACTATAAGAACTTATGACGAAGCAAAGATCTGCGGTAATATTATTTGTTATCAAACTTCTCGTAAGACAATGGACGAAGCATTAGCTCATTTCAATAATGATAAAGACGTTTATAATGACGTAACTCTTGAACCGCTTGAAAATTTAATTGCTAAACTAAACGAGCAATTTGTTATGTGTAAGGCAATTAGAAAACTTGCTACATCTAAGTCGGAAAGCGATAAAATTACATTCGTAAATGCTTTTAGAGAATTGATGCATATTTATAATAAGGCAAATAACTATATTGATTTCGATATTAACAAGACCGAAATGGATATGAAAACTTATTATGAATTGCAAGGGCTTTATAAAGATATTTACAACGATATTAAACCTAATGTTACAAAAGAATCTATACTTAATGACATTGACTTTGAAATCTCATTACTAGGCAGAACAAAGGTCAATTTCGATTATCTCGTAGAATTATTGATACGTTATCAGCAAGAACATGAAGATAAAAACAAAAAGAAAGTCAGAAAAGCGGTTAGCAGACTTGTTTTGGAAATCAATGATAAATCTAAACGTGAACTTGTTGAAAGGTTTGTAAATCGCTTTATGGACGATAATATTGAAGGATTATATAAAGATCCGATTGTTGAATATGAAGAATTTATCAATACCGAAAGAAATAAAGAATTGAACCGTATAAGTGGACAATACAACGTTGATAAGGAAAAATTAAGAGAACTTGCAGAAAACTATTCCTTTTTCCAAGATGATATTGAATTAAATAAAGACATTACGGATTTGTTAGACGAAAAAATTTCTATTGATGATAGATTAAACATCTTATCAAAACTTCCAGCAGAAATTAAAGGCTATTTTGATAAGTTTGATGAAATTACGGTATATTAAGGAGAAAAAGAATGAGTGATATCGAATTAGAACAACAACAAAAGAAAGAACTTCATACAAAGTTGTGGAAAATGGCAAACTCTTTAAGAGGCAATATGGATGCAAATGAATTTAAGGACTATATTCTAGGACTTATCTTCTTTCGTTATGTTTGCGAACACGAAGAGAATGAATTTCAAAAACGTTTACATATTTCTCTTGACGATATGTATAAAAGAGATGCAACACAATGTAGAGATGTTGCAATCGTAAATCTTGGTTTGGGTTATTTTATTGAGCCTAAACACCTTTTCAAAGCCCTTGTTAAAAGAATATCTAACGGTAATTTTGAACTTGAACATTTATCAAATGCTTTCAAAAACTATTCTGACTCAACTAAAGGTCAAGTATCAGAAGACCAATTGTCAGGTTTGTTTAATGACGTAAATTTGACTTCCGATAAACTCGGTAAAACGTATAAAGAAAAAGGCGAATTGATTGCAAAACTTATCACTGCTATTGATGAAATCAATTTTAACTTTATGGATAGCAAAATAGATTTGCTTGGAGATGCTTACGAATATTTAATTGGTCAATTCGCTGCTTCAGCTGGTAAAAAAGCCGGTGAGTTTTATACCCCTCAACAAGTTTCTAAGTTGTTAAGTTTGTTAGTAACAAATGATTTGAGCGAAGTTAAATATATTAGCGACCCTGCTTGTGGTTCTGGTTCTCTTTTAATTCAAGTTGCAGACAGATTAAAGGAAAAGAACGGTAAATACATTCATATTTACGGTCAAGAACTTAATACTACTACTTGTAACTTGGCAAGAATGAATATGCTTGTTCATAACGTAAACTTTAATAAGTTCTCTATTCATCAGGGCGACACATTAAAAGCACCAAGTGATGAACAAAGAGAATATGGTCGTATGGATGTTGTTGTTGCAAATCCACCTTTTAGTGCTTCTTGGGACCCAAATTCAACGATGGAAAAGGATGAAAGATTTTCAGGTGCCGGTAAACTTGCACCAAAGTCTTATGCAGATTATGCTTTTGTTGAACACATGGTAAACAGTTTAAGTGCAACTGGTCGTATGGCTGTTGTTCTTCCACATGGCCCTTTATTTAGAAGTGGTGCGGAAGCAGTAATCAGACAATATCTTGTTGAAACAAGAAATTATCTTGATACAATTATCGGGCTTCCTGCTAACCTTTTCTATGGCACAAGTATTCCGGCTTGTATATGTGTTTTCAAGAAAGATAAAAAAGATAGAAATGTTTACTTTATTGATGCAAGTAAGAATTTTGAAAAAGGTAAAAATCAAAACTTATTGCGTGATGAAGATATTGAAAAGATTATTGATGCATACACAACAAAGAAAGAAATTGAAAAGTATGCCCATTCTGCTACTATTGAAGAATTAAAAGAAAACGACTTTAACCTTAATATTCCCCGTTATGTTGATACATTCGAAGAGGAAGAAGAAGTTGATATACAACAAGTGATGGCAGATATTAAAAAACTTGAAAGTGAAAGAGCCGAATTAGATGTGCAAATTGCAGGTTATTTGAAAGAATTAGGCATAATCAAGGAGGAATAGCAATGGGAAACGTAAATAACGAAACAACCCAAAATACTGTCCTTAATGCTATTGATAAGGACAATAAAAGTCCTAACGTTCCTAATTTGAGATTT